>CAWAUU010000023.1:0-17655 GCA_963785215.1 Candidatus Bathyarchaeota archaeon
GCCAGAGGGTGACAAGAATAAAAATTGGTATTGCGATGGTTATTGTCCGGCACCCAAGGGACCGGTGGCGAAATTGCTGAGGTCGTCGAAGCCGGCGGGGCCGGTCACGCCCGGCCAGGTGTTGCCCTGGTTGAATACGCCATTGGCGCCGGAGGAGATGATCTGGAACGTATCGGGATTGAGGTAGGTACTACTGCCGTTGACGGCCGGTGTTTGGTAGGGAGCGGGGCAGCCAATGGTCTGGTTCTCTGTTCCAAGGTACGAGTTTGGCGTGCCAAAGGTGCTGAAGTAGGCGAGGGGATTGTTGTACCGGTCACAGAGAAATCCGTTCGCAGGATGGGTCGAGAGGACCTTCTGAAAGTTGGTGAAGGGGCCTTTGCGTTGTTCCCCGGAACCGAGGACGAAGGGGCTTAACGGGGCAAGCGGGTTTGAGCTGAAACCCTGTCCGTTGACGCCGCCGAGGAAGAAAATCAGGCTCTGGCTGCTCTGGAGAACAGGTGGGCAAGTCGGCCAATTCGCGCCGGCCGCCGGGTAGAGCCGCGTGTAGTACGGATCGCCGGCTTCGATGTAGCTGGGCAGGTAATCGACTTGAAAAGTTTGCTTGAAATCGGCAATGGCCGCTTCCAGGTCGGCGATGTCGTTGCGGTTTTCCACCATCTTGGCCGTCGTCATGGCCTTGAAGAGGGCAGCCATGAGCAGGCTGGCCAGCAAGGCGATGATGGCGACGACCACCAGCAGCTCGATAAGCGTGAATGCACCGCGCCCGGCGATCCGTGACCCTGGCAGTTTCATGGACGTGTACCTCCGCAAATGGGTGCAAACTCGGATAGTCTACAGCGAACGCGAAAGAAGGCTCTTGCATGCCCGACCAACCCCGTGGTTTGAACAGCCCTGGTCCCGTGGATCAAGTTCTGGCCTACCACCAGCGGACCAAACACCACCTGACCCAGTATGCCCGCTCCCCCGGCTACCTGGACTGGGCGACTCAACCCGACCCCTTTCGCACCTTCACCGGCGCCCCTCGTACCTACTTGCCGCTTTTGGCCGACCGCCTGATTGTCCCTTTTGCTGATCTGTACCGGCCCGGTGCCGTTGCTCCCCGTCCTCTCGATTTGGAAAGTGTTGCCGTCTTTTTCGAGTTGTCCCTGGGCCTCTCGGCCTGGAAGCAATACCGGGGTTCGCGTGGGCGCTGCGCTGCAACCCATCCAGCGGCAACCTGCACCCGACCGAAGGCTACGCCATCGTGCCGCCCTTACCCGGTTTACCCGCCGGGTGCCACCATTATGTCAGTCGCGACCACTGGTTCGAACACCGCTGCGCTTTCGACCCAGCTCTTTCGCTCGGCACGTTTCTTGTCGGCCTGCCATCCATTCACTGGCGGGAAGCCTGGAAATACGGCGAACGGGCATTTCGATACTGCCAGCACGACCTCGGACACGCCATCGCCGCCCTGCGTTTTGCGGCCGCCGCTCTCGGCTGGTCCGCCGTGCTCCTCGACCACCTCGGCAGTGCCGCCGTTGCCGGGCTGCTCGGGCTGAAACATGAAGCCAGTTTCGCCACGATTAGCCCGGCGGACCGCGAACAACCTGACGCAATCTTACTCATCCGGACGAACCCGAACGACCCGGCCTTACCCGGTGAGCAGTTCGTGACAGCGCCAGGCTATGCTTCCTGGATCGGCCATGCTAACCCGCTCAGTTCGGCACACGTGGATTGGCCGATCATCGACCAAGTTGCCGCGGCGAGCTGGAAGCCCGTGACGAGCCCGCATCCGCCGACCGGGGATCGGACATTGCCGCCATTGAATTCTACCGCCAACATTGCCGCGGCGAAACTGATCCGGCAGCGCCGCAGTTGCCTCGCGCTGGATGAGACCACCTCGATCCCAGTGGAAGCCCTTTACGACATGCTCGACCGTCTGCTGCCGCGGCCGAACGTTCCGCCGTGGGATTCGTTACCGTGGGGGCCTCGCATCCACCTCGGGCTATTCGTGCATCGCATCCGCGGCCTGGCGCCGGACTGTACGCCTTCGAGCGCTCCCCGGCCGTACACGACCGGCTCCGGTCCGCCATGCACAAGAATTTTCTCTGGGACCGGATAGCCGGAAGTCCGGCGCATCTGCGGCTGTTCCTGTTGAAAAAAGGCGATTTTCGAGAACTTGCCCAGCGCGTGAGCTGCCATCAGGAGATTGCCGCCGATGGTGCGTTCAGCCTGGGCATGATTGCGGACTTCGGTGAGGTCATCCGCGATCGCGGCGCCTGGTGGTATCCTCGGCTCTTCTGGGAGGCCGGCGTGCTCGGTCAGGTCCTTTATTTGGAGGCGGAGGCTGCCGGCGTCCGCGGAACGGGAATCGGCTGTTACTTCGACGACGCCTTTCACGACCAGCCTGGGCCTTCGCGGCGACGAGTTTCAGGACCTCTATCACTTCACGGTCGGCGGTCCGGTCGATGACCCGCGACTGAGCACGCTGCCGCCCTACGCGAATCGGCAGCAGCCCTGATGCCTTCTTTCCCCGCGCCGCGCTTTGGCAAGGAGGCCCCACCCTCCACCTCGCCGCCAACGCTTTGGCGGACTGCCTGGGGAATCCTTCCCCAGTTTGGCATACCCTCGCCAGCGCACACTGAAGCAGAGGCCCCCCTGTTTTGGCAAAATCACCGGTAGAAGGCGGGGCGTTGCTATTGACTGATCGCGCCGCGGTTTCTCACACTGTAAAGAAGTGAAACCGTTTGAGGAACGATGAACGAACCCGGCCTGCCCATTTCGCCAGAGCGCATCGAGAAGGCCATTCTGTTGATCCGCGGCGAAAAGGTCATGCTCGATGCCGACCCGGCCAAGCTGTACGGAGTTTCCACGAAAGCGCTGGTCCAAGCAATCAAGCGGAATCTGTCCCGGTTCCCGTCCGACTTCATGTTCCAGCTGAGCCAGGACGAAGCCGAGATTTTAAGGTCACAAACTGTGACCTCAAAGAAACGCGGCGGCAGGCGCTATTTGCCTTACGCCTTCATCGAAAACGGCGTCGCCATGTTGTCGAGCGTGCTGCGGTCCGCGCGGGCCGTCCAAATCAACATCGAAATCGTGCGCGCTTTCGTCCGCCGCCGGCAGTTGCTTGCCAGCCACGCCGATTTGGCTCTCAAGGTGGCCGAGTTGGAGAAAAAGTACGATGCCCAGTTTCAAGCGGTTTTCGAGGCAATCCGCCAGTTGGTGGCGCCGCCTACGGAACCCCGGAAAGGCCGGATCGGTTTCCGGCCGCCGGAGGGATAGGATCCAAGCAACGGGCGCAAGTGGATTCGAGTGACGTCCCCTTTGAAGTTTCCCGAGCTGGGGAGAATCGGCGGCAACCGAAGGCGGAAGGACCTGCCTTGCCGCCGTTCGGACATTTAGCCAGAAACATTCGATTGACATGGCGGTACCAAGTCCCCTTCTTTTTAGGCGGCAAGCTCCCAAGGCTATGGGGAAGGGTTGCCACGAAAATATTCTAGCCGCTTGGGCGTCGGAGGCGAAGCCCTCCCTCGGGTCGGATACCCCGTTTCTCAATTCGTAGTGGTCCCTTTTTGCCTTTTTTCTACCACGCCGTCCACGCTGTGGCGGACAGGAGGTACGGGCGGTGCGGACTGCCGTGGCCGGAAATTTTTGTCGCACTCGGTTTGCGGTATCCCAGTGCCTGCTAGCCGGTATATTGTCCCATGGACAAGCGAGGAGCTCACTTTGTATTTCAGCAACGGGTAGACCTACAGCTGATACGGTGAAACCCCTTCCGGCCGCCTAAGCACGAAAGGCATTCGCAAGATCCATGAACCCTTTGGAAACCTACCTGCGGGAAATGCGCGACATCCGCTCCACGGGCGCCGCCGTCCCGGAGACTTCGTACTACACCCCACTGGCCAACTTGTTCAACGAAATTGGCAAATCGCTCAAGCCGCGCGTTCGCTGCGTCATGACCTTGAAAAACCGTGGCGCAGGGACATCCCGACGGGGGCCTATTCACTTCGGACCAACTCCAGAAAGCTGCGGAAGCCGAGCCCTTAGAGGGGCAAAATCCGTCGCGCGGGGCCATCGAGATCAAGGGCACCGGCGACGACGCATGGGTAACGGCCGACACCAAACAGGTAACGAAATACTGGAACAAATATCGGCAAGTGCTGGTAACGAACTACCGCGATTTCGTGCTGATTGGCCAGGACCGCGACGGACAACCGGTCAAGTTAGAAACTTACCGGCTGGCGGAAGATGGCCCTGATTTCTGGTCCGCGGCCGCATATCCTCGTGAATTGACCGCGGTGCATGGCGAGCGCTTCGTCGAGTACATCAAGCGCGTCCTGCTGCACGCAGCAGTCTTGGCCGCCCCACAAGATGTTGCGTGGTTCCTGGCATCGTATGCGCGCGATGCCCGTATCCGTACCGAAAGTGCCGATCTGCCTGCGCTGGAATCCCTTCGGGGCGCGCTCGAAAAGGCCCTGGGCATCAAGTTTGAAGGCAAGAAAGGCGAACATTTCTTCCGTTCTACGTTGGTGCAAACCCTTTTCTACGGGATCTTCTCGGCGTGGGTCTTGTGGAGCAAGAAACACTCGCCCACCGATACCGCGGCGCGGTTCAACTGGCACGAGGCGGCCTGGGAACTGCACGTGCCCATGATTAAGGCCCTGTTCGAGCAGATTGCCATGCCCTCCAAGTTAGGCCCGCTCGGACTGGTGGAAGTCCTCGATTGGACTGGCGCCGCACTGAACCGGGTTGACCGGCCCGCCTTCTTCGACAAATTCCAGGAGGGGCACGCCGTCCAGTATTTTTATGAGCCTTTCCTAGAGGCTTTCGACCAGGAACTGCGTAAGGAGTTGGGCGTCTGGTATACACCGCCCGAAATCGTGCAATACATGGTCGCGCGGGTCGATAGCGTGCTGCGCGAAGAACTGGAAATCGAAGACGGTTTGGCCGATCCGCGCGTTTATATCCTCGATCCCTGTTGCGGCACGGGGGCCTTTCTGGTCGAAGGTCTTAAGTGCATTGCGGAAACGCTCAAGGAAAAAGGCTCCGAAGGATTGTTGGCCGAAGACCTCAAACGCGCTGCAATGGAGCGCGTCTTCGGCTTTGAAATCCTGACCGCGCCATTTGTCGTCTCGCACCTTCAGCTCGGCCTTTTGCTTCAGAACTATGGGGCCAGGCTATCGGAGGCCAAGAAAGAGCGTTTGGGCGTCTTCCTGACCAATTCGCTAACGGGCTGGCAGCTCAAGGACCAACCGGCACCGCTGCCGATTTCGGAAATGGAGGATGAACGCAAAGGCTCCGGTGTCGTTAAGCGCGATAAGCCCATTTTGGTAGTGCTCGGCAACCCTCCGTACAACGCCTTTGCTGGGGTCAGCTCACAGGAGGAAGAAGGGTTGGTCGAAATCTACAAAGGTATCTATCGGACGGAGCGGAAGAACAAGAAGGGAGACACCATCATGGACGAGGAGGGCAAGCCAGCGATGGACCGCCATTACCGGCTGAGCAAAAAAGTAGGCTCAACTGTCCACGAAATCATTGAGGTGGGGGGCACAATAAGGGAAATGGATGCTGAGATAACAGAGTTTACTGAGAACGAGAAGGTCGCGTGGCGAACTACTGGTGGCGCATTTACAGCTTCTGGATATTTTGCTCTCAGTCCCACAAAAGCCGGAACTAAAGTGACCCAGATGATGGATTATGAATTGCCTTATTCGGTTTTCGGCAAGCTAATTGACAAATTGCGTGTTCATAAAGCAATTGACGAGAGCTATGATGTAGCTTTGAAAAAACTGAAAGATATAATTGAGAAATAGAGACTTCTGTTTAACGGTGTCGGTAAATCTGGCTCACGTAACGCTTAAAGCACACTTCACCTTTAAAAATTGAGGTGGAAAATTATGAGCAATGAAATGCCAGCCTTACTTGAGTTTCTTGAACAAAAAGACATATCCCTAAAAAGCCTCATTCACTGTGCACTTGAAATGTTCGTGCCTCATCCAGGCGTGGAAACAGAGGAAAAAGCCGTTGAAATGCTCAGAGAAGAATTCCTCGATGTTCTGGCGGATGTTAATGTTTCCATCCTTGAAATAGCTGCTTTCCATGCGCAAGAAGATGCTGAGAAGGGACTTATTCCCGGATTGACGCAAGAAAGGTTCAGGGGGAGACCAGGACCAGTCGCCGACGAAGTTTTAGGAATAGCAATTGCCAGCTACATCGGTGGAACCAGAGCAGTTTTCGAATACGTACGGTTTGACCAAGCTAAACCCGGGATTCTAAAAAAGCTCGGCTCAATCACAAACGACGCTATAGGCGCTTTAGTTGCAGGCGTATCATCAAACGTTTATACACGCGCCACCAAAAACGCACAAGCTAAACCATAAAACACTTTTTTCCGATTTAATTTTTGCAGGCAGCCTAATGCAGGATAAGTCAATTTTACTAGAGTTTCTATAATTAATGGAGGTAGGGGAGGGTATACTATTTGCTTGATAGTTCAAGTAGCAAAAGTATACACCTAAGCCGTTTCTTAACCAGACTTTGTTTTACAGTAGATGCGAATTTAGTCATGCTCTAAATTTGAGTTTTCACACAGTCTGAAACGGATCAAAAACCGAACTGTGATAGAGCCGCTGGGCTGTAAAACCCAAGTCGGATGGAACCGTATCTGAAAATTAGGCACTGGTCCATTTTAGATGTGTTAATCCTTTTTGCAGTCTCAGTAGAAGTTCATGCAAAATTAGGAGAGAAAAACACGAGTAACAACGGAAGTTTTTCCATCTAAGCTACAGAAATGGCACTATTTCTTCAATGCAACATTAACTCAGCTAAGTCAGGACAGTGCCAAAAATTATTTACCTAAATTCCAAGTTTCTTTTGACGTTTCGAGAGTAAATCTCATCCATCTCTCCCTCCCGGCGCCACTTGGAAAGACCCCGCACCTTTTCTAAAAAGCCATTAGGGATTGGTGACATCTTAGAGCATTTACGGCATTTACGTTTCTTACTCAGTAGCCCCTTTTGTCGCCGCCTTATTTATAAAACTTTGGTAAATAGTGACATTTGTATGCTGTGCTCTAGGGTAAAATTGCGTTTTGGTGTTTTTGGAATAGATCGCGTAGGGCTGCTCTTACGGCTTCGTTGCGGCTGTTGTATTCTCCTTTTTCTACTAGTGAGTTGAGGTTTTGTAGGTAGCGTTTAGTTAGGCGTATGGTGATTCTTTCGGTTTGGGTCATGTTTCTAGGCCTCAAAAAAATTATAGGGGGCGTATTTTTCGTACGCCGTATATTTCTGACCTGATGGTTAACTTCGTCCAGACGTTATTCCCTTGTTTATTTAATTTTTCAACGATTTCTAGCCAATTTATTTTTACAACTATATTTTCTACTTTTAACATTTGTTTAGTGAATTTGACCAGAGCCTTCTCAGCCCTTATTCTTTTCTCCATTGCTTTTTTCACCATCCCTGCGGCTTCATTGCCCTACACACCTGGGCTTGTGTGATGTAGTCGCCGTCTTCGGCGTTTAAGATTTCACTAAACAGCTCTTCTTGTTCCGGCGTCATATTCTCACCTCAAGGTTTGCTGAGGCTCTGGAACATTGAAGGAGAAAAGAAAAATGCAAATTCTTTCTCAGGAACTTTTTCGAATTTAACCAGAGCCTACTCAGCCTATCTTCTCTGTCTTTTCTCTCATGCCTTTGATTTGAATCGTTTTGGACCCACTAAAAAAGGGGGAAAGAGGGATTGCGGTTGTTTTACTGTTTTGTTTTTATGACAAGGGCTTTTTTCTTATTATGAGTAAGCCGACTATGGCGATTGCGATGATTATAGCGATTACTGCAGCAGCGATCCCATAAGTTAAGCCTGACATTGTTGCTAAGCCTGAGACAGGTGCAGGGTAGGTGCGGCAGCAACAGGTCCGTGTACGACCGATGTTGGTTTCGTCGCTGGATGGCGCAGTAGCCGTTGGTACCAGCAAATGTAGCAGTGACAGTGTAGGTGCCTGGGATGTTTGGAGGAGTCCAAGTGTAGTGGAACGTGCCGTTTACATCGGTTGTAGCGCTGCCGAGGGTGATGTAGTTGCCGTTGGATCAGTGAGCGGTCAACGTTACTGGAACGCCGGTGAATTGGTTGGCATTGGCTGCTGCTCGTAAACGTACCCATCCATTGAGCCATGCTTGCATCAGAAACACATGGAAGACCATTGGGGAAGTTTGCTGCAACTGCATTTTGTTGTGAACCGGCAGAGATGTCCATCACTGTACCTGTTATCGTTACTGGTGTGGCAGTTGTTACGCCAATGTCAGGTGCTGTAACAGATGTTTCGCTGGGTCCCATGCCATATGCGTATATTTGGTTGTCGTAGCAGTTTAGATCTGTCATTATGCCATATGCGATGGCGGGAGCGTTGTCAACGTCGAATGCATCTATACTCCATACCACTTGTCCATTAGTGATGTTTAAAGCCAGCTGCTGGCATCCTTTGTATAGTGGCGGACTGTACATGTGGCCTTCGGGGACGAATAGCATACCATTAGCGACTGTATCTTCCATGAAAACCCATAGAGAGTAATCAGCGTAGGGAGACTCGAAACCACCGCTCGGCGTGTTATATTGCCACTCAAGATTTCCAGTTGCCAAGTCATAGGCGTAAACATCTCCTCCGTATGTCGTCATATAGAGTGTGCCGTTAGCAATAATACCGCGACCGCCAAGGGAATCATAAGGTCGCGCATTCGGAAGTATATGTGACCATACCAGGTCACCTGTAGCGAGACTGTAACAGCTGAGTTTCAATGCACCACATTCGTAGTAAGTGTAATACCCATCGCCAAGATAATAATCAGCACCAGTACCTAGAAGTGTATTGGGTACTCTGGTGTCGTTTTTTATCCACAGCAGTTGTCCGTTGGTTGCGCTGAAGCCTGCGTCAATCTCCGATCCAGTACTAAAGAATGCACCTCCCGCCCAAGTCACTGAGTCCATAAATACTACTCCGCTTGATATTCCTCCACCACCACTACCAGTAGGCATCCCGAGAGCAACGGTCAAATTAGTGCCATCATAGCTATAGGGTACTGGAGCTGCCCACATTATTCCGGCAGCGAAGTTGTAGAGGCCGTTTTGTGCTGGTCTCCACATCCAATTTGCACCAGTAACGCCCGGTATGAAGCCGGTGGGATACAAGATGCATTGCGTCGAGTTCCAACACTGAAGCATTGAGCCGCCAACAGGGGTAGTGACAAGTTTGCCATCGATTATTTGCGTGCCAGCAGTACTGTTGACGTAGTATATTAGCAAGTTTCCCTGTGAATCTGACACAAGAGTAAAACCTGAAAAACTGAGGATACGGCGCTTCCTGAGACTGAGGCGTTAACAATGCTACATAAGTAGTCTCCAGTCATTGCATCAAACAGGTTGAATGCGGTTCCAATCGAGTTGATTCCAGCAGGTGTTCCTTCGCTCCATAAGTATGGTAAGAAGCCGTATTGGTTAGGTGACACATAGTCGAGGTATTGACCGCACATCAGACTCGTAACTTGGCCATTAGCTGTTAGGGCGCTTTGAGCTGGAGAACCACCACCTAAGTTTGCGGCATCGTCAGTCCACAGTGTTTGTCCTGTTTCTAAGTTTACGGCAACCCAGCCTGCTGGGACAGTTGAGCTAGTTGGATATTCCTCGTAGTAGAGTATGCCTTGCATGATTATTGGTTGCCATTTAGGTTCGTACTGCGCAGTTGCGTAGAAGTTGCCTGTTTCACTGCCGCTCGCAGAGAATTCCCCTCCTCCGGCGACGCCTCCGAATGCCACAGGCCTTGTCCAGAGGATGTGAGCGGTGGTTGGCGCTGTAGTATATGGATTATAATCACCGGTGTTATTGTACGTTCCAGTGGTGCCAAAGTTCACTTCACCTGTCCCAAGCCATGGCCCGGCAATCGAATACCAATTGGTGTTCAAAGCATAGATCGGCGTTGTCCAGTAAGCAGTTGGAAGCGGAGTTAGCGGAAAACCTGCTATTGGCGTCGATTGCACTGTAACCGTTGCTGTGGCATTGCTAGGTTCATAATAATCGCCAATATACGCTGCTGGTGAAATTTCTCCTGGAAAGATAGCGGCGAAACCGCCCGGCGGGGGATTTTTGCCTGCTAATATTTGTCCTGGTAAAGATAAACTCGAAAGTGTAATTTCCGACTGCGGTGGGCGTGTAAGTAGTGTGGGTTCCTCCTGTATCATCGGATGTAAATGGTCCTAGTGTTGTAGTGGTTTTGTCTGGCAGTGTAACTATCACAGTCATACCCATCCATCTATCGCCGTAAACGCCGTTCGCTGTTGGTGGCGGTTCGTCGACCCAGAAGTTAACGTCAATGGTTTGTCCCACTCCTATAGGATTAGGTGAAGCTGCGCAGTAAGCATAGGTTACAACATCTATTTTACCTGCTGCTAATGCGTTAGCGTTTGGTATTAGTGTCATTGAAGCTGTCATTGAGAATGTTAAAATTGCTGCAATCAAGAATAGCCATAGTTTTACTTTTTAGATTTTGCATTTTCATCTATTTTTTCTTCCTTATTGTTTATTTTTATCGGGCAAAAAGCATAAATGCATAAATACAATCATTGGGCGAGAGCATTTACGGCATTTACGTTCTGCTCGATAGCCCTCTTATTAGCCGTTCGCAATTTAAGCTTTACGCATAATTTACATAACGCATAATATGCCTAATGGATAAGTAGGCAGATAAGCAAAAACGACGTCAACTTCAAAACGACCCATATATGTCCGCTATAGACCGCTTTGATGAACTCTCAGCTGTTGCCCGCCTAATACTATTTCTCTACCGACACCCAAAATCAAACGTTTCAACAATAATAGCCAAAACAAGCGCTGGCCAAAAAGCAATATATTCAGCAAAAAAATTTCTTGAAGAAAACAACCTCTTAGAAGTTGAAACAAAAACAACATTACCATACAACCCGTTGTATTCTCTGAACGAAAGAGGCAAAAAAATAGGCGAACACCTAGGCAGAAATAGAGAAAATATTGAGCACCAAATCTACAACTTAACCTTCCAAAGCATCTCCTTAAGCCTCTCCAGCTTATCATCCTTGACTAAACCTAGAAATTCAGTCATTTTTGCTAAAGCTATCTCTTTAGAACCAGCCTCAGTCGTTTTAGTTATACAAAGTTCAAGAGCTGCTTCAAACCAAACACGATAACTCTCATCAGAGCTGTGTTGAGCGTTAAATCTATGAGGTCTTCTTTCTGGTACAATGCGCCCTTCTTCATTTCAAACATGAAAATCGGTGAAATCAGTTCTTGAACAAAACTCTTGAACTTTGAGAAAAGAGCATCCAAAATGATCCCCTATGATATTGGGAGAGACTCGCATTAAGCAAATTCGCATTTACTGTTTCAGTAGATCCGCAAGTGTTTTTAGCAAAAGTGTAGGTTTTCGTTGGTTTACTTAAAAGTAATTTTTTGGTGTAGGTTTTTTATTTGTCGTTGTTTTCGGTAGGGTTGAATATATGTGTAGTCTCTATCTACCGGTAGGTCAAAAAAATATACGTTTTGTCAGTACATTTGTATACACGTTTTCTAAGGCGTTTAAGACCTGCAAATGTAAAGCCCTAGACAAGTATAGTGCTCTTAGCCATTGAAGGAACCTGCGGTGATACTGGCTGGTTCTTGATTGAATAACTCCACAACATCGTTTAGACGTTTTCAAGCTTTATTAAAGCTCACTTGCGGAACTACTGTGTTTTCCATAAGATTATAATACTATGTTGATTGAGGAGTTTATGCAGTTGGGCTTCCATGGTTCAAACAAGGCTTTGTATTGTTACACATACTTTTCTGCCCCATGTTGGCGGAATAGAAAGGGTTGTTAATGAACAGAGCAAGCGGCTGCTTCAGAAAAACTTTGAGCCCATGGTGGTCACGAACCGGATTGGAACGCCTAAACATTATGTTGTTGACGGCGTAAACGTTGAGTGTTATGAATCTTTAAACACGGGTTTCCGTCTTGGAATACCCTACTCGATTCCGACAGTAACAAGCCTTGAAACTTTTCTTAAAGCTGTAAAATCAAGCAAAATAGTCCATGCTCACGGTCACCCGTACCTTACCTCGCTTATCGCCGCTAAACTTGCGAAGAGGTACAATAAGCCATTTGTCCTAACGCAGCACAACACCTTCATTGAATACGACAGCATTTTTGACAGTGTTGAACGGTTAAATGACTTGGCGGTTGGAAAGGAGACGCTGAAAGAAGCAGACAAAATAATCACTGTGAGCAATGCAACCAAGGATTATGTTTTAAGTTTAGGAGCAAAACCTGGGAAGATTAAAGTGTTACATAACGGGGTTGACTTGGTTCGTTTCAGACCTTTGAATGGAAAAAGAGAGGAAATGAGAAGAAAACTGGGAATTCCCCAAAACTCAATCGTGGTTTTAACCGTCAGAAGGCTTGTTTACAAAAACGGTATTGACACATTAATAGAGAGCGCAAACATAGCAGTCAGAAAGAACCCAAAGATTACTTTTCTAGTCGTTGGAAAAGGACCAGACCTAAACAACGTCCAAATCAAAATTAGACAGTTAGGGATAGAAAACAATTTTAGGCTTACAGGTTTTGTTAAAGATGAAGATTTACCGTTTTACTATAACGCGGCAGACTTCTTTGTGCTGCCATCAAAATCAGGAGAAGGCTTGCCTTTGGTTGCGCTCGAAGCCATGGCTTGCGGATTGCCAGTAATAGCCACAAACGTTGGAGGAATAAGGGAAATTCTAATGGAAGATTACGGAAAATTAGTGCCATCTAACCAGCCGGAGCTGCTTGCAAAAGCAATTTTGGAATTTTCTAATATTGATTTTTCTTCACGCAAATTAGAGCTTCGAGCAGTGATGGAAGAAAAGTTTAGTTGGGATAAAAACGTTGAAACACTCATCGGGATATACGAAGAACTTATTTAACCAAGCTGATGAAACAGTATAGCCTTTACGATGGGAGTTAGCATGACGTCGAAAGTAGAACTGGTCTCGGTAGTAATTCCAACACTTAATGAAGCAGGAAACATCTTAGAGGCTGTCACAACCATCGAGAAAGAGTTGGCGTATCCAAAGGAGATAATTGTTGTTGATGGCAACTCTACTGATGGAACAATAGAAATCGTTAAAGACACAAGTTTTTGCAAGCTTATTATTGAACCAAGACTCGGATATGGTACCGCTCTTAAAACAGGCATGAAAAACGCGAAAGGCAACATTATTGTGATGGTTGACGGCGATGGCACCTACGATGTAAAACACATCAACCGCTTGCTGGATAGGATGATTCAGAAAGACGCTGACATGGTTTTAGCCACCCGCATGTATGACCCAAACAAAGCCATGGGATTCATGAATTTCGTTGGAAACAAAGTGATTACCTTCTTTTTCGACTTCTTCTACAGCCAATTCCTCAGCGACACACAATCAGGTTTCCGAGCAATATCTCATGAAGCCATCGACAAAGTTAAGTTAAACGAGGGAGACATGGCTTTCGCTACTGAAATGCTTGTGCAATTCGCCAAAGAAGGATACAGCATGGTTGAAGTTCCCACCACGTATAAAGCCCGAAAATACGGGAAAACCAAGCTCAAAAAATTTAAGTCAGGAATTGAAATATTTAGCACTATATTTAGGGGCCTTCTGGATGCCGACATGGTTAGAAAAAATGAAGAATATTGGCAGAAAAATTGGTTTAAACGATGAAAAAGGCTACGCTGTCGCCATTTTCCTTGCATTAATAATTATTTCCGCAATAGCTGTAGGTTACTTTGTGTTTTTTAGGCTGGCGCCGGCGGGGTACAGCACAATTTACGTGCTTGATTCACAAAACAAAGCCGCTAATTACCCTTCAGTTTTGGTTGCTAATCAGAACAGCACATTCAACGTGCCGGTTACCGTTGTGAACAACATGGGTGGCACTGTGCAATACCAGGTTTTAGTGAAAATCACCAATGACCTTACAACTTTGCCAGTTAATACTCAGCCCATTGAAGCGTATAATATGACTTTAGGGAATGGTCAAAGCTGGCAAAAGTCAGTTACAGTTACGGAAAATCAAGTTGGAAGCTACTCGGTGGTTTTTGAGCTCTGGCAGTATAATCCAGATTCAGGAGCTTACCAGTTTACAAATAACAATGTAAACAACTATTGCGTCTTAAACATTCAAGTGGTAAGTTAAGCCGTCTTATGCCTTTCAGCGTACTCTTTTTCGATTGCTACTCTATGGATATTGTTGTAGGCGCAGAAAGGTATGATTTTCTTGTCTGGGGTAATGTAGTGTACTACGCAGCGGCGAACACGGTTGACGTCAAAGTTATATGAGTCCATGAATGCCATGCAGCCAAGTAGGAAGATGCGTCTACGGATTTTTCCGAGCGATTGGTAAGATGGCGAAAGATGCATTCTCATAATTGAGTTTGTTAGGGTTAGCATGCCGACTTCCTTGGTGACTAGGAACATATTCATTGATAGCATTGACGCCATGAATAGTGATGAGAGCAGGGAAAATTTTCCCTTTGATTCAGCGTTTTCAGCGGTTTTTCGGATGTGCTTAAAGAACCTGTCAAAGTTGACAAAGCGGTTAATTGGGAACATTTTGCCGTCTTTTGAAACGTAAATCCAGTTTACAATTCCGCATTGTGGACTGCAAGAGAACAATGGCCAAGGCTTCTGCATGAATTTACGCATTATCTTTATCGGAGAAGTCATGACCGACATCGGAAATAGGTCAGTGGTTTTTATTTCGCCGTAAGTTTGTTTTTCAACGTCCTCTGCAAAAGACCATTCACGGAAATTCTCACGGAAGGGGTTCTCGGTAGCTCTGCCCGTGAAGGCGATGGGCTGGAAAATTAAACCTCGCACTATGTCAGTGTTTTTGGCAGCGAACCGTATCATGTCGCCAACTTCGTTATCATTCAAGCTTTTCATCAAAGTGTTAACTAAGATGATTTCCATGTCGTATTTTCGACAAACCTCAATAGCCTTAAGTTTTTGTCTACGAGTGCTTGTCCTCTAATCTTCTTGTTGAATTCTTCGTGGAAACTGTCAAACGATAAATAAACGATATTTAAGCCGTTATCTTTTAGCTTCTTTGCTAGCCCAGGGGTGTCGACCAAATGTGTCCCATTGGTCGCTAATATAGTCATGAACTTTAGTCGATGTGCAGCGCCGATTATTTCAGGCATATCCTCCCGTTCTAGGGGTTCACCGCCTGAAAAGAGAATGGCTGGAGGTTTGGGGTTAGCTTTGCTTACGAACTCAAGCATGTCTATGAGTGCTTCTTTGGTTGGCTCATAATCGACTTCTTGCTGGGGAAAAGTCGAGAAGCAAACTGCGCATTTGAAGTTGCACCGTTTTGTGACATCGATTACGCCTATGACCGTACCTGAGGCGTGGTTGGTGCACGTTTCGCAAACGTAGGGGCAGCCTTCAGGGTCTTTGGGAGCGTTTAAGTCGCCAAGATATTGGAATTGGTCATAGGTTTGCATGTGACTAAAGACGCCTGGGCTTTGCCAGTGAGTAGCTTCGAAATCTCCATGCTCGGGACATTGCTTAGTAATTTTTATTTTCCCGTTTACTTCGGTTAATTGAGCATCAATTTTTTTCTGGCATTCAGGACAGATGCTCTTGGTTTTGGTCATAGAACCCCTCCAAGTGTTGCCTCGATTATTAATGCTAGCGGAAGAAGAATCATCGACATAGTGACTATTCGCTCATATTTCCGCACGTTCGACAATGTTGAGGCCACAGTTACAAGACGCACTGAAGAGTAAATTAGAAGAACGCTCCAAAGAAGAATAACCGGCAAATAGTAAATTGTAAACTTGCCTATGAAGTAGGGAAGAGGCGCAAGCAACCCAGTCAACGTGAAAAACAGGGCAGCCACCTTCACAGAGTTTACGCTGCCAATTTTCTGCGGAAGCGTTGGATACCCAATCTTGGAGTCACCGTCAAGACTCAGGATGTCTCGCAGGATATTGCCGCCTATAGTGCCGAAAGCTATCGGGTAGAGGCTTAAGGAAATCAAGCTTACAGTGCCTGAGATGGTGGCTTCTCCGTACATGAAGGCCGTGCCAGTTAAAACGCCAACCAAAACGTTGGCAGCAAAGCCTGATTTGCGCTTTACAAGCGTTGAGTAAATCAAAAGCAGGATTGAATCTACCGTGATAATTGCGAAGCTTAGCCAGTTAATAAAAAAAGCCATAATCAGACCTCCAGCGAAAAGCACGCTTGAGATTGCCACTACCTGCTTTAGAGACAGTGCGCCTGAGGGTATGGGGCGTTTAGGCTTGATTACTGCATCGCTTTCCCTGTCGAAGTAGTCGTTGATTGCGAAGCCTGCGGATGTTATGAACGCCATGGAAAAGAAAATCAGAAAATCTGTTTGTATGCTGAGGCTAAGAGGTTTTTTGGTGATGGCGAAGGCTGTTAGGAGAGATAAACCACCAGTCATCAGCCAGTAGGGAAGACGCAAAAGAGCGATTAATCCTCTAGCTGGCCTTGGAGTGGCCATTACGAAAGTTTCCTCTCAGCGATAATTTCTCTTATGCTATCTTCAAGGCTTACCTTGGGATTCCAATTCAACTCTTTCTTTGCTTTGGAGTTGTCAAACCAAATTTTTGTTACGTCACCTTGCCAAGAAACATTGGTTGTTGTTATGAATGTTCTGTCTTGAAAGTTGAGGATTTTGAGCATCATTTTGGCAAGGTCTATTATCGTGGTTGTCGTTCCAAAGCCTATGTTGTAAGTTTTACCGTTAGCAGAATCCTCTGAGCCCACAGTTACTAGAGCATCCACCACATCGGAAACATGAACGAAATCGCGTGACTGCAATCCTGTGCCGATGATTTCTAGTTTGCCGGGGTTTTTAGCGATTTTATCTAGAAAGTCATGGATGACCCCGTGGCACCTTGACCCGTAAACGTTGGCAAACCTCATTACGGTGATGTCTAAGCCGTATTGGCTTTGGTACATTTCGCAGTATTCTTCGCCGACCACTTTGGATAACCCATAGCATGAAAAGGGGTGAAAACCGTATTCCTCTGGAGTTGGAAATACAGTTGGATTGCCATAAACGGCTGCGCTGGAAGCGAAAACCAGTTTTGCATCATCTTTGCGTGCCTTCTCAAGAACCTGCAGGGTTCCTTTAGCGTTTGTTTCAAAATCTATCAAGGGATTCTCCATCGAGTACGGAACCACAACTTGCGCAGCTAAATGATAAATTAAATCAGCCTTCTCAAGAGAACGAAGCTTTTTCAAGTCCAATATGTCGCCTTTGACGAACTTAGCTTTGGGAACGTCTTTCACGTTTTCCTTTTTGCCACTTGACAAGTTATCATAAATTGTTAAGTTAGACGTTAAGTCTGATAGCCTTTTGCACAGGTGAAAGCCTATAAAACCTGCTCCGCCAGTGACTAGAATTTTTTTCTCTTTAAGTTCCCCCATGTAATTCACGACAAAGTCTATATTATCTTTCAATTAGTTGTAGGGTATATGTCGCCTGTGAAAGCTATAAAAACTTTTAGGGATTTACTGTCCTTCCTAACCATTATCCCTGTGGGCGGAAAAGAAGATTTCATTTTCACCACAGCCGAGCACATGTACCTTTTCCCCGTAATCGGCACATTCATAGGCA
>CAWAUU010000024.1:0-38406 GCA_963785215.1 Candidatus Bathyarchaeota archaeon
GCAATAAAACAACCACAATCCATCTTTCCCCTTTTTTAGTCTTAAAATTAGAAAGCAATGGAGAAAAGAATAAGGGCTGAGAAGGCTCTGGTGAATAATGATGTTTGCAATCGTGATAGCGCATTTGCATTTGCTTTCTTTTCTCCTGAAAAGTTTCCAGAGCCTCAGCAAACCTCACTAAAAAAATGCTCTATAATAAAATGTCACCAGTCCCTCATAGTTTTTTAGAAAACATGACTTAGTCTTTCCAAGTGGCGCCGGGAGGAGATTTTGATTTATAGCTATTAGAGGATTAAACGATTTTTGTATAAGCCAAGTATCAGTTTTAACATAAAATTCTATGTTCGGAGCGCCTTTTTATGCACTCCTTGGCACTATTGGTGCTGTTCTTCTGCTTGTTAGCTGTATGAATATATTTTTTAAAAAATCATAGATTGTCAATAATGGTTACAATCAAGCTTGATTTCTAGATTAAACCCAAAGAGAACTTACCGCGGATGTGTTGTTATACTTTTTTGTGTCTGTTTTGATAAGGCTTAATAGTCTCTTGTGCCGTGTCATCTTAATTATAACGTGACCTTGTTATAGTTGATGTTTGGCTTCCCTACGGAAAAACTGACGTGTGCGTCCGTGTTCCAGCGCGAAATCTCCTTGAAACAATCGAGCCAGCAGAGCGTCAAGGCGCATTGGATGTTAAGGCTGAGGTGGAGCGCGCTCTAAAAGAACCCATCGGCTCCAAGCGTTTAAGCGAAATCGTCAAGCCCGAGAGCAAAGTGGCTATTGTTGTTGATGATGTACTAGGAAAGCGTCCAGTGAAGTGATGCTTTTGCCAAATGCTCACGCGCAGAGGACGAATGCAACTCTGCCTTCGTTGGTTATTTCCCTAAAGCCGGTATAACTTCTTCGAGATTTCTACTGTATTCTTTGGCATTTCCTACTGCTCTTTTTCCACATAATATTGTGCCACTGGTCAGAAATTAGTTGAGGCGGTTGCCAACTGGTAACTTTTCCGGCTGAATAATTCGCCCCAACTTTGGTTAATGGGGAAGGCAGTATTGTTGATGCATGTTATTTCCACTTTTTGCACATCAGGTAACTTGTTGATTTCGTTCACTAGGGTTCTAATGCTGTTGAGGTCTATGACTGGGGCGATGGCGAGTAAATCGAAAGATCCTATTATTTCGGTGATTACGAAGATGTTCCTTATTTTCTTGAGGGCTGATATAGTCTTCGATTTGTCTCGTTGCGGAGAGATAGTTATCATTAGGAAGACTTTACCCTGATATCCTAGTTTTGAAAGATCAATTGACACGACGCTTTTGCTGATTATTCCTTCTTCCTTCATTCTTTCGTATCGCTTTCTAATAGTGTAAGGCGAGGTGCCCAGCTTTTTTGCGATTGTCCCGAAAGACAATTGGGCATCTTTCAGTAGTTCGCTCAGTATGAGATGGTCAAGTTTGTCCATTCCTATCAGGTTCCTTTAGGTTGCAGGTTTATGTTTTCAAATATCTGGTGTGGTTTACCGGACCAGACGTTAACGGTTACTTTTCTTACTCCAGAGCATTTCCTCATTTCGTACACTATCTTGTCTAGTTCAGTAACGTTCTTGGCGACCACAAAGACGCATAAATCGTATTTCCCAACGGCTGCTGAAGGTTCAACAAAATTCATTTGTTCGCAAATTAACTTGATAACTTCATTCTCATTTGAATCCAGATCGATTCCAATGGTTGCTGTTATTGAAAGGTCAAGTGAATCTAGGCGAGGCCAAATTGTTGCTCCTGTTATCACCCCGAGGGTTTTTAAACGTTTAATTCGATTTAGCGCTGAAACGGAGGATATGCCGCTGTCTTTAGCGATGTCTTTCAGTCTTGTGCGTGCATCTTTTATTAGCAAACTTAGAATCTTAATGTCAATTTCGTCGATTTCAACTGATGTGCTCATTTTATTCTCTTGAAGACTGTTGCTTTTTCCCATATCAACTTTGCTGTTAAACGGGTGTTATCGCCGCGAGCGTTTCCTTGAGCTAATTTACATAAATTAGTCATTCATAAAATAAATTACATAAATTAGTTATTATTCATAAAATAAACTAATTTTTGTAATAAAAATAAACGTAAATGTCTCTATTTGCCAAAGTTTTATAAGTAAGGTGGTAACAAACAAGCGCTCTATTGGGCTAGAGCATTTACCGCTTCTGCTCAATACAAAATAAATAAAAATTAGAAGGAAAAGAAAAATGCAAAAACTAAAAAATAAAACTATGGCTATTTTGTTTGCAGTAATTTTAACAACCTCAATGATCGCTTCAATGATACTAATACCAACTACTAGCGCGCATTCACCAGCATGGAATATTCCAACATTTTCTTTCTGCAGCGTTGCACCTAATCCCATAGGAGAAGGGCAAACGGTTAACGTCAACTTCTGGGTTAACATGCCTCCACCAACAGCGAGTGCACAATACGGCGACAGATGGATGGGTATGACTGTGAAAGTTACACTGCCAGACGGAACCACTACGACTCTAGGACCATTTACATCTGATGACACAGGAGGATCACACACTACCTACACGCCTACCACAGGCGGCAACTACACTTTCCAGATGAGCTTTCCAGGACAAACATTAGCAGGCGCCAATCCAGCTCCAGACACTGTCAATAATAACCCGAGTATTGGCGATTATTACCAACCCAGCAAAAGTAACGTGTTTACGCTTGATGTGCAGTCGGCGGCAATAACATATGCGCCGGTAACTCCGCTTCCAACAAGCTACTGGTCACGCCCGATTAACGCTTTGAACAACAATTGGTATTCGATTGGCGGTAACTGGCTTGGTCTTTCTGCATCGACATTTGCTGCGACTGGAATGTACAATGCTACCGGAAACTATAATCCGTATACTACAGCGCCAACTACTAGTCACATACTTTGGACTAAGCCCATTGCTTTCGGTGGTACAATCGGAGGAGAATTCGGCGGTAGTGAAGAAAGCAACTACTATGCAACTTCGCAGTATGAACCTAAATTTGCGCCAATTATCATGCAGGGCATACTCTACTACACTGATTATCCAGACACTTCAACTGACCCGACAGGCTGGACTGCAGTAAACTTACAAACCGGACAAATAGTATGGCAAAATAATATAACCAATGAAGTATTAAAATGCGGCCAAATACTCGATATGATAACACCCAACCAGTACGGAGCCCTCACATACCTGTGGGCTGAGCCCTTAAGTGCAGCCGGCTTTATGGCTGCGGGTGCGTCTTTAATGATGTACGATGCAATGACGGGCGCCTATATACTGACCATTACTAACACTCCTGCGATGACAATTGTTGAAGATACACACGGTGACTTGATAGGCTACTACGTAAACACTACTAACGCGATACCTGGGGATCCTTTCAGCCCGGTTACCGGTGCGTCACTGACTTTGTGGAACTCTACCAAATGCATCAATCTAGAAGTAGCAAACTATGCTGGTGGTCCACCTGTTGCAGATCAGTGGATGTGGAGACCTCCAGTAGGTGCACAGATTCCGTTCAATATGGGCATAGAGTGGTCTCAACCATTGCCACTTACAGACAAGTCAGGAAGCTCATTAGTTTTACAAGAGAGCGTATTCGGCATGACTATGTATTCGTATTTGCTAGGGATTTCGGCAGTTCAGAGCAATGTAGTCTTTTTGGAAGGAGCATATAACGGTGGCGGAGGAATGTTCTACACGTCTGGATGGGAAGAAGAAGCAGGCGCTAGTGCAGTCAACGGCGCGTTACTATGGGGTGCAGTTAACCGGACCGAAGTACCATATTCAATTGTCTACACCGGTGGTGTTTGGTCTGGAAGCGGCGCATACGTAGAACTCACTGAATCCACATTGACAATCAGCGGTTACAGCCTCACCACAGGCACCCAGCTATGGGGACCAACTGCGCTTCCAAATGTCAGTCCATTTAGTTCACTCGGAGCAAACGCTTTAGTCGCTAATGGCAATATTTACATATGGGGCTACGGAGGAGACGTTTATTCCTACAACATCGTTACTGGAGCTTTGAATTGGCAATATCACACCCCGCCTGGTGGCTACGAGTCTCCCTACGGTACAGAGCCTCTATGGACTTTCACCGTAGGATCAATCGCTGGCGGTGAGCTATTTGTCCCTGAAGGTCACATGTATAGTCCGCCGCTTTTCCGTGGAGGTAGTCAACTGGCTTTGAACATTACTAATGGGAAACTGGTATGGAGTATAATGAGCTTTGACGTTACGAATGCCCAGCTATTTCAGATGGCATCGGGACAGTGCTCAATGCCTACGACAACCAGATATACGCCTATGGCATGGGTCCAAGCAAAACTACTGTTACAGCACCTGACATTGGCGTTGCAGTTGGTACACCAGTGACGATAACGGGTTCAGTGATGGATATTTCTGCCGGCGCACAACAAAATGCAGTTGCAGCGAACTTTCCCAACGGTCTTCCATGCGTATCTGACGCAAGCATGAGCTCAGTGGATGGAATACGTTTACGAGCAGCAGCCACATCCAACTAACACGACCGGCGTCCAAGTTACCCTAACAGCCATCGACTCCAACGGCAACCTGATCAACACTTGGCACAGCTACAACTGACACCAGCGGCAACTACGGCTTCTCATGGACACCTCCACCAGTCCCAGGACCATACCGATCATAGCCACATTCAGCGGAACCAATTCCTACTATAGTCTTCATGCTGACACAACCTACTGTGCTACGTCGCAGCCATCGGCAACACCAGCGCCAACCGCTGCACCTGTAACGGGCCTAGCAACAATGTCAGCCCTAACTTATGGAATCGTTGCTGTAGTAATCGTAATAATCATCGCAATCGTCATAGTCGGCTTACTCTTACTCAGAAAAAAGCCATAAAAACAAAACAATAAAACAACCACAATCCCATCTTTCCCCTTTTTTAGTCTTAAAATTAGAAAGCAATGGAGAAAAGAATAAGGGCTGAGAAGGCTCTGGTGAATAATGATGTTTGCAATCGTGATAGCGCATTTGCATTTGCTTTCTTTTCTCCTGAAAAGTTTCCAGAGCCTCAGCAAACCTCACTAAAAAAATGCTCTATAATAAAATGTCACCAGTCCCTCATAGTTTTTTAGAAAACATGACTTAGTCTTTCCAAGTGGCGCCGGGAGGAGAATTTTGATTTATGATAGCTATTAGAGGATTAAACGATTTTTTGTATAAGCCAAGTATCAGTTTTAACATAAAATTCTATGTTCGGAGCGCCTTTTTATGCACTCCTTGGCACTATTGGTGCTGTTCTTCTGCTTGTCGGCTATATTAATATATTTTTTAAAAAATCATAAATTGCCAATACTGGTTAAAATCAAGTCTGCTTTCTACATTAAAGCTCCAGAGAACTTAACCGCGGTTAGTGTTCTGATGATTTTTGTTTCTGTTTTGATAAGGCTTAATAGTTTCTTATGGCGTGTACATTTAAATTATAACGTGACTTGTCATGGTTGATGTTTGGCTTCCCTACGGAAAAACCGATGTGTGCATCCGAGTTCCAGCCCGAAACCTCCTTGGAACAATCGAGCCAGCTGAGCGCCAAGGCGCATTGGACGCTAAGGCTGAGGTTGAGCGAGCTCTAAAAGAACCCATCGGCTCCAAACGTTTGTGCGAAATTGCCAAGCCCGAAAGCAAAGTCGCCATAGTTGTTGATGATGCTACTCGGAAAGCGCCGAGTGAAGTGATGCTTTTGCCAGTGCTTGCCGAGCTGAATCTAGCTGGCGTAAAGGACGAGAATGTAACGGTTATTTTCGGCTGCGGAACACACCGGACGGTTAAGCCTGAAGAAGCCACTGTGCTGCTTGGTGCGGAAGCGCTTAAACGGGTAAAAACCATCAGCCATGACTGCCGAGCGCAAGATTTAGTTTACGTGGGCACGACTAAGACACATGGCAACAAAGTGCATGTTAACCGCGTGTTCGCTGAGGCAGACGTGAAAGTGCTCTTGGGCGATGTTGGCTTCCACTATTATGCGGGTTACGGCGGTGGAAGAAAAAGCGTTTTGCCAGCGGTCTGCGGCGAAGAAACCATCAAGCAAAATCATGCAATGCTACTTCACGCCAATGCAAGAACGGGAGTTCTGGAAGATAATCCAGTGCATCGGGACATGACTGAGGCAGCAAGATTAGCCAAAATAGACTTCATAGTAAACGTTGTCGCGAACAAGAAGGGCGAAATCGTAAAAGCCTTCGCTGGGGATTTAGAGCAAGCATTTCTGGAAGCCGTAAAACTCGTAGACGAAATGTACCGCATAACAGTGGACCGTCGAGCAGACATCATAGTCGTAAGTGCAGGCGGCCATCCAGCGGACATGAATCTGTATCAAGCTTACAAAGCGCTCGACAATGCGTTGGACGCAGTTAAACGCGGAGGAGTAATAATACTTGTCGCTGAGTGTCCTGAAGGGCACGGGAACCAAGTGTTTTATGATTGGATGACGCGTTTGGGGGATTTGAAAAATGTTGAACGTGAAATTAAACGCAACTTTGTTTTGGGCGGTCACAAGGCTTATTACCTTTTAAAAGCTCTGCAAAACCACCAAATCATATTGGTATCTTCTTTGCCTGATTACTATGCAACAAGCATATTCAAGTTGAAGACGGCTCGAGCCGTAAATGACGCTTTTGCTGAAGCGTTGAAAATTGCGGGTTCAGCTTCAAGAGTTTGGGTGATGCCTCAGGGCAGCTTCACATTGCCCGTGTTCAAGGCGCCGGAAGAAACAAAGACTTAAACAATCTGCATCCGCAATTCAAAAAAGCAAGAGATTGATGCATAAAGCGTAACATTTAAGTTGCAACGGTGAAATCTTGGTTTAAGAAGGCGAAACAATGCAACAAACCTTCAAGCTCCGCAAATTCATCCCCGATGATTTACAAAGTGTAATGCAAATCAACCGCGTGTGCCTGCCAGAAAACTATAGTGACTTCTTCTTTATGGATTTGCATCAACGGTTTCCTGAGACCTTTATTGTGGCCGAAGAGAACGGAGAAATTGCGGGTTACACTATGTGCCGTATTGAAGTTGGCTTATCAAATTTTGGTTTCGGCGGCTTGATAAGGAAAGGACACGTGGTATCCATAGCGGTTCTGCCACAGCACAGGCGCAAGGGAATTGCCCAAGCAGTAATCACCAAAGCGTTGGAGGGCATGCAATATTACAAAGCTAAACAATGCTTCCTAGAAGTCAGAGTGACAAATGAAGCTGCAATTTCGCTCTATAAAAAGTTAGGATTTGAAATTACCCGAACCATTAATGGTTACTATTCAGACGGCGAAGACGCATACGTCATGACAAAACGGCTTTAACCAGCTCCAAATAAGCTTATTTTTGTTTTTGTGCAGCTTGGCGGTGTAAATAGCAGGGGCTCCCCCGTTTTTTGGAAATTGTGTTTTGGGTTGCTTTTTTGGTTTAGGGTTTGGTTTGTTTGCTGGTTGAGGTGTAAAAAGATGCAGAAAGATACGGAAAGATAGCAAAAGATAGCAAAAGATACGAAAAGATACAGAAAGGTTGGCGCCTATGAATCGGTGTGACTCAAAGTAACTAAATCAGCCCGAAAGAGTAACGATGCTTGGTGAATTCTTAAGAATAAAGTTGGAAAAAGCACCGAGAATCATGAGGACTTAACTCAACTTTTGAGCATTCAAAAAGCGCGCGTGCATTACCTAAAACTCTATATTGAAATTTATTCTAACTAATGCTTAAATTCGGTGTTCCAATGAGCGATGAAACAGAAGACCTAACTAAAAAACTAACAGAGAAGAATCTAAAACTTGAAGAAGATATAGACTTTTCAAAAGAAGAAATGACAATATGGACTGATGCTATAACGGAATTGTGCGACATTGAAGATGCGTTTAAGATGAATGAAAAAACAGAAATGCAGGGAAAAACGATTTTGGATGTTGGAACGGACACAGTCAAACCATTTTATATAGCTCTTAAGTATAAACCAAGTAAAATAATAGGGATAACCGATGGGAGTTTTCGTCCGTTTGCGCTTGAGATTGAGTCGCAATCTAAACTTTTGACAGACACGAAGATTAGACTTTATTCGTGTAGTTTATTTGATGAGATAACACTCGATAGAATCCGCGAAAAAGAAGAAATACGTGGCAGATTCAATTTTGTTTTGGTAAGCAAGGCATTGCATCATCTTAGGACGGACGAATGTGTTGAAGCACATGAATGCCCTGCAGATGAGAAAAGTTGCAAGTATGGATTCAATACGGCATCTATTTTCAAGAAATTGCTTTCTTTGGGTGAAAGAGTGATAGTTTACGAGTCGTTTGATGATACCGAGGAAGATGTTGATAAGGTACGAGGGAGAGGAGGATACCTTGGAAAAGATTGCTTGTTAGATGTTTTGAAATGTCTTTCAGAAAGCGAGGAATACCGAGTCTATCTTGTTCGCCCACAATCTTTTAACCTTGATAAAACGACGTTAGATAGAGTTGAACCAATTTTGAGGCAAGTTGACTGTATCTGTTTTTACGTCGAAAACAAACAATAAGCGACTAAAATTTGGGTTCTGGTAACTTTTCAATCGATACTGTTAACTTATCTGTCAAGAGACCATCCCTTCAATTGTATCTAGAACGTTTGAGAGTCTCTCGTTATCCTCTTTGGAAATCTTTTCAAGATTTTGGTCATGGGTTAGCAAATACTTTGGATAAGGATTTGATGTTTGGTCTTGAGACGTTCTGAAAGACTCCCTCGCCGTTATATAAGCATTGGAATAAGTTAAGTGCATGTATGTATCGGCTAACAATTGGTATGTTTCTGCATTGACATAAGAAAAGATGTCATTTGCTTGCGCAATGTGCCAACCTGAATCATAATAAAGTGCAGGCGAACGAGCAACATATCCTTGACGATGACCTATGAGGACAATATCTTCGGAAAACAATTTCAAATTCTCATTTGCAATGGTTAAGTTATCGGATAATTCAATTGCTAAAAGAGATAAAATTTTTTGTTTTTCCTTTTCTTCCTTTGCTCTGTTTTTACGCCACTCGTATAGCATCGTCAATCCGAAACCAAAAGTAGTTGCTAAGACTCCCGTAATAGTTCCAACTACATAATCGGAAGACATGAAGCCTGCTCTTTCCGATGAGCTATTTAAAATAACCGTAGAGTTTTATTTTTTCTTTTGAGGTTGATTAAGGTTGAGTTATAATGGTAAGCGGGGTTCTATTTACGATTCTCAGGTTAGAAGGGCGAAAAAAGGACGCAGACTTCAAAGAACCTGAAAAATCAGCTACCCTCCTTTAACGCGCCTTCGGCGCCACGTCATCAATGAAGTGAAAAAGATGACCTACTTTTTTTAAAAACCAAGGCTATTGCAGTTATGGTTCCACAGATGACTACGATTAGTAGTGTGCAATAAGGTAGCTCTGGAACGGTAGGCGTTGGACTGGGTGAAGCAGAAGCGGCAGATATTGTTATTGTTTGCGTATTACTCCAATTGCTTGTTGCTTCAGCAATCCAAATGGACTCATAGCTTCCACTACTTGGCTCATAAAAACGAAACTGGGGAGGTACAGGAAGATAATTAGGTATAAAAACTTGAGTCACATTCCCTATGATTGCTTGTACTTGAAAATCTACTTGACCACTTGCTGGATAATTTGAGGGCAATGATAAAACTGTGTAGTCAGAAGAATTTGATTGAGTGGGATAATTATCTGTATAAACGTCTGTCCAATTTTCTGCATAATGACCTTTGACTTGAACATTATAATATAATGAAATAGTAGAGTTGCTGCTTGCATCATAATAGGTGGTAAAGGGTTGGTTCTTTATTATAACGTCTATGGTGTTATTATCAACTTGCTGGGTCACGTTCACTCCAGTATAAGGGTTGGTTGTAGTTACAATATAGGAAGCTTGGATAAATTTCAAAGAGAATGTTGGAACGGATGGCGTAAGGGTCTGGGCAAATGCTGGTGTAGCCATTATTAGACTTGATACGGCTAAGAGAACAATAAGAAGCAACGGGAAACTCTTGCTGATACTACCCATGCTTAGCTCTTAAGAAACGGTTTCCGATAAAAGGGTTCTTGTAAAGATTTATTGGCACAAGATTTCTTAACTTATTTAGAAACACGCATTTTCTTACAATAAAAGACCATAGCACGTATTCTACAAATAATCAACCGAAGCCATTTCACGCTCAGAACCCTAAATAGCAATACATTTATCTTAGGACTGTTTTGGGCTGGCTAACCATTCTTTTTAATGCTAACTGGAACCGTCAAGTTTACCGTAATAATCAACGCTAATAGTCCATATCGTATTCCCGTTGCCAGCATAGCGGTGTCAACGAATACTTGGAAGTTTTGTGCTCCAGCCATCAAGTTCATCGCTCCCATGCCAAGCGTTACCAGCGTTAACGGTATGGCAGCGTAGAGGGCGATGCTTTCCTTAATTTTAAAGAGCAAAATATAGGAGAAAACTAACGTCGGAGCGTAATATGCGAATGCGCCTAAAATGCCAAGCGGCCACCCGAGCGGATTCAACTCTACCGCTAAACCTGTAACGTTAATGGCGTAGAATGTTGTTGCAATATCAAACATCCAGAAGGCTAACGCAACGCCTTGAAAAGAAAACAGCAAATTCCGCCATTTCTCAGTAGTGTCTGGCGCTGCTTTGGGGTTAGTATTTTTCAGTTTAAGATATGTTATGCTGAAGACTGGAATAAGCAAGATGAGCGCGTATGTTAAGCCTAGCCAAACGTCGCCAGCTCTGATGAGCGCTGCGATGTTAAATATCCAGATTAACCCTGTTGCAACTAGAAAGCCTTGGGCTAAGCTTTTCAGTGACCCCATAAAGGGCATTCTCTCCCATTATTGCCTTTATGGCGGTTACCTACATAACCTTTATTCCCAAAACGCAACTTCAAACGTCCTGTTGTACAACGGAACAATTATAAGTCAACATCCCAAGATGCTGAACTCAACAGGGGAACAAAAGATATCAAGCGGTAAATAATCTTCCACACAATAAAGAGCAAAGATGTTGTAACGCAACTTCTTTAAAAAGCTGGACACATAATTATCTTTGAGGAATCAAGTTTGTCAATCCAGAAAATACCAGAAAAAAACACCATACTATTCGTTTGGTTCAACCAGTATGCTGGAATAGTCCTAAAAACCCCCAGTAAAACTCTTGCCATAGACCCAGTTGACATCAAACCCAAAAGCCTCCAAAATGTAGATGCAATCCTAATAACACACGAGCATTATGACCACTTGGACCCAAGACTAATCACAGAAATCCAGAAAGCGACAAACTGTACAATAATCGCTGATTCAGCCTCAACTAAAAAACTGCAACACGCAATACCCGCAGAAAAACTCCAAGAAATCAAACCAGGCGCTGAAATTAAAATCGGCGAAGTCTCCGTTAAAGCAGAAAAATGCAACCACAATGCTGAAGCGCCAGTAACTTACATAATAACCAGCGAAGACGAAGTCAAAGTCTACCATACAGCAGACAGTTTACCCTTTCCAGAACTAGCAGCTATAGGGCAAAAAGAAAAATTCGACGTAGTTTTCTGCACAGTTGGCATAGCGCCGGGCTCCACACCGCAAACCGGATTTGAAATAGCGCGTTTAACTAAGCCTCAAGTCGTAGTGCCCTATCATACAGCGTCAGTAGCTAGCCAAACAGAATTCGCGCAAATAATAAAGAAGGAATTGCCTAGAACTGCATGCTTGATTCCTGAACAAAATAAAATCTATCAGGTATCAAAAGGAAGTGAAAAAATTGAAAATAGATAAAGTGGTCCAAGACAAGAAAGACAAAGTGGCAAACATACTTTTCAGAATTGACGCAATAAAATTTGGAGTGTTCAAACTATCTAGCGGAAAAGCAAGCCCTTACTACATTGATCTAAGAGTAATCCCCAGCTTCCCAGATGCCTTCAGAGAAATCTGCGACTTCTACGCCGAATACGTAACCAACCAAATTGGATTAAAAAACTTTGATAGAATGGCAGGAGTACCTTTAACCGGAATTATATTTGCCTCCCAAGTTGCGTATAACCTCAAAAAACCCTTCCTTTATGTGCGCAAAGGCGTTCGACTGCATGGAAGAGAACGAAGGGTCGAAGGACTTCTGGCATCAGGGGACAGAGTTCTATTAATTGATGATTTAGTAACCACTGGGTTAACCCTCAAAAAAGCTGCGGAAGCTGTTAGAGCTGAAGGTGGCGTGGTAACAGACGCCGTCGTTTTTCTAGACAGAGAAGAAGGCGGAAACCAACAGCTTGAAAAAAACGGAATAAACCTTCATACATTGCTGAAAATAAGCGAAGTAGCTAACACCCTCTATGAATTAGGAGCCATTGACCAAGAAAACCTAAAGACAATCCTAAAACAAGTAAAAAAACAGTAAACAATAGTTCAGCAAGCGAGTTTTATTAAAGCTTGAAAACTGCTAAACGATGTTGCGGAGTATTCACCCAAGAGCCTGCCAGTATCATTGCAGGTTCCTTCAATGGCTAAGAGCACTATCTATCTAGGGCTTTGCACTTGAAGCCTCAAACGCCTTAGGCAGTGTATCGACAAAAGGTATTGACACTTGACCCTCAGTAAGTAGTAGTGGGAGAACAAAAACCTCATTGAAAACCATGACAATAGAAAACCTAAACGCCAAACGTTACCTTTAAGCAAACCAATGAAAACCTTGAGGCTCTTTTTTGCTAAACCACTCGCGGATCTAACTGGTTAAGTTCAAATTTTATTCATAAAATATTAGACTGGTGTCTTCAAGTAGCGTATGCAATTTTTCCACCGCGTCATAAACGTCTTGTTCTTGTTTGGCTCCAGTGCAAACGAGCTTTCCGCTTGCAAAAAGCAAAATCACAACTTTTGGCTCTTGCATCCGGTAGATTAATCCTGGAAACTGTTCAGGCTCGTACATGGCATGCCCCAGCGTGTACGCGGCTTTTTCTAAATCAATCATGCCTCCTAAACCGCCTGAAGCAACAATGTTTTGTATTTTAAGTTCCGGTTTGCCGATGATTATTATGCCGCCTTTCTTAAGTTCCTTAACAACTTTCATTACAGCTCTACGGGCTTCCTTCTCCGATTTAGCCCCTGTGCAAACCATCTTTCCAGAACTAAAAATTAAAGTCGCGGTTTTGGGACGTTTTAACCTAAAAACTAGACCTGGAAACTGTTCAGGGCGATATTCAACACCTGGGTAACCTTTTACCACGGCGTTCAAGTCAACTTTCTGGTTCAGCGTTGCAGAAGCGACCACGTTCTCGATGCTTATTATAGCTTTAACTTTTGGCACTCAATTTCCCTCTTGCTTTAACGCCCTTTAAATATCCCTTATCAACTGACTTTATAAAGACATCTGTCACTGCGGCTGCGTTGGGTTCTGTTGTTCAGGTTTTTTCTCTCTTAATATGGGTACGATAAATTCGATAACTATAAGCAACATTATAAGCGCAATAATCACCGGCAAACCCCAAGAATTATCCCTCATGAAAAGTGTTATCCAACCAAACCACGGAATGCGCATAACAACTTTGCCTACTATATAGTTTGAGGGAACTCCTGGTGGATTGCTGTAGTCCCAAGGGTCTAAGTCTGATGTTGGGTTTGTGGCCATGGGTTTCCGTTTCCGTCCCCTTTAGTGAGGTAATATGTGGTGCCGTTGACTACTACTGTGCTTATTATGCGGTGCACAATTAAGATGTTATAGATCGTCGGGGCTCATGGAAGACGATTATGTCGCTGTTTGGGTAGTTAGTGTTTAGGTCTTTGGGGTTTACGCCTTCGACGATAATGATGTCGCCTATACTTAAGGTTCGATCAAACGGGTGAGCTATGCTATCCAAGAAGTTATCATAAGCATCGTAAGGAATACTCATGCTGCCGCTTTCCACGGTCAAGGCAGGGTCAGGCGTGTGAAGCGCAAACTGCAGAGCCAAATAAGAAGCTGAGGACGATAACAACAATCAAGACGATGGCAACTATCGTTTTGAAATACTCGTTTTTCCAGAACCTTTTTAGATCGCTCAAATTTTTGCCTCGGCTATTTTAAATATTACTGTTCATAAAGAGTTCCTGTGTTTTAAAACTTACCGTTTTATAATAAAGAAAAATAAGAGAGGACAGATAACGCAATCAGTAAGGTTCTGGTTGCATCATCTTTAGATCTTGGTCTTATCAAAACGTGACTTTATAAAGACATCTGTCACTGCGGTTGCATTGGGTTCTGTTGTTCAGGTTTTTTCTCTCTCAGTATGGGCACGACAAATTCGATAACTATAAGCAACATTATAAGCGCAATAATCACCGGCAAACCCCAAGAATTATCCCTCATGAAAAGTGTTATCCAGCCAAACCACGGAATACGCATAATCACTTTACCGACCACGTAGTTTTGAGGAATCCCCGTATTACTATATTGAGCACTATACCAAATAGTGTGGCCGTCATATTCGTCAGGTGAAGGTATCGCTGGCCATTGCTGCCCGTTACCGTCACCCTTCGTCTGGAAGTACCATGTACCGTTAATTTCTTGTTTTGAAACTATTCGGTGAACAATAAGTGTGCTTGGGTCTGATGGATCGCGGTAAACAATTATGTCACTATTGGGGTAATTAGCGTTCAAATCCGCAGGGTTTACGCCTTGGATGATTATGATGTCGCCTATACTTAGAGGTTCGATCAAACGGGTGTGTTATGCTTAACCAGAAGTTATCATCAAGCTATCGTAAGGAATACTCATGCTGCCGCTTTCCACAGTTAACGCAGGATCAGGCGTGTGAAGCGCGAACTGCAAGCCAAATAAGAAGCCTAAGAACAATTGCAACAATCAATACTATGGCAACTGCTGGTTTTGAAATAATCGTTTTTCCAGCATCTTTTTGAACGCAATCAAACTTTTGCCTCTGCTACAATGAAGTATTCCTGTTCATAAAGAGCTTACTATGTTTTAAAACTTGCCTTTTTAAAATAAAGAAAAAATAAGAGAGGACACGATGATGCAATCAGCAGGTTTCTGGTTGCACTGTTTAGATTTTCTTTTTACTTAATACTTCGCGGAATACATTGCTGCATTTTGGACATTCGTAGAGTCCGATTTCTAGTTGCATGCGTTTTCCAGCTTTATCTGGACGACCAGCCATTTTCCAACTCTTTTTTGTCTTTGGAACTTCTGTTCCGCATTTTGGACATTTAGCCATTCAATTTCCTCCGTATTACGATTCCATGGTTTATCATTATAGAATAAAAAACTTTCCATACCTTTCCAATACATATTCTGCGTTTCCACGGTATGTTTAAACAATTTTTTGTATATACCATTGAACCTCGTTAAAGGAAATGGTTGAAAACCTTTAAAATATCTTATATACTAGCCAAAAACAGCAACAATTAATCAAGCCATTAGCATTAAAAGTTAAAAATTGCCAAGAAAAGCCTGAAGTTCTTCTAAACCTGTCCATAACCTTTTTTATAGCAGAATCTCCAGCTTATCTTACCATTCGAGGCTCAACTTATATTGCAGGCAACTTCTGAAAATGCTTTTGAAATGCTTGTGAAGCCAGTTCGAAGGCTCGTTGAACAGAAAGGATTCTCTAAACCAACTGAACCTCAAGAAAAAACAATACCAAAAATCCTTGATGGCAAAAATGTCCTGTTAATTTCACCTACAGCCACAGGCAAAACAGAAGCCGCTTTCCTGCCTGTGTTAAGCATGCTTCTTAAGGAGCCCAAAACTCCAGGCATAAAAGTGCTATACATCACGCCGTTGCGGGCTTTAAACAGAGACTTGCTTGAGCGGCTTCAGTGGTGGTGCAACAGCCTAGACATAAAACTCGCCGTTAGGCATGGTGACACTGAAACAAAAGAGAGAACCCGTCAGTCACGAAGCCCGCCTGACATTCTTATAACGACTCCTGAAACCTTGCAAGCTATACTTTCCGGCTGGATTTTACGTCAACACCTGCAAAGCCTGCGGTGGGTAATAATTGATGAAGTACATGAGTTAGCTGACAGCAAACGGGGAAGCCAGCTGTCATTGGCACTGGAACGGATCAGAAACCTAATCGGAAAAGACTTCCAAATGATCGGTTTATCCGCCACCATCGGCAGCCCAGAAAAAGTCGCCCAATTCCTCGTTGGAAACAAACGACCAGTCGAAATCATCCGTGTTCCCGTTGCCAAAATGGTGAAGCTGCAAGTAATATACCCCAAGCCAAACGAGGAAGACGTGAGGCTTGCATCGAAAATTTATACGCATCCAGAGGTGGCAGCTAGACTACGCATTATTCGCGATTACATGAGCAAACGAAAATCAGTGCTTTTATTTACAAATACACGTTCAATTTCGGAAGTTTTAGCTTCCAGATTTAAGGTTTGGGACGTTGATTTTCCAATCTCGATCCACCATGGCTCCTTAACTAAGGTCTCAAGGATAGCTGCCGAAACTGGGTTAAAGCGGGGTGACCTTAAGGGTTTAATCGCTACCAGCAGCCTCGAATTAGGCATAGATGTCGGATGCATAGACCTAGTTATTCAGTATATGAGTCCAAGGCAAGTAACTAGGCTTATCCAGCGCGTAGGACGGGCAGGTCACACTTATGGGCAGGTTGCTGAGGGCGTAATAATCGGCATGGATTCAGATGATACGCTTGAAGCCTTAGTTATCGCCCGCAGAGCCCTTATTGAAGAGTTGGAGCCTGTTGAAATTCCAGACAAACCCTATGATGTTTTGGTTCATCAGATTGCCGGGTTAATGCTCAAGAGCAGGCGACTAGAATTTAACGACGTTCTAGAAATAGCGCGTAACGCTGCGCCTTTTGAGAACTTAACATTGGAAGATGTCGGAAAAGCCTTCAAGTACATGCATGAGCGTTTTCCACGGTTAGCGTGGGTGTCTTTTGAGGATCAGGTGGCTTTGAAGCCTCAGCGGTCTAAGGCTTTGTTTGAGTACTATTTTGATAATTTATCAATGATTCCTGAGGAGAAACAATTCCTTGTAATTGACGAGTCATCTGACACTTCAATCGGTGTATTAGACGAAGCGTTCATGGCGGAGTACGGCAAGCCTGGAACAAAATTCATCATACGCGGAAGCCCATGGCAAATAATCCATGCCACAGAAGACAAAGTTTACGTGCGCCCTGTTGATGACCCGACCGGTTCAATTCCCAGCTGGATCGGTGAGGAAATTCCAGTGCCATACAATATAGCGCAGGAAGTGGCAGAAATACGCGGATTCGTTGAAGAAAAAATGTATGCTCGGCTTTCTCCCGAGGAGGTCAGTGCTTTGCTTTCTAAGCGGTATGCGGCTGATAAGGAGACTATTTTGCATGCGTTGGCGGAGACGGTGGAGCAGGTGAACTCTGGTTTTGCGGTTCCTACCCCCAGGCGGATTGTAGTTGAGGATTGGGGTGAATTTGTTATTATTCACTCTAATTTTGGTTCGTTAATTAACCGTGCTTTAGCGCAGTTCCTTGGGGAAGTGTTGTCTGATAAGCTTGGTCGTGGTATCGTGGTGCAGCATGACCCTTACCGCGTTTTTGTGCAAACCATGGGCAGTATGAGTGCTGAGAGGCTGGTTGAAGTTTTCAATGAACTCAAAGGCATGAGTACCCAAGCAATTAAGGACACGTTAACTAGGTCAACTGTAAAGACTGGCTTATTCAAACGGCGAGTCATACAGGTAGCAAGGCGTTTTGGTGCACTAAAGAAGTGGGCTGACTTTAGCAACGTTAGCATCCAGAAGCTGATCTCAAGTTTTGAAGGTACGCTGATTTATGAGGAGGGTCTAAAGGAGGTTTTCTCTAAAGACCTTGATGCCGATGGGCTTGTCATGGTGCTAAAGCGGATTCATGACGGTGACGTAGGCTTGCAAGTTGTTGCGACTGGCGGAGATGCAACTCCAGTTGCTCGCGTGGGCATCGAGCGGGTAAGCATGAAAACTGACCTTATTCCGCCTGAGAAAATGCGTGCAGTGCTTATTGCAGCAGCCAAAGCACGATTACTTAACGAAACGGGCAATTTTGTTTGCACTAGCTGTTGGGATTACATGGAGACGATTCGCATCAAAGACTTGCCCGATAAACCAAAGTGTCCCAGATGCGGGTCTTTTGCCCTTGGATTGTTGAAGGTGGATGAGGAGAAGGCTTTGCCGTTAATTGAGAAGAAAGGACGTTTAGCTAAGGATGAGGAAAAGATGCAGTTGCAAGCTAAGCGTACTGCTGAATTAATTGAAAAGTATGGTAAAGTGGCTGCGGTGGCATTGAGCGCTCGACGAGTCCAAACAGCTGACATCGCAGCTGTTTTGGAGAAGGAGCCTAAGCTTTCAGACCGATTTTACGAGTTGGTTATGGAAGCTGAACGTAAATCATTAAGTAAACGGTTTTGATAATATTGTTGCAGTTTCTTTTTTAAAATTGTCTGTTTATGCGGAATAACAGCAACTTTTTAAACCTAGAACTGCTTATTTGCTTATTTGCTTATAGTGCCAGTAGGAGATTTAAGAAGCGTGGAAATAAGTCGAAAGAATTTACGCAGTGAAGTTCTTGAACGCATTAAATACGTTAAAACTTGTGTCATGGCGCGGGAGCTGTGTTTGCTTGTTCGCACCAATAGGGCTATCTTGGAACCTAAAGATGTGCAAGAAGTTTGCCAGTACATTTCGAAACTGTGCAAAGAAGAAGGCTGCTCTGAGCCAAGTGAACTCTGCACGAAAGCAGCTAACGCCGTTGGTTCGGAAGATGAAGAAAAATATCTTGATTTATGCGCTCAAAGCTGTGTAAAATGCGGAGAAGCCAGAAGACCGATTCCGAAAAAAGACGCTTACGTGGCATAAAAGCATGAATAACATTGGTGAAATCTGAAAATGTTTATTGCTCCTTTTGTTCCAAGTCCAAACAGTGTTGTAGAATATATGCTAAAGTTGGCTGATTTGAAGGCTGGCGAAGTACTGTTTGATATGGGTTCTGGAGATGGCAGAACCGTAATTATGGCGGCGAAAACTTTTGGTGCCCGAGGGGTCGGCATCGAGTTGCGTGAGGATTTGGCGAAAAAAGCGTTGGGTACTATTCATGAGAATGGTCTTGAGGACAGAGTAACCATTATGAATGGCAGCATGTTTGATGTTAACTTAAGTTCGGCTGATGTAGTTTACTTGTATTTGACGACGAGCGCAAATGAGAAAATCAGGCCTAAGCTTGAAAGCGACCTTAAAAAAGGCGTACGCGTGGTTTCGCATGACTACGAGATTATCGGTTGGCATGCGGAGAAAGTTGAGAATTTCTGTGAAAACCCCCAGGTCGGCTATCCTTCCCACACAATCTATCTTTACAGGAAGCCATAGTTTTTTCGCTTGTTTATTCAGTAGATTCGCAAGTGGGTTAGCTTTAATGTGTATGTGTGCGCATAGGTATCTACCGAGGGTAAATGTCAATACGTTTTGTCGATACATTTTGCAGATACATTGAAGAGCACACGATGAGCAGGTTCTGGGCGCAAAGCTCCTCCCAGAATCGATAAGCCGATTTTTTAGAGCCTTGTAGCTCTCTTGCGGATTTGCTGTTATTGGGAAAAACATTTTTAATCTCTAACTTCATGACTTCCAAAGAGTGTCATCTAAAAATGCAGTTTGTTCCATGGCAAAACATAGCAGACTGGCATTGCAAAGCATGCGGTTACTGCTGCAAACTCTACAGCGTGGTCTTAGGCTTCACGGAATGGATGCAATTAGCTAAAACTTTTGGCATGGAAACCACCGTGGCAGGCTTAGACCGCTTCTACATTAAACGCGCCAGCGACGGCTCATGCGCATTTCTCTGCAACCGCACAAGCAACTACTACTGCGGACTGCAAAACATGAAGCCTGAAGCATGCAAACTCTGGCCCTTCAAAGTGCTTTCAGAACCAAAATATGGCGAGCCAAACCAAGCAGCCTACGACTACGGGGGAATGCGCCTGTACATTTACGGGGACACCATGTGCAGTGGCTTACGTTGTGGAACGCCAACATGGGACTTCCGGTACACAACCATAAAAGAGTTCACTGAACTAGCGCTAGGCGTTAGGCAGGTCCAGTACAAAACAACTAGGTCGGATGCGTTTAGGCAGCAACAGTGGGGAAGACAACTATTCCCATAAAAAAAGGTCTTTTTAAGAATTAGTTACGTTTATTTGAAGAGAAGAACGTTTAAAGTATTAGATTTTCTCGCTTGTCTCAATTAGGTTATTAAGCGTGTTTTAAACTCTTAACCAGCAAACTAATCTGTTAACAAGTGAGGTAACTTTGCATGTCCAAAGCTAAAGTTGGCGTTTCGATGCTTTACTGTCTTGGGTGAACCATTCAATCGGATGGTTAAACGTTTAGGCAGCATGAATACGCGTTACATTGAAGTTTTAGATGATGGCACTCATGAACTAGACAAGAAACGCGTTGCCACCCTCAAAGAAGCCGCAAAGTCTTATGGCTTAGAATACTCGTTGCATGCGCCTTTCGCCGACATCAACATTGCTTCGCCATCTAAATCTATGCTGGACGCTTCCATGAAACGGCTCAAGCAATCGATGGCTTACGCCAACGCGTTAGATGCTAAAGCTTTGGGTTTTTCATCCTGGAGCGAAAACAGGCATTGGCCAATTCTATCCTGGCGCTGACTGGAAACAAAACATCCAAAGCATCCAAGAACTCTACAAGACAGCGGAAGAATACGGGTTAAACATTGCTTTGGAAAACTTGCCGGCAAAATACTATTTTTTCATGAGTAAAGCAGAAGACTTCGTTACGTTTTACCGTGAAACTAACTTGCCAGTCGGCATAGTCATGGATCTTGGGTCACGCTAACCTAGAAGGTCAAATTGAGCCATTCTTCAAAATGTTAGCTGACAAAATCGTTCATATCCATGCCAGCGACAATGACGGCGTAGAAGACCAGCACCTCGGTATAGGCCAAGGCAAAATTGACTATGACTGGTTCGCAGAGACTATAAAGAAAATGGGCTACGACAAATCAGTAATCATCGAATCCATAACCGACATTACACAAAGCATCCAAAAACTAACGCAGCTTCTCGCTTAGTTAGCTTTCGTTAAGCGGCAACTCCAATTCCAAGAAGTCCTCAGCCAATATGCTATTTGCAAATACCTTTTTCGCCTGTTCCAAAAGCAAACTGGCATCAGGATACCTTGCGCTAATATGTGTTAAAACCAGCCGCTTCGCATTAGCTGCCTTCGCTTCCTGCGCCGCTTGGCTTGGCGTTGAATGCCCATCAAGCGCCGCTTTCTCGGCTAGTGAATCGTCAAAGGTGCTCTCGTGAATAACTAAATCTGCATCTGCCGCAAACTTTGCAAACGCTTCGAACGGTCGGGTGTCGCCTGTGTAAACAATTTTTCGTCCCGCCCTCGGTGGCCCCATCACTTCGCTTGGATTAACCGCTCTGCCGTCTGGCAGCGTGATTTCTTCTCCACTCTGAAGCTTGGACCATAATTCACCTTTGGGAACTCCGAGCGCTTGGGCTTTTTTGGGGTAAAACTTTCCAGGACGCGGCTTTTCCACAAACGCATAAGCGTAACTGTCTACGGCATGGTTTGACCTGGCTGCTGTTAGAGTGTAGTCTTCTTCATCTAGAATTGTGCCTTCGCCTAGAATCTCGGTGATTTCAACTGGGAACGTTAAGCCAAAATTGAGGGTTTCTTTGGTGCAAACCAGAAAATCCTTAATCCCAGGCGGACCATACACAGCCACTGACTCTTTGCGGTCCATCAAAGCCATTGTCTGCAAAACGCCTGGCAAACCTAACACGTGGTCCCCATGCAGGTGGCTGAGGAAGACTTTTAGTTTTTTGTGGAAGCTTACTTTTGCCTGCATCATTTGCCGTTGAGTGTTTTCGCCGCAGTCAAACATCCATAGTTCCTTTGGGCATTGGATAACGACAGATGGCAAGCTCCGCTTTAGGGTTGGTACGCTGCCGCTTGTTCCCAAAAACACCACGCGAATACTCACTGTTTTTGCACCTTCTCGAACACTGCTATTTCCCTTGTTAACGTTCTATGCACGTAAGCGAAATGGGACTCCACATGCCTATAGCCCAATGCTATGCCTAACGCTTTAATGTTTAATGTTTTAGGCGAAGCAATACAAATCCGTTGCCCCACACCCAACAAGCCATGCGCTGAAACCAAAACCTCCTGTACCAACTGCTTAGTCGTCGACCTAAGCGTACTTGACGAGCGGCCATACGGCGGATCCGTAACAACGCAATCAACGCTAGTGAAGGGCAACTGGCGTGCGTCAGCCCAGATTAAACCTTCAGGGGCAATATTGAAGTGCCGCAGATTCTTTCTGCAACCCAAAACCATCCGCCTCTGAGCATCAACCCCTAACGCTCGGCAACCGATGTAGGTGGCTTCGATAAGCGAGGTGCCCGTGCCACAAAACGGGTCCAGCACCAAATCTTCAGCTTTCGCATGCGCCAAATTCACCATGCAACGCGCCATCTTCGACGGCATTGCCGACGGGTGGAAGAAGGGTTTTTTGCGGGGTCTGCGTTCAGAGAATGTTTTGGAGGTAATATCTGTAAGTTTTAAGCCCAAAACAAGTTTTTCGTTGGTTATTATGCCTAGGAAGGTTTTATCTGGGTTCTTGAGGCTTACTTTTGTGCCTTCGATGCCGTTTAGGATTTGCTTGCCCAGTTTGCCTTCAAGCACCATCGTATTCAAGGCTTGGTCAGCGTAGTTTTTTATGCGGTTTATTCTCACAGCAAAGCTTTCGCCGACTTTAAGAACGGCTTTGAAGTCTGTTTCAGATGCCGCCTTAGCAATGTCAGTTAGGTTTGCGTTTGAAACAAAAAGCTCCAACGCACAAACCCGCGTATACGCCGAACGGACCTGAACCGCTTGCACGCTGCCCAATTTTGCTTCCAACCGCAGGACCTGATCGAACTCCTCAGCATTCGTGTATGGGTAGCCTTCGGCTTCCAGTATCGCTTTAACTTCAGCGGCAGGCAACGACTCGCTCTCGCCTGACAAGAGGAAAAACAGTTTAGCCAACTATTTTTGCGCCCTAAGTTCTTGGCTTATCAGCGGTGCCAACGAAACCTTGCTTACACTGCCGGGTACGCTGTCGGTTCCCACGATTTCCTCCACGCCTGCGTCAAGGATGCATTTTTCAGCGTCGCCAATCAGCAAACCGTGCACGCAAGCGCAGAAAACATGTTTAGCGCCTTGTTCGCGGAGGATTTTTGCTGCTCCCACGATGGTGCCGCCTGTGCTTATTATGTCGTCAAAAATGATTGCGGTTTGGCCTTTAACGTTTAAGCCTTCAGCGGTCTGTTTGGTTTGTCCAGTATAGCGGTCACGCTGCTTATCCAAATGCCCAGCATCGCCGCCTAAAACCTCCTGCGCCTGTTTAGCAATGTACATTGCACCCTTGTCGGGTGACAGGGCAAATGCGCCTTTGAAGCCCTTGTCCACGAAGTACTGTGCCAGAAGCGGTATGGCGCTCACTGTTTTGGCTGGAAACGGAAACTGCTTCAATGCGGGTTCTGAGTGGATGTTGACTGTTAAGAGTTCGTCGATTCCTGCGGCTTTGAGCATTCGAGCGATGGTTTCAACGCTTATGCCTTCACCCGAAAGAAACATCTTGTCCTGGCGTGCATAAGCCAAATACGGCACAACAGCGGTTACTTTGCGGGCTCCACCTCGCTTTGCCGCGTCAGCCATGAACGCTAACTGAAAAAGCCTCCCATCCTGCGCTGGAGGACATGTAGTTTGCACAACCGCGACGTTTTCGCCTTCCACATTGCCTTCCAAGCGAACGTATGATTCTCCGTCAGGAAAAACCTTGAACGAGACAGGAACGTTCCCAAAGCCTGTTAACGCCGAAACCGATTCAGCAAGCTCTTTAGACGCTGGACCACAGACAACCTTCATTTAATTTGCCTCTCGCCCTTTAAAATGTAGTTGGGGTTTTAAGGCTTATCTGTTGGCCCGTCTAAAGCTCAATTTTTATCGTCTGGGCTTGTAGTTTTTGAAAAGTAGGAAAATACTCCATCATCATCAACAACAAGATTTGAACATAGACTTCGGCGTTTCATTCAAGTATGATGTGACACTGCACTTTTAATTTTTTGTCTCTTTTTGCTTAAGCTTTTTCTCCAGCAAAGTTGCACCTCTTCTAAAATCATCTACTGAGTACTCTGACTTGAACCCTTTGCATACAAGGTAATCAGCCATCTCAGGTATCGTGAGTTTGGCTACCTCTGCTGCGCCGCTTATCGAGATTTTGCCTTCCGAATATAGCTTTGCTGCTTTCTCCTTCTCAAACGCTTCTGCCAATTTTTCTCACGCCCCAACACAATCTAAGTACCCTTCACTGACTTCTTTAATATTGCTTAATGCTTCTTGTTTGGTTTCGCCTTCGCTTGCAACGGGAAGCTCCAAACACTTCACGACAAAACCGCCTTCCTCGGCAGGTTCAAATCTGCATTTGTTAGTTATCGTTTGCATAACAGTTTTAAGCGATATTCAATTTTTCATTGGGAAAGGGTTGAATTGCATGGATACTTGGCGTTTACTACCGCTTCAAACCGATAATGCGTTTATGAATATGGCAATTGACGATGCAATCTTAACAGCAAAAATAGCTGGGCAAGTGCCGAACACGCTTAGATTTTATCGTTGGCAGCCATCCGCCGTAAGCATTGGCAAGAACCAGAATCCTGAGGCTGAGGTTTACTTGGATGCTTGCAGACGGTTGGGTGTTGATGTGGTTAGGCGTATTAGCGGCGGCGGCACCGTTTATCACGATTTTGAGGGTGAAGTCACCTATGGCGTAATTGCCAAAACCACAGACATTGGCACAGCGGACATCACCACTGTTTACGCCAAGATTTATGAGGCGATAAAGGATGCGCTTAGGCTTTTGGGGATAACAGCCGACTTCAGCAGCGGCGACACAAAAAACTGCCCCAACATGACGGTTAACGGCAAAAAAATCTCAGGCAGCAGCCAAACCATCACCCGCAGCGTGGTCCTCCAGCACGGCACCTTGCTGCGGAGTGTTGATTTGCCAAAAATGTTCACGCTGCTGAAACTAAAAAACGCAAGCTGCACCCAAGCCGCAGATATTGCAAAGCGCAAAATCACCAGCATCCAAAACGAGTTAGGCCACGCTGTAATGCCTGAAACAGTCGCCAATGCGCTGGAACAGGGGTTTAAGGCGATTTTAAAGATTCAGCTTGAGCCTGGCGAGTTAACGCCTTACGAGGGGGAGCTCGCAAATAAGCTCTGCAAAGAAAAATACACAACAAAAGAATGGAATTTTGAGGGCAAAAACGTTTAAGCTTTTTCTTTATGCCACCTTACGCCTTGCGCTGTATCTTCAAGCACGATGCCCATTGATTTAAGCTGTGATCTTATGGCGTCGGCTTCTTTCCAATTCTTGGCTTTTCGGGCCTCCTCACGCTTCTGCACTAACGCGTCAATGTCCGCTGGCAGGGCTTCTTCCACTTCTACCTTGCCGATAACGCCTAAGACCTCATCTATCCGCATCATTAACCCGCCAACGTCTGCCGCTTCCTGCTTGCTTACCATGTTGTCGTCAAGCAGGTTGTTGATTTCCCGCACAAAATCAAACAATGACGCCAACGCCATCCCAATGTCCAAGTCATCATCCATGGAACCGCCAAAACACGCCTCAAGTTTTTCAGTTAAACCGGCTACTTTTCCCTTGCTGTCCTTGCCCTCAGTTTCATGTAAACGCCGCACAAAATTCTTGAGCCTATCAATTGCTCCTTTTGCGGATTCTAAGCCTTCAAAAGTGAAGTTGAACTGCTGCCGATAATGAGTAGACATGAGCAAGTACCTGATTGCAATTGGGTCATACCCTTTCGCTAAGAGATCGCGGAGCGTGTAGAAGTTGCCGAAGCGTTTAGACATTTTTTTGCCTTCAACAAGCAAATGCTCATTATGCAACCAGTAATTCACAAACTTCTTGCCCGTCGCAGCCTCGCTTTGCGCAATCTCGTTCTCATGATGCGGAAACATGTTGTCCACTCCGCCGCAGTGAATGTCAAAGGTTTCGCCAAGATACTTCATGCTCATGGCGCTGCATTCGATGTGCCAGCCTGGCCTGCCCTTGCCAAGCTCCGTCTCCCAAAACACGTCGCCGTCTTCTGGCGTCCAAGCTTTCCAAAGCGCAAAGTCTTGTGCTTCTTCTTTGGCGTATTCGTCTTGGCTTACTCTTGCGCCCGCCTTGAGATCGGCAGGTTTGATTTTTGAGAGTTTGCCGTAGTCTGGGAACTTGCCGATGGCGTAGTAGATTGAGCCGTCTTCGCCGCGGTAAGCGTAGCCTTTACTCATCAAGGTTTTGATTAAAGCAACCATCTCAGGAATATGCTCGGTAGCTCGAGGGTAAACATCCGCGGGTTCAATGTTTAAGGCTTTAATGTCTTCAAAAAACGCTTTCACGTAAAAATCGGTGTACTGCTTAAGAGGCACCTGCTGCTTCTGGCTACCCTTGATGGTCTTGTCATCGATGTCCGTTAGGTTCATGACATGCGTGACATTGAAGCCTCGGTGCACAAGCCAACGCTTCAGCAAATCCTCAAACAAAAAAGCCCTGAAATTCCCAATATGAGCATAATCATAAACCGTGGGGCCACACGTGTACATTTTCACTTTGCCAGCTTCCAACGGCTTAAAAACTTCTTTCTTGCGTGTTAGAGTGTTAAAAAAACAAATGCTCAATTGCATATTATTATTTCTCCTTTAAAAGTTTAAGAAATTTTTCGCGATTTATGCCAGCTTCTCGCAGTATCGCTCTGCACAGTCCAGGTTTAATGTCCTTTCCAGGATGCATAGGTATAACTATTCTAGTTTTTTTCTGATTAATCAGAATAACGTGTGAACCTCTTTGACGGATAACTTTGAAGCCTTCCTGTTCCAGAATTTTAATTAAACGAGTAGAATTTATCTGCGAAATCTTAGGCAAGAGCTTTCACTTTTTGTATGCCCACGACTTTTTCCTTCAGCAGATCTTTCTTCTCTTGCGCAGTTAAGGTTTCCAAGTAAAGATCTATAGCTTCTTTCACGTTTTCCATAACTTCCGTCAATGTGTCTCCTTGCGTATGGCATCCCGGCAAAGCAGGCACTATAGCAACATAGCCGCCTGTTTCGTCTTCCAGAAGCACTACATCGAAGTCTTGCATACAATTCGCCAACATGTTAAAGAGATAAGGGTACATATAAAAATTCTGATAACGTTAAATTTCAAACAAGTGCTCCCTTAAGATAAGTTGCAGAAGCCTCCACAACTTTAACCCTTACCGTTTTGCCCAGCAAGTTATCCGTGCTTTTTATGGCGACTGGTTTGTAGGCGAAGTTGCGTCCCACCCAAGAACCTTCCACTTTTCCCTTCTCATCAACAAGCACTTCGCCAACCCAGCCCACCCAACGCTGATTCCGCTCAAAAGAAATCCGCTTAGCCAACTGAGCTGCAACAGTGCTTCTGCGCTTAATTTCCTCTCGTTCAACCAAACCATCCTGGATTTGTGCTGCTGAAGTTTTGGGTCTGGCAAAAAATTTTGAAACATTAACCACATCAGGCTTAACTTCCTCTAAGAGCTTAAGCGTCTTCTCAAAAGCTTCGACTGTTTCGCCTGGAAAACCAACAATGACGTCGGTGGCAAGCGTCAAGTCGGGAAACTCTGCCCTAAACGCCTCCACAATGCCCTTGAATTGCTCAGCGGTGTAAAATCTTCGCATACGCTTCAACGTCTCGTCATCGCCGCTTTGAACTGGCAAATGCAAAAACTTGAAAACCTTATCACTCCTAAAAGCACCAATCAGCTTAGCCTGCATGTCGGTGACCATGTTTGGCGTCATCATGCCAACCCGAACCTTAAACTCACCAGCTAAACCGCCCAGCGCTTCCAGCAACTCCGCAAGGTTGCTGCCTAAATCTCTACCATAACAGGCTGTATCCTGAGAAGTTACCCAAAACTCCCTTGCGCCAGCAGCAAAATCGCTTCTCACACGCTCAGCAACTTCTTTTATGCTGTAGCTTCGCAGGTGCCCACGTGCAAAAACAACGCAACAGTACACGCAAGAACCCAAACAACCATAATTCACTGGAACAACGCTTACAACGGCATTATATTTAATTCTTGGAAGATCAAGCTTCGGCTTAGCATCCAAACTACTCAATTCCACAACTTTCTCTCCATCCAAAACACGCTCAACCACATCCACAATTCCTTTGCCGACTGCAGGACCTACAACGCCGTCAAACCGAGTTTCACGCTTCAGCCGTTCAAAACTAATCATGGGTAAACAACCCGTAACGATAAGCTTCTTGTTTTTTGGGGCGCGCTTTAAAGCGTCTATAATGCGGTTCTCTGTTGGACCCTTAACGGCGCAGGTATTGTAGATTAGCACGTCAGCTTCAGCTTCTGATGCCGCCAGTTGAAAGCCAGCTTGTGCTAGGCAGCCTGCTAAAACCTCGCTGTCAGCTGTATTTGCTGAACAGCCGAAGCTTCTAATGAAAACCTGCAAAGACTATGTATCACCAGCACGTAAGAAGCTTCAACAAGAGATAAAAACATAAATGTTTCTTAGCGCGGATTAACAGATACCTGCAACATGCCGCATGAAAAGCTTATATGCAGAGTAACGAACATGTTATAAGCATATTTAAGGCATAATATATAGAACTATAGCCAACAACCACGTGCTTGTTTTAATTACCTGCTAATTGGGAGAGAATAACTAAATGAAATTGATCACTCTGTATCTGCCTGAAACGTATATAAAAGCTTTGGACCAGCTGGTAGACGAGAGATTCTACCCGAACCGTGCCGAAGCCATCAGGGTTGCAATTCGAGACTTAATCAGCGCTGAAGTTTGGAGGCGCAAGGGCGTTGACTAAAAATTTACATGACGAAACACTAAAGCCATTAGGCTTAGGCATTGACGAAGCGAAGATTGAGGTTACCCCAAAAATCATCAACAACACCATGGCTATCGGCGGTCCACACGTCGTTCGTAAACCAAAAAATAAAATGAACACTCGGATGGTTAAAAATAAAATGCCTGTTAAAAGAACAAGCAGACTAGAGAGGGCTACACAGTGCCTCTATAACTTAGAAGCCGCCCATGAACCTGAAAAACCCTTAAACATCGACCTCGGCCTCTACCAAATGGAAGACTACTAGGTGGCGATTTCTCCCACAACAACCTAAAACCATCCTTTTTTTGATTATCAATTTTTCTTACCTAACAGTTCGTTTGAATAGAAACTTTCTATGAACGAAAGTACTAAAAAAATCTATAAGCAATGGCTTCGATAATTGTTTCCTCGGAGATAAATTATGAGCAGAACAAAGAAAGACATTAGTGTAATAGGTCGAACTCCTGAAGAAGTAAAGAAAGCAGTTCAAAACTGGTTTAGTGAAAATAAGATAAAGGCAATAGAAAGCAATGCAAACTCAATGAAAGGACGATGGGGCACAGGTTTTGTTACAGCTGCCAAATACTTTCAAGTATCATTCATACCGATTGAGGGAGGCGTACTTGCGCAAACTGAAGGCTGGGTCTCAATATATGGGATAAATGAACAGGATTTCGACCCATCAACCATGTTAGCCGGTGGAATTCCACGCAAAGAAGGCTGGAAAACAATGGAACGCTTATGGAGCACATTGGAGTCATTATCAGTAAAGCCTTAAGCGAGCAGTAATGCAAACATTAATTTTGAGAATAAATTAAGCGAGAATGTTTTCTTTCACTGCTACCATTTTTGGAACAACTCCGAGAAGAACAACGCTCCTTTGGCTTTTCGTGAGGAAAGAACGGTACCCTGAGATTCGGCAAGACGGTAGGCGTAATCACCCCAAAGGCTCGCCTGTAAGACTAGATAAACTGCGTTAGAATCCTCGCTTGCCCAACCCACGCGTTTTTAATTCAATTAACCTATCAAAAATTCCTTTTTTCCTTAGATTTGGTTCTGTTTATTTCTGGGGGATTGTACCATTTCCAAATTTTATCCGCTGTTTCTTCGGAGTACCCCAAAGTGGCAAGAACCCTCTTTAACGAGCGTTCCGAAGGCAAATTCTGCTTTTTGCCGTTCTTTCGCTGCATAGCGTTTCCACAGTTAGGGCTAAAAATAAACGTTATGAACGGCTAATCTTATCAGTAGATACGTACAACATAAATACACAGAGGCTAGTCGCCGAACCCGTTTGGATGCGCTTAATCATTAAGCGAATAGATGGAAAAAGAGAAAATCCTGAATTGCCTTTCCTCTTTCTTACTTCACCTATGATTTATCCTTAAGACTGGGCTGTACTTTCACCCGTGAGGTTCGTTTGCCACAGCAAGTCCACCTGAACGTTTGCCTACCGCAGCTTGGGCAAAAGCGTTTGTGGTCTGCGAACTCTGGATTCTCCAAATCTTTCTCTACGAACTTACCCATACGCTTCACTTAGCGTCATTTGGTGAATGTGCTTCCGTTCTTATTTGCCGCGGTTGAAATATAAGTCTTAAGAAGCTTGAATCAATTCGAAAGACCAGATCAATGATTGAAGAACCATTAAAGAATGGACTATTCATCAAATCTTCCCATTGTTTAGTTCTGGAGACAACTTGTTTTCAGGCTTAAGTTTCTTGAAGTAAAACAGAAGACCAGAGCAAACTACAACTACCAACACTATGGAAATCACCACAATTATTGTTGAAGTCGACATAAGCGTTGGGGCCGAATTAGAGGTCGGCGTGGACGTGGCGGTTGACGTGGCTGGAGGATTTGTGGATGAAGTGGAACCTGGAGAAGGGGAACTTGAATCAGAGACTGCGGAAACTGAAACGGTGGGCGCGTTGCCATTATCGTCGGTTTTGATTAACCAAGCACCGTTATTGGAACTTGACCCAGTTGAACTTCCAGCTAAGATAAACCCGCCGTCACTATTTTGAATCAACCCGTTCTCCAGGGTGGTTAAGGATTCCGCGTAGTTCTGGCTCCACTCCACATTTCCCTTTGAGTCTGTTTTAAAAAGAAAAGCGTAGGACTTGCTCGACAAAGAAGCTTCGATGGACCCTGCTACGGCGTAGCCGCCATCTTTTGTCTGCATTAAGTTTGTAACAAAATCAATTTGTGTTGAACTGTTCAAAGTGCTCTGCCACTGTAAATTGCCATGTGAGTCTGTTTTCACCAACCAAACCTGGGAACTCGCTGAAGAACTTGGTTCAGTACCAGGGACATTTCTTACTCCAGCAATGGCGTATCCTCCATCGCTTGTTTGAGACAGAGAACCGCCAAAGTTTAGCGTTTCAGACGGGGGATAGGACTTCTTCCAGCTTAAATTGCCTTTTGAATCCGTTTTGATAAGCTCTCCCGAGGCACTGGCTATGGCGTATCCTCCGTCGCTCGTCTGAATCAAAGCCCTTGGAACTACATTTTCATAAGTTTGTTTCCACAATAAGTTGCCATTGGAATCTGTCTCAATTAACCAACCTGTGTTGCCTGTCGTCCCGCTGCTTCCACTTCCAGCCAATACATAGTCGCCGCCTTTTGTTTGAAGCAGTGAAATGACAAAATTATAAGTGTAGCCTGTATCCACAGTTTTATTCCACTGTAAGTTGCCGTTTGAATCTGTCTTAAGTAGCCAAACCTCTTGATCTGTTCCGTTTGAGAGTATTGAGGTTCCCATTAAGGCGTAACCTCCATCGGAAGTTTGAACCACTGAATATGCGCCCGCGTCGTTTCCTGCTTGAGGATAAATATTGCTCCATTGAATGTCTCCGCTGGAATCAATTTTTACCAGCCAAAAATAGCTCACGGGCTGATTAGCGGCGGCGCTTAAAGATGGAGAGCTTGCGATGCCAGCAACCGCGTATCCTCCGTCGCTTGTCGGAATCAAAGCATTTACAAGTTCTTCATCGTATATCCCAATCGTTTTGAACCACTCTGTTTGAGAGGACGTTGATTGTTGAGCGTAAACCTCGGTCGTTACAACAACAGATAAGACTAAAAATGTAAGAATCAAAACTGAGAAGTACGTTCTCTGAGAGAAATTCATTTGAGACCCTTCCCGCCTTTCTTTGTCGGAGGATTCTAATAAGACTGTCTATCAAACCCAGTATCTTTAATTTGCAATAAAGAAGTACAAAGTGTAATAATTTCTTTGAAGATGGGCCTTCAAAAATATGCATCTTCCGTTAAATTTAGTCCTTTTCCAAATGGAAGATTACTAACCACCAATTCCACCCTTGTTTTTAACCTTCAACTTTTTCGTAAATAATATTTTAGAAAAAGCTATTAATCATAAAAAACCGCTTTATCGGCATGAACAATATTCTTGCCCAAATAAGAGAAGACCTAAAAGCTAACACAGACCCGCAAATACAAAGAAGTTTTCAGCGCTTCTTTAAAGAACAAGTAAAATACTATGGGGTCAAAACTGGAACTGTTGGCAAAATAGCCAAAAAATATTGGAACCAAGTAAAAACCCAAGATAAGCAAACAATTTTCGAGTTGTGCGAAGAGCTTTTCCGCTCCGACTACACCGAGGAAGCCTTCATAGTTTCCTTCTGGCTGCCCAACTACATTGAGCACCTTGAACCAAGCGATTTGGCAACATTCAAGATGTGGATTGAACGCTACATTAATAATTGGGCTAAATGCGACGGCTTCTGCAACCACACTATCGGCGACTTAATCCAGAAATACCCCGAAAGCATAAGCGATGTGAAAAGCTGGGCTAAATCTAAGAACCGCTGGCTTAAACGGGCTGCGGCTGTGTCGCTTATTGTTCCAGCAAAAAAAGGCGATTTCATGCAAGAAGCCTTCGAGATATGTGACCTGCTGTTGGACGATGAAGATGATATGGTGCAAAAAGGTTATGGGTGGCTACTTAAAGAGGAAAGCCGAAAGCACCAAAAAGAAGTTTTCGACTACGTCTTTAAAAATAAGAAGATTATGCCTAGAACAGCTTTAAGGTATGCCATTGAACTGATGCCTAAAGAACTCAAGGCACAGGCAATGAAGACGGACTGATTTGTTGTATGTCGCTTTTCGGCACCTCAGTTCTCCAGTCTGGGGCAACCTTTTTCCTAAAAACAAAAACTTGGATAGAACCAATAATTATTAACACCATCCATATGTTGGAGTAGAAAAAGTAGTAAACGAATAATTCATGAAGTTTTATTTCCTTGAAACCAAGTTTTCTTGAGAAACCGTAGAAAACAGCGGCAGTTAAACCAAAACTGGATAGTGAAATAAGTAAAATCTTAAGTAAGTCTGCGGTTGCAAGGGAAACTAGAAAAACTGGCATTAAAATGTTGAATTTTACTGATAAAAACAGTGAAAAAATCAGTAGCGAATTGTACATCCAGAGGTTTGGCATTAGAACGCTTATGAAGAAAATGGCGATGGAAGGGTAAAGGAAGAATAGGCTTGGAAGAAAAACTTGTGGTTTCTTAATGAATTTTTTTGCTAAATCACGATACCAGTTTTCTAACCATAACGCTTGACCTATTGCCCATCTTCGGCGCTGCTTAAACCATTTTCCCCATTCGGAGTAAACAACGTTTTTTACTTCAACGTCGGTGGTGTATGCGAAGCTGCTACCGGCTAGGAAAGCTCTTGTTGCAATGTCAATGTCTTCGGCAACAACCTTGTGGAAACCGCCAATTTTCTCGAACATTTCCCGCTTAATCGCAAACGCTGCACCGTTCACGGCAGGGCACTTATGCATGTACCTTGACGATAACCAAGTGCTAATGTTAAACGTAAAATATTCATAATAAGCCATCTTGGACAAAAACGATTTTCCTTTTGAAACCCTCTTTTTTATATCAAGCACATCAGCCAGCTGCATTTCCATAATAATTTTTTTCAAAAAATCAGGATCATCACTTATTTCAACATCGGAATCAAGGAAAAGCAGCACTTTTCCCGAAGACAACTTAGCTGTGCTATTTAGTGCGTTTGCCTTCCCAACGCGCTCTTTGTTAACAATGAATTTGATGTTATCGTTCTCTAACTGTTTTATTTTTTCGGAAAAATCTTGGGTTGGCTCATCAACTGTTACAAAAATTTCTTTGGTTACGTTTTGAGAACTTAGCTTATTTAGCATGGACGCTAGCTGATTCGATTCTTTGTAAACTGGGATGAAGATGCTGATGTCCACAGCTAATCCTCGATTAGTGAGTATAAATCCAAATGTTTTATTTTCAAATGGGTTTTTAAATTATTCTACAAAAAAGGGGAGCAAGCAAGCTGGGAATGGTTGAAAAACTAGAATTTCGCTATGTTAACCATGTAAGCAACAGTGACGCTACACCTCGCTTATGTAATTTTTGAGAAAATGATTGGGCATGCTTTAACGTTGCTGGCGCTTGCATACTAACTAAATTTCTCTACCTCAGTTTTTAAAATTGGTCCGATTCTGAACAGAATCTCGGCTTCATGACCATCGTTTTCGAAGTCCTCTTCGCTAAACAACACATTTTCTGTGCATTTGGTGTTAAGTAGTTGAGCTAATTCGCAGAAATTTCGTTTAGATGCTTCATTCGAAGGGTTTACAGTGCCTTCAAAATATTTTGCTTCTGTTATTCTGATTTGGTGAAGAAGCATGCGTTTTTGCAAGCCGTGTCCCCGGTAATCTTTGTGAACGACAACTTCCCAGATGAAAAAAGTTTCTCGCCTATCTCGTGGAACATACCCTGAAGAAAACGCAATTATTTTGTTATCATGTTCGGCAACGACGCAGGTATCTGAGAAATCTTTAGCTAAAAGAAAATAGGTGTATCGAGAATTTAACCCGACGTATGGCCTGTTCGCTACAAGCAGCTTGTATACTTCTCTTATGTCTTCTAAAGCGACGTTTCTTATTCTGAATTTTAAGTCATCTTTAATTTTAAGCATCCGCAACACACTCTCGTCGGCCTTTTTGTCTCCGTTTCATTCGAACGTTTCCGTTTGGTACGAGCGATATTTCATCGGTGTCGGTTAACAATTTTTCAACACCTACCGCTGTCTGCTCCTCTTCACCTAATTTTGGCTGCAGACCGCATTTGTCGCAGTTTTTGTCGCACGGAATTGATTTGTAGTTGTCGGGTTCTTTGTATGTGGTTATGACGCCTTCATAGTTTCTTAAGACCACTTTATTTGCGGACCATGAGACAATGTAGTTTGGCATAACAGGAATTTTTCCTCCACCACCGGGCGCATCTATGACGTATTTGGGGACTGCAAACCCGCTTGTGTGCCCGACAAGGCTTTCCATGATTTCGATGCCTTTTCCGATTGGTGTTCGAAAATGAGAGAGCCCTTCTGAGAGGTCACATTGGAACAGATAATATGGTCGCACTCTGTTTTGAACAAGTTCTTGATTGAGTTTTTTCATAATTTGGGGGCAATCGTTTACGCCTGCCAGCAGTACAGATTGGTTTCCTAGTGGGATTCCTGCATCTGCTAACTTTCTGAGGGCTTCTCGGGAAGATAATGTGAATTCTCTTGGATGATTAAACTGGGTATTCAACCATAATGGCTGATGGTTCTTGAGCATCTGCACTAGCTCATCAGTTATCCTGTAGGGAAGAACAACGGGTATTCTTGAGCCAATTCGCACTACTTCAACATGTGGAATGCTGTTTAGCTCTGTCAGAATCCAATCCAAATAATCATCAGGCAACATGAGAGGGTCGCCTCCGGAAAGCAGCACATCGCGTATTTGGCGATTGTTTTCTATGTACCGAATTCCCTGGATTATCTGTTGCTTTGACGGAATGTGGTCAGGATCGCCGACCTTTCTTTTTCGCGTGCAGTGTCTACAGTACATTGCGCATCGGTTGCTGACTAGAAAAAGTACTCTGTCAGGGTATCGATGAGTAATTCCTTTGGTGGGGCTGTCTTTGTCTTCATGTAAAGGGTCTTTCATGTCGTATTTTGAAATTTTTAGTTCAGCTGGATTAGGAAACGCCTGCTTAAATATGGGGTCATTACGGTAATTTTCTTTCTTTATTAATGACGCATAATACGGTGTTATGCTGAGCGGAAATTTGCGGATTGTTTTTTCAAGTTCTTTATGTTCTTTTTCTGTAAATTTAATACCTGTAAAATTTTCAAAAGCAGCAACAGTTTTTATCGAGTTATTCAGTTGCCATTTATAGTCTTTCCACTTAGAAACAGTAATATTTGCTTCAGCATTTTTAGCGGCGTATTCTTGAAAGCTGATGATGCTTTCGGTTTTTTCAACAACCAATTGTTTCTCCTCCAAGCGCTCTCTTGCCATTTTCGTTAAAGGTTTTAAGATTTTATAGCTTTTTGACAACTGAAATTCGCCAAAAAGTCAAGTTCGCTTAAGATAACGAATAGACTGGGCTTCGCAAATAAGTCAAGCTCTCTTAACAAAGGCCAGATTCATGCGAAAACCGTCTGGATTTAGCAAGATTATTCTTATTTATCTTTGTCAGGTTTTTTCTTCTGTTGTTTATCGTTAGATTATTATTTAGGGTAAGAATGCTATTTGCGGTATGACTCGCGTTAAGGCTTTAGGTTTGCTTTCAGGCGGATTAGACAGCATTCTTGCTACAGAAATGATTGTAAAGCAAGGCATCGAAGTAACTGCCTTTAACGTTAGAAGCCCATTTTGCCTCTGCAAAAAAGACGGTTGCGCAGCAGTGGATGCAGCTAAACAGTTAAATGTGCCCCTAAAAATGGTTGCTGCAGGAAACGATTATCTGCGGATGCTCCGCAAGCCCAAGCATGGCTACGGAAGAAACATGAACCCCTGCATTGACTGCAGAATTTTCCTCATGAAAAGAGCCAAGAAATACGCGAAAGAGATGGGTGCAGCCTTCATTTTTACAGGCGAAGTTTTGGATGAGCGACCAATGTCTCAGCATTATCCCGCCATGATGCTGATTGAAAAGGAAGCCGGTTTGAAAGGCAAGGTTTTGAGGCCTCTCTCCGCGCGGTTGCTGCCTGAAACCGAAGCTGAAAAGAAGGGTTTAGTTGACAGGTCGAAGCTGCTGGATATTCAGGGACGGTCAAGGAAGCCTCAGTTTAAGCTTGCCGAAGAATTCAACATTAAAGATTATCCGTGTCCCGCAGGCGGATGCCTCTTAACTTACGAGGAATACGCCAAGAAAATCCGAGACCTCTTCACCTACAAGAAACATGTTTCCATGGCGGACATTACTTTGCTCAGAGTTGGCAGGCACTTCAGGTTGGGCAAAAACAAAATCGTTGTCGGACGAAACGAGGCTGAAAACAAGCTTTTAGTTGCAAGAAAAACGAACAGCGAATACTATTTTGAGTTGCCCGAGATTGTAGGTCCCACCTCCATTTTGCAGGGACCAAAAACCAAAAACGCCATTGAAACAGCCGCCAAATTAACGGCTTACTATTCCGATGCCAAGACGGGTGAAGTGAAGGTGAACTTTGGCAGAAAAGCCCTCGACAAATCCATAGTGGTTTCGGTTCCGGCTGATGCTGACGTGGAAAAACTGCGGGTCGGCAACTTAAAAGACTAAGCGTTTGCGGGAAAAACAATTTTTCGGCGGCTGTGCTCAGCGGGCATAGGCGTGCGCAACAGTCTACCTAGCGATCTGCTAGATGCTTCAATTTGCGGCTGTGTGGAAATTCAGCGGTCTGAATTTTTTTAAGAGAAGAAGCTGAGAAAAACCGTTTTTCTTCTTCCAAAAAATTCAAGCGGTAACCACATAAACTGATCGTTCTAATGTACCAAATCTCCAAATCAACTATGCCATTCCTTAACTGTGCTTGAGGGATGAGCGAAAGATAGCTATAAACGCAACCCTAAAAGGATAAAATTATATTTGTAAGTGTTCCATTAAAGTGTCCGAAAAGGGTCCGTGGCGCAGTACGGATAGCGCGTCAGCCTTCTATCGCCCATTTTGGGGTGTGAAGAGAGCTGAAAGTCATGGGTTCAAATCCCATCGGACCCGCCACTCCAGGGGCTCATTTTATTCTATTTTTCTTGTCTAATTAGCTCCCGCAACTGGCTGCTTAGAACGGTGAGTTGATAATTTTCTAGTTCTTGCGGATTTATGTGGGTTGCTGCACCTTCAGATAGCGCGTCTCTGGCGAGTAGTTGTTCTGGGTTCATTCCCCATGCACGTGTGATTTCTTTGAGGGCTTCGACTTTGTTGACTTGTGTTTTTGATCTTATAGCGCTTTTGTGGCTGAGTAGATTTTGCATAGTTTGTCTATTCCTGGTGCTTTCGGATGTTCGCGAGACGGTGCCGACTGTGTGTCCCCTCAGGTAGTCAAACGTAGTTCGGTCGGACGCCTAAGGCGAGTAGTTGAGTTA
>CAWAUU010000025.1:0-22321 GCA_963785215.1 Candidatus Bathyarchaeota archaeon
CACATGCGCTTCTGAGCAGTGCCTATTGAAGTCTTCTCTTGTGTTGAAGGTTTTGTTGTCCGCTTCGCACATGAATTTGCCGTCTGAAGTCATTTTGGGCTCCATACTTGAAGAATGCGTGTTCCTAGACAAAAACATTCACCTCCATTCCTGCAAGAGATAGAATAGAGAAAGCGAAAAAAACTCTTAAGACTATGTGACTGTACCTAACCAACAATGAAACTTTAAATTTCGCCACAAATGTCGGCGTTGATTTTTTCAAGTTTTTAGTAAGGTAACGTGGAGGAGACGCTTTTGGTGCTGCGGTAAAGCCATGATTGAAGCAGTTGAAGCTTAAAATTGCGTTGTTTAAATGGGTATCTTCAGCATATAAAGTTGAAAATTAGCGAACACCCATTTTCAGCACGAATTTTTCCAAAATTTAAGCTGCGTTTTTGGGAGCACATACTATTTTATTACTTTTGCTTCTGCTGTTGTGCCGCCAATACGGGTTATCTTTATTTTCACGTGGTCTCCTGGCTTTGCGTCGGCAACGTGTATTACTAAACCTTGAACTCTAGCTATGCCTTCCTCTTTTGGGCTACATTCCACAATATCCACTTCTAATTCTTCCCCCACTTCAACAGGGTAACGTTTAACACCCTTGCCGTGGCCCCGTCTTCCCTCGTAACTACCACCTTGCCTTTTTGAATAACCCATAAGAACCTACACTTCTCTTGCTACAAGTAACTGCTGATTATAAACAATAATGTTCTGATGCTTAAGCGTTTTCACCAAGCACTCTTTCTAAACTACCGCAACTTTTGTTTGCATGTTGCCCGAGCAGTTGGGGAAAAAGGTCTCTTTTTTTACAATTTTTAGTGGAGACGCCGTTTTTAGTGGAGAGGCCGAAGCTTGGCAATTCAACTGCTAAGAAAGTGCTTGATTCCACGACCGATTCTGAAGTGAAAGCGGAGATTAAGGGAAGCTATATTGAGGAAAAGTTGATGGCGATCAAGCTCGACTCTGCCAAGATACGTTTTTGGGAAGACAGGTGTCGGCTCTGACGTCCAGGTTAACTGCAAAGCCTGAAAACCGAAAAGGCGTACTCTTGGATTTATGCATAGATTCAGATTCAAACCAGAAAGTTCAACATCAGTTCTCTCAGCCTATTTATAATACATAAAAGAGGTTTTAGACTGCACCGAGCACAACAGTTTCAATAGTAAAGGCATTACCAACTGCCATTAAAATCTTGGCCGCGAAAATTAGGGTTCTTCAAGGTTCACATCCATGTTCCTTATTAGCCTGTCCAAAACTTCAGTGCTCATCCATTCAGTCTTAAGATACTGGCGAATTCTTGCAGCACTTAGCCCAATGCGCTTGGCTTCCTGCACCGCGTAACGGTATGCTTCGATTTCTGTCGGTCTATCCACGTAATCGTAACGTGGGTCAAAAAGGTCCCTGCCTTCCATGTGCTGCTTCACGTGGCAGAGTTCATGAATGATGTCAAGATAAATGTCTTCTTTGCTTCCGCTGTTCAAGTAACGCTTGTTCACCATCAAGTGCCCATCATTGTCGTCGACACCCATATAACCGAACGAGATAAAATCGACCTTCAGATTCTTCAGAACTTCCTCAGTTTCATCCCCAAATATTCCGCGCACAGCAAGATTTTTCTCAAAACCCCTAAAGTACTCCATAAATGTCCGTTTCTCCGATACCAAATGGATAATACCAGTCAAACGTAGTTTACCAAACAGGCGGAAAATTCGCCCCGCAACATACTCAATCGCGCTCCGAGCAGTCACAGCAACAACCTACCTAAACTTTGAGAGGCACTCAATCTTAATGCTCATTCAAGCCCTCGTACCAGTTACTGCGTCTAAGTACGAGGCCGTTAAGTTAAAATGCTTTCTCCAAATCGAAACAATAATGCATCAAAATGATGTGAATGGATTGAAATATTTGCTTGCGCCTTTAGCCTGTTCGCTTGAATTTGTTTGAGACAGTTTGGTAGACAGCGATGCCTGCGTATATGCTGTACGAAAGTATAAGTTTGGGACGGTGAACCGCGTATTTGAGGTCGCTGACCACAAATTCGATTTGTTTCTTGGTTGTCCACACTGCATCTGGCCGAAAATGAATACAGTATGGTTCATAGACGCCCAAGACTACATAGCCTTTCTTTTCGATCCACTCTTTGATGTATCCGTCCTCGTAAGTGTGCAGCTGATAGGGTATTTTGATGTCTTCAACTGTTTTCCGTCGAATCAGCGTATCGTGAGTTCCGCCTCTTTTTTCAAATATTTTTAATGTGAGCCTCTCAAACAGCTTCAGTAATTTGCTTCCTTTCAGCACAGACCAAATTTCAATTCCCCAAATCGCGCCCACATTGTCTTTTACTAGTTTTTCCGCCTCTGCAAACCAGTTCTTTGACAGGAGAACGTCGCTGTCCACAAACATGAACCAGTCACTTTTTACCAGTCGAATTGCAGTCTGCCTAGCGGTGCCTCTTGTTCCTTTTTCTTGAATGAAGCTAACGTTCCCGTATTTTGCTTGGAACTCCTTCACTATATCCGCTGTAGTGTCAGTGGAGTAACCGTCAACAATAATGAGGTTGTCGACAGGCACGTTCTGGTAAACAGAATTAATGGCAGCCCTCAACATTCGGTCGCTGTTCATTGTGAGAATGGCAACGTCTATGGGCTTCATTATAATCAACCTGTTTTAGCCTGCGCTCAGTAGATACTTGGGTAGCTTTCTGGCTAATGTCATCATGCCATTAATCGAATGAAAATCAAGCTGCGTCCCCTCACTAAAAGCTGTGAGAGGATCTTCACGCATTTGTGCAAAGAAATTATTTAGCGATCCAATGCCAGCGTCAAATAGTCTATTAGCCGCTTGCCTGTAAAGGGGGTTTGTTAATTCACTAAGCAGTTGGTCTCGAACTTTTTGGGCAAACCAAAGACTTTGTTGCCAAGAAACCCAGAACAGCTCCCAGACAGCCTTTGGCATAGCCTTCAAGCTTGGATAGCCTTGCTTCCCAAGAGGCGTATTACTTATAGGGATCGAAAGAAGCGGAAACGTCCAAGCCATAGCCTTCATGTTTCTTAACTCATCCACAAGTTCTATGGATTTGACTATGTCATCTTCTGTCTCATCTGGGAAGCCAACTATCATCGTGTAACAAGGATACCAATAATTTTCGTTCATTATTCTAGTAGCCTCAAGGGCTGTCTCAGACCACTCCTGCGGCATCCAAGGCCTAGGCTTTCCAGACATGTACTTAGCAATTATCCTTGGGCTCCCGCTCTCTAATCCTACATCTGGAAATGTCGGATGCCTAAAATCAAAGCTGGCTAATTCAGATATCTCTTTAACTAAACTGGGGTCTTGCCTGACAGTGGCGATAGAAACATGAGGAAAAGTCACTGACACGTTATACTTTTCTTTTACAGTTCTGAAGAGTTTAGTGACGGCTTCATGATTTACCCATATGCCGTTTGCACCATATAGCAGTATGTCGTCACTTCTTAAATCAATATGTTTTAAACCATTTTTTACGTTAACTTTGACTTCCGCCAAAATCTTTTCAAGAGGCATACTTCTGAATTCCAGCGTAGTCGGCGAGCAGAATTGGCACCCTCTTGGGCAGCCTCGGGTAATCTGGACTGCGCCTAATCGAGACGGATTAACAATAGCTGGAATTTCATCGACTGAGGGTGTTTTGCCGTAAACGATTGAGGGCGTTTTTTCACCATTGATTATTTTGCGGGCTAGTTGCGGAAAAGTGGCTTCGGCTTCGCCAAAAAACAGGGTATCTATGTCTAACGCTTTTTGGACCGGTGACAACTGCCAGACTCCTTGGCCTCCAACTATAAGCTTGAAATTGTATTCTTTCTTGAGCGCTTTGACTTCTTTCATCAGGGTTAGAAACTCGACTTTTGTGCAAGAGTCTCCTCCGCCCAGAAGCGCGGCGAGCGTATAGGTGACTGGTGCCTTGCCTAGGGGGTCAACAACGCTTAAACCGACAATACAGGTGTTCTGGGTAATTGCTTTACGTATTTTGTTTGGTGTCGTGACAATTACTTGTTTGCTTTCGAATCCTGCATTAAGAAGGGCTGCTTCCACTTTTCTCAGCGCATATGTTGCTATCTTGGCTCTTCCTTGACCGTCTGTCTGAAGAGGAGAGGCTAAGACTTTTTTCAAGAAGGGCTCTGGTACAAGGCGGTATGGGATGCAATGTCCAAAATCAAAGAAGGATATGCCACTGAAATTTGTCATAAGGGCTTGGTCAGCTGTTAGCACTATGGTTCGACTGTTGCTCACTGTTCTTTCGCTTTCATATGTATTTATTGTGGACACCACCTTGTAACGAAACTATAGAGACGACCAAACGGAAGCTCCTGCATTCTCGTAAATGCAGAAGAGCGCCACATTTTTTTGATTACTTTTTTTTACTCTGCAAATAAGTTAATATTTGCCACAAATGTTTTCCTTTAACATCTCCGTTCTTTTGACCTCTGCTCTAACTGGGAAAGCCCAATCTGTCCAGCTTCGTAGATCCCATGAAAGCACCAAGAGAAGGCTCCACGTAACAATGAAGATTGCATTTTACACAGTTATGCGTTACTTTCCAATCAAAACTTGAAGTGGCCGCTTTAATGCTACTGTCAAAAACAGAAGCACTCGTCTCGTACTGATTAAGAACGTAACAAGGCAGAACCAACCGGCCATCTGTACCAATATTGATAATCGACCAGGGTTTGCACTTCCAGTTTTTTTCTTTAGCTATTACTTTAAAATAATTAGTTGAATTCATAATAGGATAGCCTTTTCTCTTTAATTCAATAAGCTGTTTAGCAACCTTTTTGATTTCATCGGCTTTGAGGTGCAGACTCCTCAATGTTATGGTACTCATGAGCTACCGACAATACTATTTTTACACCTAAATCCTTTGCCAATTTCACCGTGTCTTCTACTTCATGGATGTTATCTGCCATTATGGTCGTATTGATTCTTACAGAAACCTTCTCTTTGGCTGCAGTTATGCCCTCTATCGCTCTTTTGAAACAGCCATCTACACCTCTTATCTGGTCATGAGTTTTCTCCAGACCATCTAATGAAACAAAGACGATACCGTTGATGTATGGTGCTATTTCATCTATCCTTGATTTGAGGAGCGTGCCATTGGTGATAAGGCTTGTATGCAGAGGCAGAGAACGAGAATAGGCTAGAATTTCAGTCAAGTCTTTTCTTAGGAGCGGCTCTCCCCCTTCAAACCCAATGGCGCAAACGCCTGAATCGTAAATTTGCTTTAGAATTTCTTTTTCCTTTTGGGTGCTTAAATTTTCGCTGGATCTTTTCCAGAAGGGGCACATTTTACACTTAAGGTTACAGTTATAAGTTAACTTGTGTCCACTAAACAGTGGAGCTTTTCCTCCGAACGAGTTTAAAAGTAATCCACGGTATAGTCTAAGACCTATCCTAAATGTTTCCTGATAGTTGTGTGCCTTGTTCTTCAAAAATTTCAACCTCCATTAAAATTTTATTATTAGCGCGTGCGTTGCATCGAAATTGTAGTTGTAAGTCAATTTATGCCCGCAAAACAGAGGAGCCTTAACGTCAAATAAGTTTGAGATAAAGCCACCATAAATCCTTATCCCTAACCAAAAGTTCTCAACATAATGGTGAATGTTTTTTTCTTCAACAGAATAGTTGGAAACAGTCCCCATCCTCCAAGATTAATTGAACAGAGAATTGACATAGATAGAAACAAATACTTTTCTTTTTTGTTTTAAGAGAAAAGGGGATTTGTCCTCTGAATTTTGCTCTTATTATTTTTTCTTGATTTCTTTCTTGATTTCCTTCCCAACGTTCTCGACGGCTTTAGCACCTTTTTTTATGCCTTTACCGACTGCAGCTCCAGTTTTTTCAGCAGCATTCTCGACTTTTTTCTCAACTTTTTTCTTTTCGCCAGACATTTATATCACCTCTATATAGAGGTCGTTTATTGCAGAATTAATAGTTTGTCACTGCGCAAAGTTCAGCAACTTTGTATCAACCGAGATTTTGCTTGCCGAATTGTCTTATATATAAACGAATTGAACTTTTTAATACAATTTTCTTGGAAAGCTCAGCGTGCGATAACACTTTAAACTCTTCACATCGGTTATGCGGAATTTGGGGTCAGGGAAATAGTTTATAAACTAAAAAAATTTAATTATTATTCGGTGTAGATTTTGAGCAATGTAATTATTGCGAATATGACTTTGACAAGTCTGATTGTAACCATCATCGGCTTGATTATTCTGTGGATAGTGGTCTCAATACCCGTGTGGTTAGCTGGCAAAGCAGTAACTGGCGGAAAAGCCACCTTTGGCGAAGCTATGATTGCTACGCTGTTTGGCCCAATAGTTTACGCTGTCACATTGCTTATAGTGGGTTACTTTCTGGGAGCGCTAATCGGCTCAGCGGCATACATAATCGCACTAATTTTAGCTCTCATAGCTTGGATCTGGGTCTACAAAGCAAGCTTCAGAACGAGCTGGCTGGGCGGCATCGCAATAGCCATACTGGCATGGATAATCTTCGTCGTAATAAGCATAATATTTGGAGCCCTCTTCGGTATAGTAGTTCCCCACACATTCTTCCCCCACATCTAAAAACCACAACAAAAACTGAACAGACTGCGCATAGTCATAAACGGCGAAAAAAAAGAGCAGATAGCGTATGCTTTGAGTCAGAACCTGAATTTTCCAGCATCACCTTTGAATAAAGCAGCCGTTCTGTTGCTGGGGTTTACAGCTACGCAAGTTTAATATTTATTTGTAATCACATGTAGTTTACTGTGGAGTTGCGGAGTTTGAACGCGTTAGGTGAAGTATTTCATTTCATTACTTCTGGAAGCATAGGTGGTTTGCCACCAATTGTCTTAATGATAATAATATTTGTCATCGGATTAATCGTGGGCTATCTAATCCATTTATTCCTAAAGATCGCCATTATAGCTGCAATTATACTCTTCGTGGTTGCCTACTTTGGCTTTTTCGGTTTAAGTCTTAGCGAGTTGAAAAATTATGCAACTCAATACGGCTCCGTTGTATATCAATACGGAGCACTCATCATAGGCATTCTACCACTAAGCATCGGATTCATAATAGGCATAATCATCGGCTTCGCATTCAGTTAAACTAAACATCCCCTCTTATTCAAAGCGTAGAGAACAATCGATGACTAATTGTGAAATCAATACTTTTGCACGTTATCAAAATAGGAATCCTTTTTAAACTAAAATATGCGCTAGCAAGATATTTCGATTTGTTCTCGGCTTCTGGAAAAAGAATTAAATTACTTGTGTGTTAAATCAGAGTAGGGTATTTTGATGAGTGGTCTTGAAAGTCGATTGATCCGCCTGCTGAGAAGCGATTCGTACCTCGCGCCGTTTTCTGATCAGATTCGACATCGCTTGGAGCGTATCGAAGAGACAGAGCAGCGTCTCACACAGGGGAAAATGAGCCTTGCAGAGTTTGCGTCTGGCCACGAATATTTCGGTCTACATTTCCAACGAGGCGAATGGGTTTTCCGTGAATGGGCGCCAAATGCAACGGCGATTTACCTTATAGGAGATATGAGTAAATGGCAAGAGCAAAGAGAATTTGAGCTGGAAAAGATCAACGATTACGGTGTCTGGGAAATTCACCTAGCCGCCGACAAATTGGTGCATGGTGATCTGTTTCGACTCCGTATTCATTGGGCAGGGGGCGAAGGTGATCGCATTCCAGCCTATGCTCGACGGGTTGTTCAAGATCCCAAAACTTTGATTTTCAACGCCCAAGTATGGTTACCACTGGAGTCGTATCGTTGGAAAATCGATTTCAAACGACCTAAAGAAGCTCCATTAATCTATGAAGCGCATATCGGTATGGCACAGGAAGAAGAAAAAATCGGTTCTTTCCGTGAATTTACTCTCGGAGTGCTTCCGCGAATCGTCAATGCTGGTTACAACACGTTACAGTTAATGGCCATTCAAGAACATCCCTACTACGGATCATTTGGATATCAGGTATCAAGCTTTTTCGCCCCTTCATCGCGATACGGGACGCCCGAGGATTTGAAACTCCTGATTGACACGGCTCACGCCCAAGGGCTCACCGTTTTCATGGATCTGATCCATTCCCACTCCGTGTCCAACGAGGTGGAGGGATTGAGCCGCTTCGACGGGACCCTATTTCAGTATTTTCATGAAGGCCCACGCGGAAAACACAAGGCATGGGATTCACGTTGCTTCGATTACGACAAACCTCAGGTTTTGCATTTTTTACTTTCCAATTGCCGATACTGGCTAGACGAATTCCACTTTGACGGCTTTCGGTTCGACGGCGTCACCAGCATGCTTTACCTGGAACACGGTCTTAGCAGAGTATTCACTTCATACAACGATTACTTCGATGGCAGCGTGGATGAAGATGCCTTGACCTATTTGGCTCTAGCCAACCGAGTGATTCATGATATCCGACCTGGCGCCGTCACCATAGCCGAAGATGTCAGCGGCATGCCAGGTTTGGCCGTTTCCCAGTCAGAGGGCGGGTTCGGTTTTGACTATCGCTTTGCAATGGGGGTGCCTGATTACTGGATTAGCCTAATAAAAGATTTCAAAGATGAGGACTGGCCCATCAGTCATCTTTGGTTTGAACTTACTAACCGCAGGACAGATGAGAAAACCATTAGTTACGCCGAATCTCACGACCAGGCGTTAGTGGGAGACCAGACACTTATTTTCCGACTGATCGGTGAAGACATGTACCATCACATGCGGATCGATGATGACAACTCAAAGGTCGCCCGTGGAATAGCGTTACACAAGATGATCCGTTTGATAACCCTGTGCACGGCCAGCCACGGTTATCTAAACTTTATGGGCAATGAATTCGGCCACCCGGACTGGATAGATTTTCCCCGCGAGGGAAACAACTGGTCATTCAAGCATGCTCGTCGACAATGGCATCTCGCAGACGACGTTCACCTAAAGTATCATTTGCTAGCCCGATTCGACCGCGACATGATTGCACTAGCCAAGACACAGCGCCTTCTTGAAGCATCCATCCCGCAACTGCTGCATGAAGATTCCAAGAAAAAAGTAATCATCTTCAAAAGGGCTGATCTGATTTTTGCCTTCAATTTTAATCCCTGTCAATCCTTTACTGATTATCGATTTGAAGCTCCCCCTGGAAAATACATGATGATCCTAGATTGTGATGCATCAAAGTACGGCGGACACGGCAGGCTGTTACCGCAGCAGACCCACTTCACTATGGTGGACACTTCTGGGGCAAAAAGTCAAGATGTGCTTAGCCTCTATCTGCCAGCTCGCTCCGCTTTTGTCTTATGCAAGACCATAGAAGACCCCAAACCATGAACAGTCCCCAATTAGAGAAAAAGAGAAGGGCAAAAACCCAGGATTGACTGCAACACCGCCGACCTACTAAGCAGGTTAGTAGTAAAACGAGAGATGCTTTATCAGTTAGCACTTTCATTAGTAGCTGAAATATTATCCTCACAGGAAACCGAAAAAATGGTTGAGCCAGAAGCATACTTGGTGAGACAGAAAATTGCCTACTTCTCAATGGAAATTGGGCTGTCAAACAACATTCACACATATAACGGAGGTTTAGGGATTCTCGCAGGAGACACGATAAGATCAAGTGCAGATCTGAAAGTTCCTCTGGTGGGAATATCGTTGGTTAATAAGAAAGGCCATTTCAGGCAAGAGATAACCAGCGATGGAAAACAAGTAGAACATCCCGACTCGTGGGAACCCTCAGAACACATGCAGCTGCTTTCCACAGAGGCGAAAGTGCAAATTCAGAAAAGAGATGTAACAATCAAGCCCTGGCTTTACACGGTGAAGAGCCAAAAAGGCGGTGTTGTTTCCGTCTACTTCCTCGACACAGATATTGAAGGAAACAATCCTGAGGACAGGGAGATTACTTCCTTTTTGTACGGAGGAGATGAAAGATACCGCCTCAAACAAGAAATTGTTCTTGGAATCGGCGGCGCAAGAATACTGGACGCCTTAGGTTTAGACGTTCGCAAATACCACATGAACGAGGGCCATTCCAGTCTCCTCGCCATTGAGCTGCTACAAAAAAATAGAATGAACATCGAGAAAGTCAGAAACCTATGCGTTTTCACCACGCATACTCCTGTCGACGCTGGACATGACAAATTCTCCTACGATCTAGTTCGAGAAGTGTTAGGAGAACCCATACCCCTTGATGTCCTGAAAAAACTCGGCGGGCAAGAAAGGTTAAACATGACGTTGTTAGCCCTCAACTTGAGCAATTATCATAATGGTGTAGCAAAGAGACATCGAGACTCTTCCAAAGCGATGTTCCCAGGATATGAAATTCGCGCCATCACAAATGGTGTCCATTCGTACACTTGGACCTGTGAGAGCTTCAGGAACCTTTATGACAAGTATTTTCCAGGATGGGCAAATGAACCTGATTTACTTGTGAGAGCAGACGGGATTCTTGATGAAGATGTTTGGCGAGCCCACGGGGAAGCAAAAAAAGTATTGATTGACTACGTCAACAATGTAACAAATGCAGGTATGAATTATGACACATTGACGCTGGGATTTGCGCGAAGAGCAACCGGCTATAAAAGGACCGACTTAGTGTTTTCAGATCTAGAAAAATTGAAAAAGGCAAACGAAAAAGGCAGAATCCAGCTAATCTTTTCTGGAATAGCTAATCCCAAGGATGATTCCGGCAGGAAAATGATCGAACAGATATTTGGCTACGCGCAGAAACTGAAAGACGAGATAAAAATAGTTTATCTAGCAAACTACGACATGGACCTCGCAGCTAAATTAGTCTCAGGAGTTGATGTCTGGCTAAATACGCCCTTGCGACCCTTAGAGGCTTCGGGCACAAGCGGAATGAAGGCGGCCCACAACGGTGTCTTAAACTTCAGCGTTTTAGACGGTTGGTGGATCGAAGGTTGGATTGAGGGGGTTACAGGTTGGGCTATAGGACCACAACCAAACGAAAATGTTTCGGAGGAAGAAGGCCGCAGAAGAGAGCTAGATGATCTTTACAACAAGCTAGAATACATCGTTATTCCTATGTTCTACAATAGGAGAATCGACTGGATAAAAATGATGAAGAATTCAATCGGGAAAATCGCTTACCACTTTAACAGCCATAGAATGATGCAAAGATACGCAACAGAAGCTTACCTATGATTAAAATTGAAGCTAAATCAAAACCCTAAGCTATGGGGCCCCTTCACAAGGTAGAAACGGGTTATTGATAGGTTTTATGCCTGTCACTTGTTTCTTGGGTCACCCTGATTTTTCCTAAACCACCGTTGTGTGCGCTTAGCACGAATTGCAGCGTACTTTCCTTGAAAAATTCTCTAAATTGATTTCCACATTTAGTACACTTATACATTTTAACTCGGAATCGCCCAAAGTTCCATTCCTTATCAGGTTCTTTCAGATGGGCTGTACAATTTGGACATTTCGGCATAACTGTCAAGCTATCAAGCTAAAAGGCAAAATGGCTATATACAGCCATTTTTAGACGCTAATTCTAAAGGCCCAGTTTTCGTCTCCAGCGACAAGGTAATTCAAACCTTAGTGGCGAATTTAGAGTACGACCCGTCTTATCCTCTGTTGGGAGCAAGTTTGAATTGTCGTCTTTGTTTTTTTCCGCGAGATTGCGTGATCCCTGTTTCCGTTTCATTCAGCTTCGCAGTTACTTTTTTGTTCTCGCACCTGTGTATCGTCTTACTTCTTTTACGGGAGATGTTTGTGGCTTTGTTTCTTGCTCACTATTCTTTGCACTTTCTTTTTCACTCATGTTCTTTCACCTCAGCTATTCGGGTTTTTTATTTTTGGAATAAATAGTTAGTGAAAATAATGCACTGTTTTAGATTGGGACCCTTTAAGGCTTTAGTTCTCTGTCTTCACTGTAGTCTCTGTCCTCGTGGACTTCTTCTTCAGCTTCGTCTTCGTTTTCTTCTTCAGCCTCGCTTGCTTCTTCGCCTTCTTCATTTGCTCTGTCTTCAGCTTCGCCTTTTGGCGGATAAGCCTTATCCAACCAAACTTCAAACTGCGTCTTGCTGTCAGAGCTAGAAAAAGCCCACTCACACAATCCACTAATGACCTTGCTAACGTCAATTTCGTGGTCGTCAGCTAAACGTTTCAAAAACTCTTCCCAATTTGCAGGTAAAGACACTGAAAAACTACCCATGTAAAAACTATCTCCACTATCATGTTACTGCCAAGTTATATTTAAGCTTCAAATGCACTTGAGAATTCTACGCTTAGGAATTTTACGTAGTCCCTTTTTAGTCAGTGATGCCAAAAGTCTCTAAAAAGAGTCAAAATAAAACTGCTCGAAAAGTCAGCGATGACCTAATTCAATTTACCTTTATTGTCAATTAACGAAGAGCCACCGGAAATGTTTCTACCTTTGCTCTTTTAACAATTGCAGTCGTTTGGCGACTTCTTTAGAAATTTTTTCTAAACCTACCGCTAATTCTTCACGATCGACTTCGTCTAAAGGGTACCATTTCCCTTCCTTATCGATGAACACAAGTTCCAATTTTCTATTAACCATTATTTCCACCCTATTAATCAAATGCTTATTTGTTCACGAATCGCTTAAACTTTTCTTGCCCATTGCCATCAACCGAGTAAACGCAACTTGCTTGAGATTGCCATTCTAAAAAGGGACTTCCAGCTAGATTGCCCATGATGACACCCGCGCGGTAGGGTGTGTTTGAGGCTAACTGGCTTCCCTGCGCCTTTTACCTAGGCATTCTTATAATATAGTTATTAGGCTTGAAGAGGCGGCGACTTCATTCTTTATTCTTTTTTGTCGAGCCATGTTTTTACTGCTTCTTGAAGAGCTCGGGATAAGTCGCCTTTTTTGCCCCCGAATCTTTCTACTGTTTCCAATCTTAGCTGTTTTTCTAGCTCATCTGAGATGTCAACATTGATACGGCCCATTTCAGTCACTTACTTTTATTGCACGATTTGCGTGTCATATATTTTTAAAATAAGCGAATCGCCAATTTCCAAATTTCGCGTTTATTTTAGTCATTATTTCCGCCTTGATTCGCTTATTCACATAGCACACTATGTGCATACACGCTTATAAGTGTATGTGTTTAAGTGGTCAAGAATTTAGGTGGATAAGTGCGGTAGTGTGCTTTTCCCATGTTAAATGGTTGTCAGCCTAAGCGGTTATAATGTGCCTTTCCTTTACATGGATTGAGGCTTTCAGATTGCTAGTGTTTATGTGTATCGTGCGCGGTCATAGAGTAAGGAGTGAGTTTGAGGTTTCTTGCACCGGTGACGTCAAGCGTGGAGAAGGCTCCTTGGCGCTGCGGTAAGCCCATGATTGAAATAATCGACAACTAGACAATAGGTAGAGAATTTCGGTATCCGATATGATTTCATATCGTTTAGTTGTTATTTTGGGCTATCCTATACAATTTTATATCGTTTGTAAGTAGGGCGTTCGCTCTATTGTTTTTGAGTTTTGTTGGTTTTGGTGTGCAGTCACATATCTTTATTTTTGCTTTATGATTTAGGATAGCGTGAGGAATTTTCTTTTGGAACAAACTAACCAAAGCTATCCGCAACAGCAACCCATCGAGGCTAAAACCGCGACAAAGTACGTTTTTCCTTTCCATGAAGGCAATGGCAAAGACAGGAAGCTTTTGGGTGGAAAAGGAGCTGGACTTTGCGAGATGACTCAGATAGGTTTGCCTGTTCCGCCTGGGTTCGTGATAACTACGCAAACATGCCTTGAATATTTTGACAACGGCTTCAAATTTCCAAAGGGCCTCACCAATCAAGTTCGGCAGGCAGTGACTGAAGTTGAAAGGATCATGAACTTGGGCTTTGGGAACCCAGAACAGCCGCTTCTGGTTTCAGTGCGCAGCGGAGCAGCAATTTCTATGCCTGGAATGATGGATACCGTACTGAACCTTGGCATAAACGATATCACTGTTCAAGGGCTCATAAGCCGAAGTGGAAATGAACGGTTCGGCTGGGATTCTTACAGGCGGTTTATCTCGCTTTTCGGCAACATAGTCCTCAACATAAGTGACGAACAATTCCACTTGGCAATGGAGAGGCTTAAGGAAGAACGAAAAGTAACTCAAGACATCGAGCTGAAATCGCAGGACATGCAAGAACTAGTTGACATTTTCAAGCAGATAATTATAGATAACACTGGCAAACCAATCCCGCAAGATCCATATGAGCAGCTTTTTATGGCGATAGAAGCGGTGTTCGCATCTTGGAACGGCAAAAGAGCCGTAGATTACCGTCGAGAATTCAAAATCAGCCCTAAAATAGCTAATGGCACAGCAGCTAACGTGCAAACCATGGTGTTTGGCAACATGGGAGTAAACTCTGCCACTGGTGTTGCCTTCACAAGAGATCCAAGCACAGGCGAGAACATTCTTTTTGGCGATTACCTTGATAATGCGCAAGGCGAAGATATCGTGGCAGGAATCAGAACTCCAAAGCCAATTTCGGAGATGAGGCAAACTATGCCGGATATGTATAGGGAGCTTTCGAAGGTGCGCGAAACTTTGGAGCATCATTTCAAGGAAGTGCAGGACATGGAGTTCACCATTGAAGAAGGCAAACTCTTCATGCTTCAAACGCGCAATGCGAAAATGAACGCGGCAGCAAACATGAAAACTTCAGTTGACATGGTAAACGAAGCCTTAATCACCAAGGAAGAAGCATTGCTTAGGCTAGACGCTTCACAGCTAACGCAGTTAATGTACTGTCAAATTGATCCAAATAACACCGTTGTACCTGTAGCCGTTGGCTTAGGGGCTTCTCCTGGTGCAGCTTCGGGCGAAGTGGTGTTTGACGCAGACGAAGCGGAGCGGCAAACCAAAGCGGGGAAAAAAGTCATCTTGCTCAGGGAACAGACAAAGCCTGAAGACATTCACGGCTTCTTTGCTGCTCAGGGCATTTTAACTTCGGTCGGCGGCAAAACCAGCCACGCTGCGGTTGTGGCTCGGGGTATGGGTAAACCATGCGTTTCTGGAGCTGGCGACATCAAAATTAGCCATGTTGAAAACGTCGCTTATGTTGGCGGCAACAGAATTGTACAGGGTACAGTCGTCACTATCGATGGCACTTCTGGCAAGGTTTGGCTTGGCGAAATCCCAATGGTTGAACCAGAAATCTCTGAGAATATGAATAAGATATTGGAGTGGGCGGATGATTTTCGAAAGCTTGGAGTGCGAACGAACGCTGATACACCTTTAGATGCTGAGAAAGCGTTAAAGTTTGGAGCTGAAGGCGTCGGTCTGTGCCGTACCGAGCGTATGTTTAATGCTGCTGACCGCATCGGACTGTTCCAGGACATGATTTTGGCAGATAATCCTGAGGAACGGCTTGCTGCTTTGCGTCGTCTTTTGCCGTTGCAAGAGGATGATTTCAAGCAGATTTTACGGGTTATGCAAGGTTTCCCAGTTACGATTCGTTTGCTTGATCCGCCCCTGCATGAGTTTTTGCCTTCTGAGGAAGCGATTGAAAAACAAATTGAAACTTTGCAGAAATGTCAGGAAGCATTGGGTAATGTGTGCAGGTTGCCTCAGGTGCTTCGCGATATTGACCCTTCGCTTCAATCTGTTTTAGTTGAGGATGACCATATGCTTTCAAATCTTGCTGAGCTGCAGTCTTCTGAATTAAAGAAGAAACTGGATACTTTGCAGAAAATCCGTACTTTAAGGGAAGTTAACCCGATGCTTGGACACCGTGGCGTTCGGTTGGGGATTACTTATCCTGAGATTTATGAGATGCAGGTTGAAGCGATTTTGCTTGCGGCTGGCGAATTGATTAAGGAAACTGTTCCTGTGAAGGTGGAAATTATGATTCCGCAGGTTTGCACAAGCCAGGAGCTTAAGCGCGTGTATGGCTTAATCCGCAGGGTTGAACGAAGAGTAAAAGATAGGCTGGGCATAACAATCCCATACACGGTCGGCACAATGATTGAGGTGGTCCGCGCTTGCATGCGTGCTGGGAGGTTAGCTGAGTTGGCTGAGTTTTTCAGTTTCGGCACAACGATTTGACGCAGGCAACGTTTAGTTTTTCAAGAGAAGATGCTGAAAACAAGTTTTTGCCCTTCTACAATGAGCATAAGATTTTGCAGGATAACCCGTTTGAAATCTTGGATGTGAAAGGTGTTGGCAGGTTGATGGCTATCACTGTTGAGTGGGGACGCAAAACAAGACCTGACCTCAAAATTGGAATTTGCGGTGAACATGGAGGAGAACCATCATCAATCGAGTTCTGTCATAGGATAAACTTGGATTATGTCAGTTGCTCGCCTTACAGGGTTCCAGTGGCAAGATTGGCGGCTGCACAAGCGAGCATTAAAGAAAAGAAGGGCATGATAAAACCTTTTCAATAAGCTACCCTCTTTTCGCAAGGTAAAGCGAAACTAATAGGATACTCCTATAGGTACCTATATTGTGTAGTTGTCGCCTGTTTTGCTTTCTTTCGTCACGTAAAAAGTTGAGCAAAGCTTGCAAAAATCAAGTGTTACTTCGTCCCAAGTTGTCTCTTGGTTTACGAGGCTTTTGGCGGTTTCTTTGGCTTCTGCTTGGATTCTGGGCAGGACGTCGGTGAATTGTTCGGTGCCTTTGATGGCGCGTTTTGAGTTTAAATATTGGCTTACTGCTGCTTGGGTGGTTTTAAGTTTCCTTGCCGCTTCAACCTGTGTTAAATGGTAAGTGTTAATGAGTTCTTTAGCTACAAGGGACCTGAAGATTGGAAGCACATATTTTCCTATGCTTTCACAGCGGGCACTCATTTTGATTCCGCAAATATAACAGCTTTATACTTAATAAATTGGACGCCAAATGTCTTGGGGTCAAGGTGAAGAATTTTACTTTGTTAACACTAGTCAGTTGAGAAAATACCTTTGCCGTCACTATTTAGATTATCGAGGAAGTGTAGCTCCGATGCCCGGCGAAGCTGCCCGCGAAGCCGCGCGGCACGCCAATGCCAAAGCCATCAGCTGGTCATCATGTCTTCCCCGCGGATGCCAGAATTTGAGGTGAATCCTTTCCTGCGCTGTTTTAGGCTGCAAATACTCATACTGTTGCTCGTTGACCTGTGCGATTAGCGTTTTGTCATCTCCCGCTATCTTGAGGAGTTTCTTTTCCATGAGCAGTTTAAGGTTGTTCAGCATACTTTCTTTTTCAGTCTCCGTGAAGAATACTCCTTCAACCCCGCGTACTTGAATATTGTATAATTCATCGACAATGGCGTCGCCTATTCCGCCTTTGTCAACGTGCAAGCTTTCAAAGTTGAATACCTGCTGCGCTCTGGCTATGTAGCCAATGACTTCAGGGTAGCTCGTACCCAAGGGAAACTGGCGTTTATGCACTAGCCTAAGCTCGCCGCTGTAGCTCTTCTGAACCACGGCAAGCACGCTGTAGTCAACTTGTTTGCCAAGGTCTAGGCCCGCGTAGTAGGGTCCATTGAGTTTCTGGTGTGGCGTGACTTTTTCGATGTCTTCGATGTATGCGGCTGGCGAGTCCGGGTTGCCTAGTTCAGGGTCAGCACAGGAAACGATTAGATCCATGGGGAAGAACGTGTGCGTCGCTTCCACCCATAACCCTTCAACCTCACGCTGCCACTCCTCACGAGTCATCACTTCCTTCCACTCATCAAGCTGTGTCGTGCTAACCAGCGGGCTCTGGTAACTCGGGTAATGGTGTACGCTGTAGCGTTTCGTGTCTAGGAAAGCTTTGCGGAAAACATGGTCTGAACCCATCGGCGTCCCGCTCATAACTAAGCTTGCGCCCGGCTTCGTTAGCATCATCATTATCTCGCCCGTTATCATCTCGCCTGGAACGACCGAAGCCTCGTCAATAAAGACGTAGTCTGGGTGGTAGCCTCTGAGCTTATCTCTTGAGCACGGCAAGGCAATAATGCGTCCGCCCAGCGGGGGCTTAAGTTTAATTGTTGTGCGGGTTGTCCCCGGTCGCTGCATCATCTGCCGCATTAGCGGGTTAGCCATGATGGTAAAGTAGCAGTAATCAAACATAATCATGGATTGCCGCTGTGTGCTGCTTACGATGAGGCTTTCAACCTTCGGCTTAGTGTACAGTAGCCACAGGTTCTTTCTGCTAAAAACCAAGCTTTTACCCCATCCTCGTCCGCAAACTGCAATCTGCCTTGGGCTTGCGTCTCTAAGAAGCTTCTGATGCTCTGGCGCGTTTACGAGCCATTTGTCGCCGCACATTAAAGCTGCAAAGAAAACTGGGTCCTCGATAAGCCTGCCCATAACTTCCTTATGAGCTACAAGTTCCCTCAGGGCTTTAGGTCTGCGCAATAAGTCCTCGCCTACCAAGGCTGCAAACCCCAGATCGCCTGTTACCTCTGAAATGAAAGCCTTCTCTTCCAAAACCTGAAGCCTCTCCTCACGTAACTGCGCATCCTACCCGAAGCATAATGCATGACATAATCGCCCAGTGATTCTTCATTAAACTCCTCTTTCTCGCCTTTTCGAGCGAGCAGCTTGTTCAGAGCAATCGAGTGGTATGCAATAGCGTTGGCTACACGGATTTTCTCGCTTTTGGAAAGCGACAGGTCAGCCAGCATCTTTCTCAAATCAGCCATCATGTCCCATTCGATGCGGATAAGCTCGTCAATGCTTATTTCTTCTTTCGCGCACATAGCTATGTCTTCACCTTTTTACGGAATTTTTGAATACGCCATTTTCGCCTTTTAATCCATCGAAGAAACGACAGTTTAAAGCAGGGGAGAGGTGAGTAAAAGTGAAAATTAATGGCGACTATATACTTAATTGAAAAATTTGTATGCTGTGCTCTATGGTGAAATTGCGTTTTGGTGTTTTTGGAATAGATCGCGCAGGGCTGCTCTTACGGCTTCGTTGCGGCTGTTGTATTCTCCTTTTTCTACTAGTGAGTTGAGGTTTTGTAGGTAGCGTTTAGTTAGGCGTATGGTGATTCTTTCGGTTTGGGTCATGTTTCTAGGCCTCAAAAAAATCTAAAGTTAATTCCAAACACAGCAAAGCCAACATAACAAAGAAATAAACAGTCCTTTTTTTCATGAACGTATCCTACCCATTACTCTGATTTTTCAGTGAGGTTTGCTGAGGCTCTGGAACTTTTTTAGGAGAAAAGAACGCAAATGCAAATGCGTTATCACGATGTTCACGTCCTAAGTGAGATGGTAGTCGTGAATTTGACCAGAGCCTTCTCAGCCCTTATTCTTTTCTCCATTGCTTTTTTCACCATCCCTGCGGCTTCATTGCCCTACACACCTGGGCTTGCGTGATGTAGTCGCCGTCTTCGGCGTTTAAGATTTCACTAAACAGCTCATCTTGCTCCGGCGTCATATTCTCACCTCAAGGTTTGCTGAGGCTCTGGAAAATTGAAGGAGAAAAGAAAAATGCAAATTCTTTCTCAGGAACTTTTTCGAATTTAACCAGAGCCTACTCAGCCATATCTTCTCTGTCTTTTCTCTCATGCCTTTGATTCTCCATTGCTTTCTGTTTTTTGACTTTTAAGACTAAAATCGCTATTAGTTCTCTGCAGCAGCAAAAACGTTGTTTTGGCTTCAATCTTGATTTCTTGGGCGCAAACGCTAACGCAGTTCACATAGCAGACTGACTCGTAAACGCTTTTGTGCCCGTTCCACTTGAGATGTTGAACTTCAACGAATATGTGTTTGTTGCCATTATCGTATGTTGTCGTGTAACTGTACTTGTAGCCTTTTTTGCCGCATTTAGGACATACGCAAACTCCTAAATATTTTTGTACTCTTTTATGATTTACCTTATAGTTTCTCTGGCATTGCCTGCGTTTATCTGGGTATTTCTCTTTATAATCCTTAACTCTGAGTTTAATCTCTAGTCTGTGCATTTGATAGTATCTCTGATTATACTCGGTCATAGTTAGTTTTTGCGCTTGATGTTGCAACTGCAATTTATTTAACTCCCTGATGCTTCTCTCAAATTATCAATGACATTGTTGAAACCATAGTTTTTTTTAAGGACTAAAAAAGGGGAAAATGGATTTTTCGGTTGCGCGTTTTTATGGCTTTTTTCTTAGTAAGAGTAAGCCGACTATGACGATTGCGATGATTATTACGATTATTACAGCAACGATTCCATAAGTTAGGGCTGACATTGTTGCTAGGCCTGTTACAGGTACAGCGGTTGGCGCTGGTGTTGCCGATGCTTGCACGTTCACGTAGGTTGTGTCAGATGAGCTGTAGTAGGAATTGGTTCCGCTGAATGTGGCTATGATCTGGTATGGTCCTGGGACTGATGGAGGCGTCCATGAGAAGCCGTAGTTACCAGAGGTATCAGTTGTAGTTGTACCAAGAGTGATAAAATTGTGGTTTGGGTCGATGGCTGTTAGGGTAACTTGGACGCCGGTCGCGTTGGTTGGCATTGGCTGCTGCTCGTAAACGTATTCCATCCACTGAGTCATGCTTGCATCAGAAACACATGGAAGACCATTAGGGAAGTTTGCTGCGACTGCTTCTTGTTGTGAGCCCGCTGAGATGTCCATCACTGTACCCGTTATCGTTACTGGAGTGGCAGTTGTAACGCCAACGCTAGGTGCGGAAACTGTAGTAGCGCTCGGTCCTTGGCCGTAGGCGTATATCTGGTTATCATAGCTACTGAACGCTGTCATGATGCCATCGGAAATAGCGGGACCGCTTACAACGTCAAAGCCCATATTGTCCCATACCAACTGTCCATTAGTAATGTTTATTGCCAGTTGGTTAGCTCCACGGAACATCGGCGGACTGTACTGGTGACCCACTGGAACGAATAGCTCTCCGCCAGCAACAGACCCTACGGTAAAGGTCCATAATGGCCATACACCATAAGGCGTGTTAGACCCAGAGGGGCCAAGCAGTTGTGCGGTAGTGACCACCCAATTGAAAGCTCCTGTCGTCATGTTAACAGCGTATATGGTTCCTCCGAAACCCCACATGTAACATATGCCATTAGCAGAAACATATTGATAGCCACCAATACTACTATAAGGATTAGCGTCGGGAAGTGTAATTGGACCCCATACCAGCTGACCTGTAGTCATGCTATAACCATTCATTACAGGTTGCGCACTATCTATGCAAACTTCAGCGTAGACTCCAGCTGTAGATGGAAGAGTAGCTAGCCTTGTGTTTGGTGTTTCCGTCCGATTAGTTATCCATAGCTGTGCTCCAGTGTTTGCATTGTATCCTGCTTCAATTTGGAACCCTGTTTGGAAGCTCCCTGTCCCTCCAGAACCTGCCGCAGTCATAAGTATTACACCGTTCTCGATATTTTGGCCACTGATAGCGAGAGTTGAAGGCAGAGGAACACCAGCAATGTTAGTAGCTATTGGCGCTGACCACATTATTCCATCGCTAAACGGAATTTTGGCGCCTTGGATAGGTTGCCAGTACCATTCTGACTGGTCCAAATATGAATATCCTGGAGTCGCGGGGTTGAGTTCGTCGATACACTCTGTTGAGTTCCAACACTCCAGCAGTGCGCCGCCATGAGAATTAGTGACAGGTACGCCTTGGATTATTTGTGTGCCAGCAGTGGTGTTAACGTAGTAGCCTATCAAGTCTCCACCTGCATCTTCTGTAAGCGTCATTCCAGTGCCGTTGGCTATGGTAAGTATATAGTTTCCCGTCATGGCGTCATACAGCTTATATGTTTCTCCAGTGTACCCTGGAGGGTTCGGGAGGACTGAGGTTGTGGCTCCGTGTGGTGATGTGGGTGATTCGCCCCATAGGTAGGTTAGGGCTCCATACTGGTTGGGTGTTACATAGTCAAGCACTTGACCGCACAATAAACCCTCAGTGGTATTGAAAGTCCATAGTGTTTGTCCTGTCTGTAAGTTTACGGCAACCCATCCTATTGGATTAGATTGGGCGTTTGGGAATTCCTGATAGTACAATATGCCATTCATAATTATTGGTTGAAATTTTGGCTGGTACTGCTGAGGCGCGTTGAAATTGCTTGTGTCAGTTCCACCGAATTCTCCTCCGATTAAGCCTCCAGGCGCCGCAGGCTTTGTCCACATGATGTGTGCAGTGGTTGGCGCTGTAGTATACGGATTATAGTTTCCGGTAGCATTGTACATTCCAGTGATCCACATAGTCGATGCAGCGAGACCAAGCCAGTTCCCGCTAATACTAGACCATAGGTCGTTCACCGATTCTATTGGGCGAGACCAGTAGGCTGTTGGAAGCGGATTTTGCGGAACAGCTGGTATTGCCGTCGATTGCACTCACGATGAC
>CAWAUU010000026.1:0-7374 GCA_963785215.1 Candidatus Bathyarchaeota archaeon
ATTAAAAACACACAGGATACGTCAAAGCCCAATAAAGTATTAGCAATCATAGCCAAAAATGGGTTACCAAAACTCTTTCTTCTTACTTATTTTTGTTGAAAATTCTAAGGATTTAGCCCATATCTTTCCTTCATATTGTTCTGAATTTTGCAGGCATGCTGCTAAAAATGGGCCGATAAAAAGATAAATATATAGCAAATCTCGCAAATCGAAGCCGTTAATAATTAAGAGATATCGCCAAAGATTACTCCCACGTTAAAGCCCAAACAGAGGACTGCTATGGAGCTTGTGATACTTATTATTAAAGTAAAAATTGATCTATAACGCCAAATATTGCTATCTTTCAATTTGCCATATGCTCGGCATCACATAAAAAATTATTGCAACAGAAGGCACAATCCACTTCATGAAATTGAAAAACTCGCTGGAATAGGCACAACGTTGAGGTATATCCATAAAGCGCTCTGAGAAAAAGCAATAGCCTGAAGGAGGATGTCATCCTCTAGTTTTAGTTCTGATTCTTCTGCCTTCTTGAATGAATGTTCTCTCAAACTACCTAGGACGATAGCCAAAGGTGCGGCTAAAATATTGTAAATAAGTACAGCTTGAGTGATCCCTAATGGATTTCTCATTCCGAGAAGCAAAGCTGTAGTGAGAGGAACAAGCCAAGAACCGAAAATAAAAACGGAAAAAATTATTTTGTCTTGAGTTAGTTTTATAAATTCTTGGCGTAATTCCTTTAACATGTATCACGGTTCTCAAATAACCGGCACACAAATCCCCGGGTTATTGGGTTTGTGTTTATAGCCAGGTTCGTTTGGTTTCTTTTATAGAATCGAAGTGTGGGTCGTCTGAAATTATCTTAGCTTGGTTTCTGATGGCTGTGGCGGCAATGATGCAGTCGCCTACAGGAACATGTTTGTATGCGCTCTTGAGGATGCCAGCTTCTTTGGCAATGGATGGGCTTAGACTCTCGATTTTCATTCCGCTTCCCATAATTGAAAGGTATATCATTTCAGCAAGGACGGCTTGCGGACGGGCGATGTTTTTATTAAGGAAGTCATTAGAGACCACTTTGTACTCTGTAATGCTGACTCGCTTGTTATTGTGCTTTGGGAGATAATGAAATTTAAATGAAACCGAAAAAAGCGTCCTCGGTTAACGCAACACCAGAGGTTGCTGAGTTCATATCAAAACTTCCAAAGGGTAGTGAATTATGGAATCTTTGTAAAAAGGCATTGATTGCCCTTAGTGATAACATTTTTGCTGGAACGCAGATTGAAAAAAATAAGATACCGAAAATCTACGTTGAAAAATACGGCGTCACCAACATCAACGTGTTCAGGTTGGATTCTAGCCGTCGGCTTATTTACACTTGGATTGCAGACACTAATGGCGTATCGGTAAACATAATAGAAATATTCTTAGACCATAAACAATACGAAAAAAGGTTTGGATACGCTAAGCTTAGGGTAAGTTTTGTTATTACGTTTGTCTAAACCATTGTCTAACTTTACGTTTGTTTCTATAAGTTTTTTAGTTTAGGGTTGTCTGGAAATATCCAGGTGATTCGTTTGTTGGATATTACAATTTTGTTTGAGCTTTCTATGTAAGTTAGTATTCGCACGAATGTTTGGTACTGTATTTTTCTGGGCAGGCTTTTGAGTAGTTCTTTTTTGTTGGGTATTCACCGCAGTCTTTTTGGCTTTTTCCACCATTAAAATTGTGTCTAATCGAGGCTCATGTTCATAGTTTAATTGGTTCATGTATGCTCTTCCTGCTAATATCGCTATATTAAAAGAACTTAAGTATATAAGTTTGTATAATTTTAGCTTGAATTTGCAGGTTTTGTTCTTCACAGTCAACGAAATTTCCCCTACCTTGGGCTTCAATTAAGCGGTTAACAACTGCTGAACTGAAGCCTTCCTTCTTCTTCAGGACCATTTTGAGCAAGTTTGAAGCCTAATAGGTCATCTAGCAGACCTGAGGGGGAGGCTGTAGCACACACAAATCTCTTGGTTTCGGTTTGTGTTTATAGCCAGATTCGTTTGGTTTCTTTTATGGAGTCGAAGTGTGGGGCGTGAGATTATTTTCGCTTCGTTTTTTGATGGCGGTGGCCGCTACTGTGTGGTCGTCGGTAGGGCGCTTGTTTCTTGTAATTTTAACTGATTGGAGCTGCTTTCCTCTAATAAATGGGTTCAACGAGTAGAAAAGCTCTTAAGTTAAACTGTGTCGTGGTATGACTGTGATTGAGTTGTCCAGAGTCAGGGTCAAACGAAAAGGTCAAGTCACCATTCCTTTGGAACTAAGATCGAAGCTAGGCATAGAAGAAGGCGCAATTAGACATCAAAGCAGAGGACGGCGCAATCATAATGAAACGCCTACCCCCAGATTGAACCCGGCGAAGTCGTCGGTGAAGAAGAGCATAAGAAAATCCTAGAAGAACTCGACCGAGTTCGGAGAAACTGGCGTTGACAAGCGTAGCTGACACAAGATTACTGATTTCCTTAGAGTTTCCAGCAAATCAAGAGATGGCACTAAAAACAAGAGATTTCCTTGAAAAGGAACTTAGGGATCGGCTACTTGCCCCAAGCATAATTCTAACAGAGTTTGTTGAGGTTGCAGGAGCAAAAATTGGCGAAGAAGCCGCTAAAAACCGCCTCAGGCTCCTAAAAGATAGGGGCATTCAAATTGTACCCATAGAAGAGGAAAATGCCTTAATCGCTGGTAGTCTGCTTCTCTCTCACCGAAACGTGCCAATTGCTGACGCCATAATCGCTTCATACGTTAAAACAGGGGTTGCAGAGTGCGTTTTGACAGATGACCCTCACTTCAAGGCGTTGGGTGTAAAAACAAAATGGCTATAATCAAAAACCCTCGCAAAATAGGCATCGTGTGATTTCTCACTCGGTTATTTTTTTGGTGGTGTCATAGATTCTATCGCTCACTTAATGCAGCAAGAAAACGGCTGACCAGCACTTCCTTCAAAAAATAGTATTCCTCACGCATCTTATCAATTTCTTTCTTCAATTCAGCGACATCGGCGTGTCCAGCGAAGATTCCGCACAGGTCCTCCAATTTGGTTATTGGCTTGAAAACTATTTGATGGTCGATGGCTTCCACCATCAACTTGTCATCCTTCCTTTATTCCCAGCTGCTCTCTGATTTCGGCAGGAATGGTTACCTGTCCTTTTCGGGTAACTTTAACTATTTTGCCCATTGAACATCCTAATTAATTATGGAAATAACAAGTATAAAAAGTTCCTAACAAAACAAAAAGCACTACAAAAAACAGACAAATCCAGCCATCAATATGCCATTAAGCTAAGTTTGATTTCGAGTAATTAAATTATACAGTGTTGTATTATACAGCGGCGTATAATTTTTTTTGTTTCACCGTTAACCCACGTATATACAAACGTATAAGAAAAACGTATATATTTTGACCTACCCGTAGGTAGCTGAGAGAGCACACACAAAAGCTAACCCACCTACGGATCTACTGTTTACATAAAAGCCAAATTACTCAGCTATCGTTTTGGTGTAGTCCCAGATTTTGTCGCTTACATAATGCAGCGTTTTAACTACGGGTCCCTTTCTTGGTGTTGCCTTGCCATTTCAGCGTCCATGAGGCTTTCGCCCAGCGCCAATGCTTTGCCAAACTTCACATCCACCACCAAGACGAGGTCGCCTTTGCCGAATTCCCCTTCGATGCGCACTATGCCCGGAGCCATAACAGTTGCGCCCTTGCACACGTAGGGGACAGCGCCCATGTCAACCACGATTTTTGGCGCTTTCGCGGTGAACTCGCTGAAGAGCAGCGTGGGCAGAACCTTGTCGCCCGCCTTGAAGAATAGTGGTTTTCCGCCGATGAGGTAGACTTCGCCTACTTCGGATTCAACAACTTCCACGTTTGCTTTGCGCCGAAAAGCGCGTCTAGGTCAAGTTTCACTTTTGATTGGGCTTCAGTTAGAATTTGTTTTGCTTCTTTCGTCTTTTATGGGGTATCTTCGCTGCTTTGTGGGCATAATGGTTCTCTTGGGTAAGTCACTGCAGGCGTTAAATTTAACTTTGCGCTACATCACTGAGCCGCTTTTTATGAAGTAGCAGTCTTTTGAAGATTTTATCCAACCACTTACCTGAATCTACCGCTGGCACCTTTTTCCACCTTTTTTACCTTTTTGCATCTTTTCTATCCTCAACCTGCAACCAATTCAAACCCTAAACCAAAAAATCAACCCAAAACAAGCCCTGAACCCAAACCGCCTACCTATAGACCTACCCTACTATTTGTGGCAAAAATCAACCACAAAAAGAGCAACAAAAAAGCTGCCATAGTAAAAGCGTAACTGCAACTACCGAACTAAAACACCAGCCCAAAGCACACCTCGCCCACATAGAAAGCTAACTTAACCTAGCCAGCTAAAAGAACCCACCTCATGCTCGATAGGTTTAAATGTGGAGAGTTCAAGTATAGAAGAGATATAGATACATGAGGATTCCAGAATGAGCGAAATGACAACCGAAATCCTTGAGCAAAACCTCAGCAAAGTCGTACTTGTACGACTCAAAGGCGGAAAAAGCCTCAGGGGAAGACTGAAGGGTTTCGACCAGCACCTAAACCTAGTTTTAGAAGAGACAGAAGACACAACAAACATTGAAAACCAAAAGAAACTGGGACTAATAATCGTCCGAGGAGACAACGTAGTCCTTATTTCACCATCGCCCAGGTGACCGCCGTGGGAAAAGGCACACCATCAATGGGCAAGCGCCAAGGCAAAACCGTCCACATAAAATGCAGACGCTGCGGAAGACGCGCATACCACGTACGCCACAAACGTTGCGCAGCTTGCGGATACGGCGAAACCACAACCATGCGGCATTATACTTGGATGCGAAAAACTCTCCAAAGAGTAAGAGTCGTCTAATCCTCAAACTTCATTACTTTTATTACAAAAATTTTATTCTTTCTAAGAAAGAATCGCCAAGCAGTTTCTGCCAAACTTTTTCTTAGCTTTTTTTCTCCGCGTCTCTTTCAGGGAACTTTTCCACTATTTCAGCAATTACGTTCATGTTTCGGGTGGTCGCCTTCAGTTTTAGCTTCGACTCAAGAAAAGGGTTAGGTAGCCCTCCTTCACCGCCGCCATGAGTCACACTGAAAACCGCGTTGCCATTCACTGAAATTATTTGCGCCGTCGATTTCGGAATGGTCAGAGGCAACTTAAGCGGAAACTCCAAGGGCGCATCAAAAAGAAATGTTACCCGAAAACTTGCCCCTTCTTTATCATAGCCGTTGAAGGGTTCAAGATTGACTATTGCTTTGAGCTGTGGGATTGTGCGCACAAACGCCGCCACATCGTAGCCCAACAGCTCGCGAAGCTTTACCTCCACTTTTCTCTTAATTTCTTTTGGTTCCTCGTCGGTTTCGAGGATTACGTTGCCGCTTTGTTTGTGTGTCGAAACGTTTTGGTATCCTAAGCAGATGAAGGCTTCTTGCAACTTTGCCTTAGCGACAGCGTGGCCGCCAACGTTAATCGCCCGAAGGAAAACAACAAAACGAGCCATGAAAAAACATGAGGCTGACAGCTAATAAATCTGCTTTATAAAAAACTAGAAAGTAAGCAGAACGCTTACTCGGTTCCTGAGCTATAGTAGCCTTTGTCTACCTTGACAAAGATTAGCGGACCTTTACTTTGCGCCATCTCACGAGCTTTCCTCAACGCCTCATTAACTACAGTGAAAACTCTTTCTCTGTCGCTTAGATTTTGAACGCCGCTTTCTCCAAGCTCCATCTTCAGTAGATTTTCAGATAAGATTTCGGTTCCGCATATTTCCCCGTTTTTAACCAACGTAGAGACTATGATCTCTTGGAGTTCTTGCTTTTGCTCAATTCTCTTCCATAGTGGTTCAGCGTTAGCGAGAGTTTTTGAAACTTTATTCCATCGGCTAGCGTTCTGGTCGCCTATGAGAAGCTTGACTCGTTCCTTCCATTTTTTGAACCAGATGCCAATCCAAACAGTTAAGAACGCGTCTAGCTCCGATGAATCTTCCTTGAAAATGTTCTCCAATCTTTCAACTAGTTCACATTGGCTTGCTTCTTTCCCCATCAGGTTCCAATGGAATTTAAGGAAATTCGTAAAGTCTTGGCAAGCAACCTGCAAAACTTTGCGGTCTGAGCCCATAATATCAAGGGCTGAATCCGCTTCCTTCAATTTCTCCCCTATCATCAATTCAACAAAGTTCATTCTGATTCCCGCTCCGAAGCCCATCTCCAATATTGATTAAAGATTAAGGTTTTTATTAAACTTTATTTTTATTGAGGAATATAACTGGCTAGTCAGGTTCTAGCAATATTTCAAATTCCGATATATGCACAGAATTATTTGATAAACTTTGGAAGTGCATTGACATCGTTTAAAATCAAATCTGGGCATTCTTTGAAAAGTTCTTCACATTGAAAAAGCCCAGATAAAACTGCTACAGTTCTTACGCCCGCGGCTTTCCCAGCCCGCACGTCGTTAACCGAGTCTCCTGCGATAACGCATTCGCATATTTCAACATCTAAGGCTTGCACACATGCTATTAATGCTTCAGGCGAAGGCTTAGGCTTAGACGTATCCAGCGCGGTTACAACATGAGTGAAATATTTTGATATTCCGAAGCACTCTAGCTCTTTTATTATGGCTTGTTTTGGGGCATACCGCATGGTTATTAGGGCAAGTTTGGTTTTTGACGATAAGGTTTCAAGTGTTGCTGAAACGTTAGGTATAAGTTTGGTTTTTTCTCGGGTGATTGAGTAGTAAGTTTCAAAGTATATGCTTAGGAATTTTTTAGAGTCGCCCTTTATGATGTCGCTGATTGTGAGACCTTGTTCGAGCCTTCTCGGAATCTCAAATGCAGTCTTTCTCTTCTGGCGGTTTTTGTCCGCAGGCTTCGAATGCTATTCTTGCTGCTTCTATGTAGGCTTCTCTGGAGTCAACTATTGTGCCGTCTAAGTCCAAGAAAATGCCTTTTACTTTCAATCCGTTTTCGTTCATCAGCTATCTCTGGCTCTTGAAAGGTGGTTCCTTATTTCTTAAACGTTTCTTATAGTTTTTGATGAATTAATCTTGCTGTATTATTTCTATATAGATTATGAAGAGAATCTCTATAGGAACCTCAAGATACTTTCTACTTTGAAAATGTGTAGAGGTGAAAAAAGAATGCTCTCAAGAGATTGCGATGGCTGCACAATGCTTAAGGAATGCAGTGTACGATACAAAAAAACTTTAAAAGGCGACAAAGTCTACTGCCCAGACGGAACAGCTCACCTGATTGACAATTACAGCATAAATCAAAGCCCCGATGTAATATGCTTCTTTGAAGCCTTTCAAT
>CAWAUU010000027.1:0-87544 GCA_963785215.1 Candidatus Bathyarchaeota archaeon
CGAGTCATTCCCGCCGTCTCGCTAATTCGGCCTCGACCCGTTCGGGTTTCCCGTCGCGGATGAACTCGACGGTGACGTGATCGCCGACTTTTTTCCGGCGAATGATCCGGCTCAATTCCAGTGATTCCCGCACCGGCTGCCCGTCGATAGTCGTCACAACGTCGCCGACCTTGAGGCCCGCACGATCGGCGGCACTTCCACGCGCGATGCTGGTCACGACACAGCCTTCTCCACCGCCCACGGCAGTCACGCCGAGCCGAGGGGCGGCCGCATCGGCCGCCATGCTGGCCAGCAACAAAGCCGACGCTATGGCATTCACCGACGAGTGTACGAGAATGGCAGCGACGAGCGTTTTTCGCCACTCGTAGACCAGACCGAACGCCAACCCCGCCGCACCGGTTCCCCAGAACATGGCAATCCCGAGAGGTAAATGACCGAACCCAAACGCGGCCGCCTGAAGCAGAGCGGCCACAAAGCCAGGCATCGTCTGGCGAAGCTTGTTATAGAGCAGCCCGCGGAAGCTCAACTCTTCGGCGATCGGTGCGCCAACCAAAGCGATGAACAAGAATCCCACGAGCTGAGCGCGGCTCCCAGCCCCGACAAACGGCGCCCAAACCTCACCGGGCGCCGCGACTCCTGGCGCGAGCCATTCCACCGCCCTTGCAACGACTTCAATTAATAGGAACACACATGGAGCGATGAGCGGTAGCCAGCGGAGCTCGCGCAAGATGCCCTCGACGGCGGATGCGCCGGTAGCGTGCCGAGCGCCTGCGAGCGACCCAGACGATATAACCAACCATCCAGACCTCCCCCAGCAAGGTCAATGGCACGAACAGCCCAACAAGGGCGGGGCCGACCCTCGCCGGCCGTAGCAGGATGGCCGCCAAGAAAACGAGTTGTGGTGCGAAGCAAATCAAGACATCGCTCCACCGCCAGGGGACGCCGCGGAAAAACGAATGCCGGTCTGCGCAACGCGGCGCGGCAGTGGCAGTCGAGCCGGGGGGTGGATCGGGAGCGGGTTCCATGCGTTGCGACATCCCTCTCAAACGAGCACGATCTTGCGGGCGCGGTGTTGGTCCCCAAATCGGACGGATCGGATGGATCAGTTACTTGGTGACGATGGAGCTCCTGGGCACTCGGCCGCCAATGCGGCGGGCAGGTCGCTCGGGACCGGTGACCATGATAAGCGACCCTTTAAGACGACGGAAGTTGTCCGCCGCCGCGCAGGATTTGACAGTTTACAGGTTCCACCACACTTCGCCGCGGATTTCCGCGGCCGGAAAATAATTAACCTTCGGACAGATGTCGTGGTAATCTAGGCAGTATGCGGCGGCGCTTACACAATAATATCATGGAAAGTGGAATTGGATGCGTTTGTTGCCGAGCCAGGGGATGCGAGTGATGCTCTGGTCAAGGCAGGCTTCTCGCAGAATCGGGTTGTGACATCGTTTGTCGAAATGAATGATCACCTTTTTGTTGGTGGTTTGGATCGTGCCACCCGTCTCGACGAAACGGCGGTACAACTGCTTGGGTGCAGCCTTCTCGAAACCTCGTAGCTGGTTGCCCAGCCAACGGTAACATCCGTTGGCCAGTACGGTCATGGCGGCGTCGAGGTCGACATTGAGTCGTACCTCGCTCGCCAGGCAATCCAAATGGAAGAAGTTCACGCTGATCCCGAGGCCATCCTCGATGCGGTTGCGCCCCGCGTATCGGATGATCAAGTTGCGAGCCGTCTCTTGGAAGTTGTTCGAGAGAAACAGCGTGGGCTTCTCCCGTCCCAAACCATCGACGGCAATCTGTCGAATCGGTCCCTCATAATCCCGGAGCGTCGTGGTCTCATCCAGGTATCGGATCCGCTGGTGGCAGCGCTGAGGTGTGTCGAGCACCGCTCCCGTCCAAGAAGATCGCGGCAGATTCTGGAGCCGGCGCAGGATCGCGGCACCGCGGCGACGAATCGTGACGAAATAAATGCCTCGTTGATCAACGCGAGACATTTCCGCGTAGTCGATGAGCTTGGAGTCGAAGTAGAGCCACTGGGGGCAGCTGCCAGTGACAGCGTTCCAAAATTCGACGAAGCGCATCAGTTCTCCCAGTTGGTCGGCGCGGACCAAGTTGGCGTTGGCGTAGCACAAGCAACGGCTGTCTTGTTCGAGGGCGAAGAAGGTTTGGACACTCGTGCCGGCCACGCCACGGCGTGGGAGGTAGTGCCGGTCGAGCCCAGCGGGATCACCTCGGTAGGGGATGGGATGGAAATCAAGCGAAAAGGTGTTTGCCTCGGGAAACAGCACGCGGCTGAGGGCGCGAACCCAGCCCGTCAACAGAGGCGCTGGTTCTCGCGAGTAGTCCGGTACGAGTAGTCGGCAGCGTACGACTTCTTGGGGAGGATATTCAACGCGGATTTCCGCGGCCGGAAAATAATTAACCTTCGGACAGATGTCGTGGTAATCTAGGCAGTATGCGGCGGCGCTTACACAATAATATCATGGAAAGTGGAATTGGATGCGTTTGTTGCCGAGCCAGGGGATGCGAGTGATGCTCTGGTCAAGGCAGGCTTCTCGCAGAATCGGGTTGTGACATCGTTTGTCGAAATGAATGATCACCTTTTTGTTGGTGGTTTGGATCGTGCCACCCGTCTCGACGAAACGGCGGTACAACTGCTTGGGTGCAGCCTTCTCGAAACCTCGTAGCTGGTTGCCCAGCCAACGGTAACATCCGTTGGCCAGTACGGTCATGGCGGCGTCGAGGTCGACATTGAGTCGTACCTCGCTCGCCAGGCAATCCAAATGGAAGAAGTTCACGCTGATCCCGAGGCCATCCTCGATGCGGTTGCACCCGCGTATCGGATGATCAAGTTGCGAGCCGTCTCTTGGAAGTTGTTCGAGAGAAACAGCGTGGGCTTCTCCCGTCCCAAACCATCGACGGCAATCTGTCGAATCGGTCCCTCATAATCCCGGAGCGTCGTGGTCTCATCCAGGTATCGGATCCGCTGGTGGCAGCGCTGAGGTGTGTCGAGCACCGCTCCCGTCCAAGAAGATCGCGGCAGATTCTGGAGCCGGCGCAGGATCGCGGCACCGCGGCGACGAATCGTGACGAAATAAATGCCTCGTTGATCAACGCGAGACATTTCCGCGTAGTCGATGAGCTTGGAGTCGAAGTAGAGCCACTGGGGGCAGCTGCCAGTGACAGCGTTCCAAAATTCGACGAAGCGCATCAGTTCTCCCAGTTGGTCGGCGCGGACCAAGTTGGCGTTGGCGTAGCACAAGCAACGGCTGTCTTGTTCGAGGGCGAAGAAGGTTTGGACACTCGTGCCGGCCACGCCACGGCGTGGGAGGTAGTGCCGGTCGAGCCCAGCGGGATCACCTCGGTAGGGGATGGGATGGAAATCAAGCGAAAAGGTGTTTGCCTCGGGAAACAGCACGCGGCTGAGGGCGCGAACCCAGCCCGTCAACAGAGCGCACTGGTTCTCGCGAGTAGTCCGGTACGAGTAGTCGGCAGCGTACGACTTCTTGGGGAGGATATTCAAGCCGGCAAAAAGGCCCAATGCTTCGTCAAAGTTAAAATCGTCGATGTGGCTGCGCCGTTCCTTGTCGAGCAGTTTGAGCGTCAGCAGCGCGAGAAGAGCATTCGGAGCGGGGATCATCTTCGAGCCAGGGTAGTCGGCCTGCTCAACGAGTTGCTCGAAGTGAAGGCGGGCGAGCAGCGGCAGGAACAGAAAGACGCCGGCGACGCGAGTACGGAGTTGCAGCGGCGACGTGAGGTCTAAGAGTCGCCGATCGGCGATCGGCGGCTCATCGGGGCCGTTGACGTCTTCGCAGCATGGTCGATGAGCCGGTCGTCCACGGCCGTCAGGAACGAAAAGGGGGGAGTCCGACCGCTTCGGTGCTGAGCGCGAAACTTGCTGATCATTGCCTTGAGGGCATCGGGCTTGTAACCGAACTGCGCGGCTATGTCGGCCAACGGGCGCCCGTCGACGAAGAAGGCACGCAACGCCTCATAGCGACGGTGAAAGGTCTGTTGGGGCGCCAATGAAGAACTCTCGGCGAGATGCATCGTCCATGACGCAGGCTCCGATCAAAGAATTGTTTTCTGTGCCCTGACAGCCCGAGCGTATCCGCTATCGCGAGTCCTGCCAAGACCTTCTTCCGGACACGAAACCGCAAAAAATGCCGAGAAACAGGCGAGCGACGTTGAAACGGCGGCACACGATGATCCAGTCTTAGGAGCGGACAGAGAGTCCAGTAGGCCCCGATAAATAATTAACCTCGGAGCGGTGCCAGGGGCGAGATTCTCCAGGAAATATGCGACAAACGCGCCGCCAAAGGTTAATTATTTTCCGGCCGCGGAAATCCGCGTTCGCTGGTCGATGGCGGCAAAGTGATCGGGGCGGGCGAATGGATCGTGCGCAAGGGGAAGCTGTGGAAGATCAGCGCCAACGGCGGCCATTACCAGCCGACGATCGACTTCCTCTATCGGGCCGTCCTGAGCCGCCGCCTCGAAGAGTCGCGTCAGATGGCGCAGCGGCTGGGTCAACGCCGGGCGGAGCGATGAGCTCGGTCTAAGTAGAATGTCGGTGGGGTCGACCGTCTCCGGGCCTGGCCTCAAGACCCCGGTGGAGCTGGCTCGCCCGCCGCACCCGCCTACTGGGAATCTCGGACGCTTACTCTACAGATGCAGATTTAAGACTCACGCCTGACGTTCGCCAAGTTTTGAAGGAGGTAGCGGTAATACCACCTGGTTCGTTTTTTCTATCGGGCGACGGAGCACGACAAGCTAACCGTCCTGCTAACGCATATTCGTAAAAGTCAAAACCCCGACGGCGTAGCCGACGATCAGGAAGATCACGGCGATCCACCACCTCCGTTTCCAAAACATGGCACCGCTGACAATCCACAGACCTCCAGCGGTGAACATTCCAAGGTCAATCATCATTGGCAGAACAGAAACTGCTCTGTCTGAAAAGACGATGGACCTGACGACTTCCGACACGATCGCAATCAGGGCGAGGAGAACCGGAGGCGCACCAGATACCACCGGGGCTACGGATGCGATGAGACGCCAACGGAAACCAGGGTGTTCTTGCGAAGTTCCCAGAGGCGCTTTCGGAGGTTCATAAGGATTCGACATGGTGGGTCTCGGAGGGCGTCATTGACCGCATCGTCAGGTGATTAGAGCCGCCTCTTGCTCCGACTCGCCCTCTTCTTAAAATAGCGAAAGGTCACCCAGCCAGTGAATGAGAAAAGGAGCAGATCCATCGGGCCTGGCACGAGAATGTCAAGGATAACTGTGGGCAAACTCTACCGCTCAACCCGCTCGATTTCTCTGGTGGTTCCGAAAAAGTTTGCATACCGGATCTTCACCACTGTAGACCCGTCTGGCCTGGATTGCTTGCCCATCGAATCAGAGCCACGCCGTACTGTGCAAAGCAAGTCAGAACCCTCCGGGCTGGCGTCCCGAAAGGTCATAACTTCCTCGTACCACATTCTCGGGCATCGCACGCCCGTGCTCAATGGTCTCGGACCTTCCGGATGCAATGGGGACGTTCTCTTGGAACGCCACTGCCCCGCGGCCGGGAGTGAATTTGTCCACAATTTCAGAATGCACAGCCCGCAGGAGTCGGCGTGTTGGTTGAGATCAGTCGACGCTGTCCCGAGAAAGCCAAGATTGCGCGGCCTACAACTTCAACGGTGTTTCTGGAATGATCGGCGAGGCTATAAGGTCTGGCACGGCTCGACACAGCCCAAGACGCAAATCATTCTTTCGGTAACCCTGTCGCAGTCGGCGATGGATTGGGCGATCGTTTCCTTGGACTGCTTCGAGGATTCAAGGTAGACATAAGGGCGTCCAGATCGTTCGACCATTGCTTGGATATGGGCCTTGATGGGGTGGGAGAGCCCACCGACAAACGGGCGGAAATTCTTATACAGGACGCCGTGGTAGCCCAAGATCCGATCAAAGCCATCGCGATAGCTGATGGATCGGAGTGTGGCACGGAAGAGGACCCGGTCGAAGCCTGACAAAACACCAACAACGCGACTCTGATGTTGCTCCAAAAAACGCTCCATGTCGCACCTCCGGAAGATTGGCTTGGGCAAGACCATCATCCGAAATGCGGCATGGAGCGTCACGCTGCTAACTTTCAGTTTGGTTGCGGCCGGTAGGCTGCGCTAGGCTCACCGCGTGGTTCTCTTTATCATGGAGCCGGCACTGTCTGGGTGTCTCCTGTATATGCCCTCTGTTCGTTCGATCAGATGGTGGTTGGGAAGTGAAACGACCGAGCGCCGATCGGCAGCGTTTTCGAGGAGCCAATCGGCCCGGTGCGTAGGCCATCACTTACCCTGACTCGAGATCCTTCCGGAACTTGCCAAAGCCCTCAATCTCGACACAGCCAGGAGCTTGTTGCCGGATGGCTGGTCGTCATTTGATTAATTGTGGCAAAACAACAACATCTTTTTGGCTTTGTAGTTTCTGGATGTCAGACTCGCTTATAGACCGCCGGGGTGTCTGTAGACGCTTTGACGTCTCAATTGCAGTCTTGCGGCGTGGGGGATTCCAGTGGACCATGTAGCGCCGGGAGCACCTACAGGAGAATTGTTGTCTTCCCCCCATTGCGAGGGGCAAGAACAGCACCAGCATAAGCTCAGGTAATATGGCCTTGGCGTAGAGTTCCACTTCGATCTGACAGATACTTGCTGCGTCGAAAATCGGGAAGGTTGCTCGCAACCTCGATGATCGTGGTGCGCGCCAACTCGCTCCTGCACCGTGCGGCATATACCCTGCGTACACCGCCCCGCGGTGGCGACTGCAATCCCCACGCAGGACGGTCGGCGCGTTCAACCCTTCTGACCCGCTATTGCGTTGCAAGTTGACGTCCGCCGTGGATGCAATTGGTGGGACGGTGCGCCCCAGATACCGACTAGCCTTGCTTCGGCGGTCGGATTCCCCTCGGGCCAGGTCGAAGTGTAATCAGAGTAATACCTGGGCAAGATCTCCGGTCCTTTGCTCGACCGAATTGACCTGCACGTCGAGGTTCCGGCGGTTCCATTCACCCAACTTGCCGAGATGCCGCCGGGACCAACATCGGCCGATCTGCGGTGCCAGGTGCTGGAAGCCCGCGCGCGGCAGAGTCAGCGGTTCGGTCCCGGGGGCCGCAGGTCAACGGCCGCATGACTCCCCGGCAGATCCGCAAGTTCTGCGCGCTCAAGCCCGAATCGATGTCGCTCCTCAAGGCCGCGATGGAATATTGACTACTACGGCAACCCAATCACACCCTTAATACAGGGACAATGCGCTTACGGAAACCTCTACAGCATGGGCTACGCAGGAATACTCTACTGCTACAACGATCTAACTGGAAAAATAGTATTCACTTACGGTAACGGCGGCGAAGGCAACAGTACTAATGCTGGTCCTAACACGCCTTTCGGTGACTATCCAACCTTCATAAACGCCGTTGGTAACGGAGTAATATACGTCGTTTCTTCCGAACACACGATTAGCACGCCGATTTACAAGGGAGCTTTAGCACGGGCTATAAACGCCACAACCGGAGCAGAAATCTGGACTCTCTCAGACTACACAGGTGAATTCGCAGCTATGAGTTACGCTATGGCAGACGGCTACAATACATGGTTCAATGGCTATGATAACCAAATCTACACTGTTGGCCAAGGACCAAGCGCTACTACAGTACAGGCACCACAGACTGCTGTCACAGCAGGCACCAACGTAGTTATACAGGGTACTGTGATGGATATTTCTGCTGGCACAAAGCAAACTGAGCAGGCAGCTGACTTTCCGAATGGTGTTCCATGTGCATCTGACGCTAGCATGAGCCAATGGATGAGTTACGTTTACCAGCAGCAACCACTACCAACTAATTTCACAGGGGTTGCAGTAACGTTGACCGCTATTGATCCAAACGGCAATCACATAATCATCGGCGACGCTACAACCGATGCAAACGGCTTATATCACTATACTTGGACTCCTCCAAATGTCCCAGGCACCTACTCTGTTTACGCTACATTTGCTGGCACCAACGGTTACTATGGATCAAACGCAGAAACCACTATGGTCATAGGTGCACCATCAGCAACACCAGCGCCAACCGCTTCACCTGTATCAGGCCTAGCAACAACGTCAGACCTAACTATTGGGATCGCTGCTGCAGTAATCGCAATAATCATCGCAATCGCCATAGTCGGCTTACTCTTACTAAGAAAAAAGCCATAAAAAAAACACTAAGGCAACCACAATCCCTCTTTCCCCTTTTTTTGTCTTAAAATTAGAAAGCAAGGAGAAAAAAAATAAAGGCTGAGAAGGCTTTGGTTAAATTCACGAAAAGCAATAGCCTTTAGCAAGCTTTTGCGTTTTTCTTTTCTCCTAAAGAGTGATCCAGAGCCCCAGCAAACCTAAATTCTCTAATGTTACCAATATCATAGCAAGAAAAAAGGGAAGAGTCGCGGGAGATATCTCCATAGGAGCGGAATTGCAACCAATACACCAACCCACTGCGGAAACCCACCTACGATTTCAGTTTTCTAAAAATCACGATTTTTTCGTTATGTAAACGAAGCAGAAACCCATTAGGATACAGTTCCGTGCACATTTTATTAATGGACAAAAAGTTTTAAATATGCGACCTATGGAAAAGTCGCTATGTTGAGTCAAGATTTGAGTACGAACCCAGATTTTGATGGATTCAAGCTCTTCAAAAGAAAATAATAAACATTCTTGTAAAACCAGTTGATTTTGGGAACGAAGCCAAATACTCTAAACCATCGTGGTCTTTTTTGGAAAGAATATTTATTATTTGAAGGTCTATAAGCTCAAAGGAAGCAAGAAGAATACGCGGAATCTCTTCAAATGTGGTTGGCGTTTTCTTGAAAGAAATATTTGATGTAATAGTAGTAGGAGCCGGTCCTGCAGGGTCCACAGCCGCCAAAGAGTGTTCAGATTATGGTTTAGAGACCATCTTGATTGAAAAACAATCAATTCCACGCGTAAAGCCTTGTGGTGGTGGAGTTTCCCAGAAGGCTCTTAAGCTTATTGAAGCCGGAGTGCCAGATGACTTAATAGAGCAGCGGATAAAAGGGATCAGACTCTTCTCTCCTTCACTTAGCTCAGTTGATATAGTAGCCAAAGAACCTATTGGCATAACTACGCAACGCGATAAATTTGACGCATTTCTGACGCAGTTGGCAATAAAAGCGGGTTGTCAACTTATTCAGGCTGATGAAGTAATTGACTTATTAATCGAAGAAGAAGGCGTTACTTGCAAACTTCAGAGCGGCAAAACATTCAAGGGGTCTATTATTATCGGGGCTGACGGCGCCAACAGTGTTGTAGCAGCGAAAGCAGGAATACGCAAAAAATGGTCAAATGATGAAGTAGCTCTTTGTCTTGAAGGTGAGGCGCGTATCAGCGAAGCCGATATGAGGAAACTTGATCCAGAAATTCTTGAACTTTATTTCATTAACATTCCATTTGGGTACGGTTGGCTTTTTCCAAAAAAGTCGTCTATTTCACTCGGCGTGGCTGGTGGATTAGCTTACCTCCAAAATAAAAGAAGCATTTTCAGTGATTTTTGCAGCACAGTGTCAAAGCTAAAAGGCATTAACATAACTGTGCCAAAATTTGAGGCTCATTTGGCTCCAGCAGGTGGGATTAAACGTAAAATTGTTGCTGACAGAATAATGCTTGTAGGTGATGCTGCAGGATTTATTGACCCTTTCACTGGAGAAGGAATTTATTACGCAATGAGGAGTGGTCAAATTGCTGCTGATTGCTGTAAGAAAGCAATTGAAGAGCATACAACAACTAGGCTCTTTTTTGAGAGGAACTATGAAAAAGTTTGCTACGAAGATTTCATAAAAGACCTTAAAGCGGCTTTAAGACTAACCTGCTTGGCTCACGGTCGCTTTGATGTTTTCTTCAATGCGCTGGGGAAAAATCCTGAAACATCAATGATAGAATTATCCTCTGAAACTACATATTATCGAACTCTGCAGAAGAAGCTACTGCCAAAGCTTGTCTTTTCGCTGCTTAGTTCAAAACTGCACAAAATGAAAGTGAAGACAAAAAAAGCGATGAATAGAATAGAGCATAGGGAGTTCTTACATGCCCCATGATTCTTTTCATCTTTGAGCTAAAGGATGAAAAGAATGAACGAAACCGAATACCAACAGTTTTTAGATTGGTAGCGCATCGCGCTAAGATGAAGCCAATCTCACAGATTCAAAAAAAGAGACTGAGAGTGAAGATAGACAAGAACCTGAAGAGTGTGAGATACCTCACGGGAAAGGTGAAAGCAACCTTTCAGTATGTGTTAAGCAAAGCTTAAATCGATGTTTTTGAAAACGGCTTCTAGTGTCTCGTGTTTACCTTGACCCATTTGGATTCACCTAAGCTTGGACGTGACTCAAAAATACGAGGGCACCACTCAAAAACGAACTTTTGCGAATTTAGTGACAAGCAAGCCCGCGAACAAAAGGAGAACCGACGGATGCCTGAGGAATTGGTGTTTTTGGTTGCCCTTTGGACTTTGATTCCGTGTTTGATTTTGTTTTTCATTATTCTAGGTCTCAGTTTCTTCGGAGCAAGTTTACAAATTCAGGTTGTGGTTGTGATCTGTGGTATCGTGATATTATCTATTCGAACGTTCCGTCTTTACAGGGGAGTCAGGGCGCGCATGCTTGCCAAGGTCAGAACGGGCCCAGAAGCCCTAGTCGGCGCAATAGGAATTGTGACTACTGATTTGAAACCGAAGGGAGAAGTTCGCGTCAACGGTGAATTCTGGCAAGCCGTGGCAAAGGAGGGCTGGATAGAAAAAGACAAAGAAGTGGAAGTAGTCGGCATGGAAAACCTCGTCCTCGCTGTCAGAACGGTTAAAGAAAAAGCGATACTGTCCTAATATAGGATGCTCTTTATCTTGCGAGCATAGTGTAGATATGGCTTTTTACGACGTGTTCAGCTTCACACCGTGAATGTTCATCATTTTTACTCGAAAATAAGCTTCATCTTTGCACATTTTTTTGTGGGTTACATTGTTTATATATCGGTGAATCTTGCTTTTTAAGCAAAATTGTAGGTGTGTTTTATGGAGATAATTGAAGGCATTCATCGGGTAGATGAAGCAAACGCCAACATGGCTCACGCCAACGTGTACCTAGTAATCAATGGCGAGGAACTCACAGTCATCGATACAGGAACGTCAGGGAACGCCCAGAAAACCGTTGAATACATCCAAAAAATAGGCCACCAACCCACAGACGTCAAAACCATAATTCTAACCCACTTTCACATGGACCACATGGGAAGCGCCAAAGAACTAAAAGACCTCACCAACGCAAAAGTCGCCGCACATACGGAAGATGCCGACTTCGTTTCAGGAAAAAAGCCCCTGCCAAAACCCAAAAACATTCTGTTCAGAGCTGTTTCAACCTTTGTCAAACCTGCACCTGTCCAAGTTGACGTAATCCTCAAAGAAGGCGACAAAATCGCAGGCCTAACCGTTATCCACACGCCGGGGCACACCCCGGGAAGCATCATGTTCCTAGATGAAGAAAGAAAAGTTCTGTTCGCAGGCGACACCCTCCGATACGACGGTAAAAAAGTCAGCAGTGCACCCGAACAGTTCAGCATAGACCCGAATCAGGTAAGAGAATCCATTGCCAAAGCATCCACGCTAAACTTTGACATCATGTTACCTGGGCACGGTGAAACCCTCAAACCCAACGCATCCGAAGAAATCAAAAAATTCAATGAAACCTTAAAACAAAAATAATTCTGGAAAAGAAGATAAAGTTGCGGTAAACCCGCTTTACTTGGTTTTGGCATGTTTATTTGAATTCTTCTCTTTCTAAGAGTATTGGCCAAAGATTGCCGTAATGATGATGCACTTGCCCCATGGTTTCGAGTCTTCTAGTTATCGTACCGTTGTGTTTTTGAATCTATTATAATTTGAAAATGAAGCCAAGCTTTCGGGAAAAATTTTTATGCTTGCTGGTAAATGTAAGCAAGAGGGAAAATAGTTGAAGTGGTATTATTGGATTGTCATAGCCATCTTAGTCGTTTTGGGAATTTCCACATTAGTTCCTGCACCTGGAAGCCCAAAAAACTTAATCGGATACGCCTCAGTGGATCCATTTGCGCCGATAAGCGGAATATTACTCTGGGTTATTGCCGGGGCAATCTACTGGTTTGGAAAGAAAAAGGAAAAGAAACCATAATTTCCCACTATTAGGGTTATTTCGGAGAATGTGCCTTTGAGGCGAAGAACTGCCGTGGTAGTCTTGGCGGTGCTGCTTATTCTTGCGCTTCTTTTTACGCTAGCCCGGCGCAGATTTGCAGTCGCAAAAGGCAGCGAGTAAACCCGAGGTGTTTGTGGGGTGGACGTAGCGTATGGTAACGAAACTGACGTTTACGCAATTGCAGATGCCGTCTATGGGTACGCTAACTTGATTATTGTTGGTTCACTGAATGTCACTGAGAATACGGCGGCATTAACCAGGGTTTGTAATTTCTTATACCAGAAAGGGTTTTACTTTATTGTTTATGTGGGGTTTGCAAAGACTGACTATTTGCCGCCATGCGGTCCAGACCCTGCGTTCTTCAGCAGGGCGTCTGTCCAGTGGGGAGACAAGTTTTTGGGGGCGTACTTTTTTGATGAAGTCGGCGGAAACCAGTTGGACACTCAAGAGAAAGTTGTTTCCAGTGTGCCGAGCAGCCAATTCAACGCAAGAGACTACGCATTTGCGTCTGAGGCGTATGTCGCCGGTTTGACTGGTGATTTGGCAATCAGCGTGGGCTGGTTCAGCCCTTCACCTGTGCAATCGCAACTCTTTACCTCTGACTACGGGCTTTACTGGTACGATTACTTAAGCGGCTACGGCACGGTTTTCACCGAGTTTGTGGGAAATCAAAGTAGGCAAATAGCGGTGGCTCTTGACAGAGGCGCAGCTAATGCTCTCGGCAGAGATTGGGGCGTAATAATTACTTACCAACCTTCAGGATCACCAGGAGCTTCGTCTGGACCAGAGAACGGCGTGGAAAACGCCACCCAACTCTACAGTGACATGACGTTTGCATGGCAGTCCGGCGCCAAATACATAGTCGTCTTTGACGGCAACTCCACAGAAGCTTCGCCATACGGAGTCTTGACGCAGGCGCACCTAGATGCGATGAAGCAGTTCTGGAACTACACCAAAACCAACACACGCAGTGGAGAGTATCCCGCGGACACAGCGTACGTGCTTCCTGCAGACTACGGTTACGGGTTCCGTAGTCCAAACGACACAATTTGGGGCCTGTGGAACGCGGATGCGCTCTCAGCTGAAGTGTGGAACAACGCAAACAATCTATTGGTGACTTATGGCAGCAACTTAGACATCGTCTACGCGACCAGAATCGACAGCCAACCCATAGCGTTGCCTTACAAAACGTTGATTTATTGGAACGGCACAACCATCCAAAGCAGCTCTACGCCCTAGTCGTGCCCTACTTTATCTTTTGAGAACGGTTTCTGAGAACGTACGAAAGCCGCTAGCGAAGCTTCTAAATATATCAAGTCAAGCAAATAGTCTATAGAAGTTTAACTGATTGGTTTTATTTGCTATATTTAGGACGTTTGGATTCTCTTAACCAAAATTGAGGGTCATCAACCATTATGACTTGGACTTCAACGACATTTCGGGGGTTTGTTATTGCGGCGCGGAATTTCGGGGATAAATCTGGGTTGCTCAGAAAAGCCATTCGGGACTCTTCCAACTCATCCGCAATACGTTCACTTTTTTTGTTAGCGTAGCCACGGTACCTTACGCTTTTTCCTTCAACGATAGCTTTATCAAAATCCTCTTTACAGCACTGTATCAGTTTGGCGCCGTCTCGGATGAACCAGCAGGCAAGAGTTTGAGAAGTCTTGGTCATAATAATCTGTTAGCAATATCGTTTAGGTGACTCTTAATTAACATTTTCATTGCCAAAAGAAAGATGCGCCTCAGAAGTCGAATTTAAAGCAAATCATCTCGAGAAAACGAAATCCCGCTTCAGACTGACGTGTTTATCATCATAGGCACATCAAAAAGATAAACGGACAAAAAAAGCTTTGTGAAGCGGTTCATCACTTTTAATTAGAATAATAATCCTGTGATATTAACGTTTGATGATGAGCATGTGGCCCTTATGGCTGACAATCCTGTGGATTCTTAATTCTTCAGGATTTTGAAATTTCGCTGAACAAATTCTACACTTATATGTTTCTCCAAACATGATTTTGTTATCCAACATCAACCTCAGCCTTCTCCCATTGGCTTTGCAAAAATTACTTCTTACAAGCCATAATAAATAGCAACTAAGCCACTTATAAACCAACAATTAAGTTCCGCTAAAATCGATATACTTTTCGTTGAATTGTGTTAAAAATCTTCTCGAATTTTTTTCTGATATTTAATTGGGTCTCCGAAAACGCCTTTTCCAAGCCCCTTCATCTCAGCTATTGGATTGAAAGGTTTCAAAAGTAAGCCTTCCTCTGTTTCATCAATCTCTAATCTAAAATTATTCCCTTTTTTATGTTAAATTTTCTGAAGTTTTTTTGGGAATAACCACTTGCCCAAGCATACCGCCCTTTACTTTCTTAGACATACCTATCTATCAGACAGTAAACATTTTCAGGCGAATGAGCTTTCTTACTTTTTATGGTATTAATGCAATAGGAGCTCACAGTATAGCGCCTCAGAACGCATTTTAATTTTAAGTCATCTTTTGGGAAACAGCAGTAAGCTGAAACCCTTATCTAAACGTGCAATTATCTTCATTGGCGCCATTAATGCTTTCGCAGTCTTGTTAAAATCGGTAGCTTACCTAAATATCTGCGTATGCCAATGAGATCGCCTGCCTAAAAACATGGTTACCCTAGATTAGCCAAATGCAAAACTAACGGAAGGCAGGTTACATACGAGCCTTTTTCAGTTAATTCCTACTTCAATTACCAGCTTTCTGCAATAGTAAAGGTACTTTTTTGCTCGAAAAATAAGTTAACAAAAAGACAAGGAGGGCAAAGGGTAGATCTATTTAGATAGTGAAACCAGTCTAAAAAGAGAGGGACGGGTAGCTCATTTTTTGTCGGCGAATTTCTTAGTCGAAAATGAGGTACCGGCAGGGCAGGCACACTGTACCTGAATTGCTTGTCAAAATTGCAGGTATCCGCGCGAGTGGTTAGCTTTGTATGCCCATATCATAACCAACCGCTCCTTAACTTTAAAAGTAAAGTGGAGTCGCCTTCTCCAAAATCTTATCTACCGCTAACCCAAACATCAATCCATAATGATCAGTTTACGAAATGTTTTCCAAAGCTTGCTGAAAAAGTTCTGGGTAGAGTTTCTTGTCTTAGTATTATACTTGACTTTAACGCTGGCTCTTCTCTACCCTTTCTCAGTTCTAAACATGGGTAGCCAGCTTATTGGAAACACAGCTGATTCTTACCAGGGACTATGGGATTTGTGGTGGGTTCGGCATAGCGTACTTTCCCTGTCTAACCCGTACATAACTAACTACATCTACTACCCTTACGGCGCCAACCTTTACGTGCACACACTCAGTCCAGCAGCAGGTTTCCTAACAATACCCTTCCAGCTGACCACGGGCTTAATTTTCAGCTTCAACCTCATAATGATCGCATCCTTTGTCCTCGGCGGGTACGGCGCATACCTGCTTGCCAAATACGTAACCAAAGACAAAAAGGCGTCTTTCTTTGCGGGCGTAGTCTTCGCGTTCAGCACTTACCATTTTGCCAAAGCGTTAGCGGACATGAACCTTGCATCACTCGAGTGGATACCATTCTACGTCCTGTTCCTACTAAAGATGAGACAAGAAAAAAGCGCCAAAAACATTGCAGGCGCTGTGGTTTTTCTGGTCTTAACCGCTTTGATGGCTGATTTGCAATACATTCTGTTCCTCGCAATATTCACTATGCTCTATGTAGCATACGAGCTGGTTGTGAACAGGGAACAGATCGCTGGTTTTCTTAAAAGATTCGCTGTTATGACCGCTGCTTTTGCTGGGCTGATGCTTTTGATTTTTGAGCCTTTTATCTCGGGCTGGTTCACGGGACAATATGCTTATGCTATGTCTTCGCCTTCCTATTCAGCTATCGTATCAGGGGATTTGCTGGGTTTTTTTACGCCAAGTCAATTTAACCCGCTCTTCGGCTCAGCCGTGCATGGGGTGGTTCAGACTTTTACTACGACAAGTCTTTACCCGCTAGAAGGTGCCACATACATTGGCTACACCGTTCTGGCATTAACCATTTATGCCGCCTTAAAACTGCGTAAAGAAGCCAAATTCTGGCTTGTCAGCGCAGCTGCCTTCCTAATCCTCACGCTAGGCCCCCTCCTGCACGTTATGGGTAACAGTAGCCTCAACATTCCCTTACCAGAAACAATAATCGCCGACACCGTCCCAATATTCCGTGTCCCAGCCCGAATGGTTGTTATGGCTACGCTTTGCTTAGCCGTCGCAGCTGCCATAACAGTCAAACAAGCAAACTTGCACATAAACAAGCTGAAAAAAGGCAAAATCCTATGCCTTCTCTTTATCGCGCTACTATCAGGAACATTCTTGACTGAATGCAACTTCTTACCCTACCCAGTAGCCCAAAACATGCAGGTTCCCCAGTTTTACTCTCAATTATCGCAAATGAACGGAACCTTCGGAGTGCTGGATCTGCCGCAAAACTACTCAGATAACTGTCTCTACATGTACTATGGCACGGTTTCTCAAAAGCCACTCGTAAGCGGTTCAACCTCTCACACTACTCAGCAAGAAATCCTGCTAAGAGAAACCATCCCGCTGGTGATTCAGACAGGCGATGCTTTAGACGGCCAGAATCCAATCGTAAACACCGACATTATAAGTGGTAACGTTAACCAAATAAACCTTAACGCCCTTGTTTACTTAAACGTAAAATATGTTATACTGCACAAAAACCAAATGAACTCTGTAGCTTATGAAGAAATGGCTGCTTACCTCAACAATCTACTTGGTCCACCATGCTACAATGACAAAACAATAACTGCGTTTGAAGTCAAGCAGACAACTCTGCAGGGAATATATGCTTACGTAGGAGATGGCTGGGGGGGCATAGAAGGACAAAACGGTTGGCCTACAAGATGGATAGAAAACAACGGGACAATTGAAATCATAAGTCCTACAACCCAATTCTCAAATCTAACATTCACTTTTGGAACACAATACACAAACAAAAGCCTAAGAGTCAACTTAAACGGTAAATTAATAGGGATTTTCAAGGTACAATTTTCTGAATCCCGCCAATTAACACTACTCGTCCTTCTTGAAAAAGGCGTCAACGAATTATCTTTCACTTCAAATCAAACCTATGTGCCCAGCGAACTTGACTCTAATACAACAGATAATAGGTTACTGAGCGTCTACATTAAAAACGTGCAAAGCTCATAATTCATAAATACTTTCACTTCAATGCCACCAGTCGGTGCAAATTTTCAGAAACACGGCTATAAACAGGTTCGGCGCCCGAGTTTTCAGTTTTCTTGCAAAAAAAGTAAGCGTTAAAAGCAGCGATTATCGTTAATGATAAAGTTAATGAATAAATTAACGTTTTCACGCTCAGCGGTTAGTAAACTGCAAACAATCATTCTCCTCACGGTTGTAGTGTTTGGCGCACTGGTAACGGTTAACTATTTCTATCAAAGTCAGCTTATGCCGGCGCAGCCCAGTCCTTCGCCGTCACCTTCTCCTTCGCCCTCGCCTTCTCCTTCGCCCATGCCCTCCACTGCGCCAGCCGCATTAAAATACTCCAATTTAAACGTAGAACCAACCGAGGCCTGGCCCGGGCAACTGGTCAACGCTTCCATGGATGTAAGCAACAGAGGAAGCGAAAACATCAGTTATTTGCTACCCTTCTCAGTGAACGGTGTAGTTAACCAAAGTGTTGAGGTGCAACTTGCAGGAGGAGCTTCCGAAACCGTAACGGCAATATTTAATGAGAGCAGTGTTGGAACTTACCAGTTAACTGCCGGAGGACAAAGCAATACAATTAATATTGTTCCAGCAGGCGAATACACGCTGCACTATTTTGCAAGCGTCGATGGGTTTCCCTTCACTTTGGACGGTGTGCCTGAAGTTTCCCCGTTCTCTGGACTAGTAACTGTTGGGCTGCATACACTTGTTGTTCCTTCTACCGCCCAAGCTAACAATCCCGGTTGGGGTCTTGCTACATACGACTTTTCGAGCTGGAATAGCGGAAGTTCTAGTCTTTCTATAACGGTAAACGTGCAGGGTGAGACTTACGAGGCTGCAAATTATATTAGGGAAGGTTCATGTCCCTCCTTGGAAGTCTGGAACGGAACAGGCTATAGTTACGTTGCAGAAGTCAATGACGGTACAGGCTGGCTAGGCTACTTGGAGTATTTTCAACCTGATGGCTCAATGGTTTTCTCCAACAACTACCCATATGACTACATAAAACTGGATCCAACTCAACTGCAGCCCGTCAACGGATTTTACAAGTTTAACATCGCTGAACTGTCCGACGAAATCTTCTACCTCGACTCAGTCCAAATGATTGCTGTAGACCACCCCGCAGACGTGAATGTGTTTTCTACCGCGAGCACATTCATCTACAACCTTTCAGGCCAAGGAACAATTTACACAGTAAGCAATAACCCAGCTTCACCAGTCTCCGCGGTAAACGGAACAGGACAAAATGTTCTGCCCCTAATCTCCACGCTCGACCAAAACTTCACAACTGCAACCAGATGGCAATGGCAAAGCCTAACGCTCAATCTAGGCAACCTAACCGGCGCACAACAAATCAACCTAGTAGTCGCAGCCAAAATTATTTGGCCAACCACCCCAGCCGGAGGCGAAAACTTCATGTCGTATGCCAACCAACCAGGAGTAATACCTTCCCCGCCGCCCTACATGCAAGTATTGGCGCCAAACGGAAGCTGGGTTAATGTTCCTAACGACCGAGAGTTTCCGATACCTCATGTGACGGACAGTGAATTTGACGTCAACTTAACAGGTCTCTTTCTAACTAACAATTACGAATTGAAAATTAACTACTACCAAGATATTCAGTTCGATTACATAGGCATCAGCACGACACCCCAGCAGAACATAATTGTTCACACCCTACCGCTCTCATCCGCTGTTTTAGAGCAAGCATTCGGCGTAAACTCAAACTCCAGCGGAGCCTTCACAAAGTACGGCGACGTTACAGCGCTGCTGCAGTCCGCCGACAACCAGTTCGTCATCGGACGAGAAGGAGACATGGTTTCACTGCAATTTTCCGCAAACCTACCGCCTGTTCCCCAAGGTTGGGTAAGAGACTACTTTATCATCGCCAGCTGCTGGTTCAAAGGCGAAGGCTTACCCTACGTCCCATTCACGGTCGATCCGCTTCCATTCCAAGCAATGACAAGCTTTCCATACCCATCAAACGAAACTTACCCCTACACCGCCGATAACTTAGCATACCTGCAGGCATACGACACAAGAATAATTAATCCACCTTAAACTGCCTTTTCCAGTTGTTCAACAACCCATAGTCGAAAAAACACCCAAAGCTTTTTTTGTTCTAAAGCAGCTTCCAGAATAACGTTACACTTTCTACATTCAATTTTTTCTGCTTTCATTAATTATGCTCTAAAAATATTAAATAAGCAAAAGATAAAATGGACTAAAAAAACAATAAATGGGAAAGCAGAAGCTTTTAGGCTAAAACTTCTATTTCTGTGTTTTGCTTTCCTTTTCTTTACGTGCCTTTCTTTTCGCGTCTCTTTCTTTTTTAGTTAATGGTTTTTCTTTTTTCGGCATTTGATATTCTCCGACGGTACTTTATGATGAATTACTGCTTTAATAACTTTCGAAAAAAACAAGCTAACTTACGTGTATTCTCTGAATGTGTGACCGCATTTTGTGCAGCGCATGAATTGGGTTGATGCTTCGTCGCCGCCTCGAGTTTGCACTTGCCAAACATAAACCATGTTGTTGTCGCATTTTTCGCATTTCATGTGAATCGTTGGCATGGTCTTGATTTTTTGTTCTTCTTCGCTTATAACAGTCATAAAAGGCTGAGATGTAGGTTGAATAACCTTAACAACCTTGGCCTGAGCCCTATTGTTTGCAGCCTGCTTAACGAAACTGCATTTTGTGCACGCGAGCACTATGGAGCCGTCAATTTTTTTAGGTTCAAGCCGGCAACCGCATTCTGGACAAAATTCCATAAATTAGAACCCTTCACAATTATTTCTTCATTACTAAGAAGATAATCCGATATAAGCATTGTTTTTATTAAAGGAAATTCTGGTATTATACTGTAATTTGCAGTAAATTGATTTTAAATAAAGCGCAAACTAAAATATCCTGCTTCATTACTCAGCAGGAGCAACAACTAAAACGAGGGCAAACCAATGAGTGAATGGCAAACAATTGACCATGTACTTGCATATTTGGCACGGGCAGATAAACTTCCTCACAGAACCGAAGGTGAAAGAGTACTGCTTGATCAAATCCCAACGCATGCCAAACGTATTCTCGACTTAGGAACCGGCGACGGAAGGCTGCTGTCGCTGGTAAAACTGAACAGCCCAGAAGCAGAAGGGGTAGCACTGGATTTTTCCGAGCCTATGCTTGAACAAGCCAGAAAACGATTTACACAAGACAGGGACATAACCGTCATGAAACATGATTTTAGTTTTCCGCTTCCGTCTAAGCAGCTTGGCTGCTTCGACGCTGTTGTTTCCAGTTTGGCTATTCACCATTTGACGCATCCAAGAAAGAAACAGTTATACACGGAAGTATTCGACCTGTTAAATCCAAAGGGAGTTTTCTGCAATCTAGAACACGTTGCTTCGCCGACACAGAATCTCCATCTCAAGTTTCTATCTGCGATCAGGCTTAACTCCTGAAACAGAAGACCCATCAAACAAGCTTTTAGATGTTGAAACACAGCTAAAGTGGCTAAGGCAAATAGGTTTTACCGATGTAGATTGCTACTGGAAATGGCTGGAGCTGGCGCTTCTGGTAGGCTTTAAACCCTGAAATGGTATTGGCTCTTTTTAGTGCTTAATTGCCTGAACAGAAAACGATAATAAGTCCGTTTAACAACAAATTAATTAGAGGTTTTTATCAAATGACAAGTAACAGTAGTGGACAGATTGACTTAATGCATTGGCTCTATCGATTAATTGCGTTTATTATTGACTGGATAATAGTTGGCATCGTTGCATATATAATATACTTCGTTGCATTCGTCGCAGCAGTGCTGAGCGGCTCCGCCATTCTAATAGGGACTTACTTTTTCCTTCCGCTGTTTTGGGGAATACTTCTAGTTATCTATTCAGCTATTCTAGATGTCTATTGGGGCGCGACAATTGGGAAAAGAATCATTGGACTGCAAGTGCAGATGGTAAAAGGCGGCAAAGTTACAATCGAAAAAGCATTTATCCGTAACATCAGCAAATTTTATGCATATGAAATCCTTCTGTTCTTAGATTGGGTAATAGCAGTCGTAACCCCAGGTCCTGATCGGCGCCAAAAAATTACTGACCGCTGGGCAGGAACCACAGTTGTTCAAATAAAGCAACCATTCCAATCTTCTGCACCTTCTGCGCCTTCTCCGCCTCCGCCGCCACCAGCGCCCACTTAAAGTTAAAAAATCCCCTTTCTTTTTTTCTTTTAAAATAGTTTTTAAGTAACTATGTAGCTTTTACACAAAAAGCTTGATGGCTTGCACACTATTATCGCTTAAGTTATGGGACCTTAAACTCTTCCAGCCAAACCGTGAGTTGTTTTTCACTCAAGCCCACGCCAAATTTTCCGTCAAGCCGCCTGTAAACTTTGCCTTTCTCAAAAAATATGAGTGTTGGAACTGCATCTATTGAATAGTCATCCCATAATGGATTGTCATATTCGTCTAAGAGAACGTGGATGACGCTTCCAACGCTGAAGTTAACTACTTTTTTATCAAAGATAGGAACGAAACGCATACAGTAAGGGCACCATGAAGCGTAAAATAAAGCAAGAACTTTTTCATTCGCCTTTAATTGGCTATTTAGATCTTGCTTGTTGTCAACTTCAATCATATTTCTCGTAGTTAAATCGGTTTTGCGTTGTTCATAAACTTGCTGTTTTTAACCTTTCTTAATTAGAACTGCAAAGTAAAGCAAGCCTAAATACACACAAGCTTCAAATCAAATAAAGGAAATAACAATGACGCCGAAAGCTTATAGAACGCGGTTACCCTGTTGCAGTTCTCGTGGGAATAGAGCAAAATCACGCTGCGTTATGGCAAGTTTTTAGCCAAGTTGCCAAACAGCAAGAAACCATTCCCTTAAACGGGGGCAGAAGCGACCCTAAAGCAGCATACAGCTTTCACGAATCCATCGTAAACGCGTTAAGACCAACGTTGAAGGAAGGAGTAAGAAGTGTCGTAGTTGCTTCGCCAATTAAAACCAGTTACGCACAAGAATTCCAAAACCACATCAAAGCGCATCACACTGGCTTCTTCAAGGCGCAAACAAAGCAGTTTTCTCAACGATAACGGGTTCAGCAAGTACCCCGCCGCAGGTCGCTGCCTTAACTAAAACAGCCGCTTTCAAAGAATTAATCAGCCAAACCACAGCGCAGGAAACCGAAAACCTGCTTGAAATCCTCGAAAAACGGCTAAACGCCGCCGACAATCTGGTGCTTTTTTCTTTGCAAGAAGCAGAAAACCTTGTTCTTAGACACACAAGGAGAAGGCAAACCTAAACCGGAATACCTTATGCTTACGGATAAGTATCTTTCAAAAAGTCGCCAAAAATACAGGGTTCAGAGGCTTATGCAGGTTGCCGCGAACAAAGGAGTTAAAACTCGGGTAATAAGCGCTGAATCAACAGCGGGCAAACGCGTCACTCAGCTTGGCGGAATTGTTTGCTTGGCAAAACGTGAATAGCGTCAGTTAAAGCAATCCAGCGCTTCTTTAGTTCTTCAATTGAAATTTTGCCCGAATGCAAAGCAGTAGCCACCAAAACACCTGAAACACCCAAATTTTTCAACTCAACTAAATCCTTAATGTCTCGCACTCCGCCGCCAACAAAAACATCCACATGCCGTCTCTTCAAACACTTTCTTCAAAAAATCAACATTAACTCCTTCACCGCTGCCGACACGCGCCAAATCCAAAACAATGACTCCTGAAACGCCCATTTCCTTAAACTCACGCAAAAGACGCATAGGTTCCTTGCAGCCGTCAAAACCCGATTTGACAAGAACTTTTTCACCTTTCAAATCCAAGCTAACGATGACTCGCTCGCTTCCAAAAAGCCTGACCGCTTCACCCACAAAACTTTTACTTACTAAGCGTTTCTGTTCCAATAACAACTTTGGAAACTCCGCAATCCAGCAAGTTTCTCTACCGTTTCAAGGTCGGAGACTCCGGCATCAACCATCAACTTAAGCCCAGTTTCTCTGGCGATACGTTTGAAAATCCCGAAAATTCTCAGATGCCACCAATGAATTGCATCTAAATCTGCAATGTATAGCTCGCTGAATCCAAGCGCTTTGAATGCTTTAGCAACTTCTAACGGTTCAACCGACTTGCACAGAATGCTTGTGAGCGGTCGATACTCCTGCCTTTTTCCTCGGACAGCATGAACCACGATGCCGTTTAAAATGTCAATTACAGGTATGACCTTCAAGTTCTCAGCCATTCACTTGAATTGAACTGCAACAAATAGAAAAACCTATCAGTACAAGACTCGAGAAAGAAAAGCGTAGATTCAAAGAAGTCTTAAATCTGCCTTGTATATAGAATTATAGTATCCGAGATATATGGATAATAAAATGGTAGTAGTCCTATCAGCTTTGATAGTGGCGGTGCTCTTTGTAAGTGCGATTGCTGGAACGATAATCTATGGTAACAGAGAAATAAAAGATGGGAATTCTAAAATAGCTTCATTAAACGGGCAAATCGCGAATCTTAACAGTCAGATACTAAATCTGACATCAGTAAATCTTGTAACTGCATTAGGTGTAACTGAAGTACCATACAATTCGCCAAATAACTATCCTTCTCCGCTTTTGTATAATCATCTTTTCATAACTGGTTCAGTCACTAATACGGGAGAAGGCACAGCGTATAACGCAGGCTTACATGTTGTTGCCTATGAAGCCAATGGCAAAGTAGAAGTAAACATGACTGTTCCTCTGGACGGACAGGAGAATGTTACTGGCAATGAAATCACCGATCTCGCCCCAGTATTCGGAACAGATGCCGCAACACAAATTTATGGCAACGACTCTTTACAACTTGGAAATTTATACAGTGGACAAACTGTTTCAATTAGTTTGGGTATTTTTCACGAAGGAACTGTCACAAACTGGACTATAACGCCAGTGTGGACTCAAACTGCTACTCCAACAACACTGATTCCAACTGTTACACCTACACCCGCTCCAATAGTTACCACGGTAATTACCTCAGTAACTTTTAATAATGCAACTTATGATTTCGGAACTGGTGGGAAGTCCGAGCATATTCCAGATACTTCGATGGTTTTGGGTACAAATTATACTCTGGTTATAAAAGTCGCAGATTATGAAGCATCAAATCAAGGGGTAACTCCCGAAATGGCTGGTTGTCGTGTGTCGTTTTCTGGCACTAATCCAGTTATATTATATTATCCGTCTAATGCTGAACCGGGGGTTTTGCCATCTGAGAATAGTCTTGTTCTTAGTTGGAATTTGGAAGCTTTAGCTGTCGGAGTGGCTAATCCAGTAATAACTATTACGCCATTATCTGATGATTATTATTTCCAGAATGCTACGTTAAGTTTTCGGGTGACAATAAATAATTAAGAGCGAAAAAACATGGAAATTAAAATCGACAAGCGAATTTTGGCTGTATTATTAATCTTTGTAATTATATTTGCAGGAGTCCTATCCTACTATTTTTACGCGATTTATAACCAAGACTCCAAAATTGCCCAACTTAACACACAAGAACAAAACCTTAAAGGTCAACTAACAAATTTAACAACTGCATATCTTAAAACTGCGTTAGAGGAAAATGAAATAATAACTTCTGACTATGCGGCAACCAAATCAATTCCATATAATTACCTTTACGTTTCTGGTACAGTGACTAATACGGAAGGGGGTAAAGCATTTAACGCTGGATTGCATGTTGCTGCTTACAGCGCTGCTGGTACATTAGAAATAAACATGACTTTTCCTTTGAGCGGTGGAAGATTTGGAACTGACAGTGCAATTGACGCTTATGTTGCAAGTTCCCAAGGCGGCGGCGTTAGTTCTTTACAACTTGGAAACTTAGCTGGCGGCGAGACTGTGGCAGTAAATATACAAATTTTTCATGAAGGCGTTGTTTCTAATTGGACTGTAACTCCTGTGTGGACAAATTAACCTTTTAATCAATTAGACAAATTAAGAAACAGTGCCTAACCAAAGCAAAACTTTTAAAGGCATCATCAATGCGCATCAATAAGGATGCTAATTGAAGCTACTCATAAGCCCCATGAATGAAAAAGAAGCCTCTGAAGCCATTGCTGGAGGCGCCGACATAATAGACGTCAAAAACCCTAAAGAAGGCGCTTTGGGCGCAAATTTCCCAAGCGTTATTAAGCGAATAAGAGAAATCACGCCAAAAAACATTCAGGTTAGCTGCGCTTTGGGGGATGTTCCGAACCTTCCCGGCTCCGTATCTTTGGCGGCATTGGGAGCGGCATCGCTCGGCGTTGATTATATTAAAGTGGGGCTTTACGGATTCAAAACACCTAAAGAAGCCGTCTTTTTGTTGCAGAACGTCAACAAAGCAGCTAAAGAATACAATCCTAAAATCAAGGTAGCCGCCGCTGGCTACGCCGATGCAGAAAGAATAGGCGCAATAGACCCAATGCTCATTCCCGAAATAGCGTCTAAGGCTCAAGTGGACTTAGCAATGGTTGACACAGCCGTTAAAGACGGCAAAAACCTCTTTAATTTCTTAACCGCCAAACAACTTGAAAATTTCATAGCTTCCGCGCATAAACTTGGCCTAGAAGCAGCGTTGGCAGGTTCGCTGAGAAAGCAGGATTTACCTGTGGTTTATGGTTTAGGCGCTGATGTGGCGGGGTTACGTGGTGCAGCCTGCACAAACAGCGACAGAGTCAAGGGGCAAATTACCAGAAAACTTGTGCAGGAACTCGTGGAAACAGTTAAGCAAGCGGAAAGGCAAGCCAACATTAAGAGGGCTTAACAATTGCAGCCTGACGGGTTAAGCAGGAAAAAAGTGCTAGCTGAACTCAAAAGAATCCGCGAACAAGACCAGCGGTACGATGACGGCAAAATTCTGTGTTCAATGTGCACAAAACCCCATCCCATAGCAGAAAAGGCTTACCAACTTTTTTTAAGCTCCAATCTGGGCGACCCAGAGCTCTTTTCTGGAAGCGTCCAACTCGAAAAAGAAGTCATAAACCAACTGGCAACGCTTCTTCACGGTGAAAACTGCATTGGCCATCTTGTTTCAGGTGGAACAGAAGCGAATTTGATGGCGCTGCTCGCCGCAAGAAACATGGCGCAAGTCAGTCAACCTGAAGTGGTTTTGCCCGAATCTGCTCATTTCTCTTTCACTAAAATCTGCAGTCTGTTGAATCTTAAGCCGGTATATGCAGGTTTAGATAGCTCTTTTAGAGTTGATTCTTTGTCGGTTGAAAAATGCGTCAGCAAGAACACAGTCGCCATAGTTGGTACGGCTGGAACAGCTGAATTGGGCGCTGTCGACCCCATCGAGGAGCTATCTAGTGTTGCTTTGAAGCATAATGTTTGGTTGCATGTTGATGCTGCCTTCGGCGGCTTAGTCATCCCGTTTCTCAAAAATGCCAGATACAAATTTGATTTCACTTTAGACGCTGTGAAGTCTATGACGGTTGACCCGCACAAAATGGGCATGGCGGCAATCCCCGCTGGAGGAATCATTTTTAGAGAACCCAAAGATCTGGCTTTTATAAAAACTGAAACGCCTTACTTAACCGACCCGTACCAGTACACCTTTGTTGGAACAAGAACAGGCGCTTCCGCAGCTTCAGCATGGGCAGTTTTCAAATCGCTCGGCATGGAGGGATTCAAAAAAGTGGTGGGCAACTGCATGAAAACTACCCAACTGTTCTCTGCTGGGCTGAGTATTGCAGGTTTTAAACTTGTTGTGGAGCCCACGTTAAATATAGTGGCTTTCCGCAGCCACCAGAACACTAAGCATTTGGCAGAAAAACTTTGGGAAAGCGGATGGTTTGTCTCTTACGTGCCACGCTATGACTGCATCAGAATTGTTGTTATGCCTCACGTTAAGAAGCAGCACGCTATGGCTTTTCTGAAAGATGCAATTAAGTATGACAAAGATAGCTAAAATGATTTGAGTTTTGATCTTTGCGATATTTTATTGGTTTAAAGTAAGTAACCTTTTATTGGATTTGAAGGTTAAGCCAAAACTGCTCTCCAAGAAGTTAGTCCTGAATCGCATCTGAGTAGCTTTTAATAGATAGAATAATGCCATATCATACAAATAGAGTGAAAGACTTGCCCAGCGTTATAAAAGTTGACATGGCGGATTTGGACGACGAGAAAGAGAACCTCGCGAATTTCTTGCGTAACCAATTCAAATTAAATTCATCAATAACTCCTGAATGCTTGCAACTAAATATGGAAGATGTTTCGACTTACGCATTGGCAAGAATGGTAACCAAGTTTGTTTATCGCAAGAATCTAAACAGCACGCATTGGGTTACTGTGGAAAATAACGTGGTCAAAATCAACAGGTTCAAGCACGAAAAGAAAGCAAAGAAAAACAAGCACCCAACTACCCCATCAACGATCAAACACGGGTGGTAACAAAAAAGACAGATACATGTTTCCTAAATTTTTAGAAAGGATTGTTAAGTTCCAGATAAGTTTCTGAGAGAAAAATAAGGGTAAGACGAATCGAAAAAAGATAAGTTTACAATGCAAAACGTTTATGGACTGGACACAAATCGAAAAGCTTTAAGGCTACTTTGGGTTTCCATCGACTCTGAAGGAGCTTTGCTTTGAGGCTTTTAGTCTACGAGCACATTTCAGGGGGCGGATACGCAGGCCAGCCTATTTCGCCAAGCGTTTTATCTGAAGGCTTTGGAATGCTGCGCTCAATTGTTTCTGATTTTAAGTCGGCAGGCCATGAGGTAACCGTTTTACTTGATGCTAGACTTTCAAAACTGAATCCGCCCATAGTTGCCGACTGCACAATACCCGTTTTTTACCCCAAGGAAGACCAAAAAATCCTCAGTAATGCCGCTAAAATTAACGATGCTATTTACGTTATTGCGCCTGAAACAGGGCAAACCCTGCAGTCGCTCGTAGAACTTGTGGAGCACATAGGCAAGGTTTCGCTTAATTGCGACGTCAGCGCTATCCAAAAGGTTGCGGATAAAACTGTTCTATATGAGACGTTGAAAAAGAACTGTTTACCGATGCCTAACACTCTGGTGCTTAATGTTGATGATGATTTAACTGAGATTAAGCAAACCATCAGAAGCGAGTTTAGTTATCCTATAGTGTTCAAACCTGTGGATGGTGTCAGCTGCTGCGGCTTAAGCATCGTTAAAGAAGACACACAAGTTGAGAAAGCGATTGCAAAAATAAAGGCTGAGTCGGCAGGGAGACATTTTATAGTTCAAGAGTTTATTGATGGCGAAGCTGCAAGTGTCAGCGTTCTTTGCACAGGCGACAAAGCGTTGGCGCTTAGCTTGAATTGTCAAAACGTCAAGGTTGCCGTGCCAGAGGCTGTTTCAAGTTATGAAGGTGGCACTGTTCCCTTTGATCATCCGCTTAAGCAAGAAGCATTCAGGGAGGGAGAAAAGGTTGTTGAGTCTTTTTCTGGTTTAAGGGGTTATGTAGGTGTTGACTTGGTTTTGGCAAAGGATAAGTCGTTTGTTGTAGATGTTAATCCACGGTTAACGACTTCTTATGTTGGCTTACGTAGAGTTGCAAGCTTTAACGTTGCCGCGGCTTTAGCTAACGCTGTTTTGAAAAGAAAGCTTCCAACTAAACAGGCATTTGACGGTTTTGTTTACTTCTCGAAAGTGGAGACTCCCAAGCCGACCGTTAGCGCTTTTGAAAAAGCCGCTCAAATAAGAGAAGTTGTTTCGCCGCCTTTCCCACTGAATGATAATGAAAAAGCTTACTCGCTGGTCGCTGGTCAAGGTGAATCCTTGGACAAATCACGGTTAAGGTTCGAAGAAGCTAAAAAGCGCTTACTCAACATTATCAGCAGAGGAAAATAGCTTGGTAAACGTGTTAGGCTACGATATCGGAGGCGCCAACACTAAAGCCGCCTTCATAAAAACACAAAAAGGCAAGCTGCAAGATATCCAAGTGGCAGTGGAGTACTTCCCAGTGTGGAGAGAACCAGAAAAACTCACAAGCGTCCTTCTAACGCTTAAGGAGCGGTTAGGCGTCAACAGGCTTGACGGTTTAGGCGTAACAATGACCGCTGAATTATCCGATGCTTACACAACCAAGCGAGAAGGAGTCCACCATATTTTAGCATGCGTTAAGAAAGCTTTTCCCTGATGTGCCATATTTACGTTTTGAACATCGACGCAAAATTAGAGCCACTTAGCAATGCTGAAGAGGAACCGCTTGGGGTTGCGGCGGCTAATTGGGCTGCAACAGGCTGGTTAGTAGCTCAACGGGTTAAAGACTGCGTGGTCGTTGACGTTGGAAGTACAAGTGCAAGCATAATTCCCATAGTCAACGGGCAAGTTGCAGCGAAAGGTAAAACGGATTTGGATAAGCTCATTTGCGGAGAGCTTGTTTACACTGGAAGCTTAAGGACGAACGTTGCTGCAATTGTTCATTCTGTTCCAGTTAAGAATGGGGTTGCAGGGGTCGCTTCAGAACTGTTCGCGTTATCTGGCGATGTACACTTAGCCTTAGGCAACATCACCACGAAGGAATATACTTGTGAAACCGCTGATGGTCGAGGAAAAAGTTTGCCTGAAACTTTCGCGAGGTTAGCAAGAGTAGTCTGCGCTGACACGGAAATGTTGACTCAACAAGAGATCATTAACATGGCTAAATACATCTATGATAAACAAGTCCTACAGGTTGCCGAAGGCTTAAACAAAGTCTACCCTTACACAAAAAAATTGGCATCAAACGAAGTTCCAGTGGTGGTTACGGGGCTTGGCAAAGATTTCATCGCAAGGAAAGCCGCTGAAAATATTGGCGCCAAAGTCATAGTTGATTTGGAAACTTTAATGCAAACTGATGCTGTGGTGGCTACTCCTGCGTTTGGTGTTGCCCTGATGACTGCCATTAAACTTGAAGGAGAAATCACATAATGGACGCGGCAGTAGTCAAAGTAGGCGGCAGCTTAGCATCACACCCTGAAAAACTAAGAGCCCTATGTGCAAAGTTAAGCGAAGTCGCCAAGAAGCATAAGCTAATAGTGCTGCCAGGAGGAGGCGAATTCGCTGATGCAGTGAGGAATTTAGATAAGCGGTTTAACTTGTCACGTGCAGTGTCTCATCGGATGGCGATTTTGGGAATGGATCAATACGGTTTCCTGCTGTCTGATTTGTTGCCTCATTCTTCCGTAATAAATCAAGCTTGAAAATGCGCAAAGAATTTTGGATTTGGGTAAGTTGCCTGTTTTTTTGCCTTCAAATTTTCTGTTTAGCGAGGACCCGCTGGAGAACTCGTGGGATGTAACTTCTGACTCCATCGCTGTTTACATTGCAGGTCAATTGCACGCGAGTAGAGTTGTTTTGGTGACTGATGTCAACGGGGTTTACACGTGTGACCCGAAAAAGTTTTCAGATGCTAAATTGGTCAGCAAGTTATCCGCTAATGACCTTTTAAAGATGAATAAACGGACAAGTGTTGACAAGTTTTTGCCTAAATTGCTTTTACAGTTGCAGATTGAATGTTTTGTTGTTAATGGGCTTTATCCTGACCGGGTTGAGTCTGTCTTAGATGGGCGAGACACAGTTTGCACAATAATTAATTAGCAAACCCATTTAATATGCATCCTAAATGTTTCTTTAAATCGATTGCTTCAACATTCTCTGAATTTCGGGAGCAACCGTCATTGACATTTCCTTACTTTTCGTTCCCATGATATTTTGAAGCTCCAAATACTTTTCCAAAAAAACTAATCCTTTTCTCGTTATTGTAAATTTTTTTTGACCACAATCCTCTTCCACAAGCATTAGCCACTGGCTCAGTAGCAACTGCATAATGCAATTTTGAAGTCTATCGTAAGAAATACTTGTTTGGCTCCTAATGTAGCTTTCAGTTTGAGGACTTTTGCATAAACAAAGTATTTCCCCGATGACTTGAATGTGGTCTCGTTTCTCGTAAAAAGCCGTTGCTTCCTTCCTCCTATGGATTGGCTGCTATTCAAGCAATTAAACGTTTGTTGTAGCGGGTTAGCAGTCACAAATAAGCTAGTAAATAAAGAAAAATAGAAAAAGGAAAATTGGAAGTTTGCGTTTAGATTTTTTTCTTGTCTAGGACTTCTCGGAAAGTCTTATCGCAGCACTCGTAAAGCCCGATGGTGAGTTGTGTTCTTTTTCCTTTCTTGTCAGGTTTGCCTGCCATCTTCCAAGTTTTCTTTGCGGTTTTGACTTCTTTTCCACAAGTTGGGCATTTTGCCATAATTATCCCTATGGTTCAATGTTATCATATGAATCAGCATAAAACACTTGCGGTTAATATACGTAAAATGGTTAAAAAAGGTCTTTTTTTACAGTTAAAAAATGGGAAAGCCAATCGTTTTATTAAAAAACCAGACGCTAAAATTTGGTGTGGGCTAATAGGTAATTCTATATGGAGTGCTTGGCTGAGAAACGTAATTTAAGAATTATCAGCTTAGATCGATTTAGCTTACGTTGAAGACACATGTCGATTGTTGATTTAGATTGGACAGACGTTGAAAGCAGACCCACGGGCTTCGGGCATACTTGGAGAAGTGACGGCAGAGACTTCTACTTTGCGTCTTTTAGCTCTTTAATTCTTCCCTCTTTCTTTGTCTGTGTGCTTACTTTATAGTTTCAGTTGTGTTGTTTTCTGGTTTTTTGTTTCGGGAGAGTTTGAAGGGCCACCAGTTAAGTTTTTGCGCTAGACCCATAAGTGAGGGCACAAAGAGAAGGATAACGACGGTAACATCTATCAGGATAGCTGAGGCGACTGCGAGACTGATTTCTTGAAGGATCGCGATATTAGTTATAAGGAGCGATGCGAACACGGTGGCGAGTACGAGCCCCAAGCCAAGGATTGTTACCCAGACTTTTTCGATGGCCGTTACTATTGCTTCGTTGTCGGTTTTTCCGTTGAGGACTTCTTCACGGATGCGAGTGAGGAAGAATATGTCATAGTCTATTCCGACACCCAGCATGGTTACAACTACGAATAGTGGCGCAAAATCTAAGATGGGCAGGTTAAGGGCATAGTAGAATACGAAAGAAATAATGGCTAAAGAGAACACGACGCTGCAAAGTATTGTAACTATCAGGCGGATTGGCGTGAAGGCTGAACGGAGCTGGAGAAACAAAATTACGTAAACTGCTGCTGCAAGGATCAATACAACTTCCGGAATTAGGTTCGCCATGAACGTTTGGCTGTCGTAGGTTGACTGGGTTTCCCCTCCAAAGTAAACAGCGACGCCGTTTATGAGAGGCAGCTGGTTTATGTTATTTTCTATCCCGCGTAGGGAGTTGATGGCGGTTAAACTGTCAGCTGAACTTGAAAGATTGACAGTAATCACTGCCGTTTTGTTATCTTCTCCTATTGTTGAAAACATCTGGCTCTCATATTGTATTTGAATCGGCTCAGACAAGTTTTCAACAGAAGAGTAGTCGAACAAGCTTCCGTAAGGTCTAGTTGTACCTGAAACGCTGATAACTCCTTTAGAGGCTGCGGCGGAAGCCGTGATTTGCTCAATCTGGTTCATTAAGGTCTGGTTAAACTGGTTGTTTCCATAGGTTATCTGTGTGGGCGTTGTAACGATGATGGACGTTGGGTTAATGCTTCCGCTTCCAAAGTTGTTAGCTATGACGGTGAGTCCCTGATTGCTTTGGAAGTTTGGAATGAGCTTCAAAAAGTCCTCGTTGGTAGGTGTATTGTAAATGACGGCGAAGGCGCTTAAGGTTACGATGCTGATTATGATTACGAGTGGCACTTTACGTTTAAGTGTACCATGCGCCAAGCGCCTTAATCTGTTCTGCTTAGGATCAGACTTTGCTTTACCTTGCCTATTCAGTCCCGGCCAGAAAATCCTGTCACCCAAAGCAATCTCAAGGGCGGGCAATAAGGTAAGCGAAGCCGTAAGTAAAATTGCAACTCCAAGTGCTATGGCGGTTCCGACGTCGCTAAAGAGGGGCACGTTAGCAACTGCCATGACGATGTAAGCGACGATTACAGTTAGGCCTGCAGTTAAGACTGCTTGTCCCGCCCACTTAATGGAAATGCCTACGCTTTCCTCGATGGAGTTGCCTTTTTGCCTTTCTTCTCGTGTACGTCTAAGCTGCAACACTGCATAGTCTACGGCTAGACCCAGCATCAGCAGTATGGTTAATGTGGGGGTTAGAAAAGTTATGTTTCCATGACCAATATCGACAACGCTAGCGTAGATGGAGGCAAGCGCAACCGAAATTGAAACGCCGCCGATCAGAACTGGAATCAGAGCAGCGACAGGCGATAAAAATAGTAGTCCAACGATTAAAAGGGAAATCGCGATTCCAGGCACCACAGTTATTTTCAGGGCAGGCAAGAACGCATTCGCAATGTCCTTAGTCAAAACTGAGTCGCCGGTCACGTAAACAGAGCCAAAGTTCTGTAGCCCAGAATTTTTTACATCCGATTCAACATGAGCGATTGTTTTGTCGTCGGGACTGGACGAGAAACCGAGAACAATCAGCATCGTATCATTTTGAGAATTAACGAAATTACCAGTCAACGCGCTTGTGGGCGCATAGGGATAATCAGTGAAAGGTTGAGTTGCAACCTCATTTTTGATGGCAAGGTTCACATCGGCGGTTGTTGAGTTCGGTGAAAGCCCTGATAAGAGATTGCTCAGGGACGCGCTGTTTATGGTGAAGAGTGGTGAGTCTGAAAAGGTGCTTTGGGTAGCATTTGAAATAAGATCGCAAGCTTGATTCCATGTTTGGGTCTCGTTGAGTCCCGAGTTAGTCGCGATTAAGGTGGATTGTAAACTTGCCGTCTGCTTAAGTATGTCAGGTACCGACGAGTTAAGCAGCTTAGCCTCCAGCGAGTAAAGGCTTGATTCTCCAGTATAATTGCCAATGTCCTGATCTTTGGATATTGTGTCGCTGAGTGCAAGCACGTCCTGTTTTAACGAGTCAGAATATACGGGAGCGCCTTGGATGACCACAAGGATGCTGTTGTCACTGCTGTTGGTTGATGATGGAAACTGAGCCTGCACTATATTGGCTGCTTTAGCCGACATCGTGTTGGAAGGCGCCCCAAACCCGCCGGTCATGTTATAGGAGACGGATGAAAAGAAGCTTGGGATAAGAACAAGCGAAAGCATTACCGCAACCACCCAAGCTATAATGACCCATCGGTACCGCCTCCGAATGAAATGGTTTAGAGAATCGAAAAACGACCTTGGCAATTGACATCAAGCTCCTAGTAAACCAACTCACACGGTTATTAAGTAACTGCTAATCATAGCATTTGCCGTTTACATCGCCTTTCTTAAGGATTTTCCACAATCCAACCATAAACCCACATGAAATCAGTTCACGAACACTCAAAAAGTAGAGCGCAACTGTAGAGCGATGATATGGGAAGTGTTAAACGTGGTAGGGTTTTTCAAGCCCCAGTTAAGGAGGAGATATTTTGAGCCTATTAATGAGGGAAAAAAGCAAAAGGTAACAGTAATTATTGCGTCCTAAAAGCGAAAAAGAGCTAAAAACAAACGTTCTTCAGAACAATGAATGGTGCCGAGGGCAGGGTTTGAACCTGCGACGACTCGGTCTTCAGCCGAGCGCTCTCCCGGGCTGAGCTACCTTGGCACCGTGCTCTGGGAGTGACCACATCCAAGAATGAAGTGAAATGTTTTAAAGCTTTCTGAATTGAATATGCGCTATAGTTTAGTAATTAATTAGTGCAGGAAACCCATGGAGTGGATTAAGAAGTAACCTATTAAGCCGCAGCCCAAAAAGCACATCAACATTAGGAATCCTTCTTGATCAGGCGACAATTCGAAATTCAACTTTTTTCTTAGCCCCATGACTTGCACCGCTATGCTGTTTGTTTTAGTAGGGGAAAGGTTTTATGAAGGGAAAATACGTAGTTTCAATCCACAGCACCCAGCGGGCCGTTAGTCTAGCTGGCTAGGACGTCGCCCTCACGCGGCGAAGATCACCGGTTCAAATCCGGTACGGCCCACCAATCCTCACTATTTTGATGTAGAAAAAAAATAAGCGCAGACCTAAAAAGCAATCGTTATTTTTTTAAAGCTACCTTTCAGGTTGTTGTAAATTGGTTTGCCGCCGATAAGTAAGGCGCCGAGCAAAGAGGCTACCCCTACTGTTCGGTAAATAATCATTGTCAGCAGCACTCCATAAACAAACGGCGTATGAAACGCGTAGGAAAAGAAGAATCCAACTGCTGGGTAAATGACGAGTTCATCTGGGGTTGGAAGCAGAATGTACAAAGACAGCCCCAGCAAAAAAGTTGAGAAAGCAACTTTTCTTATCATAATTGTTTTCTATTAGACGAATTATCATTAATAAAAATTGTTACAACCCTTAAATCCTTTAGGACAAACCTGCCTGAAGTGCCACCAACCGAAATTTAATGCTTATTAACTTGAAAAAGGATATTATTTAATGGGGTTTTTATGCATAGAAAACGTGTTTTTTTACTTGCAGCTGTGTTTTTAATAATAGCTTTGGTGGTGCCTCCAGTTATCGTTATCCTTCAGGCGAATAATACCATATACAAGTACATAATTCCAGGCATTAGTCCTGTGCAAGGACATAACAACATTACGATTATAATTACTCCACAGGAACGTGCAAGCTACGATATGGCAGTCATTGTTGCAGCAATAATCGGAGTTGTCTTCATAATCCTGTTTGCTATCACTCTATTTTATGGCATAAATCATACGCATCCAGAGCATTAAAAACAAAAGTGCATTCGACTTCGAACTTTCTGTAAATTTTGTTTTTTCAAGTAACCCATGAAAGAAGCCTTGCAATAGCCCCAATGATTCAGATCTTTAGTATGGCCCTCTGCCGAAGAAGCTCCCGCTGAACGTCTTGCGCATTAAACGGTTCTTTGCAAATGGACACTTCAGTTTTAGGAACTAAACATTTTTTGTTGTTGTGGTTGTACAGTCACAAATTTTTAAAAGCTGTTAACTGTCAATGCCTTTAGTTAGTTACCATTGTTATTAGGAGGTGTAATTTGTGCCTGAAACATCCATCAATATAACCGAGAAGTTACAGAAAATCGGCCAAACTGCTCAAGACTACAAGGATGCAATTGTTAATCAATTCAAAGACATGGAAGTAGAAGTAAAGGACTGGAACTTTGCGGTTGGAAAAGCTGACAAGGAATACACTGTTGAGGTTAACCTTAAGCTTGGCATACGGTCAAAAAAGCCTTGAGCAAGAAGGCTTTCTATTGGCAGTAAGAAACGTAAACCCCTTTTCTTTGAGCATGTTTATTTTTAATAGAATGTTTGATTCTGAATAGTAAAGTTTAGAGTTTTTTCCTTCTTTTTGACGGTTCAATTATTTTTCACCAAAACAAATAAAAACTCGACTTGCATCCATGAAAGCTACTAGTAAGAGGAAAATCGTATGCCATCTGAAATTACTGATGTTGATAAGTTTGTAGCTATGAGCGCCAAAGCAAAGTACTGCTCAGTGCAAAGACTCAAAGACACTGTTAAACTTAAACTTCGCACACCTAGACAGCTTTACACGCTGAAAATTGAGCCTTTAAGAGTCGACGAAATCATAAAAAAGCTTCAATGCGAAATCAAAGAGAAAGAGAAATAAAATATTTTTTTCTCAACTGTTCCTTTCTATTTTTAGCCCCATCGCTTGGAGACTAAACTGTCAGTTCTTACGATTATATGCCTGTTTTGTATACGGAAGCATCAACGAAACCACTTTAAAGCATCGCTTGCCCTGATTTTGACACCTTAAACGCTTGAGATTTCTCGAAAATCAGCGAACCTTAAATATACATAACTGATGCAAAAACAAATTGAGTTAAAAAAAGGCAACCAACAGTCCCAATCGGCTTTTAAAACACAATAGGACACATAAAAGCTTGAAATAAGCAAGATAGCAGTTAAAATTCATCTCTTATAAGGCTAATTCAAGCTTTTTTATTTGTCAGTAGCTTACTCTCAAGTTTTTTAATCAACTTATTTGCGCAAAGCCGTCGCTGTAAAAGCTTTTTTATAAGCGAAAACCAATCGAATGGCAATTTTTTACACATAAAAGTTAAAAAAATCATCGAAGCTCTTGTCAAATTTACGCAAGCCTGATAAATTATCCATGCCATTTTTGCTTTTGAGTACTTCGGGCGCCGAATGCTTGTTGTTTTTGGTTTTTGCGAGAAGAAGGAAGGGTATTTCAGTAAGGCCTGAAATAACGTTTCAGAAATGGACGTTGGGAGAGGCATAATAACAAGGAGCGGTGAATTGTCTTTGATGAAGCTGAATTATCTGAGAGAGGACTTTAAAAATGTGTTTGGTTGATGCTTCTGTATACCGTTTTAGGCTATATGTGCTGAATTTTCTCTTAGTTTTGAACCAATTTGCCATTTTTTGCTCCTTTTATGTCAATCTACGTAAGGGTTAGCCATGAGTGTTGAACGTAATCTGCTAATTTCTCTTCTAAAATTGACGAAAAAAGGGCCTGTTTTAACTGAAAGTGTCAATAGAGATGCCCACATACCATCAGCAACGGCAAGAAAATTGCTACAAAAACTGCAAAACGAAGGCATCATTTATTTAAAACAGGACAGCGTTGAAGTAGAAAACAACTGTAGGCTTAAACTAGCAGTTAAAGCAGCATCCTTAGGAGCAGACGTAGAGCACATCAGCAACTTGCTTTGTTGGCAAGAGTTTGAAGAAATTACTGCTTTTGCATTGAAAAACCACGGATACGAGGTATCAAATAATGTTCGATTTAAAAATGCAGCCCGCAGATGGGAAATAGACGTAGTCGGCTGCAAGAAACCCTTAGTCGTCTGCATAGATTGCAAACATTGGCAACATGCGATTACACCTTCAGCTTTAAAGAGAATTGTTGATTCACAGGTGGAACGTACAAGAGCATTTGCAGATTCATTGCCAAACATTAACCTAAAACTTGAATGCACAAAATGGAGTGAGGCAAAGTTTATTCCATCCATATTATCCCTCATACCCAGCTCTTTTAAGTTCTATTATGAGGTACCTATCGTACCTGTACTTCAACTGCAAGATTTCCTAAACCAACTGCCAGTCTACACTGAATCGCTAAAGTATTTTCCGAAAACTTTCAATTCGTTAAGTCATAATTTTTAAAATTGAAGCCCTGGCTAATCTGAAGGCTGGGTAAAGGCTAAAAAGGAACATTCCAGCTAAAGCTGCAAGAAGCCAACCTGTTATCTCTAAGATTGTAAAGCTTGTAACTAACGGCTGAGGCATCAAAATAAGTAAAGTTATAATGGTGCCGAGCGATATTCCGACTGCAAGGCTTGAAATCAGCACAATTAAGCTTTGGATTGCCATAACAAAGATAACTATTCTTGGTTTAGCGCCAACAGCCCGTAAAACAGCGAATTCTTGATGTTGCTCATCCACCGCAAGCATCATGTAACCCACTAGGCAAAGAGCAGCAGATGCTAAAATAAAGAGCGGCAGAAGCATTATCGTCTGCCAAGTTGAGGCTAAAAAATTCGCGTTCTTTTCAACAATACTATTTAGGGGAAAAACGTTCAAGTTCGGGTCTATCGATTGAATTAATGATTTTATTTGTGCAATGGCTGCAGACTGGTCTGTTGAGCTGTTTAATGTAACTAATAGTAGGTTAGGGTTAGAGAGACCAGTAATATTTTCCAGTCTCTCAATAGGCACGTAGGTGACAAAGCCATTATTTATGGGATCTATGCAAACTCCAACTATGTTGAAGGTGTTATTTTGAAAAGCTATGCCTTCAACCAGAGGATTGGCTAATGTTATTTGCTTGCTTGGGTCAGGCGTGTACATTGATTGAGCAATTGAATCGCCGATAACAGCCTCAAAATCGTCATTTGCATTTAAAAGTCGACCCTCAACATTCCATGTGCCACTCAGATTTTCTGGATTAACGCCGATTACTATTGCATTTCCTTCCCTATTGCCGCCCACAGTCGAAGTTACCATGGTGTCAGGGTCAATGGTGAAATTGTCAATTTCCTGAACCTGCTCATTTAAAACTAAACGTGAATCCACCACATTCACACTTGGCAGAGTGCTAAGCTGCTCAATCACTGTCTCTGGAATCGCCAGTTTTGGGTCCGAATAGTTAAAAACGCCTGTTTCTGAGGCTCCAGAAAACTTTGATAAAAGCAGTTCATACTGGTTACCCATGCTATTAGTTGCAATTGCAATCGTGTTTTTATCAGTAGTTTGTTGAACCCATGATATAGTGGTGCCGCTGGCAATAATTCCTCCTGCAACAGAAACCGTTAGAAGAATGAAAACTATTGAAAGCAATACAATGATTCTAAGACTTGCTGATTGCCGACGATACAAGCTTCTGGTCGAGATTCTCCAAGTTATACCATGCCTTGATAGCGGTTTATGCTTGTTTTCTGCGGTTAAACTGTAATAGTTTACGGGTGAAAGCGCCTTTACAGGTGACATTCTAGATGCTTTAAGGAGAGGTAGAGCCCCGAAAATTAGTGAAAGAACAAAAAATACAACAAAAACCAAGGGTGCAAACCAAAAATTGGGCAGCTGATAAGCAGAAAAAACGATGTTTGCGGCGGCGTAATCCATTAAAAAGCCAAGAATTATGCCAAAAATGCACCCTGCAAGGGTCGTTGTTAAAAGTTCCGTCATAAAGTATCCTGCAACAAGGTTATTTGGGCATCCGGCTGCCTTTATCAAGCCGAAATCGCGTGTTCGTTGCGCCATCATTAAGAAAGCAATGAAGGAGGTTAACACTGCGCCTACGGCAAAAATCAATATGCCGATGAAAAGTAAGAACTGAGTAAGGGTTGTGGTTAAGCCTGCAGTTAACGTGCCAGTGGCTGAGGTTAAGTTAAAGCCTAAACGACTGCCATATAGCAAAAGAAACAGTGTAGACGCAACACTTAACGTTAAAGTGGCGATGGTTAAGGTTGTCTGAAGTTTCCTTCGGAGCAAATCATTAATTGGAAAAGCTGCTTTACTCATTTTTACTCGCCAATTTGCCAGCTTCAAGGCTTAAAACTTGATCCGCTAACTGCCCTATCTGAAGGTCATGAGTCGAAACAATAACCGTTTTTCCCCTTTCCTTCAACAGCTGAAGCACTTGAACGATTTTCTGAGCATTTTTTTCATCTAAATTACCTGTCGGCTCATCCGCAAGTAAAAGCTGCGGGTCATTCGCTAATGCCCTGGCAAAAGCTACACGCTGCTGCTCACCACCGCTAAGTTGAGATGGAAAATGATTCGCCCTATCCTGCAACCCCACCGTTTCCAGCAATTCAGTTATGCGTTTTTCTATTTCTTCTTCAGGCTTTTCACTCCACTCCATTGGAAAAGCAACATTCTCAGCCACTGTTAAAGTTGAAACCAAATTGTAAGCTTGAAAAACAAAGCCCACGTTGGTGCATCGAAAATCTGACAGGAAATCTTCGTTTTTATCAGTCAAATCTGCTCCTTCAACAAAAATTTTCCCACTTGTCGGCCTATCGATTCCAGCAATTATGTTTAGCAATGTTGTTTTGCCTGAGCCTGAAGGACCGCTTACTACAACAAATTTTGCTTTAGGAATTGAAAAAGTTATGTCTTTTAAAACTTCAAGTTTTCGTTTTGCCTATTTGGTAGGCTTTTCCTAAGGCTTCCGCATATACCATGGCGCCTTCTTTTTTCGGCACAGCTCTCTTCCTCTTACTGTGAAAAAAGATGGTGACTATTATAGATAATATATGTTGGGGTAAATTTCTCCACTTTTTAAGTATAAGTTGTGTCCAAGTTTAGATTTCCTCTGTCACGCTTTAGAATTCTAACTTTTTCAGGAAGCTTATTTTTCTCCCAATCGGTCCAGCTGACTTCTTTGAAGAGCCACCGTTTGCCCAGATGCGCTGCAGCGACGGCGTGCTTATGCCCGTTATCGGCGGGGATGAAGAGGTCGAGAAACCTGAAGAGTTTATCGATTTGCTGTTTGGGAAAGTAGGCGTAGTAGGTGGCGTTTTTTACTTCAAAAGCGTAACTGTGTGCGCCTTTTCTCGCCATGATATCGGGCAGGGGATTGAGGCTTGGGTTGCTTACTGGAACTCGGACGGCGTTGTAGCCTTTCTTCTGCAGAAGCTTAACCAGTACGGTTTCGCTGTAGAAGCCTCTTTTGCGCCAACGACGAAGCCTTACTCTGTCTAATTCTGTGCTCAACGGTTTTCTCCCTTTATGTTTGCTACTTTATCAGGGCGTTGGAGATAAAAATTGTTGCCCAGAAGCGCTGAGAAAACAGTGTTGTGTTGATGCTTTTGTATACCGATGCAAGAGGCTGGTGCTTCTGGAGAACATTGGTGACGTTAAAAATTCACTGTAATACCAACTTCACCAACGTTACTGACAACGTAAAAGCTTTCATTCACACGCATAAAATCTTGCCTGATTAGACTACACTAACCACTACAAAAGCAAGCGCTGAACCCAAAAGACCCAAAACAAAGCCTCTTAGAGACAAAAATTTGCCAGTTTCAAAGTTCGGTGAGACCGCAAAAAGCAGCTCAAGACCTACCGCCCGTATACAGAAGCATCAACCAAACACCCCCTCTTACAGTATCACGTAGAAGTAGCCACCTCTCACTAGCAGCAGACACTCACATATGGCACCAGAGAGACGGCCAGAGGCAACCATCTGCCCACTGAATTTCAGATTCGTAGAACTATCGAGGGGAGGGAGTATACTTTTTGTTGAGTGATTTTATTGTAAAAAGATAGGCACTGAGACCCATCGACGAACGCTGGCATCGAGGTACTTCACCCAGAGATAGCTCGCTGAGCAGACCTGCAAATTGCAAAACTAAAAGCTTGATTACAAAAAATTTCATTTCTAAATTTTTGTGCTAAATCAGCAAAGTTTTCACAGGTCTTGGCAAAAACTGCAAAATGCTCGAAGTTGAACCGAAAAAACAGGCGTTAGCTTCGTATGGAGATTTTCGAGGGTACTTATATGAGGCCCCGATATTCCCCATGCCAGAGCACTAAGGCAAGCACTGAAAAGGCTGAAATAAGGCTTTTTTGCCATTTTAGCCTCTAAATCAGGCTTTTAAATTATCGTCTCCCATAGAAAAAATTCGGCTGTTTTTTTAGCTTTGCCGTTTCGCAAAAAAACACCTACAACCCACTCAATTTATGGTAAAATGGCCTTTAAAATCGCGTATTTTACTAAAATGAGGCAAACGATAAATCGTTTTTTTAAGACCAGAACAGGCGCATTAAAAATTTTGTAAATTTAAAAATTTTTCTAAAAAAACAGCGCTGGCTGAATTGTTTCGGCTAAACTTTCTCTTCTCTTGATCAGACCGCAAACATTAAAAACTGCACAATGCTGTGGCTCGCTGACCTGCAATTAGGTTGATAGTCGCGAAGGTCGGTCCAGGATTACTGCAACTCTAAATTGAGTTATAGATTGAATGGCTTCCAAGGTGTGTTTGTGTGTCTGGCAGGTAAGAGGCAGAGGTACTTTAATGCGATTGGTCGAACAGCAGCTTTCCTAAACTTTCAGAAGGCAGAATAATTGTAAAAAAAAAGTCACTGCGTTAAGCGGCTTTAGTGGGGCTTAGTGCAAGGTGCCAGAGGGTTATGGATGATAAGCATAATCACTGAAAAATGATTTTCGTTTTTCTTGAGACAGGAAAAATGGGGCTTGCTTATGGTGGCACGATTTAACCAAAATGAAATTAGCCTAAATACAAGCATCTAAATCTTGAAGGCACAAAAGAGAAAGTGTTGTTATGAATGCCCAAAAAAGTGGCTACTTATGGTGTATTAGTACCCCAGAAATAATTCGTGCAACAATCTGAAAACTTGTTGCCTCCTTATTATTTGTCCCTAAATATAAGGAAAAGGTACCGCTTTCTCCACTATTTAACCCTACCATTGCACCACTGCTTGGGGGCAATCCATTTAGTAATAAATCCGTTGCGTTAATTTGATTTTCACCGTCAAATATTTGTGCAGTTAACCAAACATACATAAGTGTTGAATAATCATTGCGTATTGTAACATTTATGATATAGCAAGGTTCGCCATTTTCAGCTAATAGCGCGCCATTAGGGCTAAGACGTGTGGAGTAAGGATAATTACCGTAACTTGCATTTGCAGAAACAACGAAAATTTTACTAATGTTCCCTTCAAATGATAAATAATAATCAGTAACGGGATGAATGGGTTTTGAAGGTTGAGTTAACGTTGAAGCATGATGAATTTGCGGTATAATCAAAAACGCCGATAACAATATCACTAAAACCGCAATTATTGCGGCAAAAATTATGAATTTATCCTTTTTAATTTTATTTCCCATCATTAATTTAGAAGTAACCCGTTCCATCTTTTAATTCTATACATTAGAACAGGCTGTTCTAAAATATAGCCGCTCACCAGTGACAACCAACGGGAAAAGAGCCCAAAAGTTAATAAAATAATCGTAGACGAGGCAAGTTAAACCCCCAGTGTAGCACGCGACAGCTGATTGAACACTTTTTTAGCAACTGACTTTGCGAAATTCGCAGCCTGTTAAGAGTAGCCAAAATTCAAAGATAAAAGAGCGATTACTCCGCTCGTTTTTGCTTCTGCATTTAGGTAAGCTTCTTTTGCCTGTTTAAATTATTAGGGCTGGCACCGTGGGAAACTAATTTTGGATTGCTTAAGATAGAGCCTAATTTGAGCAATGCTGGCATTTAACAATCAAGTTGATGTTAATTGTGCTAAGCGATATGTTGAAAAAGCAGCAATTCATGTTGAAAGTGCGCGACGTTGCGTCCATGCACATCTATGTTGAATCATAGTTGAAGCCTAATAGAAGCAACTAGTAGACCGGAGAGGTAGCTTGAGCACACACAAACGTCAAAAAACGAAAAGTCAAGATAAGCCTACAGACCTATTTTTTTCATCATTGATTGGGCTATGTTTAGATAAGCGTGTAATTGCCCTCCATTTAGAAATGATGCTTGCCATGGTATCTAAGGTTTCAAAAAGCAGTTCAACGCTTCTGTATACAAAAGCATCAACCAAACACACTTTAAAATTGCTTTGCTGCCGTAATTTCGACAGTTAAGCTAATCCAAAATTTCGAAACCTAACGAACCTTAAATATACATTACAAATGCAAAACCAAAATTGGTTAAAAATAGCAACCGAGCGTGCAAATGGCTTTTTAAGTTTGAAAATAGACGCCTTAAAGCCGTTAAACAAGATCTTACCAATTAAAATTGCTTTTTTAGAGCTAAATTAACCGGTTTTGGGTCAGTAAGGGTTATCTTGTCGGGTTTTTACTCAACTGGTTTTAGGCAAAATGACTGCTATTGCAACTTTTTTATTGAGCGAAAGCCGTTGAGAATGGTTATTTTTAACAAATAAACGTTAAAAAATTATGAACTCACAGTGTAAAAATTACAATATTCATGAGAATTATCCATGTTACTTTTGTTTTTGAAGGGCTTCGGATGGCGAAGGCTCGTTGTTTTTGCATTTTGCGAATAGACGGAGTTTCATAAAGTTCGCTAGTCTTCGAAACGTTTTTCAACGCTTCTATATGATAAACAATTAGGAAGATGCTTGCAATGTCAAACTTTAAAGTTGTAAACAAAAGCTATAGCTTCAGCACGAGGGGCGAAGTAGACTTTATTGATTTATCTGACAAAGTGCAGGAAGAGGTTTCGCTTTCAGGCATCAAAAACGGGATAGCTCACATCTTTGCTCCCCACGCGACAGGCATACTAATTTTAACAGAAAACGATTACGCATTACTAAACGACATCAAAGCGTTGCTTGAGGAACTTGCGCCAAAAAACAAGGCCTACCAGCATCCTTCTAACGCTCATTCACATTTGCGTTCTATGCTTCTTCCGCCAGACAAGACTCTGCCAATAGTCGATGGGCAAGTAATGTTTGGAACTTGGCAGTCGCTGCTTTTTGTAGAAACAGACGTTTACCCAAGAAAAAGAACCATAATAATCCAAATCATGGGCGAGCAATAAAAAAATCTAAAGAATCAAGCGGCGGCATCTCTTTTTAATAGGCTCGGTAAATTTTTGCAAGGTTTCTACTTTTCGCTTCTCGTAGCATAGAAAACAAGCTAGTCAACATGCTATTTTAACGATTTAATGGTAATCACGTAAGTCAGCATACGATTTTTTAACTATTTATTGTAAAAAGTTACCATTCGGAAAAATTTCGCTGACCACCAGAACCCACTTGCGCACCCAGCCCCAGGCAAAGAGGACTTATAGCTAAAAACTGCCTACGATTGCCAATCAAATGCTTGTAAATAATAAAATATGCTTTGAAAAACCGCATAATTAAGCTTAATTAGGCCTATTTCTAAACTTCTGCATAATAAAAAGCCAAGTTGGCATCAATTTCCCCTATTAAAAAAGCTGCAGGAGAGCAATCTGGGTTTTTTAGGCAAAAAGAGAAGCATGATTATATAGGCTTCGTCGTACTTCGAGAAAAATTCAGCTTTTATTCTCCGTGCGAATCCTCTTAGCAGACCCTCTTGGACGCATTCGAGCCTTTTTCTTAACAGCAGCCCTCTCTGAAGGCTTTTCTTCCATTGCATCAGGTTCAGCTTCCTCTAAGGGCAAGGTGTCAACTGCGTCTGGAAAATCATCGTTTGTAGCCTGTTCAGCTCCAGCCTTAAGCATTGCTTCAATCGCCCTGTCCACATCGCCAGGTTCTACGTTAATGCCTAACGTTGCGTCCATAAGCACCACTGTCTCGTAGCCAAGTTTACGTGCATCAAGAACCGTGTTTACAACACAATAATCCGTTGCTAAACCGCCAACAAAAAGCCGTTTAACATCACACATCCGCAATTCATGAGCGAAGCTTGTTCCGTCAAAAACCGAGTAGCTTTCATGTTCAGGATTCGTAGCCTTAGAAATCACCACGACGCCAGCGGGCAGTTTAAGGTCAGGACTAAACTTTGCACCATCCGTCCCCTGAACGCAGTGAGGCGGCCAAGGACCACCCTGCGCTTTGAACGAGATATGATTCGGCGGATGCCAATCTCTTGAAGCAAAAACATGCGCTTTGGCATCTTCAAAACGCCTTGCATATGCATTAAGTACAGGAATTATTTCGTCGCCGCCATAAACGGGCAGGGCACCGCCAGGCAGGAAATCTTTTTGGATATCCGTTATCAAAAGGGCATCAGAACTTGTTATGTTAAAGGTTTTTTTCAAACAAGACACCTATTTTCAAATTGTTTAGTTTTCTTTTAAAAATTACTCAAGCTTCTATGTAAGATAGGTGGCTACTATTGAATAAACTTTATTGCGGGGACTCAGGAGCTCATGGAAAAGTAATTAAGCTTTTATGAGTTTAATGAAATGGTGAAAGCATGTCTGTTTTAGCCTATGTTCTTTTTAAGGTTTCTTCGGGAACAGAAAGAGAGGTCGCCCAAAAAATCATTGAGTTTGAAGAGGTTATGCAGGCAGACGTAGTTTTCGGCGAGTACGATGTGATAGCACGGATGACAACAGATGATTTGGGAAAGCTGCAAGATTTCGTTTCGGATAAAGTCAGAACGGTACCTAACGTTCTTGTGACCTCAACCATGATAATTTCAAAAGAGTACAGGGGAAAATGTTACCGGCCTAAAAGCAAGTGACTTTTACTTTGTTTTGTTGATGCTTTTGTATACCGTTAAGGATAGGCTTATCTTTTAACTGTAACAATAATTTAACAAGGCATCAAACATGCAGGTTAAAAACCAAAACTCAATTATTTCAAGCAGCGAAATGCGTGCCCTAGAAACCAACGCGGAATACTATGGCATAAGTCTGCTTCAGCTCATGGAAAACGCTGGATGCAACATAGCACAAGAAACCATTTCACGCTTCCCAAAGGAAAAGAAAATCGCTATTTTCTGCGGTTTAGGCGGAAACGGCGGCGACGGCTTTGTAGCTGCTAGACACCTTTTAGCCGCTGGTTACAGCGTTATAGTTATTCTTGTAGGCAGAGGTCGCGACATTAACCATGAAGCTGCATTGAAAAACTATTTGATTCTCCAGTCTTTGCAAGATAAGATTATGCTACTCGAAGTAACAGACAGCTCTGCCATACCCAAAGTGACTGCTGACATAGTCATTGACGCTTTGCTGGGAACGGGAACTAAAGGGCAACTTAAGCCGCCAATATCCCAAGTAGTTGAGTACATTAATTCTTTGAAGGCGTTTAAATTAGCGGTTGATGTGCCAACGGGCATAGATTCAGACACCGGCGAAGTTTTAGGCACCGCTGTAAAAGCCGACCTGACGGTGACATTCCATAAGGCAAAGTTGGGGTTAAACAAGGCGAAAAAGTACGTTGGCGAATTAGTTGTCAAAGACATAGGTTTGCCCAAGGAAATAGAACAATTTGCTGGTCCAGGCGATGTTATACCTTGCCACAAAATCACGCAGCCCAACAGCTCATAAGGGCGATTCTGGGCGTCTGCTAGTTATCGGCGGAAGCGAGGTTTACTCTGGAGCGCCTACATTGGTTTCACTTGGTGCAATGCGAACAGGCGTGGACATTGTTTATCTTGCTGCTCCTGCAAAGACGGCATATGCGATTTCCTCAATGTCACCTGACTTGATAACGATAAAGCTTGAAGGCAACAATTTGAAACCAAGCAACATAGAAACACTAAAACCATACCTGAGTATGGTTGATGCGGTTGCGATGGGTCCAGGCTTAGGATTAAACCCTGAAACCGCAGAGTTTGTCAAGTTCTGCATTGAAGAAGTTGAGATGGCTGGGAAGCCTCTGCTTTTGGATGCTGATGGATTAAAAGCGTTCGCCCAGTTCAAAAGGCCCTTAAAAGTGCCGCTGGTTCTTACGCCTCACGCAGGCGAATACGCGATACTTACAGGCGAAACTTTACCTGAAAACCAAAAAGAACGCGTCTTGGCAGTGCAGAAAACCGCAAAAAAACTTAACGCGGTTGTTCTTGTCAAAGGCAAAGTTGACATTATATGCGATGCTGAAAGGGTTAAGCTGAATTTCACGGGTAACCAGGGCATGACTGTTGGGGGAACGGGCGATGTTCTCAGCGGTATCGTGGGCGGTTTAATGGCTCAGCATGTTGACCCGTTTGAAGCTTCGGTGGCTGGTGCTTTTGTTAATGGTGCTGCAGGTGATTTCGTTGCAAGTGAAATTGGTTTTCACATGGTCGCTACGGACATTATTGATTGGATTCCACGGGTTTTTGATGACCCGATGAGTCACTTGAAGGTGCGCAAACCAGGTGGAAAATAACCGTCCAACGCTGCTTACCATACCTGTGCGCATTACTATCTACCATGCGAACCAGTGTGATCCCCGAAAATGCTCAGGCCTTAGACTAAAACGCCGTGGACTCGCAAGGATAGTTACTAAGACACGGTTTCTGCCAAAAAGAGCAATAGTTCTTAACCCGTTCTCTGAAATAGCATTCTCACCTACAGACAGGCAAAGAGTTCAAGATTTTGGTTTAGTAGCGTTGGATTGCAGTTGGGAACATGCACAAGAGGTTTTGTCAGGGCATGTGAAGGGAACCAGCCGCTGCTTGCCCATCCTCATTGCAGGAAACCCCGTCAATTACGGTAAACTAACAAAACTAACTACCGCTGAAGCCATAGCCGCCGCCTTGTATATTGCAGGCTTCAAGAAGGAAGCCGAAGACCTCATGTCGATTTTTACGTGGGGACACACTTTTCTTGAGTTAAACGATATGCTGCTTGACAATTACGTTATGGCAAAAGACAGCGCTGAAATCGTGGAAATGCAAAATAAGCTTCTTAAAGGGAAAAAATGCAGCACTTGACATGTTAGTAAAGAAAAAGGAAAAATGGTCATTAAAAAAGAAAAAGAAGTCAAGCAAACCTTGTTTAGGCCTTGCTTGTTTTTTCCTGTTTAGTTTTTAGGTCAGCGTTTTCGTTCTTTAGAGCAGCGTTTTCATCCATTAGCGTTTTCATGACGGTATTGAGCTGTGTCATCATGTCATTGATGCGTAGGTTTAACATGCCGATTTGCTGCATCGCTGGAGAAGCTTCAGGAATCGCTTGAGCTTTATTGTCAGTCAACTTTCAAACCACCACCTTTTTTCGTTGAGTTTACTATTTCAATTCCATCTTTGTGCTAATGCTTCCGTCAGGTCTAACTAGTGTTTTTTCCCTTCAAGACTTGGATTTGTGACCGCAAATCATTGACTTCAGCTTGTAACTTTGCTAATTCCTCAAAGCTGGCTTCATGCTCGTCAAGCTTAAGAGCTATTCTTTTTAGGCATCCGAAAGTAAATCCGTGAATTTTGCCGACATCATAATAATTCACCATGTTTGGATCCGACAAAATATGATGCTGTGGGTCGATTTCTGGTCGTAACAAGCTTAAGCTATCAGGATTAATTATTTGCTTTGTTTTTCCGTTTACGGTGACAGTTTTTGACTTGATCCCTTTCACTATTGCTAAGTCATCATATTCGTCATAACTACCTTGTGATTGAGTGTCATAATACAATGTGTGGCATACTACGCCTTCCCACGCGCTGCTTCCGCCGCCCACACCGCCAGTATTGTTGCCACCTAATGGGTCCACATCTACTGCACCTAAAGTTCCAGTGTAAGTTAATCCGAGAATCTGAGTAGTTAAGCCATCGAATACTTGAAATGCGCTCCAATTACCGTTTGTCTTTTGAGTGCCTGTGTTATAATTCAATAGAACGCCATCGGTATTAGTATTGGTAATGCTTGTCCATTCGTAGTATTGCGCAATACTTGTATTAGCGCCCGTTATCTGGCTCCAAGTGATACTTTGCCAGATCGGATTAGCATTGGTGCCCTGACTTGTTAACACTTGTCCACTCGAGCCTGCTGAACCGTTTATTTGCAGCGAGCATGTAGAAGAGCCGAATGCAAGATTGATAAACCCGTTCGTGCCGTTACCTGAAGTAATTTCAACACCGTTCATGTTTAAAGGTTGAACATAGTTTACATAGACCGCGCCAGCATCCAACGCGCCAAGATAGTACGTGTGCGAGTTGTGGGTATACGAGCCGACTCCAACGTTTGCGTCCGAAAGCAAACCCAGAACTCCGTTGTTAACCCAAATCAAATATGCATTGGCACCTGAGGAAGGATTAAAGATTACTGAGCCAGCACACCAAAGATTAGTCGGTGTATACAAGTCACCAGACGACGCTATGCCATGGGACGGCGTAAACTCGCCAACCTGAGTCGAAGTCCAATAGTTGAAACCCGAATTCGCAGTCAAGCCAGAATTCATGAAGTTTATGCCTAAACAGTAGATGCTGCTCCACGGGTTACTTGAAGAACCAAGATTCAACGTCTTATTCTGCATCGGTATAATACTGCCTGAAGAACTGCTTGACGTCATAATTAAATTCAAACCGGTGCTGTCAATGCTGAACGTTAAGTATTCCTGGACGCTATAATTTCCTACGATTAGGTTGCGCGTGTACATGTTCTGCCACATGGCGGTTGAAACACCGACGCTTCCAGTGTTATCACCGCCGCTGGGAACTACATTATTGCAAGAAACGCTGGTTGCGTCAAGCCAAGCAAAGGGAAAATTATATGTTCCAAGTCCTGTAAAGTTAGCCTGTTTAGGAATTATATAGTTGTTGGCGGGGGATGAATTGTATCCGGCTGTTAAAACTACATCATCGTTTCCTCCATTTTCAAGCGTAAGCGAAACAGCGCCCACGTTTCCCGCATTTAGGTTACCAATAGTCATTGGACTATTAGCGGTGAGTAGGAACAGTGTATCATAGTTACCCGAAAAGTTTGTCGTAACAGGAACCCATGAACTCCCATTATAAATGTATAACACCGAATTGTAGTTAACAAGTTCTCCTGCGTACCCCGACGGAACACCGGTTGGCAAACTTGAAACCACTGGAATCGATAAAGATGAATCGGTCGTCGAAATACATGGCGGTGTGGAAGGGCTTGTAAAACCATGGCCAATTAGAACCGCGCCGCCACCGGCTGTTTTATTTGGGTCAGTTGTGGTAAATAAAGCGCCATATGTTTGGATATCGGTTTCGACCCATAAACCCCAGTTAGTAGCTAGAAAAGGAATATAATTCTGGCTGCCCATTTCTTGCATCTCGATAAGATAGAGGTTCTGCACAGTGCCATTGTTGATATACGAATAACCTGTGGGTGGACTATTCGTTGTCGTGAACGTTATGCCAGCGCCAGTTAATGGGTTCGGCATAGTTGGGAGATAATTTTGGCTTTGAGTACCCAAAGAAACATTGGGTGCGTTAGCAGTCGTAGAGAGGCTCATGTTACCACCTGAAATGCAGCTTGGTATGCTGCTTTTTGTTTTTCATTACTGATTGTATTTACATAGGATATGGTAGGGGTCGACATTTGAATCGACTTCCAGCTATTTTCTTTTTCTAATTTTTTTCCAAACATTTTTATCGCCTACTATGTTCAATTATCTAAAAAAATATAAGGAAGACGGGATGTTTCAGAAATATAAAGCAGTACAAAACTGCTTTGTGCAGAAAAGAGTCAGGTTCTTTCGAAAAATCGATTAAAGATAAATGCCAGAATTCAGGCAATATTTAAATCTTGATAACCAGTAATGTGTTAATAAGGATGTTAACTACGAAGAGAACATTCAGCGCGCCCTTGATAGCTATAATGGTTAGCGTATTGCTTTTTGTTGGTAGTTCACATTTTGGCACTGTGAAGGCATCCACGACTGAGAATGGTATACTGACTTCAGATACCACATGGAACAAAGCGGATAGTCCATATACATTTTCAGGGCCAGTAGGTGTGGCTACGGGAGTAACCTTAACGATCAATGCGGGCGTAACAGTAAACCTTGGTCTATACGATTTGACTGTGAATGGAACCCTGAATGCACAAGGCACCACCACAAACAACATAATTTTCAACGGCGCAAATATAGATCTAACAACTGAGAATGCGCAAGGCACATTCGAGAACGCAATCCTCAAAAGCACGTCAATATCCAGCGACATAGACACTTCAGTAGAAATAAATCACTGCGTTTTCGAAGTCGGAGCAGGAGTCAATGTCTGGAGTTCATCAGCAATAATCTCAAACAACTACATCACGGGTCAAGTTTTCGTAAGAGGACCTGCCGTTGTTTCAGACAATACAATTCTAGGCGGAGTCGATGCAGGTTCGTTCACCTCAATTACACCACCGAGCTACTTTAGCTACTCGTACACGTTTTTAGACAACAACATCACTAACCCCAATGGAGCGGTAATGGATCTTGACGGAGCAGGAACTGTTTCTGGTAATATCATTTCGGGCGGATCTACAGGCATCAATTGGGTAGAATCCTTGGAGGCACCAGTTATGATTGAAAGAAACTTGATCATCAATAATCAATACGGAATACGGGGAGACAGCTCTGCCGATGCCGACTATCTAACGATCCAAAACAACACAATTGCCAATAACTACATAGGCATCAATGGGGCTTTTCCTTCGAAAGCTATAATCTACAATAACATCGAAAACAATTCTAACTGCAACATGGAAAGTTCACAACTTGCGGTAAATGCCACGTATAACTGGTGGGGAACAGCCAACTCCCAAGCAATAAGCCAGACAATCATTGACAGCAAGAATAACTACAACTTAGGTACCGTTACTTTTGTTCCCTTCTTAACTGCGCCAAACCCGCAAGCACCACCAATCACCACGCCAATACCAACACTCACGCCTACACCGGCACCGTCTTCTTCGCCAAGTCAATCTCCAAGTACATCGCCCTCGCCTACTCAGAGCCCTACGGCATCAAGCTCTACGGCGACGCCACCTACGACTCTGACAGATTTCAATGGATTAGAAATTGCCATATTTGCCACATTAATCGTTATCGCCGTATTACTAATTGTCATAGTCACACTTTTGCTTAGGAAAAACAAGAAATAAAAACAATGAGCCTTTCATATTCTGCTGTGGCAGCTGCACCTGAGCCCCCGCCTCCTGAAAATGACACAGTAGGAACGGAGGTATAACCATTATTCGTATTCGGATTAGTAATGATAACTGCAGTGACAAACTCGGGTGAGGGCCCAAAATTTCCGCTGTTGAATGGAATCTGTGTTCCTGAATTCAGCAACTCTAGTAATGGCGGAGTTGAGACTGTAGGGGCACCAGATAAACCGTAACCAAGGAAGAGTGCACCCTGCCCGCTGCTGACAAATCCTCCTACCGAAAGATCCTTTTTAACAAGGAAGCCTTGATCCATCATTAAGAGTGGAGTATTAGTGGTATTAGTGGTTTCATTGATCAGAAAAAGGTTCGCAAAAACTCCACCTGGACCATATGTTGTGTCAATCAATTGAAGAGGGCCTGTGCCAGTCGGCAAATTGCCGGTGTTTGGTCCGAGAGAAACCCAACCTTGACTGTTAGCATTGGGTGAACTTGGGTTATACTGATAGTAGTTTCCAAGGTCAGTTCGGTTAATAAGCATTTGGTCAGATGGCGATTGCGGATAAACGCCATAATAGGTCGGAACTGTATAGCCCACTTGTAACCATTGCAACGTTGTAGCTTGGCTTAATTGAGGCGAATTGCTGGAAAGCTGACTCATAATATGCCTCCTAATCTTTTGTTTATTGCTGTATTGTTTTGGGTTGTTTTGGTTTTGGGTGTAACCTCAAACAGTGTTTTGGTTTGTTTGATAGTGACACCGCTCTGCAGTAGTTGAACGATTTCATCATTTGAGCCTTTACAACTTTCAAATGTGCAATTAACCGTCCAACCTATTGCTTCTGAGTTTTGTTCAAACATTTTTGATCACTGAAGAATAATGTATCCCTGTTATGCTTTAAGGAAGGCGGGATGTTTCCGAAATGACCTTGAAGAAACGGATAAACTAGAACTGATTAAATTTGGTCACTAAGAAACGCTTTTAAAACTCAACTATGCAAAATTCAAAATCAATTCGAGTATTTAGAAATAGCAAAGATACAAGTTTTCAAGATTAGTACCCAAAAAAGCAAAGTTAAATAATTGGGAATGTTAATGCTTTTTTGGGATAAAATGAAGAAAACGTTCTTCGCTGCACTATTGATAGTGATGACGGCAAGTGGATTGATTTTTGTTAATGGTTCACATTTTATTATAGCACAAACTTACACAAACGTCAGTGGCATAATAAGCTCAGACACTACTTGGACGCAAGCAAACAGTCCTTACATGCTTACTGGGAACGTTCTTGTAAATAACGGAGTGACGTTGACAATCGAGGCTGGCGCTACTGTGAACTGTGTTAACGGTTACATAGAAGTGAATGGCACGTTACGCGCAATGGGTAGCAGCGCTAACCCAATTCATTTTCCCTACGGCGCAAGCATCAACTTTACACAATACAGTAATGGCTGGAACGAACAGACCAGCTCTGGCAGTATAATTGAGAATGCTAATGGCCCCATTCATGTGGGCATAAATGATACGTCTCCAAAGATAAGTAGCAATTCTTTTGTTGTGACCAGTATTTACGGGGGCTCGCCAATTATTTCGAATAATATCATTATTGGGGAAGTAGTTGTTTACAGCGGCACACCTGTAATTTCAAATAACAACTTCAATGCGAGCCTAATCAGTATTTACGGGGGTTCACCAATTATTTCAGACAACAACATTACAGGCATATTAGAGCCCAACGCGTCTTATCTCAATGGATTTGTCTACATGCCTGTCTATGGAATTATTCTTGAAGGAAACAACACTAATGCTTACATCTCAGACAACACCATCGCTAGTCACGAAACAGCGGGCATTAATGTAGTTTCAGGCACGGCAACAATTCAAAGGAATTTAATCAACAACAATCAATACGGAATTTCGATTTTACAGAATGCAAACTTAATAATTCAAAACAACACCATTGCCAATAACAGCAGGGGGATTAGCGATACTTCTCCTTCTGCTACGTCAACAATAATTTATAACAATATCTACAAAAATAGCTTCAACATTTATTTAGGTTCAAGTTTGACAAATAACGCAAATCCAAATAATGTTAATGCTACTTATAATTGGTGGGGAACAACCAACACCAGGCAATCAATCAAACGGTTTATGATTTCAAAGATGATTTTACCTTGGGGACAGTTACGTTTGTTCCTTTCTTGACTGCCCCAAACGCTGAAGCAGTACCAAACCCAAATGCGCCAATACCAATTCCAGCCTCAACCCAATCGCCAAGTCCGTCTTCTGTAATGGCCTCAACATCCCCGCCTTCATCAAGCTCGTCGCCTTCAGCTTCGCCATCACAAACGAAAGCAAACACAACGTCCTTAGTACCTGTGGAACTAATAGTTATTGTGGTAGCAATAGTAATCGTTGTTGTTGCTATTGAAGCTATTCTTGTTAGGGAAATTAGAAATTAAAGCTAAAATATGCTATAACAGAATCAACGATTCTAGAAAAATATGGTAATTTTTAATCTGGAATATTATTTTCGTTGTCAAGCGTTTTCAGCGCTTGAAGTAGAATCTTTGTTTTCGGATTATCTCGGTTCAACCGTATGACCCTTACCTTACCATGCCTAACCTGCACACGATTATCATTCGTTATTATGCCTGCCTCTTCCAAAATTTCGAGGTTTCTATTAACCTCATTATAAGTGCTATTTACTGCGTTCACAAGCTTCATTACACGAATTTCTCGCGTCTTCGAAAGTTCCTTCAGGATGTTTTGCCGCAAAGAAGAAGCAAGCACCTTGCTAAGATTCAAAATAAACACCCCAATGTAAATAGTTTTCAAGACTTTCCGAGACCCAGCTATAGAATTTTTCAAACTGTTTTGTGGTTGAAGACTAATTGTTGGACGTGGTGCCTATTTTTACAAAATTCATTCTTTCAGCTAAACATTTTATTAGTCATTTTCTCCGTTTAATGTGGAAGCATTATGGCGCCTTTGCAGGGGGAGGCGTTCGCATGGTCACAGCCGTTACAGGACTAGTGCCCATAGCATGTCGTCGTGGCAGTGTTGTGGATGGTTGAACTGTAGGTGTCCGCTTGCTGTACTCGTACTGTTGCTCATTGATTTGCTGGCATAGTAGCCTATCGTACGGTATAGCTAAACGGTTCTGCTCCATGGCAATTTTCAATCCAGAAAGCAGTTCCTCTTTTGATTGCATGGTAGACGTGATGCCGTCTACACTTCTCAGAACCTTGGTTGTGAATCTCTTCAAGCACAGGCTCACCCACGCCAGTCTGATCCACAAACACGCCTCGGAACTGGAACTTCTGGTTTGCCCTCACAAGGTGCCCAATCGGAAACTGGGTGTATGGTGTTTCAAGCGGAAACTGATACATATAAACAAACTTAAGCTTGTCGCCATCGTGTTTCAAAACGATTATAACGCTGAAGTCTTGGAGTTTCCCGAAATCGACTCCGCCGTGGTTGCTCCGCTTGGAACGAAAGCCTCAAGATTTGTGTAAAGCTCAACGCCAAGTTTTTGGGCAAGCTCAACACATGAGCGAATCAATGCCTGCGGAAAATAACTGTTTAAGGCTTCAACAAACTCGGCTTCATACTCCATAAGGTACTCTTCACGGGTCATGTTTTCGCGGTTTTCATCCAAAATATGCTGCGTAACCAGCGGGCACTCACTTGACTTGACACGGTGCACGCTATAAGCAGGGTTAACGAAGGCTCTATAGAAAAAGTGGTTTTTATCCCAAGGAGTGCTTAGTAATATTGCGTAGCCATCGGTTGTGCTTAGCATCGGAAAGAGGATTTGTGTGATAACCTTTTCGGGAATCCAAGAAGCCTCATCCAAAATAATCATGTTCGCGGTGTAACCTCGCAACATATGTTCTGAGCAAGGTAACGCGATTATTTTGCTTCTATTGTCAAACTGAACGAGTGTTCCTGTTGCCCTAACAATCCTGCTGCGGAGATATGCACTAGAAAACGCAAAGGATGTTATGCGATCAAACATTATCATTGATTGCCTTAGCGAGGGGCTGGTAATTAAAACTGTAACATCCTTGTTTGTTTGCGCATAGTAGATGGCTTTCAACGCTATTGTTGTGGTCTTGCCTGTTTGGCGTCCCATGCAGGCGACGATTCGTTTACTTGGATCTTCCAACAGCGCCGTCTGATATGGAAAAGGTTTAACATCCAAGACTTTCTCAGCAAAATCCACAGGTCCATTTACTTCAAGAGCTTCCTGAAGCTGCAACAGCTTGATTGCTTTATCAATTTGCGGAAGCCTTCTTAGCGCCCTTCGCTGCTTGTAACTCCGCCATAGCTGCGGTAAACGTCTCAATTTGGTCATCAAACTCCTTTCGGATTTTGCTTTGCCCTGCATAGGGCTTCTGTGCCTACATCTTCTCTTTGAAGCTAAGAACCTGCTCTTCCCAAAGCATGCGCTCCTGATCCGTTTGCGCTTTTGCAACCTTGTCTTCCAACTGAGCGAGGACAACCTTGTTTAACTCTTCAACGTGTCGTTCTACCCGGGCTACCTTTTCAATGTACACGGTCTGCAAAACGATGTAGCTCTTTAAGGCTGATATGATGAGGTGTATTCGCTTTAAATCCAGCCCAGTTACGCTCTTCTCATTTAGCCGTTGAATACATCCAAGCGCCATCTTCGCAGCATCTTCAATGCTAATCAACTGCTCAGCCGGTTTGATAGGTTCAAGCATTGCGGTTGTTGTTGATGATGATGAACTATTTTTTTCCTTTTCAGAAACTGTAAAGCCTAGGCGGTATAACTTGAGCCTGATGCCGTCTGGGCTACGATGGAAATGTTCAGCCAACTCGTCGATGCTCTTTCCTGCCTCACACATTGTTTTCAGAGCATTAACTTCATCATCTGTCCAAAGCTTTTCGAGAACCATCTGTACTCACCATTTTGTGCATCAAAATTGCTTCTAACGCCACTCAGAGGCGGCGAAACGAATCAAGCGACACCTGCTTTAAAGAACAGAGCTATGTGTCACCGTTGACACACACATGTTTAAAGTAATATTTAGGCATTGCTAACACCAACCACTCAATCGTTTTGCAAAGACCTTACGCCGTTATACACCATTAAGCCTATTCAGTTACTCACATGTGAATCATGCATGCGCCTTGTCCCTCTCAAAACACCGTTAAGACTAAAACCAATATACAGAAACTGCTTTAAGATAAAAAATAGCTAATTAACTACGAACGCTTAAACGAATAAATTACAAAACAGTCTACATTAAGCTTAAAGGAAAAAAATGGATGGCAACTAATCAGGAAAAAGGTGATGTTCAGGATTTTGATCGAAGGTCAGCAACTTACGAGAATTCACGGGAGACAAGGCTACATTTTTGATCGAGTTCAGAGGATAGTTTTAGATTTAGCTAAAAACGGGGAAAAGCCCGAAAGTATTCTTGACGTTGGTTGCGGAACAGGACGATTACTTAGAAAAGCTAAGGAGCATTGGCCTGATGCGCGGTTGATTGGTGTTGATCCAGCGGAAGGAATGATACAACAGGCAACTCAACTTTTATCTGACGCTGAATTTCATGTCGCCATGGCTGAGTCTTTGCCTTTACCTGATGCTTCAGTTGACCTCGTGTTTAGCACGCTTTCTTTTCATCATTGGAGCGATCAAGCTAAGGGTGTAAGCGAAATTGCACGTGTTTTGCGTCCACAAGGAAGATTTTTGCTGGCGGATATCATGATGCCCTTTGGTTTATCACTTGTAATTCGCCACTTTAAACGTAACAATCCTGCTAAGACGCGTGAAATGTTTGCTCAAGCTGGGCTGAATGTTGAGTTTCAGCAGCGACGGTGGCGATGGTCAAGGATTCTGGTTGTAACGGGTGGAAAGAAGCTGTAGCTTATGATGGTGACTTGAAATACAATGGCTTTTATTACTGATCCGTACCTGTTTTTTGCTTCGGTTGCTTTAATTTCAATGTCAGGTGTTTTAATGCCTGGACCGTTATTCGCTGTCACGATTGAAAAAGCGGCGAAAAGCAAAACTGCAGGCGCATTAATCGCAGTTGGCCATGGAATAGTGGAGTTTCCATTGATGTTTCTCATCTTTTTTGTGCTAAGCCAGTTTGACATTCCAAGTTTCGTGCAGATTTTAGTAGGATTGGTCGGCGGCTTGCTGATGATTTTCATGGGCATCCAAACTTTCAAGAATAGGCATAAAACTAAAGATTCACCTGTAAGCTTAAAACAGGATTCAGTAGTTTGCAGGAGTCCGGACCACAGCTGCAAATGCTGGTTTCATCTTATGGTGGCTAACCATTGGTACAACTTTAATTTTAAATGCTAAACTGTTCGGTTTAATTGGTTTTTCGGTGTTTGCTGGGGTTCATTGGCTCTGCGATTTTTCATTTTACACGATGACGGCAGTGCTGATTTTTAAATCGCAACGGTTCTGGACTGAGCGCACAGGAACGGGAATTACGCTTTTTTGCGTGGCAGTTTTCGTCGCTTTCGGAGCATACTTTATGGGTTCAGCCTTATGGTCAGTGATTAGTATAGTTATATAGCAATTAAGAGTGAGTAATATTCATGGAATTTCAAGTTGGAAAAGCAATCCTGCAACTAATCAAAGGAGACATCACAGATATCGAAGCAGACGCGATTGTGAACGCGGCAAATTCGTCGCTCATGGGAGGCGGAGGAGTGGATGGAGCAATACATCGTAAAGGTGGACCTAAGATTCTTGAAGAATGCAAACGCATAAGGGAAACAGAATGGCCTGATGGTCTTCCAACTGGAAAAGCAGTCATTACTTCAGGCGGCAACTTAAAAGCTAAATATGTCATTCACACGGTTGGGCCTGTTTGGCTCGGAGGATTCCATGTTGAAGCGGAACTTTTGAAACAAGCATACAAAAACTCGTTAAAGCTTGCCGTTGCTAAAGGACTTAAGACAATTGCGTTCCCATCAATTAGCACTGGAGCATACGGTTACCCAGTTGAAGATGCCAGCCAAATAGCTGTAGGAACTGTAAAAGATTTTTTGGAAAAAGAAGATAAGCTTGAGAGAGTGGTTTTCGTTTTATTTTCTGAGAACGATTATCAAGTTTATTTACAAACCGCAAAGTCTATTCTATCCCAGTAGGAAGCGGCAACTGTTGAAGGTTTAGATTAAATAAACGCTCAAGCGATAGTAGAATTGAATTACTGTTTAGGGGTTACTTCTTCAATTTCGGAAATCGAAGCTACTGGAATGTCAAGTTGCTCTTGCATAACATCCAACACAGCGTCTTGGTTTGGGCCTTCAATGACGAAAGTAACTCTATCTTCTGAGGTACAGCAATAACAAGATTTTGCTTCAATGCCTTTGATTTTTCCTTTTGCAAGTATTTTCGCAGCTCCTTCCGCGCAAGCTCGCGGGTCCTTGCCTGAACGTAAAATAGCTGAGTTTACAAGGTATCTTGGCATAAAATCAATCCATTATACTACTAGTTACAGCGGCAATTTATAAACTATTATGGAAACAAGTTTTTCATTCGTTTTTGGCAAGTGCTGCCTTGTAAGCGTAGCTTGCTAAAATTTAATTGATTGCGTCGGCTTATAATATGATGAAGAAATTTAGTTAAAGTAAGATCATGCGGATTTTTAAAAACTAGGTTAAAGCGCTTATGGTAGTTAGAAATGTTGAAACAGAAGATGATGCGTTAATGCTGGCTGTCCAAATTGAACTGGACAGAGCCGTAACCAAAGAGGTATGCGATGCCGTTTACGAAATTGCAAGCCTTCCCTCGGAAGAAAAAACCCAGCAAAAACTAGATCATGAATGTAAAAGTCGAAGAAATGTTATCGTGAGTGTAATCGCGGACTCGGTCAGTTTGGAGCGGCTTTATTTTATTATCAGGTCATCGATTATGGGCTTAATCACAGGCGTTTTTACTTTTTCGATAATCAGTGTTTTAAAAGTTACAGATTTTTTGCTGCTGGTTTTTCTCGGATTAGTCGGTTTTGTTATATCATTACTTGCCTCAAGGGTTCTTGATAAATCAATTGTTCAAGTATGCAACAAAGCTATCTTTTACCTGAAGAGGCATAAGAGAGCGCAAAATTTTATCCTAAAAAGATTCTGATATTTTCCTTGTAGCTTTATCGCAATCACATATTCATATATCATGCATATGGCACTTCTCTTACTTCAAGGGTGATGAGAGATAAAAGAGCCAACATTTACTTGTCCATATTGTAATAGTGCACCGTGGCGAAGCCGCTACATGTTTTGGAAGCACTTGAACGAATGCATTAAAAAAGTCGAGGTAACTCCCCCCAAAACGGCGTCAGCCGAGATACATTAAGGCAATAATTCCTCCTGCTTTCTTTAATCTTGTTTTTGCTTTTTGAGAAAGCAATTTCTATATGTTCGGTTTTTCGGAATCAACCGGTTAGCAAGATTTATATATCAAATATTACGATATAACTGTATCTAATCACGTCAAAAATACGATATGAGAAAATGGGACAACCTCAAACCATCTTAAGTGCTTCATATTCATTCTTAACCCAAAACGGAGAAGCCGAAACCCTTTTTGAAAACGTAATAGCGCATGCAATTGATGATGTTCTGTCGGCTTTAGGAGATGCCAGCAAGCAAGCCATTTACCGTCACCTAAAAAATAATTACGGCATAAATGAAAACGAAATTCCTTATAAAATTGAAGATTTTGCCAGAGCAATTGAGCAAACCTTTGGTTCAGTTGCAAAACTAATTGAAATAAAAATAATCGAAAAGCTCCATGCAAAATACAAAGACTTCACTTACACTCCAAAAAAAGGAGAACTAAATTTTGTTGAGTTCGTTTATAATCTGCAGCATTACTTACAGTTGGAAGCCTGAAAACTTGCTTTTGCGCTGTGCCGAGAGGTTAAATTACCATTAAAGTCAAAGTTGACCTAATGCTGCTCAAATTCTTTATTCTCTTAAAGACGATCTCTCGAAGATGATCCAAGGATTCACCGCTAACTTTTACAACAAAATCGTAAGCGCCATGAGAAAGATACACTTCGTTGACGCCTTCAACCTTTTTCAAATCTTCAAATGCGCTTTTGCTTGAGTCAGGTTCAGCGGTTATAAAAACGAAAGCATTTCTTTTGGGCTTCTCTTTCTCCCCTTCAGGACAGACAGCGGTTATTTGGGCACTTAAATCAGCAAAAATATTTTCCAAACAATTCACCACACATAAATACTTTAACTCCTCGAAGCGCAGCTATTAAACCTGTGTGGCTGTCAAGCACCACCAACAAATCAATATAAAATCGCCAGCACCATGAGAACATGCAGCTGAAAGAAGCTGGGGCTTGGCGAAAACCAGCTTTTTTCCTCAGAAGGCACAAAGAAAGCAAACCGCGCCCATTCGCAATAATTTTTGTCGCCGTCGTGAGAGGAAAAGAATGGAGGCTTAACCTGTACCTTCTTAAAAGCCAAGCCCGAAAACTAAGTTTTTACCCGTTTGTAGTTTTTAATTGAATAAGTGAGTACACATCGTATTTGTTGCCTATCATTTTTCTGCCATCCAAATAACATAACTCAATCAAAAAGCCTAAGCCTACGACGTTGCCGCCTAACTTTTCAACCAATTCAATATTTGCTTTCACAGTTCCGCCAGTTGCCAGCAAATCGTCAATTAGCAAAATGTTCTGGCCCTTTTCGATTGCGTCTTCATGAATTTCGATAGTGTCACACTCGTATTCTTTCTTGTAAGTAAGGTCAACGCATTTAAAAGGCAGCTTGCCTTTCTTTCGTATAGGAACAAAACCGACCCCTAATTCGTAAGCTACAGCGGCACCAATAATGAAACCTCTGGCTTCGTTTGAAACAACTGCATCAATTGGTTTTCCCCTGTAATGGTCTGCTAACTGTTTAATGGATTCGTGGAGGCACTTCTTGTCTTTCAAAAGTGTGGTAATATCCCAGAAAACGACGCCTTTAAACTCTGGTATTCTTCGAACTTTTGCTCTTAGATCGTTTTGTTCTAATATTTTTGTCGTATTAATTACCTATATTTTTAATGTTGGTGGTTTAGATTAGTGTTATGTTTTTTTACGATGTAAGGTCGTAAATAGAATAGTGGCTTGTAGGTTTCTTAGCGTTCGTGGTTTTCTTTAAAACTTTTTAATAACTATTTAGTTATTTGGGCGCTTTCAATATACGTGGTTTTTGTGTAGTAATTAAAAAGACAATCAAAAGAGTAAGTTTGGTTTTCTTGCAGACTAAGATATAACGGTGTATTATTTAAAATATACAATGTTGTTCCGTCTGAGAGTTCAATTACGCTTTCATTTGCATTGATGACACTTTTTGAAACTATTAAGCCGTTTTCTCCTGAAGGTATACTCTTTAAATTGTTTAACACTACGAGGGCAATGATACCTACTACCACAATTGAAATTATTATAATGACAACAATTGCTAATGTGAATGGTTCAGTTTTCATTATTATATCAGTGTCTTCTTGCTTTACTTTTTTTAAATGTCTTGCTGTTTTTCACCAATTTTATGGGGTTTGGGTTTCGCGCGCGTTTGTCTTTTGATTTAAGATCCAATTTATCGGTTTTCTTGCTCATTTTTTGTTTCTCCTTTAAACAAACGCTCCTTTCAAGGCTTCGTTGCATTTGCAGGCGCATTCATTTGGCAGTTTGGCAACGGTTTCAGCGATTATTTGTTTTACGTTTTCAATATTTGTCTTCATTATCTTAACTATGTCATCAACGCAGACTGGATGGTCCTTCCACACATCATAGTCGGTTACGGTTGAAATGGAAGCATAGCATATTTCCGCTTCTCTTGCCAAAACGCATTCAGGAACCAGCGTCATACCCACCACGTCTGCGCCCCATTGCCGATACATTTTGGATTCTGCTTTAGTGGAAAAGCGCGGTCCCTCAATGCACACGTAAGTTCCTGTTTCATGCATTTTTATGTCCATTTTTTTTGCAACTGCAATCAAGTTTTGCCTTAGCTCTGGACACATTGGTTCAGCAACAGATATGTGGCAAACTTTATTCTCGGTGTAGAATGATTGTTCTCGCCGGGTGGTTCGGTCGATGAACTGGTCACAAAAAACGATTTCGCCTGGATGATACTCTTCCCTTAATGAGCCAACGGTTGAAGGCGCAAGAATACGTTTTACTCCAAGCTTCTTCAAAGCAAAGATGTTCGCTCTAACGTTGATATCTGTTGGTCTGATTGTATGTTTTTTTCCGTGTCTTGGCAGAAAAGCCACACTTTTGCCGTTTAATTCACCCATGGTTATGGTGTCTGAGGGTTTGCCGTATGGCGTTTCCACCGTTAATTCCTGGGCATTCTTGAGTAGTTTGGGGTCGTAGAGACCTGTTCCGCCGATTATTCCAATTTCTGCTTGCATGTAGCATTTAGTTCAAGCGTTGACCTTATAAGAATAGCGATTAAGGTCTTTTTGCTTCGAAGAAAGACAACAGCTGATCCTGTTTCTGAAAAAGAGAAAAATAGTTCATCATCATCAACAACAAGCAGTCATTACGACCGCCCTAGACCTTGTGATTTGTATTGAAACGCTAGTATCATCAACAACATCAACAACAAGCATCAACAGTAAAATTGAAGAAAACACAACCTCCAAGTTGTTAAAGGAAAGAACCAATAACTCCAAAAGAAAACACCTCAACTTAATCACACAAAAATTAGCATGTTTGGTTCTTGGCTTTTTGCCTATGCGTTTGTGTGTGTGCTCAGCCTACCTACCCGGTCTACTAGATGCTTCTATTAGGCTTCAAACATGATTCAACATAGTTCAACATACGCTTAATACCAGCACTTTTCTATGCAGATTGATGTTTTTCAACATACTGAGAATTGCAGAATGCACTGTTTGCCCTATTAAACCATCGCAGAGAAAACATATCCAATAGTAAAGGGGGCGACTGAAAATGAAAAAATTGTAATGCTATAAACAAAAGTCATTGTCATATTTTGGGATTAAATTTTAATCCAACCAACTGACTAACCAACAAGCAAACAAACTGCCTGTATATCTCTGTGTATATGTGTATATTCACTAGAGGCTTTCTACCTGATTTTTTGGCATTTTCAACTGCTGGTTTCGCGCGTGCTGCTAAAGGAGTGGCTTACAACTTAACATTCCTGGTAGAATAACGATTTAGAGGCGAAGCCGCTTGTTTCCATAGCTTATTGAAATAAGTCTGGACTGCCGCTATGAGGGAGGGGTTATTCGTCCACAGCATAGGAGAGTCACCTATGAGTTTTTCAGGCGACGAGTACACAAGCAGTTCTTTTTTGTCGTATATACCCATTATCGCTGGTAGCGAAGATGAAACAAACTTGATCTCGAAATTCCGATACACAATAGTGTGTTTATAGATTTCCTGAACAGATTGTTCGTCAGGAAGTTTCTCTGCAACAATTCGGATTTTTACATGTCTTTTTAGCGCTTGAAGGGTTTGCTTTCTGAAAAGAAAGCTGGCGTAACCGATATTTGTCCATAAACCATTAATAAGGTCGCATGACTCTTTTGTTCCATCCACCACCATTCTTGACTTTCTTATGATAGCTTCCTTCCCGCTTGTAATAGCAAAATGAATCGTCTTTTCTTCATATGGACTTTCCACTTTACTGTTTGCGAAGTTCTTGAGCAACATGTTTATCTTCCGATCAAGCTCCAAAGATGCCTTTTCTCTTCGTCCAAGCAGAAACGTAACAGCGTAATTTATGGGAACTGCAACAAACTCTGTTGGATTGACGAGCAATTTTTCTACTAAACCTAGAATTTGCAGTTCAGTAACGACTCGCTGGGCTTCTTGCCGGGCTATATTTGTCTTTTCTGCAATCTTCTTAACTGTACTATTGCCCGTTCTAACTAAGGTGAGGTAAACCTTTGCCTGGAGAAATGTGAGCCCAAATCCTCTCAGAGTCTGAACATCTTCGCCCTGAAGCATCATCCCCTCCCCAATATGCCCAATATAGCCTATATACACTTAAGACTGTTTCAGCTTTAAATTTTTCTGAAAGCAAGAGACTTTCTTGCCACTTTTTAAATGCAATAGCCTACAATTCGATGCTTACAAGAATAAAGGAAAAAAAGAAAATGTCTATCAAATTCATTAGAGAGAATGCTAAAATTCATAGAAAACAGACACTATCTTCAATTGCTTTGATTCTGCTGTTGACAGTTTCCGGAATAATGGCGGCTATGCCAACTTCAAAAGCGCAGACTGCAGCTTCTCCTCTCCCCACGAATGCTTATCTTTCTATTTCGCCAAGCCCTGCAGGAATCAATCAGCAAGTAACCCTAGAAATGTGGTTAGGGCAGCCCAATCCGACTGCAACTGGTTTAATTGGTGGCAGGTGGGATAACTTTATGGTGGCGATCACAAAGCCTGATGGAACCACTCAAACTCTAGGGCCTTTCACGGCAAATGACGCTTCATTCACGGTCACAACCTACACTCCTAATCAACTTGGTAACTACACCTTTAAGTTCACTTTTCCAGGGCAGCACGTAACTGGAGTCGCACCATTGACTGGGCAACCAATTAACAATTATTATGCAGCAAGCAGTTTTACGGCAACCCTTACGGTGCAACAGCAACCAGCACTATCTTATCCGCAAACTCCGCTTCCAACAAGCTACTGGACGCGCCCAATAAATTCTCAAAATAGCTTATGGTACGCAATTTCAGGAAATTGGCTGGCATTAGGTACATCCACTTTTGGATCAACAAATTACAATGCGACAGGAAACTTTAACGCCTACACCACTGGGCCTAATAGCGCTCATATACTGTGGACTAAGCCATTAGAGGATGGAGGCTTAATCGGAGGCGAATTCGGCGGAACCGATACAAGCAACTACTTCACTGGAAAGTCGTATCAAATGGAGTTCACACCTCCAATAATCATCAACGGCGTACTTTACTATAATTCTCCTACGAATCCTAAAGAAGGATTCTACGCTGTAGATTTGCAAACGGGACAAACATTATGGTGGCAAAACAGCACTGGCGTACCGTACCTACCTATGAGCGGTTTGGTGACAGGTTGGGAGTATCCTGGGCTTTCCCTCGGTCAAGTGTATAACTATCTGTCACCCAACATGGAAGGAGGCTTCCCCTACTTGTGGTCCACTGCCACAAATACGTGGCAAATGTATGACGCTAACACAGGAGACCTGATATTACAAATTGCAAATGCATTAAACCCAACGCAGGATTCTCAAGTAACTGTCGAAGGTCCCAGTGGCGAACTGCTAGACTACGTCATAGGAACTAATTGGGTAGCTATGTGGAACTCGTCACTTTGCATCGGAACGCTCGGCAACTATTCCCCGCCGATTCCGCTGTTTAGTACAAACTCTTGGGTCTGGAGTCCACCAATTGGAGCGGTTCTTAACTGGAATGAAGGCGTACAATGGAACGTTACGATTCAAACTTACCCAGGTGAGGCGATAGTAGACGTCAATTCAGGAATAGTACTTGCAAGCACGTTGACAGGAGTAGGCAGCTTTTTGGCGCCGCCGTTAGCGAGCTACGCAATGGAAGTAGGCTATAGTGCAACAACAGGGCAACAACTATGGGTTCAAAACGTAACACTACCATCTGGGGTCACAACGGGATTCAACTACAATATGGGACCAATGGCTGACGGCATATTCACGGCATACGACGCCTTAGCTGAGCAGTGGTATGGCTTTAATGCTAACACTGGCGCTAAGATATGGGGTCCGACCGCAGCTGATACTGACCCATGGGGTTCAGAACCAGCCCCGTGGCAATCCCAAATCGCTTATGGAATCTTATACGGATTTTGCGCAGATGGGGTTCAAGCCTTCAATCTCACAACTGGCCAGAAATTATGGGATTTCAAAGGAATTAGCAGTGGAACGAATTTCCCCGGATTCAGTTACTATCCATTTGAACAAGCTGCCATGACCGTTGCTGATGGAAAACTCTACTTGAACACAGGCGTCAGTCATGGAGACCCCGTTTTCGATGGCGCACAACTTTACTGCGTAAACGCTACTTCTGGACAGCTACTCTGGAACATAAATACATTCGGTGAAGGAGATATGCCTATTTCAGATGGCGTCCTCGTAGCTCTAAACGGCTACGACAACCAGATATACGCCTATGGCATGGGACCAAGCAAAACAACAGTTACGGCACCTAACATTGGCGTGACAACCTCCACACCAATAACGATAACAGGCACAGTGACGGACATCTCTGCGGGCTCACAACAACAAGCAGTTGCAGCGAACTTCCCCAACGGGTTGCCATGCGTATCTGACGCAAGCATGACTCAATTTATGGAAGCCGTTTACATGCAGCAGCCAATGCCAACAAACGTGACCGGTGTTCCAGTTATTCTGAGTGTTATTGACTCTAACGGCAACCACAGACAAATCGGCACTACTACAAGTGACGCCAGCGGCACGTTCGCTTTCACTTGGACACCTAACATTCCAGGCAATTACACTGTCATCGCTACCTTCGCAGGCTCACAATCATACTATGCGGCCTCTGCTGAAACACACTTCTATGCCAGCTCTTCTGCGCCAACAGCATCTCCATATCCAGTGGCAGCAAATACTTTGCCTTCAACTGAAATGTACATTGCTATAGCAGCAGTCGCAATAATAGTTGCAATAGTCATAATCGGTGCTTTGATTATCCTGATACTTAGAAAGCGACCCTAAAAATGCTAAACAAAAACAACACCCCCTTTTTTAGTCTTAAAAAAAATGGAGAAGAGATTGGGGCTGAGAAGGCTCTGGTTGAATCATGATGTTTACAATCGTGATGGCGCATTTGCATTTGCGTTCTTTTCTTCTTGAGTTTCCAGAGCGTCTGCAAACTTTATTAAAAAGTCCTGAGACACGAAGTTTTACTAAAACCCCTATTCTCAAAACACAACTAAAATGCCGGTTGCTCTGAGTATGATTTCGATCCTTGCTAGTATGAAGCAGAGCCGGATAGGGGAGAGGTAGGCGAAAAAAAGTTATCTTTCTTCCAATTTGAGTTGACGCCTTTTTTCAGACAAAAGCTCAAAAGCCTTTTTCAAATGCATTCTAGAAAAAACGTGGCTAAGCTTCATGCAAAAAAGGTGATTATGATTGGGTTCCAATGGTTACTGAGACTGTTTGTGTCTGCCCGTTTCTTACTACTGTGAAGCTTGCTGTTTGGCCAGGCAGCGTGTTTTGCTCCAGATACGATAGCAAATCGTCAGTGTTGGTTATTCTTACTCCGTTGATGGCTGTTATTATGTCGCCGCCGATGGTTACGGTTGAGCCTAAAATTGTCACTTGAGTTGAGCCGCCTTTAAGGCCGTTCTGTGTCGAAACGCTTTCAACAAGCGATCCGTAGGTAACGCTGGTTCCCATGGCTTGAGCAATCTGGTAGTTCATGTCTGTTAGTGTAGCATCAATGGAGGGATGCTGATTGTATGAACCAGTTGTCACCAGCGAGCTAAGTTCACGTATTATAGTATCTGACGGAATTGCAAAACCTAGACCCTGAGAATCAGTCACAGCTGCTGTGGTTATGCCGACGACTTGGCCTGCATAATCGAGAAGTGGACCGCCTGAATTGCCTGGGTTAATGGCAGTGCTTGTTTGAATTATATCCGGGATTGTTGGACCTGAACTTCCGGTTGAACTCGATTCAGTGATTGTTCTTCCTAACGCGCTGATTACGCCCGTGGTTAGTGTTCCCGATAACCCGTAAGGCGAACCAACTGCTACAACAGGTTCACCTACCTGCAAAGTGCTGGAGCTAACAAGCGTCAAAGGCGTCAAACCACTAGGCATCGGAGTTATACTGAGAACTGCAAGGTCAGCTAGTTGGTCTGAACCTAACACTGTTGCGGGGTAACTGTCTCCATCTGCAAAGGTTACGGTTTCATTGATTGCATCCTGTACTACATGGTTGTTGGTGACAATGACCAATTGATTGTCCACCGAAGCAATAAACCCTGAACCCTGCTGTTCATCGTAACCTGCCAGCGTACCAAAAAAACTGTATTCAGGCACAAGATCTTGGATGACAACAACGGATGATTTAACTTGCTGATACAGGTTCGAAAGCGATACATTGTAGCCTATTACGAATGACGCGTTTGGATAATATGTCGCATTTTGAGAATAACTATTCAGTTGAGCTTGTATGCTATTGAGTTTCCCGTTGAAATCTGAATAAGTTACTGCGTACCCGATTAAACCTCCTGCAACCAAACCTACAACCAGAAGAAACACGATAATAAAAACTGAAAAACGCCTGGTTTTTGGAGTTTTTTGAGGCTGCGGAAATGAAGGAATAGTTGGGATTGGTGGAATTTCCATAAAAAAATCTCCTCACAAATAAAAAAAATTATGAAGGTTTTTTAGCATTTTAAGATGAGAAGAGGTCATCGCTTGCATAGATGGGTTTTTTGCATGCGGGACATTTATCGTCATTGATTTGAATACGGCTTCCGCAATGTGGGCATGTCTGGTTCTTTTTATTTGCATGCAGACCTTGCATCTCTTTAACTATTTTTCCGTCTTTAAGAAGGAGCATTCGCTCTGTATTGCGTGCAGCTTGACTGTCATGCGTGACCATGATTATTGTGGTGCCTTGCGTGAGGTTGAGGTTTGCCAGCAACTTGATGATTCCCTGCTTATTCTGGCTATCTAAGTTTCCTGTGGGTTCATCAGCAAGAATGATAGCTGGGTTATTTGCTAACGCACGTGCAATTGCTACCCTTTGCTGCTCTCCAGCGCTGAGGCGTTGCGGCCTATGTTCTTCTCTTCCTGAAAGACCAACCATTGCTAAAAGTTCACTTGCGCGTTTCTTTTGTTCGCTTTTTGATTTGCCTCGTCCTTCCATGGGTAACTCAACGTTTTCTCTAGCGTTTAGGTATGGCAACAGATTGAAGGTTTGAAATACAAAGCCCATCTTGTCTCTTCTAATCTTGTATAGCTGATTTTCAGGGAGCTCTGAAGCATCAATGCCATCTAGTAGAACTTTACCTTTGGTTGGCTTATCAATGCAGCCAATAACATTTAGCAGCGTAGTTTTGCCAGAGCCTGATGGACCCATGATGGCCACAAACTCGCCAGCGTTTACTGTAAGATTCAGATTTGATAAGGCTGGAACGTCGCGTTTGCCAAGTGTATATGTTTTGCTTAGGTTTTCTAATTGCAGTACTGGTTTACCTGATTGTAATACTGTTTTACTCATATCTCATTGCCTCTGCTGGTCTTATTTTTGCCGCTCTCCACGCAGGATATAGACTTCCTAATGTTCCAAGTAGAATAGCTACACCGAAACCCAACAGTACAAGCTCAGGAGTCAACGTCGCTACTGCTAATCCACCAAATCTTGTAGTGCCTGAAACGATCACAGCGCCTGCAGCTCTGCTTCCTCCTCCAACGCTCGGAAGCAGACTTGATGCAATCGTAGGTGCTGCTATCATGCCTATTGCAATGCCAACTACGCCTGCAATCATGCTTAAGAAGATGCCTTCAAGCATAAATTGGCTCATCACTGTAGAGTTGCTAAAGCCTATTGCTTTAAGCGTGCCAATCTCTTTGGTTCTCTCCTTGACGGTATAGAGCATGACAAATAACACTATCAAACTTGTGGCTAAAACCACCACAACGATTTCTTCAATTGCAGTTGAATTTGTTTGACTGTCAGATGCGTTCGCACTTGCGAGTTCAGTATTATAAGACGATTCCTCATTTGAAAGTGCGCTTTCGCGAGTTTGAGCTGTAGTAACTGTAAGCTCCGGATGCAATGTACTTATCGCGTTAGCTACCGCCGAAACGTCACCGGTGTTTTGGGCAAAGACTGTAAGACTAGTTATCATCCCAGTATTGTTAGTTATTGCTTGAGCGTCGGAAAGGTTCATGTATAACGTTTGCGTGTCCGAAACTGATGATGGACTATATATACCTACAACCGTAAAGCTTTGACCAAAAACGGTAACTGAGTCGCCTACTCCTGCTCCAAAGTACGCTGAGTTGTTTTCGCTAAGCAGAACATCCCCGCTATCGCCTGCCTGCAAGTTACTTCCAGCAGTTATGTTTGTCGGCAGAATCGGATAGTTGTCTAAGAGAGAAGCAGTCAGCGGGACCCCTTCAATCTGGTACGCGATACCGGGGATCGTGATGGTTCGCGTGTACCCGTTAAAATCAAGGTTTCTTGTTACGTTATTTCCTGGTGCAGAAGATAGAAGTACAGGTTCTACAGCTGCAATTCCAGAGATAGTACTATTAATATCACTGTATATGGTCTCGTTCATAGCAGTTGCTTGACCACCATTAAATGCACCGCCACCAAAATAACCGCCTACAGTGCCGCCTCCGAATTGACCCAGGCGTAAAGCCTCCGCCTCCCGTATACGTGCCACTGCCATGCGTATTACCGCCGCCAGACGTGCCGGTTGGTGGCGTGAAACCGAAACCTGAATAACTTGACGCAAGACTACAGTCTATTTGAGTAGCTGTTTGGTTAATTGTTGCGCCAGTTTGGTTAATAATGTTGCTTAAGTTTGATGCAACCGCGTTTGCTGTCTTCTGATTAGCCAAAACACCTGCAGGAATTGAAATCATGATTGACAAAGAAAAACCTAAAGCAATAATTACTAGTAACGCTCGCATTTTTCTTCTTGAAATATTTCTTACCGCTCTACTTACGATTCCCATATTTTACACCTTTCATATTTAATTTTAAAAGGCAACCAAAAAGAGAATTGAAGGGGAATTTTATTTGGGCAGTTATTGGGCTTATGGCCTTTTTCTATTTTCTTTTCTCTTCTTGATTGCCTTTCCATGCATACTGTTGAAGAGTTATTAAACAATTTCTCAAAATCTCACCCAAATCTAACCATAATCCTCAGAGCAATAAGAAATTCTTCTTGCATTGAAAAGTTTGCTCTTCCAGCCCTATCCTTAAGATAGAGGCAGAGTTTAAGCGATGTATTCAAAAAACTTGAACCGAGTTCTTTAATCCACTACGGAAGATGCTCAAAGGTCAAATATGTGATTATAAAATTGGTTCACGCTTTAATAGATGCCTAAAAAGCGTTTCCAGCAGACCTCTACGAGTGTAACGTTAGAAGGTTGGCATGACATAAACAAAAACTTAAAACTGAGCTAAGCTCATTGAGAGTATTAGGGAAGTAGCTTTATGGAGTTGTTGGAGGGGCTCACTGCAATTATCTTCATCATAATTGGAATAGGTTTGCTTGCTTACTCAATGCGCAAGTTAAGGAAAGAATCAAAAAAGACACCACAACCAAAAGTTTATTGTAGCTCATGCGGAACTGAAAACCCACCAGAAGCTACTTTTTGCGTTAAATGCGGAAAGAAAATTGCAACTCAGGAACAAAGCACAAACAGTAATAAAAGTGAAGAAGAAAAAGATGCAGATGATAAAGAAGCGGATATGTTTTTTAACGCTGGAAAAGACGACGATTTGATATTTCCCGAAGATGGGATTTAAACTTAAATTTGAGAATTAGAAGTTAAGTTCAAAACAAGGAAGCGGAAAATAAAATTTACCCTATGTTTAATGAACTGTATGAAGTTATCAGCATCTTAGCTAATGCAAGCCAAACCACCTCTGGAGTCCCACCAATGCCTCCGTTTACTAGAGAAAGATTCTTTGTTCCTGAATCTGACTTAGAAAATATAAACTAAAAGACCCGTATCCAAGCCGGAAATCTGAGAATCGTCTAGGTAAAAATGAATTCCTGTAGATCTTGACTATTCTGTGGCGATTACCTCAGCACCTGTCTCTCTAAATATTGCCTCTGAAACACCAAAATTTGATTGTGGAGGAAATAGGGTTTGATTATGGTAAAAGATTTAATAGTTTTTTGGGAACATCCCTCATTGGAGATGAATCAAAAATCATGAGAAAGAGCCTTATAATAATCGCTGTCATAGGAGTAATGCTATGCGTAACGGGAGCTGTTCTCTTTGCGAATGCTTCCGCGACCCCCAGCAGTTCTACCGCCAACAACGCCGTGCCACAGCTAAACGCTCAGCCTTCGCAGAGTGTCTATAACCCAGGCGGCCCAATGATTCCAAGCAACTTTACATTCCCAGGCAACTTCACATTCCAGGGCAACTTCGCGATTCAAGGAGGCTGCGGGTTCCAGGGACGAATGATGCATGGGATGCATGGACAACAAATGTTCGGGTCCCAATTATCTAGAGAGTTCCTGCAGAACGCTACATTAACGTCAGTTTCAGGTTCCGTAGTCACAGAAACCAGAGGCCTTCTGTTGTTAGACACTAGTTCAGGACAAGTCAGCATTCAAATTCCGAATGAATGGAACATTGGTAGTCAAGTCCTAAGCGGAGCTACTCTATTCAATGGAACATTCGCCAGTTCAGGACAAACAATTACCATGCAAGTACTAGAAAGCAACGTTTTCAGCAACGCAAACTTTACCCTCAACGAAATGGTAGGTTACCAAGCCACCAATTCTACTGGTACAGTAGCAACGGCAGTGTTGCCATTCAATATACAACCCACTAGCTAGATGCCTTACCCATCAGCTAGATGTCCCTCTTTTTTTTCTTGAAAATAAACAGAAAACCCATGATGCAAACAAGCGAGCTCAAGGCAACATCTCCAAACAGCACCTACCGCTTCGTCAACCTCAACCGCAGCAGAAAACAAATATCACAAAGGCTACCAAAGCGGCGCCTAACTTAAAAAAAGGTTGCAGTAAATTATTAGTGATTTTTTTCAGATTATACCCAAAATTAAGTCTTAATTTTGACCTAAAGCTTCAATTTTAGTAGTTTCCAAAAGAACACATTTATTACTTAAGTCAGATTAAAAGTGTCAAAGAATTCTTTAAGCACAGGAGCTTAACCGTTGTCTACAAATGTCCGCTCGTTAAAATACTTGCTAGGATGGCTAATCGCAGGTACGCGAGGCGGACCAACCCGTGCAAAAATAATTGAGGCATTAAAGGAAACCCCGCAGAACGCAAATCAACTAGCGACTTCGTTGAAGATGGATTATAAAACAATGAGGCATCACCTTGAAGTTCTGGAAAAAAACAAAATAATCACTTCTATCGGCGATAGGTATGGCGCAACGTATTTTTTGACACAGACTATGGAAGAGAATTATGTAATGTTTGAGGAGATTATGAAGAAAATCGGGAAAAAGTAGAAAAAGGAGAAAGAGGAAGATGGAGAAGCAAATGAATAAACGATTAAAATATGGATTAATAATTGGGATATTGGCAGCAGTTGCTATTTTTGCGGCTTTTTGGGCACTAGTATTGCGTCAGCATCAGATTCCTGGGTTTCAACAAATACGAGCTCCACCGCCTCGTTTTATTCCGGGCGACTTCGAGTATTTTTATGTTGCAAATACAATAATCTCTACGATCAATATAGCGCTCTTAGCAATCTTGGCACTAATTTACTTTAACATCTATATCAAAACGCGTTCCCAATTCACAATCGGACTCATAATTTTTGCTTTAGTCTTCCTAGTACAAAACGTGACATCAAGTCCCTTTATAACATCGCCATTCGGATTTAGAGCTTATGGACTTGGACCATTCGAGTTTCTGCCAGGCATGTTTGAGTTCGTCGCATTAACTATACTGCTGTACCTAAGCATCAAGTACTAGGAAAACGTTGCAACCTAAAGATAGTTTACATATTTAACACTGCGCAAGTAGTTTAGGATGCCTTTGGGTTAATATGAAAAAAATTATTTATAGTTAAGCTTTCACGCAAGCTAAAGCCAGCAAGGCCAAATCTTTAATGCGCATTTTCGAAATGTATAACAAGCATTAAGCGTCCGTAGGGCAAAAAATAAATCGTTAGTCAAACAAATCGCTCTAGCCCTTGCTATTCGCTCTAAAATATGGAGAAGACAATAAGACAAATGCTTTCCAAAAAACAGAAAATCATTTTAGTCATCGTTATAGCGGTATCGTTGAACGCAATCACCTTTTGCCTTGCATTCCCTGAAACGTTTAAGCCAGAATCGACCATTTGGGCGAGAGATTTCTCGGCGTACTACATTGGAGAATGGCGCTTGTTCCATAATCCAACTACAATCTATTGGGGTGGTGTTCAACCGGGAGATTACCAGATTCTACCAGCACCGCAAACGTTCAAGTATGCTCCTTCCTTCCTGATTCTGTTTGCGCCGTTCTTAGCCTTAAGTTACCAAAATGCATTTACTGCTTTTGACATAGTACAACTTGCTTTGATTCCAGCCTTGGCTTTCTTTGTTTACAAAATAGTTAAGGACAAAAACTTAGTTTTCGCCGCTATAGCAGCCGTCATTATTTTGATAGAACCACTCCCTACGCCACCAATAAATCAAGACGCATTCAACCTACTCCAGTACAGGTTCTTCAGCTTGAATCCCCAGTCCTTCTCCCCCACCTACTACGCGGGTTATGTCTTAGGAAATGCCCACGTACTTCAAACCATCCTCTTGGTAGGCGCTTTGTACTTTGGATTCACTAAAAGACCATGGTTCTCAGCATTGCTATTTGCATTTGGCTCATTTGATCCGCGTGCTGCACTTCTTGCGCTCCCACTGCTTCTATGGTATAACAGAAAAAGAATACTTCCGTTTATCGCGGGCGTTGTCTCATTTCTTGCCATTACAAATTTGCCTTTTTTCTTCTACTATAATATAGGATTTTCATTCTTGCGCAGTGAAACGAGCGGTTCCATCATCTCGCAAATGTACCCCTACGATTGGCTTCCAATATATGCGGTTGTCACCTTAACCATACTTGAAATAATCAACGCGCCAGAAACACAAAAACGAAGTTTTCCACTAACAAGAAAAAAAGAAAGCTAGAAACAATAACAGCACTGTGAAGAATGCATGCTCTTTTTTGCATACTTGCCAAGCTTATTTGGGCGATCATTCTTTGCGAATTACTTCGAATTTTTTTGGATCTCCCTTTGCAAGGCCAATTAGATGAACAATAAAATTCATCGTCACTGTTATGTAGCTTGCTGCAGTACCTGCTATGGCGTGTTTCCAACCCATGCATTTCCCAATGGTGTAGGCTCTAATTGCAAGCCATATGCCTAAAGTGGCAAATATAACTGGCAAGAGCACTGCCGGTATATTAACGATGCCTAAGTAGTATAATGGCAACCCTAATGTTCCAATAGAGAATAGCCATAATCCTGAGAAGCCTATTATACTTAACCTGATCCTGTTTGGGAGAGGCAGCATTTTCAGCTTTAAAATTGATAGTTGTCCCCAAAGCCATCTGCGTCTCTGTGTTACTGCATCGGCAAAAGTTAATGGCGGCAGTATGAAAATCCTTTCTTCCGAATTAAAGATACTGTAACCCATTACTGATGCTTTGTGGAAGTAAAAAGAGTCTTCGTTGATTATCAATTTGTGCTTAGTATTATGGGTAAAGACGCTTATGTCATAAGAAACGTTCCTGTCTACTTGACTACTCATGCAGGTTCCTTCGCCATGAGCCCAAAGCGGCATGTCCCAAATTTGTAAAAAAATTGCAGAAGATCCCGCATGCAACACAACGTTCATAATCAAGAATAGTGTTCCATACGCCGTTTACTTGAGGAGTAATTGTCCCAATGAGAATGTCAGCTTGAACGGTTAAGCATTCTTTTATGAACTCAAGGCTAGGCACCGCATCATCGTCACCTTGAAGCAATAAGTAGTTTGATCCCAGCTTACCTTCATCAACTAATTTTTGTCTTAACCTGCGAGCGTATTCTAATGCACGACCTTTGTATAAATCTTCACACACAAAATCTGGAGGAACAACAACAACCTTATCGCATACGTATTCAGCCTTATGTGTATCCCAATCTTCAATAATTACCCATGTTTCCAAGGGCACAGGCAAAGCATAGTTTTTTACTGTTTCCAATATTTTATTTACTGAATTAACGTTACCTATCGTAGGTATCTGAAAGATAATGTTGTCAACTTTTTTATCAGCCTGCTCTTTCTGTTTCAAGAGAGCCGTCTTTCTTGTCCTGTTAAATATTTTTCCAAACCCTAAGATGAAAAGGTATAGAAGGGGAGAAAGCCAAATCACCGAAATTAAATAATCAAGTATTATCATGCCTGTTCTTAATCCTTAAATTATATGTGTTTATCATCGGAAATAATGTGAAACCAACGTGTTTTTCTGGGCTCTTGAGGTCAGCGAAGACATAAGAGCTAAAAACGAAAACTTTATGACCTAACTTTCTCAACAGAAACTCCTGCGTCCCTCTTACAGTGTCACACCTTATAACATTTATCCTTACCGTTTAAGCCATCCTCTTCTCTATTTAGCGTTCCTTTATCTACACAATTCTTAAAAGCTTTGCTCCAAATCCCCTCCAATTCAAGCCCTTGGGATAACCAATCGATTAAAAAAGCAGCTTACTAGAAAGCAGTGGCTTGATTTTCAATCAGAAAGATACAGATCAAAGGCTTATCCTTTGTGCGCTTCGCTAACAAATGAAATGCTCTGGAAACTGCACTAACAATCCATAGGCTTTTTTGAAAAAGAAAAATTGGAAAAAGGGCGCCGGGAATGGGATTCGAACCCATGCGGACCAGAAGGTCCACGGGCTCTCAAGGCCCGCGCGTTAACCACTCTGCCATCCCGGCACTGACAAATCAACAGTTCTATTTCGCTCGCTCTTAAAATGTTTACCGAACTGTTCCTAAAATTAAGCCCTCTTTACGTATAATTAATCTCAATATGCTGATGACTGGTGATGTTACGTAAAGGTAATTAACCAATGCTGATACTTTTTTTGCATGGCATCGACAGCAACACTTGTTCAGATACCAAAGGACATATTGGATACTATTTACGGCGGCGCTAAGCAACTTTACCCGCGTGAGAGCTTTCTGCTTTTAAGAGGCAAAAAAAGCAAAGGTACGATTAAAATAACGGATCTGGTTTTGGCTCCCTTCGCGGTTCATGGACGTGGTTTTGCTCATTTTAATCCTTACATGTTTTCTGGGGATTTCTCCTTAGTAGGTACGGTGCATTCGCATCCTTCAGGCAACATTTCTCCCAGCCATGTGGACATGAACTACTTTTTTGGGAGAATCCTTATGATTGTAGGATACCCTTTTGAAGGACAAAACTGTGTGGCAGCATATGATTCTAAAGCTGAAAGATTACCAATTGAGTTTACAGCGGCAATAGGCTACAGTTCTAAGTAACACGCTGAGCATTTCTTACATACACTTGATATTCTTGCAGAAAATCCAAGGCGAATTTGTCAGCGTTTTTCTCCGTACCTTTATGCATTTGATCTACGGATTTACTGCGCAGGTGATGATAAAACTCGTGCAGGATAACGAAGGGGTTTACCATTACGTCGCTGTTTAGAACTGAGATGGTTTGGTTTTTAGAGGTGTAGCAGCCGAAGGCTTTAATTTTGTGCCCCTTTGGTAAACCTACTTTTAGTTCGGGAACATTCACTTTATAGTTTTTCGCCAGTAAAACGAGTGCTTCTTCAGGTTTTCCATTGAGAATAAGCCAGACTGCCAGTGGCTTGAAATTGTCCTGCATCATTGTTTTGTCAGCAATAAAGAGTTGCTGCGCTTAATTAACTACGCTAAAAATAGGGGGCTCAGATGTTACTCTCCGTAGGTGCCTCTTCTGATCTGCTCTGCTAACAAATGAATAAATTCAATCGGCCAAACATCATCGCAGACGTCATCAGTCAATATTTTTCGTTGATGATACATAGAAATTAAATCATTTTTCAGCAGAAGTATTAAGAGGAACTGGTGACCGTAGGTTCTTTTGAATAGTGAATATTTGCGAGCTTGCTTTTTGGTCATTTCAAAATGTGGTTCAAGAACTATTTTTCTTCCCTGAACTGTTTTTTCTAGGATAAAATCAGGCGTGTAAACTTCATTATTCGGCAAGGGAAAGCTGATCGTTTCATAACCATATGCAATGTGCATCCTTAAAAGAGTGAGAGCGGTTTTTTTCTCCCATCCGCTCTTGTAGCGACTCATTTTTTGGTAATAAGCTTGGGACTGCCCAGTTATTTTTTGCATGCGGTCAAGAAAATCAAGTGCTGTTTTCAACGTGTACCGGTTTAGCGTTTTTTGTCTAAGCCATCTGCCTAAGAGGAAAAAGGGATAATCGACCTTCGCAGGGTCTTTTGGAAAGAGCTGTTTTGCAAAGTCAGTTATTTTTTGCCTTGCTAATGCTGCTGTCTGTTCGTCTCTCCACAGCGATGGCGAAGCAGAGTTTATTATACCTAAGCTCGCCGCTACGTTGGCGTTTTCTTTGGTCAATGGAACATAGAGGTCTTCCGGTAAAAAATGGTCATAGATTTGCAGGTCAGGATGAGGTCTGACCATCCACCGCATGTAGATCCACGCCTTATCTATGTGTGGTCCGCTAAGTGCTTTGATGTTTTGTGCGATGTCCTCGACGAAATCCTTAGGCGTACTAAATCTTTGCGCGTATTTTAGCAAGTTTTTTTCTGCGTTAGTTTTAACGAATATGTTGATTGACGCCATGATTTCTGACGCCGCTTTCTTGTTTGGGCCCAAGTCATAATAAAAATCAGATTTCACTATTTCCTCTTCAAAAATATGTGCTTTTTTAATCTCTAAAAGACTATTGCCAAAAGCTTCATGAAGATACGATAGAAGCATTCTAGCGTTTTCAGGGTAACCTACCACTGTATCATCAAGTATCGATGCAGCCAGTAAAAAGTAGTGAGCTATAGTTTTGCGCTCTTCATAACTTTCCGAATAAGGATTAAAGAACAAACGTGGACTCATTCGCCGGTCCCATTGAATGTCACCAACGTTAGAGTTCTTGTTGATAAAATCTACAAGTAAAGAGAGCACATCATCGGTTGCCATAACTCTTCTCGTTTAGCATATACTCATTAAGTAACTTAAAACTTCTATTATGCCAAGCGACCATTTAACCAAGAAATACTTTGATTACCGCCATGGGAACATAATCGGAAAATATGGGAAAAGCTCGAGTGATAAATTGAAAGATACATTCTTTGTATTGTATGTGGAATTGACCATATGAGGCGACACTATCAACAAGAACCTGTATATTAGTTAAGAACATGTTTTTTTATCTTGATTTAATAACTTAAAGTGGAGATGCAAACTGTTGGATAGATCCGCCATTATTCTAGCTGATGGGTCCTCAACAAAGTTCACTGAAGACAAAGTCCTTTCGAAACTGGACAATAAACCTTTGTTAAACCACGTCGTTGACGCTGTAAAAAGCATTGTCAACGAAGTATTAGTGGTTACCAGCTCAAAGGAACGCGCAGACCTATACGCTAAAATCGTTTCGCCTAATGTTCAATTTGCTATCGATATTGACGAGACGAAAGGACCTTTAGCTGGGGCTTTAACTGGTTTTGAAGCTGCTCAAGGTACATATTCGTTGCTTTTGCCGTTTAACGTTCCGTTTGTTTCCAAAGATGTTGTGTCGTTGCTTTTTGAGTTATGCATTGGAAAGTCAGCTGTTATTCCAAGATGGCCCAGCAACCAAATTGAACCCTTACATGCAATTTATCATACAGAGCAAGCATTGGAAGCAGCTAAAGAAGCGTTAGCAAGCGATGAGCTTGAAATGGAAGCAATGGTAAGTAAAATGCGAGGAGTACGCTACCTTTCGACTTTAGTTATAGAACAGTTAGACCCTGATTTTCGAACATTCTCCAAAGTTAATACACCGTTAGATCTGAAGAAAGCCATGTCAATGACAAAGCCCAGAAAAACAAAAAGTCGACGGTGATGCATGTCCTGCGAGGCTTTAGCCGCCTTATTTAAGTTGCTTAGCCATCGTTAATACTTGGAAATGCATGTTTATGACGGCGCAAAAAATATGCGGAATTAACTTGTTGTAGTGTCGATACAGTCACATCATTATTTATGGCTCAACCTGCATTAATGCCTAATAAACGCATAGGATGTGATAAATCCAAAAGCGTTTGGCAAATGAACGATTAACTGAAACGCAAGCGACAAAGCTATGTTCCCCCTCTCTCTTCCGAACAAACCTTTTTAAGTTTGCGCTAAGTTAATTTGCCATCTGCCAAAAAAAATTTTAAAAAGAGATGAGAACTATGGAATTTTGCGCAGAGTGTGGTTCTCGACTTATACCTAAAAAAATAAATTCGGAAAAACAAGCTTTATTGATGCTGGTATGTACTCAATGCGAATTTAAAAAGCAAGAATTAAACAACAACGTGAAAGTCAGCACTAAAATCATAGAACATAACCCAAAGCAGTTTGTGGCAGTCATAGGAAAAGAAGAACAACTTAGTATATTGCCCACGCTACATGTTGATTGCCCCAGATGTGGAAATAACACGGCTAACGTTTGGCAAGTACAAACCAGAGGATCAGACGAATCGTCAACCCAGTTTTTCCGATGCCTCAGATGCGGCTACACTTTTCGAGAGAACACTTAACAATACTACGCCGAGAGCGCCTTTTTTTCTCGTTGTTTTATCCAAGGCATCTTGATATTGAGGCTAGCTTGACACAGCCACATAAGTTAATACTAAAGTGAAGAACTCGGTTAAAGTGAGGTGAAAAAAATTTTTGTCTGAAGAAAAAAAGAAAATGTACTATTACTACGGAGGCAAAGAGAAAAGAGCTGGACAAGTAAAGAAGGAAACAGAAGAAGGAATAACTCCTTATCAGCGAGACTTTGACAGGATGCGGGAGCGGTTCGATGATTTCTGGGGTATGCCGCCGAGATGGAGACAGTGGATGCGTGGTAGACCTAGCTTTCCAATGATGCCATTCAAAATGATGATGCAATCCGTTGATGTGGAGGATCGAGGGAAAGATTTCTGCGTAACAGTGGATTTGCCTGGCTTTAGCAAGGAAGATGTGAACATCGAAGTCGGTGAAGAATCAGTGATGATTCATGCGAAAAAGAGCCAAGCGGAAGAAGAAAAACAGAAAAATTATGTTCGCCGCGAGAGAATGGCTCAAACGTTTTACAGAAGACTTGATTTACCTGAAAAGATAAAGTCGGATGACGCGAAAGCAAGCTTAAACAACGGCATACTGGAGATTGTCTTGCCTAAGAAGGAACCTAAAGAAACAAAGAAACTAACAATCACATAACTGGAAAGAAACCTCTTTTCTTCGGAATTTCCTATTTTTTAAATTTGGATTGCCATTGTCAGGCTAAACGTCTGACTTTTTCATATATTCTTGTATTGCTTTTGCCTTATCGTTCATTGTGCGTACCTTATCTCTTCGATCATCTATTCTTAGCGTGGATGATACTCTTTTGGTGCCTGCCGCGATGACGGCTTCATGGGCTTGGCGGACAGCTTCAAATATCGTGTCGAGATCTTTTGCTGCAAGGATGGTTCCCATGGGTGTTACTTCAAAGTCTAAGCCTTTCACATTCTTTAAAGCGTTAACCGCAACCGCCACATAACGACCAACACTACTTCCAGCTTGACCAATTGGTATTATGCTAAATTCGGCTATAACTGTATGATTTTTATTCAACAGAAAAACCTCAAAATTGAAGTGTTTGACTAAGCATTTAAAGTTTTTTAACTATGATTAGGCGTGTTTGCGTTTGCATGTTTCATCTTCGTTAAATTTTTTGCTTGGTCTCTTTTTCGAGTTATAAAAATAATTGCCAAGATAGAGAAAACAATTAGCGAAATTAATGTTAATGCTGTGTAAGCTGAACCTATCTTGGATGGAAGAACTTCATAGATGCCTACTAACCCAAATATTAGAAATATTGTTGCTGAAACCCACTTAATTATTCTTTGTGGAATATGTTTACCTAAAACAACGCCCGCAACAATTCCGATTCCGTCTGCCAACAACATGCCCAATGTTGCTCCAATCAAAACGCTTACTGCATTTTGGTATTGGGCTGCTAAACTAATGGTTGTAAGCTGAGTTTTATCTCCGAACTCTGCAATAAAAAACGCTATGAATACAGTTCCGACCACTCCAAACCGTGAAACTTTTGTATCTTCACCTTTCGGTTTCTCGCCTCTCAGAGTCCATAGTCCAAAGCCGATGAAAGAAAGTGAAGCAGCCAACGAGATTACATCTAAAGGCACGACGGTGGTTAGAAGTTGGCCTGCAGTTACTGTGATTGCAAAACTAGCCATTGTTGCTAAGAAAACTGCAAAAAGTACCTTGAAGGCATTGTACCGCGTGGCAAAAGACATGGCTAAAAACTGAGTTTTATCGCCCATTTCCGCCAAAACAATAAGCACAAAGGAAGCCACAAAGGCGGCTAAGCTAAAGTCCAACAAAGCGCTTCATCGTTTTCCTGAATTTTATTCGGTGATAAATTTTGTTTACTTGTTTATTTTACTTTCCACTTTTGCACTATTTTATAATGGGGGTTTAGCGATTTTTTTGTTGCTTAATGTTTTCATCCATTGCTTAAACTCTGCGGAAGGCGGAAAGTCACGATAAAGCTGCTTACGCTTGGATTCTAAGAACACGTTCTCGTTGCCCAAGTACTCTGCAGCCGTCATAACGCTATGCCCAGCCCTGGAAGCTTGCTGGTAAACTTGCCCTATTTTTTCTTTCCATGATTCATCCCTCAAAGCGTGATGCTCAACAATAACCAAAGGCACCGTCTGGACAATGCTCTCCAGATTTCTCAACCCCTGCTCCAGCTGAGCCGCCTCAACTCGGAAGCCTCCAAGATAAAACGGCGGTCCACCCAACATAATCACATTTGGCTCTGCCTTCAAAATCAGCTCAAGCGTATGAGTGGACATTGGTCCTTGAACGTCAGGAGCAAACATGAACCGCTCACCCTCATGCTCCACAACCGCCATTATAACCCAGCCCAGCATTGAATCTTCAGAGCCATGCGCAACAGGCTCAGAAAAACGCAGCGTTGTCTGCCCGTAAGTGAATGTTTTTCCGTCGGCTGCCTCCAGTTTTTTGGCGTATTTGCCCCCGGTTTTTTGGAAAAGCCACGCGCGCTGTCTTTGGCTGGCGTTGATTTTTTCTTTCGGATTCTTCATTAACACGGTTTTGTCCTGGTAGATTTGCCGTGCAGTCTCGTTTGCCTCTGTCCAGTTAACTACCCAATCCTCGTAGGAGGGCGTGTGATGGTCAAAATGGTAGTGGCTAATCGTCACCACCTCAGCCCTGTCTGCGGCTTCCGCGATGCGTTTGCGTAGCCTGGCGATTGTTTGAAACTCAATGGGATGCGACGGCAAACTGAAACGGTACGGGCAAAGCGAAATTCCAGCATCCAAAAGCACCGTTACATCGGGTGTTTCTACCAATGTGCACATAGAGCGAACGCCGAAGCTTTCCGCCGCCAACGGAGTAATCTTAATTTTGCTAAGGGCATTATTGACTTTTTCTTCGTCCATATGCATTCACGAGGGGACCCCCTTGCTAGTTGGCAAATGCCGCGGGTGGTAAAATGGATTCCGCTGTTTGTTCAGGAACAGGGTCCCCAAACCTTGACGATAAGTGAAGTGCCAATCATCAACCGTGTCCAGAAACAGACTCCCCCTTAACCTTATCAAGGAAAGCTTGTTCTCGAATAACCGATAAGAATCTTTCAACTGAGTCCTAAATTCTTGAGATTTAGGGTTCTTCTGCCTCGTTTATGTGTCATACTAACAAGCCGCATTCCCAACTTTTGGGTGAAGGGGGCGAAAACTGAAACAAAGTGGAGCTATCGCTCGCCGCCTATATCGAGCGCAGTAGATAAAGCATCTTTCTTAAAAAACTGTGACGATTTAAGCTTGGGGCTAGATTGTTTGGTTCCAATAGAAAACACGTTGGTATCTTCCTGCGGTTGAGTAGGATGGATCTGCATATACGATGTCAAGTCTTGAACCGTACTTGGCAAGGGACTGCTGTACTGAGTTCCAAACTTGTTGTGAACTGGCGTCTGGTTGCCATATGCCCCATATAGTGTCGTTTTGGCTTCTCATGCCCCATCCATAGTCTGTAGGCAAAACCAACGCGTCTTGAGCAGTAACATTGTTGGTTACTTTGGGGTTCTGCACAACATCCGTCCAGAACTTCTGAATTGAGGCGAATTGCTTAGCTTGCAAAAGACCCGTGCCGTTGCCGCTTGGCGAGTAGTTAAACGCGACAGCGTATTCAGCGCCATCTTCGTACGCCTGTCGCATCTCATCGTACATCTGCGTGCCGCTTTGCAGGGTAATCGACAGACGATTAGCCCATTCAATCATTACTCCCCAATTCTTATCCTGCATGTCGGCTGCACCTCTAACCAAAGCTAAAGTCTGGGGGTCGGTTTGCCCTCCAAATAACTCAGCAAAAACGGTGTTGTAACCGCCCAAGTAGTCAAACCAGTAAAGCCCATAGTCTGAAGTGAAAAGTTCCACGTTTGATTGGTTACCGATTGAGCTTAGGGTTTGCTGTTCCGTGCTCACAAAGGCGTTTGCCGCTTCAGCATAGGTTTGAATTGGATTAGAATCCCAGAGTTGCTGGTAAGGTTCAAATTGAGAAATGTTGCCTTCATCAGTTACGTATGTGCCGTTTTCATACTGCACGGTGCCATCTGGGAAGTAGTTTAGCGGCCCCTTTGTTGAGGTGCCATTTACGAACGTGCAGTTAATCATTCCATTCGTGTAATAAGTCAAAGATGTTGAAGTACATATGAAGTTTTCCTGAGCGGGGATCATACCCTCAATGATTGTTCCATTTGATGAGGAAATAATCGTAGGAGCTGGAAGCGGCGTTGCAATCGTACTGGTGCTGTTTGTTAATATTGTGGTTGAGGTTTGCAGATTGATTATTCCTGAAGGTTCAAAAGAGATGGTTTCGGAAGTGTTGTTTGATCCTTCTGAGAAATCATTTGATACCCAAATCGTTCCGTCTGTGTCCTTGGAGATGAAGTTCTCGCTGTTTGCAGTGTTGTTGCCAACGCTGTTATCAGCATTAAGCGTCACTTGGGAATCAAGCATGTTGCCTCCCAGTTCATCCTGGTAGTATAGCCCCAAAAAATGGCTGCCCCAACGGGATTTAGCAAGGTTGAGCAGAGACACGCAAGTGCTTGGGTCGCCGCTTTTACCGTAATACAA
>CAWAUU010000028.1:0-69097 GCA_963785215.1 Candidatus Bathyarchaeota archaeon
TTATTCGCATTATAGATGCGTTTATTACACTAAGAAAGTTGAAGAAAGATTGTATAGTTTATTCATCCTCTGATTTCCTTACTGACGTACTATCAGGTCTGTACTTGAAGATAAGAAACAGACGAAATCTATGGGTTTCAGCGTTATATCTAATTGCTCCAAACCCTTTCAAAAAACAAGCGCCCACTTCTCTTAGAAGTATAACTTACCATTTTACACAACGCCTATCTATATCTATTATGAAGATATTTGCAGATTTAATATTTGTTTTGAACGACAACGATAAGGAAGAATTGATCAAATCAGGTCTAACATCAGAAAAAATAAAAGTGGTAAGTGGTGGCGTTGATTTAGAATATATCTCAAACATTAAACCGTTAAATGATCGAACTTATGATGCATGTTATTTGGGTCGTTTTCATGAACAAAAAGGTTTACCTGACTTGTTAGATATTTGGGAACGTGTATGCAAAATAAAGGAAACTGCAAAGCTAGCTATTATAGGCTGGGGCAGTCCTGAATGGAATAACTGGTTAATAAATGAGATTACTGAAAAAGGGTTATTAAATAATATCGACTTGCTTGGGTTCCTTGATGGGGATGCAAAATTTCAGATTTTAAAATCGAGTCGAATTTTTATTTTCCCGAGTCATCGAGAAAGCTGGGGAATAGTTGCATGCGAGGCAATGGCCTGCGGTTTGCCGGTTGTTACTTATGCTCTCCCAATTTTTGGTGATATTTACAAAAAAGGGTTTATAAAAATTAACTTTGACGATAATTTGAAGTTTGCCGACACAATATTAGATTTACTCAAAGACAAAAAGTTATATGAAAAGGTAAAATCTGATGCTCTTTTTGAGGCATCATTGCATGATTGGAATAAAACTGCTAAGAAATCCCTTTATTACATCACATACGTTGCAGCCAACCACTTTAATTCATAAACACCATTCGTTTAGTAAGCGCGCACGATGCATAACTTACCAGGATATAACGTCTCTTTTAGTTATCAAGATCACATATAGGAAATATTAGATTGGAGAAGAATCCAGAAATTTGTTGAAAAATGTGGTTGGGATTTATTGCCGAAGAAGAATTGAAATTACTCGAAAAGCTTTCGCATTATTCACTTCGCAAAGATAACTAGCGAAATATCTGGAAAAGTAAATATAAGTAAAATTCTGTTATCAATGAACGAAAGCTGGTTAACATAAACTATATGATGCCTAAGAAGCCTTTGGTTTCAGTTGTTGTTTTGACGTATAATAGATGCGAATACTTGAAACGTTGCCTTAATTCTTTAATGCGGCAGAGCTATACAGACTTTGATGTTCTGGTGATCGACAACGCCTCTACAGACGATACATTAGCTGTCCTCAAGACTTATCCTGTGAAAGTCATGACTGATCCTCGGAAGAAACTTTCTTATCTCTTTAACCTTGCATGGAAGAGTACGCAAGGAAAATATGTTGCCTATCTAGCTGATGATGTAGAGCTCCATTTTGATTGGTTAAGAAACGCTATAGAAACTTTTGGAATTGATGAGAGAATTGGGTGTGTGGGTGGACCTATAATCTCAACTCGTAAGCAGGAGATGCACCTATTGTATGAGGATGCTAATCGGTCTATTCTTCTGTCCTTTGCCGCTAGGGTATATGAGCGCGTGATTATGGAGGGGAGACTGTTTGAACCGGGGGCTCTAGCCCAAAGTGGTGCCTATAGTATGGGTGCTTCTCTTGAATCAAGCTTGAGATTCAAATCGCCAATTTCAGTTGACTTGCTTACGACCAGCGCTATGATTGTTAAGAGAGAGGTTTTCCATAAAATCGGGGGTTTCGATGAAAACTTCTATTTTAACCATGCAGATGGTGATCTTTTTATACGGATGAAGAAAGCTGGATATGAACTTATGTTCAATTCTCAGGTTGTAGCTTGGCACCATGTAAGGCCGGGATTATCAAGAAATACATATTATATCAGCTAGAGACACTGGATACTTTCTTGCAAAGGACATTAGGCCAAAGACGTTGTCAGGGTGGTTAGGCTTTATCCTTAACATAGCTTATTTTAATTCGTATTGGGTTTATAGGACTCTCAAGACTGGTAATATCAAACAGCTGAAAGGAGTTCGGGCATTTTTAACGGGAGTTACCGAATACTTTAAAACAACCTGATGTTCCATCTGATAAACACGGGTAAGCTCGAATGGTCATTAGATTGATGCAAGGCAAGAAACAAGTAACTTTTCGTCTTTTGATGAAGAGTGCTTTTATGAGGAATGCGGTGGCAACGAATGTAAGCTTACCCTCCTCCGGTTTGCCTTTGGCATTCCATATAGATGTAAGATTGAAAAAATCTGTATTAAGAACTAAACTGGTGCTGTGAAAATGTGCTGGCGCTCTTCTCGTCAAGATAAGGCGGTTGTTAAAGGTGTTTCGAAAGAGTTTGCAGAGAACCGCACAATACTTGATGTAGGCTGTGGATTCGGAAAAAGCACTAAAATAATTGAACATAAGGGTGATTATATTGTTGGTGTTGATGTAGAAAATTTTTTTGACAAAAGCCATTTTTCTTCTAATGTGGATTTCGTTTTGGCTGATGCGTTTAGTCTTCCTTTTCAAGATGAAAAATTCGATGCAGTTATTTCGCTTGACGTGATAGAACATGTTCCTGATGATCATTCTTTTCTGTGTGAAATAAAGCGCGTGCTAAAGGTTGGTGGAATATTTCTTCTCGGTACACCTAATAAAGAAAGGTTAATTAATCGTATAAAAGCAATTTTTGGATTGTTACATTATCCTATGGTTGTTGGATATTGTTTAGGGAAACCTTTCATCCACTTAAGAGAGTATTCAGAACAAGAACTTGTTCGTATTCTTAGAATTTATGGATTTAAGCTGCAATGCATAAGAGAAATCTGGTTAGGTTTATCCCCTATTGACGTTGGATTCGAACATTTCCCAGCAGTGCTTAAGCCTTTCGCACAGTACATTTTGGTGAGAAGTGAGCGGGTATGATGAAGGTCGTGCTTATCAACAATTTTCCTCAGAAAGTGGAGCTGGAATATGCCTTTTCCTTGTTTAGTAACATTCAAAACAAAGAGGGTATCTATACAGATATGACGCTTACAAATTCAATGAATGGGGCTTCTGAAAAACCTTCCCAAGTCATCTATCTCACTAATTTTTTTTTCAAGCTGCATCCTTTGATTAATTTTTCGACGTACCAAATAAGTCACAGTTTGGTGCACTCGTCTCACTAAGCAATTCACTATGAACTTTATGATGCGAAAATTGAGGGATATGAAATAAATTGGTCGTCAAAATCTGCGTCATAGCTCACGTTGCCAGAAATCCCAATATAGGCGTGGGAAAAGTTCTCTTTAACAATTATGGATCGCTTAAAACTCCTGATGCAACGTTTGCTTATTTTTTTGCAGAAAATCTTTTTCCTAGTGGTTTCAATAGTAACTTTTATTTAAGAGTCGCCGTTGCACCTATGTTCACAAGCATTATAGCAAGGGGCTACAATGTAGCCAACATACATGGTTCTGATTGTTTTCTAATTCCGAAAAAAATCCCTTGCATAACAACGTTTCACGGATTAGACCGCGATAGTTATTTAGCTCTCAACAAGTTCGGGCTTTTGCCGGAGAGGTACAAGGTTGCTTTTAGAGCAAATATTATAAAGCAAAAGTTGGCTATCGCTCGCTCGGATTATTTCTTTGCTATTTCAAATAGTGTTCGCTTAGGTATTAAGCGAGAAAAGTCTGAGGCACAAGTTTTTTTGACACCTAATGGTGTTGACACAAATGCTTTCAGTAAGAGAAGTGATAACGATACTGAAAGGGTAAGAAAGAGATTCAATGTGAAAAATAAAGCACCCATTGTTCTTTTTGTTGGGCGATCACATCCTATCAAGGGAGTACACTTACTAAATCAGCTAATCGGAATTTTGCAAAAGGAGTTTGGGAAAAACATAACTTTCATATTTGTGAGTTCTGATAATAAGATTCTTAAATCTCATATTAATGCTTCATTTTATCCCTACTGTTATTTTTTTGAAAATGTTTTGACGGAAGACTTGATATGTTTATATAACTTGGCAAGTGTTCACATTGCTCCAAGTCTCTATGAGCCTTTTGGTCTTACTGGGCTTGAGGCAATGTCTTGCGGGACTCCAACTGTTGCGTTTGATGTTGGAGGTTTCAAAGATTATCTAACCGATGGGGTATCGGGATACCTAATAAAACCATTCGATGTAGAGCAGTTTGGTAAACGTGTTTCGTCATTACTTTCAAATGATAATGCTAGGTGTTCAATGGGTGAGCGAGGTCGACAAAAAGCATTAAGATTTGACTGGAAAGTTACATCAGTAATTACGAGAGATGCCTTCACACAGATTATATCTGCCTATAAAAAGGGGCGTTAAGAAATCCATTTGAGCAAAAAAATTTGGAAAATATGGTTCAACGAAGCTTTAAGGCTGAACAGACCCGAAAAACCAGCTCCATCGCCATGCTAGCATGATAGCAGAAATTAACACAAATCAATCGAATTAGTAAGCTGGAGCTACGCACTAATCAACACGTTTAATAGCAATAGTATTATTCAAAATAGTTACCCTGTATTGAGTATTGGCATGCAATTAATGTATGGAAATGTGAAAAATGCCTAACTTTCTTGACTTGTTGACGACTCATGGATTTGAAATAAATGCTTTCTTCTCCGATATTGTCAACCTCGACGATTCAAGGAAGCGTTTTAGTACCACGCTTGGGAGACGCTTTATCGTAAAAGCCTGCCTCGATTCAAGGCAACACTCAAAGCTGGTGAATTAGTTCATGGAAAACTACGATAAAGAATACTATTCAACGAGGACGTTTAGAAAGCCCGACTTAGCATTACAGTGTATATTGATTAAGGATGTTATTCAAACATTTACTCAAAGACCCAGAGTTTTGGATGTTGGTTGCGGTATAGGCGTTTACTTAGACTTTATGAGGGAACATGGAGCCGACTCATATGGAATTGACATATCGCGATATGCTGCTTCGATTTCAAAGCAACCAATTGCGTCAGCGCTTCATCTTCCATTCAAGAGCGAGATTTTTGATGCCGTGATATCAGCGCATTTAATAGAGCATCTTAATGACCTCGAAGAGGTAGCTTTTTTAGAGGAGACCAAACGCGTTTTAAAACCAGGCGGCAGATTGTTTCTCCTAACTCCAAACACATGGTATCCACTTCAAATACTTACTGGAAATAAGCTGTTTTATGATCCTTCTCACATAAACATGCACTCACCCCATAAGTTAAAAAGGACTGTACAGAAATGCGCCTTCTCAAATGTCACCTTTATCTTCAAGACATCACTAAATATTTTGGGAACTCATAGGATGAAGGAAAGCTTGAAGTATTTGCCGTACGTCATAGCATCCACAACTCCTTTAGCATATTTTCGCCCCGTCATTTATATATTGGCAAAGAAACCAGGTGCCACAACCAAACATAGAACATAGGTGTAATGTAATGCGGATTCTTTTCTTTCATCGTTGGGTTGGGGTTCATGCTGGTGGTACTGAAACACATGTGAAAGAACTGGCTTTCAGATTGGCACAGAGAAATCATGAGGTTCACGTTCTAACTGCAGAGGGAAAAGAGTTGAAAGGGGCAGGATTAGCTAAGGTTTGGCGAGTTTCCAAAAGCCCGTTTGAATCGGATTTCTCCTATGAAGATGGGCGAGTTTACATCTACACTCTAATTTACCTGATGAAATCATTTCTGAAACTTCTTGAACTCAAGTTAGAAGGAATAGAGTTTGATGTTGTTTCTGTTCATTTTACCACAGAAGCTTTTTTGATGAGATTCCTGAGAAAAATCTTTCGATGGCCCTATATTTTTATTCTTGAAGGATACACTGACGCAGAGGCAAACACGGCTAGATACGCAGATTTGCAAATAGCTATTTCCAAAGACATCATAGATAAGTGCCATGCTAAATTCGGATACAGACCTCTTTTCATACCTGTGGGAGTAGACTTAGCAAAGTATAACGAGGCATATGGACATGATATTCGGAAAAAATTTTGTAGTGACGATGAAAAGCTAGTATTAACGCTTTGCAGGTTGGATCCTCGTAAAGATATTCCTACATTAGTGTCTGCGGCAAAAATTGTCCGTGAGAAAGATCCTGCGATCAGGTTTATTATAGTAGGTGATGGGATCGATAGGGGAAGAATTGAAGCTAAGATAATCGAGCTCAACCTTCAGGGTAACGTCAAAATCGTAAGAGATATGCCGGCTTCGCCGAATTATTATAAGGCAAGCGATGTTTTTGTGCTTCCCAGTTTATACGAAGGATTTGGAATAGTATTCTTAGAAGCTATGGCATCTGGTATACCAATAGTTTCTACCACGGCCAAGGCCATACCTGAAGCTGTTGGCGACGCTGGAATACTTGTACCTCCAAAGCAACCTGAACTTCTCGCCGAGGCGATTTTGCAAGTAATACATGATGACAGGCTAAAAAAAGAACTTGTCTCAAAAGGATTTAGAAGGGTGAAAAGGTATTCGTGGAACGATCTAATCGTTGAATATGAAAAAGCATACAAATCGGTACTAAAAAGTTGAAACTTAAAATGAAAAGACAAAAAACTTAACATTTAGCGCTTGATAGATGTATAGATATCCACTGGATATCTAAATACCATAACTCGTTACTCGTAACCCGTGGGTGCGACTTATAGGTGCTGAAAAGATGTTTTTGAGCGTATTATAATGGGGCTTAATGGGAGGTAACGTCTTGATTTGGAGTGTAGGTTGGCAACTGATTTGGCAAAACTCGTTAATGCCTTATTTTCATATGGGTGCGTATAAGTTACAATTTAACAAGCTTTAGTGTTTTCGCCCAACTCTGAATATTTTGAACCAATACTTTGAATCTAAGGTTGAAATTCCCAGAATATACGTATGTGTACAGCAAACTGAGACTTTGATTAATGATGAAGGTTATTGTTTGCTATTTGACAGACAAAAGAGAAACATGGATTCCGGAGTTACCATTAAGCTATGATGGTTAAACCCTTAAAATGTCCTCTGGGCGCGTGCGTCTCAATTCACTTGGGCAACCCCTATTCCCTTGTGAATGCAATAGTCCAAGCCCTTTGTTACACAGAAGTCTTCAAAGGCATCGCTCCAAGTTGCATCGTCTGACAATAACAGCCCGTTCTTCCGTATTGATGGATAGACGGTTTCAAACTCGAACTTCATAAGATCATATACATGTGCACTATCATGGATGAACATGTCGATTTTTCCTAATTCGCCGAGAAGCTCAGGTAGTTTTTCTCTCGAGTCACCTGGGACAAAATGCCATCTTTTCAAAAGTTCGTTAGGTATACTGAAACCCGATTGAACGCCAACTGGCAAAGGATCAGAATGTCTTCTTCCGTCATCTCTCGTGTATCCTATGTTTGGCAGGTCAATAGAGTATAGTGACCCTGCATCCTGGTTTAGGGCTTTCAGTATGAAAGCTGAAGAGATACCTGAGTGTACTCCTGTTTCGACAACCGTTTTGGGTTGAATTTCTCGGCAGACCAAGTAGAGGTATTCTTGATGGTAGCAACTACCCGAGCGGCTTTTCTGTGCCAAGTCGATGGCTTCACAAACCAGCTTGATTCTGTTCTCGGCTCTTATAACTGGTAGTTTCGTTACCTGAGCCAGATGAATCAGTAAATGGCGTTTGGTGAGTTCTGTTTCATTGTCTCCTTTCAAAAAGTACCATATAAGCTCGGGATGGCGGTATACCTTCTGAATATTAACTCTATCAAGAATCGGTGTCATCAGGATGGCTCCTATTGCTTGGTAAGCGCGATAGCTAGAGTCTATATTTATCAGTTGCGGAAGAACATCCCGCCTTCGCACGCTGTGCGCCTCGACACGCGTACTCCTTCGTCTCAAACTTGAAACAATGGCAATACAAGCTCATCCACAAAACCTCTATACTTCAAGAATACAGAATCTAAGAATAACCTTGCTTTATTTGGTCGAAGGACTATTTTTTAATTTACATCTGCTGTCTATGAAATAATTATAAGTCCCCCTGTTGTAGGCTTTTAGCTTAGATGAGAAAACCGTTATGCATGCATTTGTTGGCAAAAAAATTCATGAGTTTTTCATAGTTGTATCTGCTTATGTTGGTCTTTCTATTTTCTTTCTATTCGGTCTGATTAATAGTCGCGGAGATGTTGCACAGGCAGACTGGGGAATACCTATTACAACCAGTGGTGCAGTAAACAATGCGCATTCCTTCTTTTTTGTTTGGTCATTTAATGGCTTCGGAGGACCTGCTTCTGGTCGTTGGGCCTTCCCATTTTTTCCGCTATTAAATGCTGCTTTAGCTCCATTTGGTTTCGTTGGTGGCAATGAGGTTAAGCTGTTATCAATTTGCCTTGTTGCTTTAGCCGGAATTACCGCTTACCTTCTTGCAAGATCATTCAATCTCGGGTTCTCTTCATCGTTTTTATGTGGGCTATTCTTCATGACCACAGCAGTCGTATTTAATTGGCTCATGTTCGGTTGGGTCTACTATCTAATTGCCTACGACCTTCTACCCCTTATGATTTTAACCACCAAGAAGTTCTTAGAAACAAATGATTTACGGTATGCGTTAATCAACGGTATTATACTATCCATTGCCATGGAACAACCAACATTTATTCTAATTTATCCTTTGTTTGGATTTATATTTGTGATACTTGAATCTAGATTTAATCTAAAAACAATTCTTAAGGGTCTCCTTCTTACTGTAATCTCTTTATCTATTTGGCTCTTAACTGCGCTAAGTTTTTTTGCGTCATATAACAACCCAGCCACATTATCTTTTTATCAAGGTGACTATTTCAATGTAATTTTAGCTCAATTCGGGCATTTTTCATCTCTAATAAATCCCATCAGGTTATGGGGAAGTACTTTTAATTACCAATTTGAAACATACTTTCCAAAAGAATTAACTCTGCTTTCATTTGTACCTATTTTCTTGGCTGTAATAGGACTATTGTTGAGACCGCGGGACAGGCGAGTTCTTTTCGCGGCATTAGCTTATCTCTTTTTCTTTGTGGCGTATGAATCATATAATAATTTACATTATCTTGTTTACAATTTACCATATGGATCCGTATGGGAAGCTCCGAGCATATTCCTTGTTCCAGCAAGTCTTGGGTTAGCCTTACTAATAGGTTATGCTAGCCAAGCCTTTTCTCATGCACCCATCAAATTTGGCAACGCTGCTCATCGGAAAATCATTCGTATTTTTATCTTCGCCGTAATTCTGATTCTGATAATTTCTGCCTAGTATTCCATGGTGGACAGAACAGGCTTCTGGTACTCCAATTTCTGGTCCTCCCGTGAAACTAAATTTATACAGTATTCCTAATGGCTATAAAGCGTGGAGCAACGTAGTCAAAGCAGATGATGATTATTTTGTACTTTACGTGCCTTTTGGAAATGACCAAATCATGAATACATCTTATTTCTCACAGCCATACGAAGGAGTCAACGACGCTATATTTGTGCTGATTAATAATCTGCCATATATTTCGATTTCTAATACAACGTTGCTTCTGAATGAGTTAGTTAACGGCGATTCGCAAGTGGGCGAAAGTTGGGGGTCTTTAAGCATAAAATACATTGTAGTCTATACTAATGTTCTAAGTCCATATAATATGACTGAGCTCCTGAACCTTCTATCAAGACAAAATGGTATAGTAGAAGTCGCAAATATGACGGATGTTGTTGTTTACCAGAATGAGTGGGCTAAGCCTATAGTTTATGCAAACAGTTTGAACGCTACAACAGAAATTACTTATCATGATCCAACTACATACAAAGTTCAAGCCAATTCAACTTCGCCATATTTCCTTGTACTTAATCAAATTTACTCCACAGGTTGGACGGCCTCAGTTAACGGAACTAAGTTAACAACTCACATTGAAGACAGTAACGACTTTAATAGTTGGTACATAAATTATACAGGAAACATGACGATTGACATATACTATGAGCCCCAGACAACTTACATTGCAAGTATTATTATTTCAATTATTGTAATTATGTTGATTACACTTTATCTAATTTTGACAACCGCAATAAAAGTAAGGCAAAATAAAAAAATGAAGAAACCAAGCGTTAATTTGGCTTAACTGCCTTTATGAGACCGCGCTGCTGTTCTTTAGACCTCCTCAAAATTCACGTTTGTCTTCTACGCAAACCAGTATTCTCCAATTTGCTTACGTCTGGGGCAGCGTCTTTTGGGGTTCATCCTTGGGCAGTGGATTAAATTCTATTGTTGATTTGCTTTGTGTTTCTTTAAATTTCACGCAATTCAACCATAGCGCCGTCTTGGGTTTTGCCGACGCGTTTCTCTGCCACTTAGTAATTGTGGTCAGTTTTTGAGGTATGCGATTACTTTGTCTAATCCTTCACTTAGATTGTACTTTGGTGACCAGTTGACGTCTTTCTTGATTTTCGTAGCGTCAAGCACGAGGTAGGGTTGATCAGATGATAAGGGTCTAAGCGGGTAGCCTGGAGGATAAGAACCAAACTTTACCTTTTTAGTGTCGTATCCTAGCTTCTTAGCTATCATTTCAGCCAGTTGCCTATTTGTTACTCCGATTCCAGTGCCCGCGTTGTAAACCTGTCCATCTGCCTTTGGGTTTTTGGCGACAAGCACGTAAGCATTTACGTGGTCGTCCACATACATGTAATCCCTCACGGAGTCAGGAGCGCCAATATACAAACTCTCGCCGTTTAGCATCTGAGTAATGAGGTATTCAATCATGAAATTCTTCTCAAATTTCCTGCCATACGAGTTAGTAGGTCTCATCACCGTGCCGTGCAGGTCAAACGAGTTGAACATCATCTGCAAATACAAGTCACCTGCAGCCTTTGTTACGGCGTAAGGGCTCGACGGCTTCAGCGAAAGAGTCTCTTTTAGCGGTTCATTCCCCTGAATACCGTAAACTTCGGCGGTTGAGGCAGCAATCAACTTTCGCTTTTGCGCATCAGGGAGCTCTAATAGAGCGTGAGCTACGTTCATGGTGCCTGTGAAATTCGCCTGTTGATACTCAAATGGGCGCTCAAAAGAATCTCGAACAGGACTCAGCGCAGCTAAGTGAAAAACAACGTCTGGATTAGCAATTTTCAAAGCGTTACGGGTAGACGCATAATCTGTAATGTCCCCCGATACTAATGTTACGTCTTTGACCGTTTCGCCAAGAACATCAAAATTTCTGCTCGCTACGCGACGGACAAGACCGTAAACCTCGTCCCCGTTGCTCACAAGTTTCTCTGCCAGATTGCTTCCTATGAAACCCAATATACCAGTAATAAGCGCTTTCATTTTTTAAGACCTCGTATTGATTCAAACTCTTTTTCGGCTATAGATAAATCTTTAACGCTATTAATGGTTAGCCATTGTTCACCCTTGCCCAGTCGGTATGCTTTGAGAAGTCGTTTTTCTGCGAGCGCAGGGAACGCAGTTTTCTCGATGGAGCCTATCGTGGGCAGGTAGTCACATATGGCGTGATTGAAAACATAGATACCTGGCGTTTATGAGCTTGTCTTCAAGTAAGGGTTTTTCTTTGAATTTCACAATATCGTTCCCGTTTAGCTCAAGCACGGCGAAGGGTGACCGCATGGGCGACACGGCTATTGTTGCTATGCCCTTTTGTGCCAAGTGAAAATCGACAAATTTCTCGAGATTCATGTTAGTAAGTTCGTCTCCGTTCATGGCGAGGAAGTTCTCGTCGTTTACGTGCCTTTTGATGGCAAGCCGAAAGCCTTCTCCTGTCTCACCTTCCTCTGTATGCTCACTGAAATCAACTTTGATTCCGAGTGGGTTTTCTTTAACGTAGTTGATTACTGCTTCTTTGCGATGAGATACACCAAGAACCACATGGTCAAAGCCATGGTCTCGAAGCCAACTGAGCGTCCAGTACACGATGGGTTTTCCGCGCAAGGGAATCATACATTTGGGCAGGTCTTCCGTAAGAGGACGCATGCGCAACCCTGACCCACCCACAAGCACTACAGCAGTTCGAATTTTCAGCATTATCTCTTGGTCACCATTATAGAGTTTAATGAGTTATTGGAACCTGCATATATAAAACTTAAGTCTTTAAAGTCTCCTGCCATCGAATCGCTCCAGTCCTCAACAGTTGTGTCTCTGTTTTCTCAAATGTCTTGGGATGTTTAACGTGTTAAGTATAGATGCTTTCTGCTTCTTGTGGTTTGTACGCTCGAAAACTGATACGGGAATAGGGACTCTGCATAGTTAGGGTCAGGACAGGCTTATGCGTATTTTCCCGTTTTTCTGACCTATCTATGAACTGCATTTTTTGACACAAACTACCTTATTGTTCTCTCGGGTCCTTCTTCAAAGCCCACGTTTGGTTTCCACCCAACATGCTTTTCTAGTTTGTTTGTGTCTGGGAGCGCCTTTTTGGTATATTTGGAAAGGGATATAACTCTATGGCTGACTTGCCTTTGGTTGCTTCTTTGATCTTTTTTGCAAGTTCAAAAATGGTTGTTTCCTAATAATTTCCAACGTTCAGTTTCTCTCATCAGAAGACGCCATGCCGGTCATGTGAAAATTGAAATCAAAAGTTGTTTTCACCTCACAAACTATTAATGAAGGCATTTACATACATGTTTATGGTGATGTTCACGACCAAAAAAACAACAATAACGCTAAGAGACGACGTTTACCAAAATTTAAAGGAGAAAGCAGGTGCCAGAAACATCTCAAACCAAATAAATAAAATACTCATCGACTACTTCACCAAAAAAGACAGCATGTTCGGTGTTATGAAGCAAACAGACCTAACCGATCTCCGCGACCACAAGGACCGTTGTCTATGAAATATGTGATCGATTCCTACGCGTGGATAGAATACTTCATGGGAACAAAAACAGGCGAAAAAGTTAAACCCATCATCGAAGGTCAAGAAGAAAAAATTACCCCAACAATATGCCTAGCCGAAGTCTACGCTAAAACCCTCAGAGTAGAGAACCAGGAACTAGCAGAAAAACAGAGAATCTTCATAAAAGAAAAAAGCGCCTTAGCGCCATTAGACGAACTCATCGCATTGGAATCCGCCAAGATACAGAACAGAATGAAAAAGGAAATCGACGGCTGGGGATTAGCCGACACCATAGTCTACGCCACAGGACAAATCAAAAAGGCAGAAGTAGTGACCGGCGACGAACACTTCAAAAAACTAAAAAACGTAATCTTCATAAAATAACTCAGCTTTAAACCCTTCCCGCTCGCTCTTACACGCTGACGAATCATAAACCACTAAAATAAGCCAATGAAAAAAGAAGCTGAAAACACGATAACCCCTAAACAGCGCCTACTTCCCTTATGAAAACCACCTAATCATTCTCTTAGGTCCTCCTCAAAGCTCACTCGGGGTTCCACACTACAGCTCTTCTATTTTGCTTGTGTCTGAGTAGCGCTTTTTCGGGTCATCTTTGGGTAGTGGATGAAATTCTATGGTTGATTTGCGTTTTGTTTCCTTGCCGTAAACATTTATATGTATTGTATACGTTTTATTGTAAACAGTGAGGTCATGACAGAAATAGTTTCAACTCGGGTTCCTGAAGACATGGCTAAAGACCTAGAAGAAATCGAAAAAGAAGAAAAGTCAGACCGCGCCACTGTGGTCAGAAAACTCTTAGCAAAGGCAATTGCAGATAGGAAACTCGAAAGGGCATTAACGCTCTATAGTAGCGGAAAAGTAACCCTGTGGAAAGCTTCAAAGATCGCTGGTTTATCCCTCTGGGAAATGATGGAGGTAGTGAGGCAAAGAAAAATTTCTTTCCAGTACACATATGAGGACTTCCGCGAAGACTTCGAAAAAGCCTTGAAGGAACAATAATGCCTAAACCGCTGGTCTTCGACTCAACCCCTCTAATTTACCTAACAAAGGCTTCTTTAGCAGAACTCCTCAAAGATATCTCCCAACAAAAATTCACCACAACAAGCGTGTTTGAAGAAGTAGTCCGCGAAGGCAAAAAGAAAAAAGCGCCCGAAGCTTCACTTTTAGAGACCTTATTCAAAGAGGAAATAATCAAGGTCCACAACATAAACAACAAAGAATACCTCAGTTATGTCAAGGAAATGGCCGCAGAAAGTGAAATGCAACCATTACATGAGGCGGAAGCCGAGGTCCTCTGCTTAACTAAGGAATTAAATGGAGTAGCTATAGCCGACGATCAAGTCGCCAGATCCGTCGCAAGGATTCTGGGAATAGAACTCCACGGAACCGGATACATCTTAGGCAAAATCTTTGGAACTGGAAAAATCGACAAGGAAAAGCTAATAGAGAAAGTTAAAGAAATGCGCGACAGCGGCTGGTACGTATCGGCTGAAGATTACTTAAAAATAATCGACTACCTCAATAGTCTTTAAAGAATTTGAGTCCTTGTCACCCGCGCATTGCATACTGTACAATCAATTCATCCTTTAGCCGTGTCTAGGCAGCATCTTTTCGGGTCATCTTTGGGTAGTGGATGAAATTCTATGGTTGATTTGCATTTGGCTGCTTCTTTAACTTTCTTCGCCAGCTCAAGTATATGTTGGCGTCTCTGAGGAGGTGCCATTTGTTTTGACATTTGATTATGCATTTGAAAAATCACTTCAACAAGAACTTGAACGCTGGAATGATCGAGATTGTCTTGTCGTCTATTTTTTGCTCTCTTTCTTCCCGTGTTGAAATCACGTATCCTTGGCTGACTTTGAACTTTCTCATGAACGCCGTTAATCCCGTCAGATCTATTTTTCCGTATTTTACTTCGATTGGCGTAATCTTATCGTCCACAAGAACAATATCTACTTCTTTTTTGTAGGGGTCGCGCCAGAAGAATTCAGGCTTCAACTGGTTTACCATGGACCATTCAAACACTCTGGATTTTGAGAGATCATCATCCTTGAACAGGAGGTCAATTGAAATCAAGGTTGGATAATACTTTTTCAGTTTTCTTTCAACCTTTCTGCGACTCTTCGAAAAATTGTACAGCTTCCTGAGCAGGAAAGACTCTTCAAGGTAAGTTAGATAGTTAGAAAGCGTTTGTCTCGAAATCTTCAATTCTTGGGCCAAATCCGATAATTCCAAGAGTTGCCCGGGCTCTTCCATAAATATGTTAAGTAGCGGCTCTAAAACTGAAGCGTCGCTAATCTTGAATAACCGCGGAATGTCTATGTAGAAGATTTTTTCAACTATACTTTCTTTCACATATTTTTTTATTATGCTTTTATCTTTGATGTCTACGAGTTCTGGGAAACCAAGGGTCACCACGAATTCATTAAAGAGCCTGTTTAGTTCCTTCTCATAGAGACCTATAGGTTCAAACTTGACTCCTCTGAAAAACAGAAATTCCTTAAACGAGAGCGTTTCAACTTTAAAGTCAAGCAGCCTGCCCGCAAGTGTTTCTTTCGATGTATTCCGGATCAGCAATGATTCAGACCCAGTTACGACAATTTTAACGTTTTTGCTGAACGTGTCGTATATCCTTTTGAGCTGGTCTTCCCAGTTGGTTAACTTCTGGATTTCATCCAGCAAGAGGAGATAGTTGCCTTTTTTGAAGTCTTTTTCTAATAGCGCCTCATACTCTTTCATGACAACTCTTATCTCGGTCGCCCTGAACTCGTCGAACGAAAAGTAAATGATGTTTCGCGGGTCAAAACCGTTTCTTATGTAATCCTCAACAATCTTGAACATGAGCGTGGTTTTTCCAACTCTCCTTAAGCCTGTAAAAGCAATCATCTGAGGGAGAGGCAAAAATTTTTTGATTTTCTCGTAGATATCTCTATCTTTGAACTCTACCGTGAATTCTTCTTTCCACCACGGGTTCGAATCCTGCAATACATCCTTGATTGTCGGCATATCCATTTAACCTAAAATCGATTCTACGTTAACCATATTTAACTCACAATATATAAATGTGCTGCCTCCCCTAAAAATATGCTAATAAATTGTAACATTAACCTAAAGGCCAGACACAGTCACAGAGAACCTTAATGCCGACTTTTTGTGAAAACCACGTTACCGTTCTCTTTAGCCCTTCCTCAAGGCTCACTTTTGGTTTCCACCCAACGAGCCTCTCCAGTTTGGTTGTGTGTGGGGAGCGTCTTTTCGGGTCATCTTTGGTTAGTGGATGAAATTCTATGGTTGATTTGCATTTTGTTGTTTCTTTAACTTTCTTAGCCAGCTCAAATATGGTGACTTCTTGAGTTTTGCCTTTTAATCTCCGATCATCAGCGGATATCGTCGTGAAAGCCAATCGGAAAACACTGGATCAGATATTCTATAGTGACCCTCAACATATTTTTCCACAATTCCATGATTGATTAGCCTGTGAAGTATCTGTGGAAGACTTGAAATAGGTTTTCTAGTCTCTTGCGCTAACAGACTTGGATTGGTATTACCGTGAGCAAGAGCAATTAGAACCTCCTTCTCAAAGTCAGTAAAACATTTAAAGTAAGTGCTGAATTCTCCGTCAAGCGACTGAATCATCTCGTCGTATGCAATATCGACATCCTGCTTATCAAGCAGGCTTCGCCCCGGAGAAAGCCCCCGTTGAAACAGTTTTAGTCCTAGGCGCTGAATATAATCAGGATAACTACCACTGTACCCAATGACCGTTTCAACTGCTTCACTCGAAATTTTTATCCCAACCTTTTGAAGTCTAGACAAGACAAATTCTCTGGAAGATTCAACGGGCAACCTTCCAAGCTCAATTTCAACAAGCTGTCTGTAAAAAGGCGACCGCCTGTGATAAAGCAAATCCTTCATAATGGTAGTTACTGAGCCAGAGAAAGCATAAGCCACCCTTTTCTGAGATTCAATTACTCGCCTAAGGTTTTTCAAGAAATCATCCCCCCATTTGAGGGTATCTTGGAACTCATCAATCATGATCACAAAATAGACATCTTTGCCTTCAGCCAATGTCTGAGGGTACTTTAAAGCCATCTCGATTAGTTCATCTTCGTCAGCTTTTGGCTCTCTAAGCTTAACGTTGAACTTTGCAAACTCCGCTATCGATATGTCGATATCTGAAATCTGCTTTGAGACTTCCTCAACGCTTTTTTTCAGAAAAGAAACTAAACGGTCCTTATGTAGCCGATCTTCAGTTTTCAAGACGTATGCTTGCGCCACTTCGTGCATAAACGTCTTTGCAAACCTTGCCTTTGTTGAAATCCCAAAGCAATTTATCAGCACAGGCACCGTCTGTTCTGTGCTTATCATTCGTAATCTTACGTTTTCAAACAAAGAGGTTTTGCCCGTTCTTCTAAGTCCGATAAGTGCTACATTGCTGCTTGCACCCAAACTTACTGCTGAGAGCAAGTTAACCATTTGATCTAATTCCTTTAACCTGTCGATGAAATATTCGCCTGTGACGGGCTTCCCCACGATAAAAGGCGCTGTGTTCATGAATTCTGAATATACAGACTTGTATATATATACATTTTTGTATAGCCAGTAGTTCCACAAGTGCGTTTTAGTAAAGCTTGAAAACTGCTAAACGATGTCGCGGAGTATTCACCCAAGAGCCTGCCACTATCATTGCATGCTCTTTCAACGGCTAAGTGCGTTATACCTATCCAAGGCTTTGCACTTGAAGCCTAAAACGCCTTAAGGCAGCGTACATACAAGTGTACTGACAAAACGTATTCACTTGTGACCCCGGTAGGTAATAGACTACATACTTATGCTTATCACTTTACACTAACGCACTTGCGGATCTACTATATTCTGGTATTTCTAGCCTCCCCAAATTACTCCCAGTGTGGTTTTTATGTTGGTCATTTTCGCTATGACGTTGCCTCTTAGTATGCCTTAGCCGAACCATGTAGACGCTTTTTTCCCGCCCTCGGATCACTCCAGTCCTCAACTGTTGTGTCTCCGTTTTTTCTCAAATGCCCCAATGTTTAACGTGCTGAGTAGTAGGTGCTTTCTGCTTCTTGTGATTTGTACGCTCGAAAACTGTAACGGGAATGGGGACTCTGCATAGTTAGGGTCAGACAGGTTTATGCAGTATTTTTCCGTTTTTCCTGATCTATCTATGAGTTGCGTTTTTTTGGCACAAACCAGTTATCTGTTCTTTTGAGTCCTTCTTCAAAGCCCACGTTTTGCTTCTACTCAACAACCTTTTCTAGTTTGCTTGCGTCTGGGCGCGTCTTGTTTGGTCATCCTTTTGGCAATGGCTGAAACTCTATGGTATTTCATTTTGTTGTTTCTTTAACTTTCTCCGCCACCTCAAATATACTTCATAAATTTTTAAAGAAATTTAGAATTACAAACATCAATCGCTCAATCAGGCTCTAAAAGCCCATCCACTTTATACATAGACAAGCTGACAATTCTTATTACGCGACAGCCGCTAATTAGAGCACAGAGAAGGGGCGATTGTATGATTGTGAGAAGTACTGTTCATTCTTCAGCTAAAATTTGTTATCCGGAACTCGTTAACATACATGATTGCTTCATAGGGGAAGGCACTGAAATCGCAAGTTTTGTCGAGATAAGCGTCGCTAAAATAGGCAAGCACTGCAGGATCGAGTCATTCTCTCTCATACCGCCTGGAACCGTGATCGAAGATTACGTATACATTGGTCCTCACGTAACAATAACAAACGAGCGCAACCCAGACGCAAAAAACAAAACCGACAAAAAACAATCCGTCACAATTAAAAAAGGCGCAAGCATAGGCGCAGGCAGCATTTTAATCGCAGGTATCACCATAGGCGAAAACACTACAGTTGATGCAGGCAGCATCATGTCGCATGATGTACCAGCAGGCGCTGTCATTTACAACGAAAAAGCAAGTTAACGAAGATAAGAAGACAATAAGTTGTCCACAGGTTAAGCATTAAGCATAAACTGTTTTTGCGAAAACCACGCTACCGTTCTCCTTAGTCCTTCTTAAAACACGGTTAGTTAGATGGTTGGCTTTTATGTGGTCATTTTGTTATTGCGTTGCTTCTTATCATGCCCATTCCGAACCGCGTTCTGGCTTTGACCGCTTTATTCTCCTGCGTGGGGGCGTCGTTCGCAATCTTAGATTAGACAAGGTATTTTAATAAGCCGTAACATTGAAAACGTCAGGTGCGCTTCTTGGAACTCAAGCTTCCCAAAACTTTAATTGATGATGTCAGCGAGAACGAACTGAAGCTTTACTTGGCTATAATGCTCTACAAAGAGAGAAAAATATCGATAAGTCAAGCCGCTAAACTGGCTGGCTTAACCCTGTCCGACTTCATTTACGAACTTGGTAAACACAAAGCGGCATTCACGAACATAACTGAAGAAGAGCTTGAAGAAGAGCTAAGGCGAATCAAGTGATAGTTTCCGACGCCAGCCCCATAATAGTGCTACTGAAAACCAACAACCTGTCCATCTTGAAAGACCTTTTCGAAAAAATCACCATTCCAACAGCAGTATACAAAGAGATAACCGCAAAAGAACAAGAAAAAATAATTTTTGACAAGATAGATTGGATAAAAAAAAGAAACATCAAAAACACCCAAGAAAACGTCCTGCTAGAGAAATTAATCGATAAAGGCGAAGCAGAAGCAATCATTCTGGCCAAGGAACTAAAAACAACCCTGCTATTGGATGACGCAAAAGCAAGAAAATACGCAAAACTACTAAACGTTGAAGTAATAGGCACTCTGGGGCTGCTTAAGATAGCAAAAAATCGCGGCGTGATCCCTTCAGTGAAAAAAGTAATCAGCGACATGCTCGCCGAAGGCTACTACATCGAGGACAAGCTCATAACACAGATTTTGGAAGACGTGGGCGAATCTTAAAATCAACTTATCCAATGCACTTGAAACCTAAACTAATTGCTCTACACTAAACTAAGTCCACCTGACCAACATTTCTGCTTCTTGTGATTTGTACGTTCGAAAACTGTGACGGAAAATGGAGACTCTACAGTTTGTCTACACTATTAGTTAAGGGTCAGACAGGTTTACGCGTATTTCTCCGTTTTTCCCGCTCCATCTATATGCTGCGTTTTTTGGCACAAACCACTTTATTGCTCCTCGGGTCCTTCTTCAAAGCCCACGTTTGGCTTCCACCCAACGAGCCTCTCCACTTTGTCTGTGTCTGGGCAGCGTCTTTTGGGGGTATCTTTGGGCAGTGGGTGAAATTCTATGGTTGATTTGCATTGTTATTTCCTTAACTTTCTTTGCCAGTTCAAGTATGGTGACTTCTTGAGTGTTGCCAACGTTCACAACTTCTTCTCTGGTCCATGGGCTTATCATCAACAACATTAACCGTTACTGACATTGTTGATATCATAGTCAATTCAAAATTGCCAATAATACCCCTCCGTAAAGAGGCAAAAAAGCTATTTTTTCACCCTTCGTAAAGGGGTAAATTTAAAAGATTGCAAGTCTATTCAACTAGTCATGGACGATTTGGAACTGCTAAAAATCCTTTATACTCACAACCCATGGTGGGAAGGAAAAAAGTTAACAGTGCCTGACAAAAAACGTAATGAATATCCTGCGCTGTGGTCAGCTCTGGCGGATAAACAAATAACTGCAATAATCGGACCCAGACGTGTCGGCAAGTCTGTGCTGATGCAGCAGCTAATGCAGCAATTACTAGATGAAAAAACCATTTCAAAAAACATACTCTTTGCACAGCTCGACGAACCATTATTTGAAATCGAAACAGAAAAGAATCCACTTATACATCGCCTAATTGATGTTTACGTCAAGTATATCCTAAACAAAGACTTAGACAGCCTTGATGAAAAAATCTACGTCTTTCTCGACGAAATCCAGCATGTGGAAAAATGGAGTCAGACACTCAAAAGCTACTATGACAGAGGCTATAACATAAAATTCATCGTAAGCGGCTCATCTGCCACAGGAATAACGCGAGGCAACTCAGAATCCCTAGCAGGCAGAATATCATTAAACCTAATCATGACCCTCAAATTCACAGATTACCTTAAATTTAAAAATTTAAACGGCGAATTGACTAAACTAAGCTCAAAACTGCAAGAAACCCTGAAGACAGCCTTGGAAAGCAACGACATAACACACCTCTCAAAGAACTTAAACGAGTCATATCCCAAATTAGTTCCCTACCAAAGGCAAATCGAAACAGCGCTTTCCCAGTTCATGGTAAAAGGCGGCTACATAGAACTCATAGCAATAGAAGACTACCAAAAATGCGCCCAATACCTAAAGGACCTACTGCAACTAGTAATCTACAAGGACATAGTCAAGGTCTTCGGGATAAGAAATCCAAAAAACATGGAAGACCTGCTGCTATACTTAGCTAACCACTCAGCTCAACTATTCTCAGAAACAAGCGCTTCGCCAAAACTCAAAATGAAACAAGAAACCATAGGCGAATACATAGACTACCTGGAAGAGGTTTTCTTAATCAACACTTGCATGATTTACTCCAAAAACAGAGCCAGACAACTACGAAACCCAAAAAAAATCTACACTTCAGACACCGGCATTAGAAATGTTCTCAACGGTACCTACTCCCCTAAGGCACTGATCGACGCAAGCGACATAGGCCTGATGGCTGAGACAATCGTACATAATCACCTGCAAAACTTAACCGCTCACTTTGCCACCTACCGCACAAACTGCTACTACTGGAAAAACAAATGCGAAGTTGACAACGTAATAACATTCGGAAAGAAACCCGTACCGATAGAAGTGAAATATCAAAACGAAATCAGAAGAGAAGACTCAGAAAGCTGCCAAGAATTCGCAGAAAGGAACGCCAGCCCATTCAGTATTATAGTGACTAAGGATAAACTTGACTTCCAAGATAAAATCGCATACATTCCTCTTTGGTATTTCCTACTGCTGTGCTAAACCCTAAAGGCTGTTCACCAAAGCAATACCAAAACATCCCCACAACAATCCCAAGACAACAATAACTCATACTTCTTGACTTTCTTAGCGCGCTCAAGTATTGTGGCTTCTTTTGTGCTGCCGATGTTTACAACTTCTCCTTTATGTTCCATCCATCTTCTGTAAACATTTATACGTATCGTTTACGTGTGAATGTAAACAGTGAAAGCAATGACAGAAATAGTGTCAACACGGGTTTCTGATAGACATGGCTAAAGACCTAGAAGAAATCGAAAAAGAAGAAAAGGCAGACCGTGCAACTGTGGTCAGAAAACTCCTGGCAAAGGCAATTGCAGACTAGGAAACTTGAAAGGGCATTAACTCTCTATAGCAGCGGAAAAGTAACCCTGTGGAAAGCTTCAAAGATCGCAGGTTTATCCCTCTGGGAAATGATGGAGATAGTAAGGCAAAGAAAAATTTCTTTCCAGTACACGTATGAGGACTTCCGCGAAGACTTCGAAAAAGCCTTGAAGGAACAATAATGCCTAAACCGCTGGTCTTCGACTCAACCCCTCTAATTTACCTGACAAAGTGCTTCTTTAGCAGAACTCCTCAAAGACATCTCCGAACAAAAATTCACCACAGCAAGCGTGTTTGAAGAAGTAGTCCGCGAAGGCAAAAAGAAAAAAGCGCCGGAGGCATCATTTTTAGAGACCTTATTCAAAGAGGAAATAATCAAGGTTCACAACATAAGCAAGAAAGGATACCTCAATTATGTGAAGGAAATGGCCGCAGAAAGTGAAATGCAACCATTACATGAGGCGGAAGCCGAGGTTCTCAGCTTAACTAAGGAGCTAAATGGAATAGCTATAGCTGACGATCAAGTCGCCAGATCCGTCGCAAGGATTCTGGGAATAGAACTCCACGGAACCGGATACATCTTGGGCAAAATCTTCGCAACTGGAAAAATCGACAAGGAAAAGCTAATAGAGAAAGTTAAAGAAATGCGCGACAGCGGCTGGTACGTATCGGCTGAAGATTACTTAAAAATAATCGACTACCTCAAAAACCTTTAAGATTTGAAATTAAGCCGGAACAGCAGATTGCTTCTTTATGGGAAAACCACGCTACCGTTCTTTTTAGCCCTTCTTCAAAGCTCACGTTTGGTTTCCACCCAACAAGCCTCTCCAGTTTAGTTGTGTCTGGGCAGCGTCTTTTAGGGTCATCTTTGGGTAATGGATGAAATTCTATGGTTGATTTGCATTTGGTTGCTTCTTTAACTTTCTTTGCCAGCTCAAGTATGGTGACTTCTTGAGTGTTGCCTATGTTTACAACTTCCCGCTTAGCTTGCGGGTTTATCATCAGAAGCATTAACCCTGTTACCGTGTCTGTTATGTAGCAGAATGACCGAGTCTGCTTTCCATCGCCATAAACTGTTATGGGCTGATTAGTCAAAGCCTGCAAGATAAAACGTGACATCGCTCTCCCATAAAGCCCGTCTTCCCGCAGGCGTGGACCATAAGAATTGAAGATTCTTGGAACTCTGACATCCAACCCATATTGCTTGCCATAAGCCATAAGCAAAGCTTCAGCAAAACGCTTTCCTTCGTCATAGCACGATCTTGGCCCAATAGGGTTAACTTTTCCCCAGTAACTCTCAGGTGTAGGAATAACCTCTGTGTCACCATAAACCTCCGAAGTCGAAGCAAACAACAACGTAGCATCATTTTTCCTAGCTAACTCCGCCATACTAAAGCTGCCTAAAGCACTAGTTTGCAAGGTCTCAATTGGATGCGCTTGATACTCGTCAGGAGACGCATGTCCCGCCATATGAAGAATAAAATCAAACTTTTGCTTGCTCTTGAATGCGCAAACATCAGACTTTACAAACTTGAACAACGGGTTTTTGGTTAAGTGGTCAATGTTTTTGGTTCTTCCAGTGGACAAGTCATCTACAGCAGTCACGTCAGCGCCAAAAGCCTACCAGCACATCGCAAAGCCAACTGCCAATAAACCCAGCGCCGCCAGTTACGAGCACCTTTTTTTCTGCAAAGGTGTCTCCTTCAACGGCGCTCTTTATCTTTTCAAGGTCTTCGCTGATTATTTTGTCCATCATATGTTTGGTCTCTTACAAAACTGTTGATATGACAATTCTAAAGCTTCCCAATATCTTTCTGGACTGCCGATATCCAAGTGTGCATAGCTCTTGTCCAGCTTTACAGCGTACACCTTCAAGCCCCAGTCAATAAGCTTCTGGATTGCATCGGTAAGCTGGATTTCCCCGTTCTTTCCAGGCTCTGTCGTCTCTAAGGCTTTAAAAATAACGGGGCGAAAAACATACATTGCCATAATTGCCCAGGTTCGTCTTGGGCTTTTCAGGTTTCTCAACCACCGACTTCACTTTTATTATTCCCGGTTCTACCTCGTTGCCTTCAACGATTCCGTATTGCTTGGGGTTCTCAATCTCCAGCACAAGAAATGCGGCGTCCGCATTAAACCGCTCAAAGGCTTCAAGCAGCTTCTTTATGTAATCCATGTCTTTCGATATTATGCAGCTGTCTCCTGCATGCACCAAGCAACTTTCGTTCTGCACGAACGGTTGAGCCATTAAAACGGCGTTTCCAAACCCTTTCGGTTCAGGCTGATTAACCCACATAGTCGTCGAAGTCTCAAGTTTCTCATAAAAAACTTCAAGATCAGACGCTTGCCCGTTTTTGCCCATGCCTTCAAGCGTTCTAATACAATGCGCATCAGGAGTAAAATGGTCCTCTATTCCCCGTTTTCCTCTGCCCACAACGTAACAGAACTCGCGAAGCCCAGCATCGTACAATTGCTCAAAAACCAGTTGCACCACTGGCTTCACTACCATGTCACCATGCGCTGTCTTAGTGAAGATTGGAAGCATCTCTTTAGGCTGCTCCTTAGTCGCTGGAAATAAACGCGTTCCCAAACCTGCAGCAGGAATTATAACCTTGCGAATCATCAAACGTTCCCTTACCCTCCGTTCTTGTGTCAACTAATATATATTTAATATGATACTTAATCCAAATTAACACTCAATTTGAGGGGTTATCCTTTGAAAAAACAACCAAAAATCTCGGTTATAGGCGCAGGCTACGTGGGCTTATGCACAGCAGTCGGATTCGCAAGCCAAGGCTATAACGTCATCACCTCAGACGTTGATATTGAAAAAGTAGCAAAAATCAACCAGGGCATTCCCCCATTCCATGAACCTGGTCTCCAAGAAAAACTAAAGGACTGCATTCAAAAAGGCACTCTGAAAAGTTTAGTAAATCAAACGGAAAAAGCCGTGTGCGAATCAGACTTTACTTTCGTAACAGTTGGAACTCCAAGCAAACCAGACGGTAGCATAGACCTCAAATACATAGAATCAGCCGCGCATGACATAGGCAAAGCGCTAAAACAAAAGAACCACTACCATGTTACCATAATTAAAAGCACCGTCGTACCAGGAACAACCCAAGGCACCGTTAAACCCATCCTCGAAGAAGAATCAAAAAAAACATGCGGCAAAGATTTCGGTTTATGCATGAACCCAGAATTTCTCCGTCAGGGCTCAGCATTCCAAGACACATTAAACGCCGACCGTGTAGTTATCGGCTCGTACGATAAACGATCAGGCGATGCCTTGGAAGAGTTATACAAAGACTTCTATAGCGCTCATGTGCCTCCAATAATTAGGACCACGCTTTCCACTGCTGAACTCATCAAATACGCCAGCAACGCAATGCTAGCCACAAAAATCAGCTTCATAAACACCATAGCGAACGTATGCGAAAAAATCCCAGGCGCAGATGTCAAAGATGTGGCAGTAGCCATGGGGCTAGACAAACGTATAGGACCCCTATTCTTAGATGCAGGCTTAGGCTACGGCGGCTCATGCTTCCCCAAAGACGTAAAAGCCCTCATCGCCTCTTCAAAAGCCTTCCACTACACTCCTGAACTTTTAGAATCCGTCGAAAACGTAAACCACACTCAACCCCTCAAAGCCGTCGAATTCTGCAAACAACAACTCGGCAACATAGAAGGCAAAAAAATAGCCATCTTAGGCTTAGCTTTCAAACCTGACACGGACGACATGAGAGAAGCCCGAGTTATACCCATAATAAACCAGCTGCTAAAAGAAGGCGCCAACGTAACCGCCTACGACCCAGTCGCTTCAGCCACTGCAAAGATCATTTTTAACAACAAAATCCAGTACGCCACTTCAGCACTTGATTGCATCAAAAACGCGGACTGCTGTATAATTGTAACGGAATGGCCAGAATTCCAAAAGCTCAGCCCTGACGACTTCATGAAAAATATGAAGCAGCCCATACTTATTGATGGCAGACGCATCTACAACCCCGAAACATACAGCGCGAAACTCAAATTCATCGCCATAGGCTTAGGCAAATAACCCACTGCCACACATCATAAGCAGGCTCTAATCGTGTGCACTAATGTCACGAGAACTGTGTGCACCAAGTAACAGCAACCAACTATCGCTAATTTCCCCATATTAAACCAAAAGTGATAAACAGTACCTACCAGCAACAGTTAGCTTACAAGCTAACAGCAATCGGGAAAGACACATGACCAAGGCTACAGAGATGGCGAGAGTTTCAGCTAGAGGCGGCTTTAACCTTCTATGGGGCTTAGTTGTTTCTACTGTTATCTCAGCTGTAGGCACTATAGCTATCACTTACATTCTGGGTGCAGAAAATTACGGTTTATACTCAATTGCTCTTATTGGACCAACCCTAATCGCCACATTCCGAGACTGGGGCGTCAACTCTGCCATGGTAAAATATTCTGCGCAATACAACGCCGAAAACAACGCCAAAATAAGAAGCATCTTTTTCTCAGGCTTAGTGTTCGAGATCATCTTAGGTTTATCGCTTTCCCTTCTCTCATTTGGCCTTTCCCCCTTCTTAGCTTCAAGCTTGCACCGTCCCACAATAGTCCCATTAATCCAAATCGCTTCTCTCTTCATCCTAACTGGCGCACTAGTGAACACAGCAACTGCCGCATTCACAGGCATGGAAACAATGCATCTCTACAGTTTCATGCTGATAATTCAATCAATAGCCAAAACTGCTCTGATAGTTGCACTAGTACTCTTAGGATTCGGCACTCTTGGGGCAGTAGCAGGTTTTACAACAGCCTCCATAATCGCGGGGTTAGCTGGCATACTCCTAATGTGGACAATGTACAAATCCCTGCCTGAACCAACTAACGGCAAAATAGAAATAATGGCAACAATTAAAACCATGTTAAAATACGGTTTACCAGTTTCAATAGGCACCATCATTACAGGATTCCTGACAGTATTCTACAGCTATATATTAGCTATCTATGTAACTAACAACGCTACCATCGGCAACTACAACTTAGCCGTAAATTTCTCAGTTCTAATCACTTTCTTCGCTACTCCCGTAACAACCATGCTGTTTCCCGCATTCTCCAAACTAGACTATCGAAAAGATAATGAGACTCTAAAAAACGTCTTCCAATATTCAGTAAAGTATGCCGCGCTCATTGTCGTGCCAGTTACAGCCGTGGTAATTGCCCTCGCACAACCAGGCATTGGCACTATATACCAAAACAGATATGCTGAAGCACCATTATTTTTGGCATTGCTGTCAGTAACTTATCTTTATACTGCTTTCGGAAACTTGAGTATAAGCAACTTGATAAACGGTCAAGGTTACACAACATTCAACATGAAATTGTCTATTCTTACAGTCGCAATTGGTTTTCCTTTAAGTTTGCTGTTAATTTCTCACTTCGGAGTCATAGGCTTAATTGTCACTTCCTTAACAGTTGGTCTCCCAAGTTTATTCATAAGTTTACGATTTATCAAAAAGCACTTCGGAGTTTCAGTAGATTGGGTATCTTCCGCCAAGATTCTATTTTCTTCAGCAATAACCGCAATCTTAACGTACGTTCTTATCTCTCAGTTGGCTTTTTCCAATCCAATACGACTAGTCATAGGCGTAATTGCTTTCGTAGTTATTTTCATTGCTCGCAACAGCTAGTTACTCGAACCATTAACAGAGCTGACCTGACTAGTCTTCGAGAAATTATTAATGTACTCGGGCCTCTTCGCAAACCGTTGCGTTTTCTGCTAAATATCATCGAGAAATTAATGACAATTCTTCATACAAATTAAATAAGGTGAAAAGCAGCGGCAACAGCTCCAATGTTAAAAAATATTTATTGTACCAGGCGGTCTTCAGTTAACTTTCCATCTATTTCCATGGCAAACTTGCTCTCTGCTATTCTGGCTAGTGATCTGTACTTACCGCAGTAACTTCCGCCGACATGTGTGCATGTGTAGCTTGAGTTTGAGTAAAGGCTGCATGAACGGGTGAACTTGCATTTTATTCTCCGTTTGCGAAAAGACGACCATACATTACGTTTAAGTATTGTTCTCGTTTAATATTCACCCCAAAAAAGCGATCTCTAATATGCTATTTCTTTTCAATCGCTAATAGGACTATGTGGTTGTACAACTACAACCACAAATGAAACTTCAACGTAAACTTATTTAAGTGATAAAACCAATGATAATTAAAGCAAGCATTCAACATATTAGTGATTAGCATGAAAGCACTTGTTCTCAGCGGCGGAAAAGGAACCAGACTTAGACCTTTAACTTTTACCTGCGCTAAACAGCTTATTCCAGTAGCTAACAAGCCCATATTAGGATATGTTCTTGATCAGGTGGCGGCAACCAAAATAAAAAAGGTGGGCATTATCACTGCGCCCGAGACTGGACAGTTTGTTAAGGACTATGTTAATGATGGTTCAAACTGGAACCTTAAAGTTAACTATATTCCTCAGGAACCGCTTGGTTTAGCACATGCGGTTAAGACTGCTAGGCGATTTTTGGGGCAGGATTCTTTTGTCATGTGTCTAGGCGATAACGTTACAGGTCAAGGTTTGAACTCATTTGTTAAAAAATTTCAAGAGTGAACATCTTGATGGGCTTATTATTCTAAAAGAAGTTGAGAACCCATCGAGTTTTGGTATCGCTCAGCTTGACGATAAAGGCAATATTATCAAGTTGGTGGAGAAGCCTAAAACGCCCATGGGTAACCTTGCTATTATTGGCACTTACCTCTTTTCTAACAAGGTTCATCAAGCTATAGAAAGAATAAAGCCTTCTTGGCGTGGAGAGTTGGAAATTACTGATGCAATCCAAGAAATGATTAACATGGGTTTTTCGGTTAAAGCTGAAATCTTAAATTCTTGGTGGCTTGACACAGGCAAAAAAGACGATATTTTGTCGGCTAATGCGAGAATATTGGATGAATATGCAGAGCGTGACATCAAAGGAACAGTAACAAACAGCGTTGTAGATGGCAGGGTTAAGCTCGAACTGGGAGCAAAAATAGTAAATAGTACAGTTAGGGGACCATGCGTAATTGGAAAGAACGTGTTGATTGAAAACTCCTTCATTGGACCGTACACAAGCGTTGGCAACGGCTCAGAAATTATTAATTCTAACCTTGAATATTGTGTTATACAAGAAAACGTTGTCGTTAAAGATGTGGAGCGGTTAGAGGATAGTTTAATCGGCAAAAATGCGAAGGTTGCAAGAAACCAAAGGAACAGAACTATCAAGTTGCACGTGGGCGATTACTCGGAAGTGGAAGTCTAGACCCGAGAGCATGACAACTATTATAAATATTTTTAAAACATATGTTTAGCAGCAAGCGAGGGATATTAACGTTAAAAGGGATAAAAATTAAACCAATATGTCGGTTACCCGACGAGAGAGGCTTCTTTACCGAAGTTATGCGTAAGGACTGGAAAGACTTATTTGAAGAAGACACAATTGCACAAGCAAACCTTTCATTTACTTATCCCAACATTATTCGTGCGTGGCATAGGCACCTTAAAGGACAAACGGACTATTTTTTGGCGCTAAAAGGATTAATAAAAATCTGCGCATTTGACGAGAAAACAGAAGAAATAAACGAGGTAATCTCAAGCGCTTTAGACCTGCAAGTGGTGCGTATTCCTGGTCATTATTGGCATGGCTTCAAAGCACTCGGTAATGAACCCGCTATGCTATTGTACTTCACCACTAACCTATATGACCCTGCTAATCCTGATGAAGAACGCAGACCATGGAATGACCCAACACTTAGTTCCCAAAATCGTCAACGGCAAGAAAGACGATGCACGTGTCGGTAAACCTTGGGACTGGAATTATCCCCCTCATAAGTGATGAATCATGAAATTGTTAGTTACTGGCGGTTTAGGATTTATCGGAAGCAACTTTTGCAGGTACATACTTGCGCGGTATCCTGATTATGAATTGATAAACGTTGATAAGATAGGCATAGGAGCTAACCCAGCTAATCTTCTTGATATTGAAAATGACAAAAGGTACACTTTCATAAGGGGTGACATTTGCAATCCGCAGCTTATAAATAGGCTAATTCATCAAGTTGATGCTGTTGTAAACATTGCGGCTGAGACTCATGTGGACAGGAGTATTGCTGACCCCAACGTGTTTTTGCAGAACAATACAGTTGGCACATTTACAATTTTAGAGGCGATACGCAGGCATAATCACAAGGCAAGGCTTTTGCAGGTGTCCACTGACGAGGTTTACGGTGAAGCACTTGAAGGCTCATTTACGGAGAATACTCCGCCCAAGCCATCTAATCCTTACTCTGCTTCTAAAGCTGCCGCTGACATGTTTGTGCTATCTTACCATAAGACTTATAATTTGAATGTGACCATCACTCGCTGCACCAATAATTTTGGTCCCTACCAACTTCCAGAAAAACTGATCCCTAAAACCATAATCCGCGCGCTAAGAGATCTTCCGATACCCATTTACGGGTCTGGACAAAACATTCGTGACTGGATTTACGTTCAAGATCACTGTGAAGCAATTGCCACAGTTCTTGAGAAGGGAAATGCTGGAGAAGTATACAATGTTTCAGCTGGGAACGAAATTCCTAACATTGAGATTGCAAAAAGAATTGTCGCGTTGCTACATAAGCCTGAGAGTGTGATTACTTTGGTGGAAGACCGTCCTGGGCATGATACACGGTACAGTTTGGATTCTTCAAAAATAAGGTCCACATTGGGATGGCAGCCAAAGTTCAGTTTTGACGCATCTTTAGAGTCGACTGTTCGCTGGTACCTTGAAAATGAGCATTGGTGGACACCGTTTGCTACAGAAGTGATTCTTCATCCGACACCTTGGAAGCTAGGTGGTTTTCACTGAAACTCTTAATTACTGGTGCCAGCGGTCTTTACGGCTCCAAACTAGCTGAGCTTGCTGTTGCAAGAAATTTTGAGGTTTATTCCTGTGATGTTCAAGAGTTGCCGGTTTGTGGTAACTTTGTTAAATTTGACGTTTCAAATCAGGAGCTGGTTAATGAAGCGTTTAAGCGTGTTAAGCCTGACGTTGTAGTTCACGCAGCCACCCTCACAGACGTGGATAAGTGCGAGTTGAATAAGGAGCTTGCTTGGAAAATAAATGTTGAAGGAACAAAAAATATTGTAGAAGCAGCTAAGAGCGCGGGCTCATTTTTGATTTATATTTCGACAGATTACGTTTTCAACGGTGAAAAGGGTAACTATAAGGAGTCGGATAAGCCCGACCCGATTAATTATTACGGGTTAACCAAGCTTAAAGCTGAAGAATTGGTGAAAGCTCAAGCAGAATATTTTATTGCGCGGCCAAGCGTGATTTACGGTTCAACTCCTGCTGCTGGAAAAGTCAACTTTGCTCTCTGGCTAATTGATACGCTTGGTAAGGGTGAACGTGTTAAGATCGTTACTGACCAGTGGAATACGCCTACGTTGAACACTAATTTGGCTGAGATGACTATGGAAGTTGTTGAGCGCAGGTTAACTGGAACGTTTCATCTTTGCGGCGCCACACGTGTTAGCAGATTCCAGTTTGCTGAATTAATCGCTGAGGCTTTTGGCTTGGATAAGAGCCTGATTGATCCTGCTTTGTCTTCACAGTTTAAGTGGCCTGCTAAACGACCTATGGATTCGTCGCTTGATACTTCAAAGGCTCAGCAAATTCTGGGAAACAAGCCACTAGAGATTGATGAAGCGTTGCAAAGGTTGAAATTCGAGCTTTCAAAGAAAAGCCGTTAAGTCAGCACAAGTGTTTATGTGTGAGTCTTATCATCTTTGGGTTATTTGGGAAGGCTAAATGAAACCGACCGGTATTAAGCAAATAGCGAGGCAGCGAATTCAAATATTGTTTGAGCAGGCAAAGCAGGTTTGCAAGACTAATCCGCAGTTAGCCATGCAGTACATTAAGTCCGCAAGGAAGATTGCTATGGCTGCAAAAATTCGTTTGCCAGTTGAGTTTAGGCGTGAAACCTGTAAAAACTGCAATGCGCTGCTTGTGCAGGGTTATAATTGTCGGGTTAGGATAAAGCAGAAAAGGGAGCCTCACATCGTAATAACATGTTTAAACTGCGGCAACCAAACTCGTATATTGTTAAGCAAGAAAAAGGAGCAAAAAGAACTTGAGCAAAATAACTACCAAAATGAAGCGCCATGTTAGGCACGTATTGAAAGACGAGAACCCAACCATTTGGGTTGGCAAAGACGGCTTAACTCCTCAGTTGATAAGCGAAATTGAGAAGCAACTCCAGCAGAACAAGATGGTAAAGGTTAGAATTTTGCCTGCAGCTTTGACAGGGAGACAATACGGCTCAGGCGATAGCAGCTAAAGCTGCGGAACAAACCGGTTCTGCTTTGGTTGAAGTTAGAGGTCACGTGTTTATTCTCTTTAGGAAACGCAAAGCAGCAGAACCAACTGAATAGACCTGGGACTCAAGAATTCAACATACGAAATCCTTTTTTATTTAAAAAATTAAAAAATATCTGGCTGAGCTGAGCATGTATGACAAGCACAAGACAAATGTCTAAAGCGAAAGTGTGGTGGCGAGCATTCCGCTACCACTTTGTGCCTCCCAGCATTTTTCCCGCTGTCTTAGGCGGCTTAGTTAGTTGGGCAACCAACGCTGGATTTATTCCGTTTTACTTTCTGCTCGTGCTCGTCGCCATCATCATCAACCATATCGGGTTAAACATGACCGATGATTATTTTGATTACAAGCATAGTGTAGACAAACTTAAGATAGGCGAAAAAAATCCCTACACAGGCGGCAGCGCTACCCTCAGCAGCGGTCTTCTCTCGCCTAAAAGTATGTTCAAGGCTTTCACGCTGTGCTATCTAGTCACTATTGCCGTGGGGGTCTTCCTCACTTTGACCAGAGGCTTACCAATCTTAGCATTCGGGCTTATCGGAGTTTTCTGCGCCATCTTCTACACTGCCCCACCCATAAGCTTTAGTCACCACGGTTTAGGTGAACTTGCTATGCTGGTGAACTTTGGTACAGTAATCGGTTTAGGCGCCTTTTATGTTCAAGCGCACACCTTGACGCTGCAAGCGTTCCTGGCAACATTACCCTTAGGAATTATGCTGTTCTCCCTGATTGCCATAAACGAAATTCCCGACATGGAAGAAGACCGTGCTGCAGGAAAACTCACGCTGGTGGCAAGATACGGCAAAAAAGCAGGCGCAAAACTTTACATAGCAGGCTGGATCTGCACATACGCGGTAATTATCGGATCAGTTGCGTTTCGAATTCTCCCGATTTATACGCTTTTTGCTTTAGCCTCGTTGCCCCTTGTGTACCGTTCAATTAGGATACTGCGACAAAACTACGATAATCCAAAGCTGATGGCTCCAGCAAACCTTGACAATATAAAAGCACACAGCGTCACCGCCTTCGGTTTAATCGCAGGCTACGCAATCCAAGGACTCCTAAATAGGGCAGACGCATTTCAATTATTATTCATCTTAGTGCTGCTCGCAATCGTCTATGCCCCAGTAGCATGGATGCTCCTTAACACAAAGAAAAGAAATTGACCTCTTGGCTTTACATGCCAGATTTTTTTCATCTAAAGCACAATGGGTTTTATACGCGGCTGCGATAGGCGTCTTAATCTTCGTGGTTATATTCACATGGTTCTTTTTCCTGGGCGAGTTTTCTACTTGTTCTGAAAAAGTTTAGGCTCATCAAGGAACGACGCGCGATTAGGATAGCACCAAAAAACCAGATTTAACGTTGCCTTGGCGAGAAAAGATCTTGGAAGTCAGGGTTGGTTTTGCCGTATTTGTCTTGAATTGCCCTGTTTATACGGAGCCAATCATCATATGCCAACGGCCATGTGGGGCTGGTTGCAATCCGTTTTGTAATGTATTCTTTGATAGGCCCTGTCCTTTTGATTCTTCGACTGTGCCAATCAACATCGATTAATCCTCCCCGACGCAGGTACTGCAGGCTCTGATATACTCTGTCTGAATCAATGGGGTAGTTTAAACTTCTCGACAGGTCTTCAATCAGAGAATCAAAAGAAATTTCGTTCTCTTCACGTAAACATACCACGGCAGCTACATCCTGCACTAACCGTGCACTCTTGCTAAGGTAGAAGGTTTTTCTTTTCGGAACCAAAGCTTGCTCAATTCTGTACGCATGCCGTTTGTAGAACCATTTCTTTACTACCTCAGCCAGAAACAGGTAGATAACGACCATCAATAACAACGCAGCGTAGAACAGAGGTGGAGGAGGTACAAAATGAAACACACTCCCCACTGGTGTATAGGGTATTATAATGGCTGCGGCAACTATTGATAGACTACTCAGTACCAAGTACTTGCCAGGTCTGCTTTTCCAGAAGGGCGATACCCTTGTCCTAATGACAAACACCACTAACGTTTGAGTGATAAGCGATTCCACGAACCATGCAGTTTGGAACATGTGTTGCTGAAAAACTGTTGCCAACGGGACGCCCGATGCTGCTGCAGTTACCGGAATACCAAAAACAAAGAACATTATAAAGAACGTAGCGTAATCAAAAATTGAACTAAGTGGGCCTTCCACTATCATGAAGTTTCTGATGAAGGAAATGTCCCATCTTTTGGGGCGCTCGATGTATTCTTCATCGACATTGTCTGTAGCTATTGTAGTTTGAGAGAGCGTGTACAAAAGATTGTTTAACAAAATCATTATGGACAACATGGGCAGGAAGGGCAAAAATAACGCTGCACCCGCAACACTAAACATGTTACCGAAGTTTGAGCTAATACCCATCATAACGTATTTCATGGTGTTACCAAAAGTTTTTCTTCCCTCAATTACACCTTCAGCAAGCACTGTCAAGTCGCTTTCTAAAAGTATAATGTCAGCTGACTCTTTCGCCACATCTACGGCGTTGTTAACTGAAATGCCAACATCAGATGTTTTAAGGGAAGGAGCATCGTTGATGCCATCGCCCATGAAGCCAACAACATGGCCGTTGCTTTTCAACAAATTAATTATTCGGTCTTTCTGTACTGGGGTTACGCGTGCGAATACGTTGGCTTCTTCCACAACTCGAGCTAACGCATCATCGTGCATTTGAATCATGTCGTTTCCCAGAACAACCCCTTTAATCTCGAAGCCAAGTTGCTCACAAACTTTTCTAGTAACTAGCTCGTTGTCGCCAGTTAAGATCTTTAGCTCTATTCCTTCTTTGGCAAGAAGCTGAAGTGACTCTTTTGTTGTTTCTTTTGGAGGGTCAAGAAAAGCGACGAAGCCGAGAAACACCATGTCGTTTTCATCATTAACTGAGTAGACGGCTTTGTCTTCTCTGAGTTTTTTGTATGCTACACCCAAGGCTCTTAAGCCTTCTGCGCTCAGGTCAATGTATTTTTGCTCAATCTTTTTTCGCAGTTCTTCGCTAATATCCTGTATAATACCGCCTATTTCGCAGTAATTTGAAATTTTCAGGATGTCTTCTGGAGCACCTTTTGCTATGAAGAATCTTTCTCTTTCCTTTTCAACGACAACAGAAACACGTCTTCGGACAAAATCAAACGGAACTTCATCGATTTTTTGGAAACCTGCGACGTTAATCTCTTTATGAGATAGGATTGCGTCGTCAAGAGGACTTTTCAGTCCAGTTTCATAATAACTGTTTAAATAGGAATACAAAAGTACTTTTTCATCATCGTGACCTTCCGAATCAATATGCAACACGAGCGATATGCGATTTTCTGTTAGGGTACCTGTTTTGTCTGTGCACAAAACGTTCATGCTGCCAAAGTTTTCAATCGAAGGCAGATGCTTCACTACGACGCCTTTTTTCGACATGTTTACAGCGCCCTTGGAAAGGTTCATGGTGATGATCATCGGTAGAAGTTCAGGGGTCAACCCTACTGCCAGGGCAGCTGAGAATAGAAGCGATTGAATCAATCCTCGATGAAACAGGGCAAGCACAATAAAAACGAAGATAACCAATACGAACGTAACCTGCATGATGAGGTAACTGAACCCTTTTACGCCTCGCTCAAATTCTGTTTCAGGGGGCTTTGCAACAAGTTTCTTAGCGATTTTTCCGTATTCTGTAGAGCCGCCAGTTCTCACAACGACTGCCGTTGCGCTGCCGCTTACAACAGAAGTGCCCATAAACAGGTAATTGTTCCATTCAGTAATCGAACTAGACGCTAAGTTTATGGACTCCAACCTGTTGGCTGTCTTTTCAACAGGGAACGATTCACCGGTTAGGCTGCTTTGATTTATGAAAAGGTCCTTACCGCTGATTATTCTTGAATCAGCAGGGATTATATCTCCAGCCGAGAGGTAAACTATGTCGCCGGGAACAATTTGAGAAAGTTTAAGCTCTGTCTTAATTTTATCACGAAGCACAGTAGCTGTCGTACTGACCTTTTCTTTGAGAAGTTCAGCGGCATTTTCAGCTTTGGATTCTTGATAATGATCAATAATGACGCTGATTAACACGATAACAACTATTATGGTAAAAGTCTGCAACATCGCCAGTGGCACCAGCCAAACGCAGCTGCAAACAAAAGTATGATGATCAAGGGGCTTTTAAAGTGAAGCAGAAAACTGACTATACCAGAACGTTTCCTCTTTTGTGCTAATTCGTTAGTGCCATAAATATTTAGATTTTGTCTCCGCTTCTTGGGAATTTAGACCCTGAGATGAAGTTCCAAGTCGAGATAATAACTCGTCTGTTGGCAGAGTCAGAACTTCTTCTGCGGTTACGGGAGGCTGCGCTAAAGGCACGTTTTCTTTTACGGTGAATATTTCTGGATTGGGTTGAACGCCACTTGCCACGTTTCTCTCCGCCAATGCTCACTCAACCAAGAGTGAAACCGTTCTATCATTACCAGAAACATCATTCTTAAAAACCGTTCCTTGCAAAACGCAGGCAAAGTCAAGAATTATCAAACAAAATAAAACATTAACATTTTCGGATTAGGATATTAATAAGAAAGCACTTTAGCCGAAAATTGTCTGCGACAGAAACTATTTAAGACATAGATGCCTTTCAAAAACGTTAATTGGCAGTTAAAAGGGCTTTGGCAGTCCGTAAACTCACTACTCGGACCGTGGACCGCCAAACAAGAAACATAATGTTGGCGAAAAAATGATAAGAGTCCACAAATCAACAAATTCGAAAGATGCTCAGACGACTTCAGCTTCGTCGAATATAACTAAAAGGCACTTTAATTTCAATATAGCCTCAACCGATAATTTTCCAAGATTAACAGTAAAAAAACTCCTTTTTGACGAACTTTAAGGAGGCAACCAGATATTTCACATGACAGCCTTTCTAGAAATTTCTGGGGAATGTTCAAGGAGACAGCATTAGCTTACTCATTTGACATAGCTGGATTAATCGCTGGGTTTCTTATTTCTTACCAGCTTAATGTTTTCAAGCTCGCACCCTGGACCTTTGCTCTTTATCCAGCGCTCATAAGCATAAGAATAATTAACGGTTTACTTAGTGGCCGCTTAAGCACTGCCCTGCATCTTGGCACGATTTACCCTCGATTTTCTGAAAATACAAAAACCTTCCATAAATTAATCCATGCTATAATTGTATTAACTTTAGCAACGAGCCTAACGGTTAGCTTAATTTCTTTATTTTTCGGTTACTTGCTTTTGGGCATAACTGTTGCTGATTTCCCAGCTATAGTATCAGTAATGGTTTCAACTTTGGCAATAGGTCTGCTTTTTTCTTTAGTAACAATCAAGGTTGCTTTTGTTTCATTCAAGCGAGGATTAGACCCTGACATCGTAGTTTATCCAATAATATCCACGGCAGCCATCATTTTCATAACCCTCTGCTACATTGGAGTATTAAATTTGTTTTTCTTTTTGCCCTTTTTTGGCAGAATAGCAATTCTAGCTATCGGCCTTACACATGTGTTTCTCGTTCTATATTTGGTGACACAAGACAAGCAGGAACCTGAATTCCTGAAAACCATAAGAGAATCCTTTATTATGCTAATGTTTGTAGCCGTAATTTTAACCCTGACTGGAACCGTTTTCAAAGGAATTAGTGACTTCGCAGAAAACCGGAAAGAAATTTACACGATTTATCCAGCTTTAATTAACATGGTAAGCAATGTAGGCTCAGTTGTAGGCTCCACCGCTAACACTAAGCTCGCTTTAGGTTTACTTACGCCCTCTTTCTCCTCAATAAAAAATCATACTAAAAACATTACTAGCGCATGGACAGCCTCACTTTTAATCTCCACCGTTTTAGCCCTCATATCTCTAGCAATTAACCGTGTGTTTCCACTATCAAGCGTGCTTAATTTTATGATAATAATTTGGTTATCTAACATAATAGCTGTCATAGGTATAGTGCTTTTATCTTACGGTATCACGATATTAACATTCAAAAGAGGCTTAAACCCTGAGAATTTTGTTATCCCGATTGAAACGGCATTTGCAACCATAATAACCTCAACAGCTTTACTAATAGCTATACTTCTAATCTTGTAGAATAGGCGCATGATTAAAATAATTCAGAGCATATTTTATTTTGGGAAGCGACCTCAAGGATATGCCTAAATTTGAAAAGATAGAATACAAACCTATCCCCGTCAGAGAGCTTTTGCTTGAAATGAAAAATCTATCTGAACTAATGATTGATTTAGCCTACTCCGCAGCGTTATATAATGATAAAGACCTTGCTGAAGACGTTCTCGCGCTTGAAAGCCGAGTAGATACGTTGGCGTACCTTTTGAATATGGAATTAATGGTTGCTTCAAGAGACCCAAAAGACGCAGAGGCAATGGTTGGCATTTCCATAGTAGCTTCTTCCACAAATAAAATTTCGGATGCTGCCGCCGACATAGCAGCCATAGTAACTCGCAACATTGGCATTCACCCCATAGTTGGCGAAATCTTTGAAAAAGTAGAAGAACGCTTAATGAAAGCGACTGTAAAAGCCAATTCAGCGATTGTTAAGAAAAGGATAGATGAACTGGATTTAGCTGCAAAAATGGGCGTTGATATTATTGCCATCCGCCGAAATAACGATTGGATACTCGACCCCAAGGGTACAGAAAGAGTCTTCCAAGGGGATATCCTAATTACTCGTGGTACATCATTAGGCATTGAAGAGTTTAAAGATTTAGCTGAAGGCGAACTTGCAAAATTAGACGTTGCAGAACGCGTGAAATTCGAGGAAATTGTTTCAAGATTCGTAGAACTCAAGGATACATCTGAGTTAATGTTGGATTTAGCTTATTCTTCCCTGATGTTAAACAGTAAGGAACTAGCTGAAGAAGTCGAACTTCTTGAAGAACGCATGGACCAAATGCACACTGATTTCGAATTGCTTGCTTTAACCAGCGATTTCAAAAAAGAAGAAGCCTCAGGTTTCCTAGGTTTAATTCGGTTAGGCGTAGCAACAGAAAAAATCGCTGATGCCGCTGAGGATATAGCGGAGGTTGTTCTAAGAGGTATTGAACCGCACCCAATTTTGAAGCTGACAATTAAAGAAGCAGAGGAAACAGTTGCCCAAGCTTGTGTTACTGGGGATTCTCCGCTTGTGAACAAGACCCTTAAAGAAGCGCGTGTGCATGAAGAAACCGGTATGTGGATTTTAGTAATTAAAAGAAGAGAGAAATATTTGCGTCCTCGAGCAGACTCAAAAATCCAAGTAGGTGACGTATTGGTTGCTTCAGGATACGCTGAGGGCGCTGATGACTTAAAGAAGCTTGCTTCGCCAGCCCAAGTGTGCAACGTCGAATAGTTAGCATCTCTATTTCAGATTCATTAACACTATAAACCAGTAACTGCGCGCCAGTCGGTTGCTAAATTATTTTGATTGACATTTTCTTGTTTAAGCAATTTGTATTCGATTGAATATACAGTCTATTATGGAGAAGAATGAAGGTTCTTGCTCCATTTTGCGTAGTTTGAACTTGGATAACATAGAAGAAGTCGTGTCTGAAGCCTACCATCAGAAAGGCGCTGGCAGACCTCCGAGAAAACCGATTGGCATTTTCAAAGCGTTGATAGTGAAGAGGGTTAAGCAGATTCCAAGCGACAGAGAACTGTATCGGCAGTTGTGGTATGATCAAGATTTACGAGAGGTATGCGATATTGAAGCTGAACAGAAGCCGTATCATCCTACGCAGATGACAAGGTTTAGGAATCGTGCCAGAGTAGAACGGCTTGAGCGAATAATGAACTGTTTAGTCAGTGAACTGCTCAAAGGCGGGTTGATCATTGGCAAGATTGTTGTGATGGATGCTACTTTCATCAAAGCGTTCAGTAAACGTGATCCTCATGAAAACAGCCGCGGAGGCTCAGACCCCAGGCCAGAGTAGGCAGGAACGGCAAAACCTACGAGCTCGGTTACAAGCTACACATTGCAATAGACGCGAAATCTGAGTTACCTTTGGCAGTTATTGTGGCGTCGGCCAATGATAATGAGAAGAAGCATGCTCCTGTGCTGCTTGAAAAGACTTTGAAGGCAACCAAACGCATTGTGAAACTGGTTGTTGCAGATTCTCAGTATTCTAGCAAAAACCTCAGAGACCAGGCTTCCTCCCTTGGCATCAGAGTCGTGATTCCATTTCCTACAAATCAGCAGCGAGCACAGAAAGGACTGTTGAGAGTGGACAGGTATTTCAGAACTCATGGACCAACTATCGAGAAACAGCTTTACAGGTTGAGATCTTCGGTTGAGCGGGTTAATTCTAGGCTCAAAGAACAGCTATGTTTAGAGAAACATCGGGTCAGGAGTATAGAAAGGATTCACTGTTCATGCATTAATCTGCATGATTGCTATGCTGCTCAACGCAGTTGCTGCATTTCGGTTGAACATGCTAGAAAAAGTGCGTTCCATAACTTTACTCGCAAGATGAGCAGAAACTAAACAAAAAAAGCTAAATTAGCATCGCACTGGCGCGCCCTAAGATAAACGATTCGTAACTGCAAAAAATTTATTTCATAGTTGCTTTTACCGCAAACAATAAATCGTCAGGAAACGAGTTCCTCACCATTGGTTTAGCTGCACCCTACGGAGAAAGCTAATGAAGCTACCGTTATCCAAAAAAACGGCAATCATCTTTGTTATCCTCTTAGCAGTACTGTTGAACTTGAGTATTTTTTGTTTTGCGTATCCTATAACGTTTAAGCCTGAATCACCTACTCTTGCTAGAGATTTTTCTGCGTACTATATTGGGGCGTGGCGATTATTTCATAATCCAACCCAAGTCTATAACGGAAGCGTTCAGCCGGGTGACTATCAGATTATTGGACAGGCGCAACCTTTCAAGTATACTCCTTCCTTTTTGATCCTTGTTGCGCCATTTTTAACGTTAAGCTATCAGAACGCGCTTAACGCTTTTGACATAATGCAGTTTCTTTTAATTTTGGCATTGGCTTTCTTTGTCTACAAGCTCGTCAAAGACAAAAATATCTTTCTGGGCACTATAGTTGCAGTAATTGTTTTGGTTGATCCACTTCTTCATTTACCTTCAGCAGGCTCCTCTTTCGCTAACTTCCTTCATTACCGTACGATAAGCTTGCATATTCAGACTTTCTCGCCAAGTTACTACTGCGGATATTTCTTAGCAAATGCTCACATCCTCCAAACAGTCCTTCTAGTAGGCGCCGTGTATTTGGGGTTCGCCAAAAAACCATGGCTTTCAGCGTTATTGTTCGTGTTCGGTTCATTCGACCCACGGGGCGCACTTGTTGCCTTGCCCTTGCTACTGTGGTACAATAGACACTCGATATGGACATTCATTGCGGGGTCCGCTGTTTTTCTTTTGGCTACAAATCTCCCATTCTTCTTCTATTACGGTATAGGCTTTGCATTCTTGAAGACAGAAACTAGCGCCTCAATAGTCTCACAAATGTACCTGTATGATTGGATTCCGATTTATGCAATCGCCTCACTAACTATGCTTGAAATAATAACGGTCCTGTACAATCGAAAGAGCACCAAAAACGGCGAATTTAAGGCGCGCGCGCTAACATCTAAGTGGGTTAATCCTTATTCATCCGTTCATTCGAAGGGCTTAGTCGGTAAGAAATGTGAGGATGAAAAAACATGAAGAAACTGCAAATCGTAATAATCGAATTTCTAATTTCGTTATCAATTTGCATATTCGGTAGTATGCAAGCTAAAGCTCTTACTTGCACCTACGCGGCGAGCATGTCGCTGAAATCAGCGAAGGGTTTGACTGGTGAGATGAAAGAATGAAGCAAGTGACAACAAAGACTCTGGGAGTTGGCTGCATCCTTCTTGCCCTCTTCTTCTTGTTCAGTGCTTTCGTATTATTGCCTCAGCCAGTTCGAGCGCAGACGGCGGCGACGGCGACGGTACCCGTTGGAAGCCAGCCTTATGGTGTGGCTGTAACGCCTAACGGCGTATACGCCTATGTTACAAATTTCGGAGACGATTCGGTTTCGGTGATAAGTACGGCTATGAATACGGTGATGGCGACTGTACACGTTGGAAGCGCTCCTTATAGTGTGGCTGTTACGCCCAACGGCGATTACGCCTATGTTACAAATGAGATCAGCAATTCGGTTTCGGTGATAAACACAGCTACGGCTGCGGTGACGGCGACGATACACGTTGGAAGCGCTCCTGATGGTGTGGCTATTACGCCCAACGGCGAATACGCCTATGTTACAAATCAGATCAGCAATTCGGTTTCGGTGATAAACACAGCTACGAATACGGTGACGGCGACGATACACGTTGAAAGCGGTCCTTATGATGTGGCTGTAACGCCCAACGGCGAATACGCCTACGTCACAAAATATTTCAGCGATACGGTTTCGGTGATAAGTACGGCTACGAATACGGTGACGGCGACGATACACGTTGGAAGCACTCCTTATGATGTGGCTGTAACGCCCAACGGCACATACGCCTATGTTACAAATCAGATCAGCAATTCGGTTTCGGTGATAAACACAGCTACGAATACGGTGACGGCGACGATACACGTTGAAAGCTTTCCTTATGGTGTGGCTATAACGCCCAACGGCACATACGCCTATGTTACAAATGGAAACAGTGATTCGGTTTCGGTGATAAGTACGGCTACGAATACGGTGACAGCGACGGTACCCGTTGGAAACGAGCCTTATGGTGTAGCTGTTACGCCTAGCGGCGATTGGGCCTACGTTACAAATGGAAACGGCAATTCGATCTCGGTGATATACATGGCTACTTCAACTTCATCTCCAACTGCTGTTCCAACGGCAACGCCGACTGTAGCACCGACGCCCACAACTCCAGAGTTTCCTGAACAATTGGTAGTAATCATATTAGTTGTCTTTATGATTATAGTCTTGTCCGCGGTTATCATTGCAAAGAAAAGAACTGGAAAGTCTAACTCGACCAGCACTCTTGGAAGAAACGGTTTGCGCCTCACTTACCATTTTGACCGCGATTCAGGGTATCTTTTCCAAAATTAGTGAAAAATTGTCTCCTCAGCTAATTTAAAAGCCGAGATTAAAAAGTGCGTGCCTCAGAGGCATCGCAATACCGCGCTGCTCTGCATGATCGCCCTGCTTCTGACGGCACTGACAGCTTTAAGGACGAACAAACCGGAAAAATCCAGATCCGTCACTATGCTAGCAAGATAGCAGAAATTAACACAAACTAATCGAATTAGCAACAAGCTGGCGCGCATCCTGCTTGATATAGTATTTCAACACAAACAAATCAACAGTCATAGCCAAAATGATACGGAGGCAATCGAGACAGGATAGGGCTAGAGGTCTAAAACGAATAACTACGCATGCTCTGCTCTGCATGATCGCCATGCTGCTCACTGCGGTAGTAGCGTTAAGGCTGAACAGACCCGAAAAAACCAGATGCATCACCATGCTTGCAAGATAAGCAGAAATTAACATAAAGAAATCGATTTAGCAACGAGCTGGCGCGCTTATTTTTTTTGGCAAACAGCCCTCTTCATGTCTACGAATTCCGAGTAAAAATCTTGAGACGAGAACGACACGCTATAAATACGGGGAGAGAGAGCCCGAGCAGTATGCTAAGCTGGTTTTGTTCCAACAGTAAACACGACGTACCTGCCTGTTCCGAAAAACGTGTTAACACCCGTCAAAACAGACTTTACCTGAACAAGCCCCACGTTGCGAAAAATCCCGTCCATTTCTTTGACCGAAGGCGTATAGAAAAGTCTGTTCAAAGCAAACTTGCTAAACCACGCTGATTCAGGACCACAAACAATTATGTTTCCGTTCGGATTCACAACCCTAGCTAGTTCTCTCAACACTTTTTCAGGGTCAGGGAAATACTCTATTGCTCCAACGGAAATAACTGCGTCAAAAGAATCATCGACAAACGGCAGGTTCTCTGCGTCGCCTCTCGAAATGGATAGCCTATCTTTTTTTGAATGCAGGTTCTTAACAGCTTTGTTTAATTGCACAGGATTCATATCCAAACCAACTACTTCGCAAACGTCTCTTCTACTCAAAACCCCAGAAGTAGTGTAGCCTGTTCCGCAACCAACATCAAGCACTCGCAGGTCAGCGCCAATTTTAATTTGGCTCACCATTTCGTCCCTCATTGTATCAGTGTAGAGATAAGGATTCAAAATATCGTAGGCAGCCGAAAATATTCTGTAAAAATTCAATGCCTTCTGCTTATCCGCAAGGAAACCCTGCGTTTTCTGAGCGCCGTCTGGCGTAGCTCCTCTTTGCTTTGCCCAAACAAAACCAAACGCCAGCAAACTCATAAGCCCAGTAAGTAAACTTGCAAAGAAAAACAAAAATGAAGAAGTGATCTTCTCGGTTAATTTAGTGTTCACGGGTTAATTACCACACTGCCCCACATGCCTAGCTGCACATGACCTGGAACCTGGCAGATGTAGTTAAAGTTGCCTGATTTAGTAACTCTAAAAATAACTGAGCCGGTTTGGTTAATTGGTATGGGGACTGAACCGCTGTCAATTTGCGCGCCGAACAGTACTTTGGCGGAAGTTTCATTCGTAGTGACTAGTGCCCAATTATGAGGCATGGTTCCCGCGTTGAAAACGGTCATGTTTACAACATCGCCAACCTTAAAGGTCAAAGTTGGACCTGGCGAAGTTATAGAGGTTGAGCTATTTCCAAATCCATACACAGTTAAAGAAACCTCACCGGCATACAGAGTTACTGAAACATTAGGTGGAGGCAGGGGAGGTGTTGTACCAACGCCTGCAAACACTGCAGCCGCCAACAAAACAAGAATTCCTAAAGCAACAAAACCAGCGGTTAACAGTTTTTTGCTGACTCCGGGGTTTTCCTCATAAAAAATGTAGACAAGCAGAGCAAATGCAATGAGTTCTGCGCTCATAAGGAAGCCGAAAACTCTCTGCTGAGATACAAAGTCCAAAAACCATATGGCGATTCCTACGACGATTAAAAAAGTTAAGAGGAAAATTGCAATGGAACGTAGAGGGTCGCTTGTACGCTTCATCGTTTTGCCACGGCTCCTTCATACGCTAAAACAAATTTGCGAAGCATTTGGCACATGAAAAAAGACGAAACAACGAAAGCGGTCAAAGCTATAACAAAAAACGGTGCATTCGCCAAAATGTTAGGCAACATGTTCACCGTTGACGCCAAAGAAACCGAAGCAACCGCCAAGAAAACCACGAAAACAGCAGTGAATTTATTAAGTATGCTTTCGCCGGCGTTTCTTACATTTTTGATAAAGCTCTTCTTTCTCTGGGCAGATACCTTGCTTTGGGCAGGTGAAACTGGCATCGATTGGCTTTGCATAGTGGAAGGCGCCTGTGAGTTAGCCACTTTCTTTTTTTCTACAAGCCGATATGCTGACAATACTGCGACAGCGGTTGCTGCAGCAAATCCGCCCAATAATAGAATTGCTTGATAGTTAGGAATTATCCGTCCAGGAGTCATATAACCCCAGATGGTTAACGTGATAAGCTCAACTATTAATATGGACCCGATTGTAGCGTAGACTGGTCTTTGGCTAAGGTTTCGACGTTTACTTCGGTCGTAAAATGGCAACAGGAAAAGAAGCACTCCAAAAACCAACACTGCCACTAATACGTCAACTGCTGCTGGTCCTTCAAATATTTGAATTTTCAGGAGCTGATACAGCCATAGCAGGTACCAGTCAGGCTGCACAACAATTGTACCAGCGGTTGTAGCTGAATATGCAGGTGGCAAAACAAGTGGAAAAAGAGAAGCAACAGCTAGCAAAATTGCGATGTAAACACTGAAAAGCATGACGGCATAGAGGAGAACTTTTGGGAACCAAGGATTATACTTGTCTGATTTAGGTTTTCCATATGCTGGCACGTAAGCTGGACCATGCACCTCGTACATGTAAATTTTCAAGCCGAGAAAAGCAATTAGGGCTAACGGAAGAAAGACTGTGTGTATGTGAAGGAATGTCGTTAGCTCTGATGCGTCGCTGCCGGAACCTACTGCAACGAACTTTCCTAGATTTGCAATTCCTATGGGGAAGAAGTTAAGGAATCCTATAGCGACATCGCTGGCAGACTTGGAAATTACTGTCCAAGGCAAAAGGTAACCTGTCACGCCAAAACCAATCACGATAACACCTAATACGATTCCAGCCAGCCACATCAAATCTCTGTTCCCTTTGTGCGCACTGCCAAAATAATTTCTAACTAAATGCAAAAAAGTAAGCAGAATCATTGCGTAAGCACCGTATAAGTGAATAGTCTCAACAAGTGAACCAAGGGGCACGGAACTAATTACAGACGCGGTCGAAGAATACGCTTGAGCGGGAGTAGGGACATAATAGAGAAGCATGAATATGCCTGTTGCAGCCTGCAAACCAAAAGTCACCGCCAAAAGCAGGCCAAGCCAGTAAATAGGATTCATCGCAAAGTCAGGAATTGGCTTAAGCGGTGTCTTGGCGAAGCCGAACTTCACGTCAAACCAGTCAACAAGCTTGTCATAAGCGGTTTTCTCACTCATACATGCTTCATCCCATAACGGTGGATTGAGTCACCAAATCTCCACCCTGCAAATCATACTGCATCACCTGCGCAGCAGCAGTTGTTCCAGGTGGACCATGCCCAAAAATCGTAGGAGGTCCCATGCCAACGGCACTTATATTCCCTGTTGCTGCATCGAGCTGCAATTGAACCATGGGTACTGGTCTCGGAGCTGGGCCACCGATTACTTTGGCGCCGGCAAGGAAATCGTACTGTGACCCGTGGCAGCAACAGTAACCCATCGGAATAGCAGCCTTGTATGAGGAGTTGCAAACTGGTGAACTGCCTGGCGCTAGAAAACCGTACTCGCATCCCAAATGCTGGCAAATGGCGCTGAAAGCCACTATATCATTATTCGGGCCAATACCGCCAGTGGCGGCCACGCCTAATTTTACGAGGTAATTTGGCGTGTTGGTTAAAGGATAATAAAAAACAACTGGTACGAGGTTTGTAAGGTTACTTATGTTTGTAACAGTGACTATTGGCCATGCAGCTACAATGGTTGGTGGAGGCACAAAAGTTGCAGCTTTAAAAGAAGACAAGACCGCTACTAGGGTTATTGCTCCTCCTGTAGCGGCTGCCAGCTTCAGGAACTCCCGTCTTTCCATGCCTGCTGGCTTAGGTTGAATAGGCAACTGAGCTATTGGTGCAGCAAGTTTTTTCTCAGCGGTTGGTGTGGTAGGAGCCTGTAAAATAGGTTCAGCTAATTCACCGATAAGTGGGAATCGATAAACGTTGTCTTCGCCATGGGGGGCTTTTTTTATGGCTTCAGTTAAATCCTGGCTTTGGTTATGCATCCCCATATGTTTGCCTTGTGGCCAAAGCTTGCTGTTTGTCAGGTCGTAAACTTTGCCTTTGAAAACTATGTATAGTGGGTGACCATTTAACCCGTCAAACTGCTTCAGATCATCAGACGCAAATTTCTTTTCTTTGGCTTCGCTCATAAAAATTTTCTCTCGCAACTTAAAAACGGTTGAAAACTTTCTGTTAATAGTCTATTGCTTTTTAAAGATAAATCTTTTGGGTGCCGACCTTGGGCTCTTTGATTCTTAACGACTCAGCCATATGAATAAGGTAATCTTTAAAGACGCTTTCCTTCAAAGGACATAGACCTGCAACTGCCTTGTCAACATATAAGTCAACTTTGCTTGCGCAGTAACTTGGAGAACCGCTTTTTTCCAAGTTAACGCTCAGCTCGTTAAGAAAAGACTGTAGGCTTTCTTTTGTTTTTGCCGATAGTAATCCTTCGAAGAGTGCTCGCTTTTCTCTGCTTGTATTTTCGTATGCGTGAATTATCGGAAGTGTGGAGCGGAACTTGTCAACATCAAGCTGCACATCATTCTTTGAGGCTTCTACATCTAATATGTCATCTCTTATCTGGTAGGCAACGCCGTAATTTTCCCCAAAAAACTTTAAAGCATTTATCTCGCTGGATGAACCGTTCGCTGCAAGGACTCCGCATTCGCATGCTGCTTTGAAGAGTGACGCTGATTTTTTTTCAATTTTTTTAAAATATTCTTTCTCGGATAGAGTTGTTTTCGCCAACTCAACGTCGCTGTATTCGCCGTCTGAAAGTTGAATGCAAGTATCTATCATTACGTCCAGAACTTCTCGCTTGTATCCTTTGCAGAGAACAAGCGAAAGCGAAGCCAATATGTCACCTACCATGACTGCTTCTTTAACGCTCCATTTTGCATGAACCGAAAGGGCATTTCTTCTAAATAAGTCCTCATCCAAAATATCGTCATGGATAAGTGTAGCCAAATGCAGTAGTTCAATTGCTAAAGCCATCTTTCGAAGTTCTTCCCTGTTTCCCCCCACGCTTTCGCCGCTTAGCAGAACCAATGTGGCGCGTAGCCGTTTCCCCTTGGTCTGCAGTGCATACGTGATTTGTCTTTGAAGCTTCAATTCAGCTATGTCTGGCAAAAGTGATTGAAGCTCCAAATTAATCGAGCTTTTTACGTCATAATAGTAAGACTGAAAATTGGAATCCCACACTGACTCGGCTTTCTCGGTAGCCATGAAACTTCCCTCAAAATTGACAATAAATAATTATTCCTGATGCGTAATAAGTGTTTCCAAGGAAACGTTAACAGTACATTTTTCATTTCTGACTCTGCCTGAAACTTCGGAATTGGAAAAACAAGAACCTGCTCTAAAGATTAAGGATGGAAAAAAACGTTTTCAACATAAACGTATATAAAATTCCTTGGCGATTTGGTTTTTTTATTAAGTGTGACCATATGAAATCTGAATCATTGCAAGGGCTTGAAAATGCTAACAGAAAACAGAATGCAAAAACAGTTGATTGTATCCGATGTGGTGTGTGTTTGCGCGTTTGTTGCCATAACTTGAGTCCAGTTCTAATTAAAGAGGCCTTTGAAAAAGGTAAGAAGGAAAAGCTAAGGGAACTGAAAGTGGAACTGTGTGACGGCTGTGGAAATTGCAGTTACGTTTGCCCGTCAAGAATCGATCTTAAAGGCTCAGTGCTGAGAGCAAAAGCATCGCTGCGTTAAAAAAGAATTAAAGAACATTTACTATTTTCCCTTAATTCAAGAGTCAATAATCTTGCGTTCTACTTCTCTGAATTGTTTCATTTGCTCGGGTGTAAGATCCGTAGGCCGAATTTATTTATGTTTGTTACGTGACTGTGAGCCATGCCAATTCGACAGTTGATTTGGGCACAACAGTTGCAGCTTTGAATGATGCTAACACGGCTGCTAGGGTTATTGCTCTTCCTGCAGGCACAAAAGTTAAAGCTTTGAGAATTGCTAACACGGCTACCAGGATTATTGCTCCTGCTCCCACAGCGGCTGCCAGCTTCAGTAACTCCCGTGTTTCCATGTCGGCTGGCTTAGGTTGAATAGGCAACTGCGCTTGTGGTGCAGTAGGTTTTTTCTCGGGGGTTGGCGGAGCAGAAGCTTGTAAAGTAGCTTCAGCTAATTCTCCTATGAGCGGGTATCGGTAAACGTTGTCTTCGCCGTGTGGGGCTTTTTTTATGGCTTCGGTTAGATCTTGGCTTTGGTTGTGCATTCCCATGTGTTTGCCTTGTGGCCAAAGTTTGCTGCTTGTGAGGTCGTAAATTTTGCCTTTGAAAACTATGTATAGTGGGTGACCGTTTAATCCGTCAAATTGTTTCAGGTCCTCGGAAGAGATTTTCTTTATTTTGGCTTCACTCATAAAAACTTATCACGGCTTAAAAACGGTTGAAAACTTACTGTTAATAGTCTATTACTTTTTAAAGATAAATCTTTTGGATGCTTGGTAGGCACTAATACTCTCAGAGAATATTTATAACATCGGGGTTTTGTTCCGATTTATTCTCTGACATTCAGGTCACTAAATACCCCAATGTAAGCTGTGGCTTAAAAATATAGTTCTAAAAAATAACTTTATAGTCGCTTTTAAAAAGAAAATGAATTATTCTTTTGTTTTCTTAAGGTCTTTAAGATAAAGTTCAAAAAACCTATTATATTCGCTGATTGTAAGCTCTCCATATTTAATAAACTCTGTTTTCCTCGCCTCTGCATATTTTCTCATGTTTTTTTCGAGAACCTCATTATATTCAGGAGATTTAGGTTTAAGTTTCTTGTTTATTTCAGTCTCCGATTTTGCTTTAACAAAAATTTGGTCAAAAATCTGTTTTGCAGTAATCCAATCAATTTTAGACATTAAATCACCTAATAGTTACCTAAGATTTTGGTTCAGGTTCTCGCCTATAGGTTTCTACAAGTTTATCCGTATAACCTAAGATATGCATGGCATCTTTGATTTGATGTTTTGCCTTTGAAACTTTTTCTTTGTCGGAAAGTTCCTTTTTTTCTAAAATTTCTAAGCCATATCTTAATGCTTGTAAGACGGTTTTATAATGCGGATGCATTTCTTCAATTTTTTCGCTCATTTTTTTCCCTCTTTTCTATTTCTACGCTTTTCAGATTTAAGACTTATCCCAAGTTTCCAGCTTACAGAGACCATTACAGAGCTTATTTTTCTCTCTAAATATAGAGCCATTTTTTAACCCCTGAAAGGTCGTAGTAACCATTTAATACCTTGTAGAGTAGAAAGAAACTTGGTGATTTCTCAAAAGTCAAAAAATAAAAGAAGGAGCTATTTTTTGGTTATTCTCTTTCTGATAAATACAATTGATAGCAACATTACTATTGCAAAAAGTGGCAGAATTATCCAAGTCGAGACCTCTGGAACTGTAGACGTTGATGCCCCCAGTGCTATAACTACAGTATGGCTACTGTGATGATACGTAAAAGCTATTATCCACACATTGTCCTCCGAAACAGAAGTATAATTAATTGCACTACCATCCAACATGACGTTTAGCTTCGAAATATCTGGGATAAGTGATTGCGGGATGCAAACTGTCGTTAATCCTGTTGTTCCTGAAGGTCCAGAGACGCCGAAACTTAACTCGTTTGTTGTTGAATCAAACGTTAAGCTTGTAAGTGTTGAATTTGAAGTAACAGAGAAGACATTTTGTCCTTGATTATTGAATGGTGCTACTGCAAAGTTGTATACTGCACTTGCATTTGAATAGTCGCTGTCACCTGACCATGTGGCTTCAATACCATAATTGCCTGAAACAGAAGGATTCCACACACAAGAGAAACTTCCATTATTGTCTGTGTTTACGTAAGTTAAGTCTTGCCAAGTGGCTCCTCCTGTGACGCTGTCAGAAAGCTGTATTCCAGCATCAGATAAGCCTACTCCGCTATATGTTAATGAACCTTGAATTTGAACGTTAAATCCAGTCGTTGCCGTAGAACTTATGCAATTGAATGATAAGTTCGGGGTTGGCAGGTTTGATGCAGGTGTTGGCGTAGGTGTTGGGGTAGGTGTCGGTGCAGGTTGAGGAGTGGTTATACTAATGTTGTTTACAGTATAGTTTCCGCCGTTCTCACTTGCGCCAAATCCTATGTAGCTTAATTGATTGAATGCTGGTGAAGTCATGTCTAAAGCTGAATAGCTTCCCAAAAGTGCACCATTCATATCGAAGATTTCACCTGTTACATTGTAAGGTTGAGGCGTCACTGTCAATACTATGTTATACCATGTGTTGCATGATAATTCTCCGAGTGCTAAATTGTCCACTTTCCACCCATTAGAATTCCATGTTACGTCAAAGTAGCCTGTGCCATTGTATGGAAGCCCTTGAGTATCGAATACACCCGCAGAAGTAGCTGGCCCAATACCACATCCAAAGCCATCGGTTGCGCTTACCATCGGCAGATTTTGCATAACATCTACCAGAAAACCTTGCAAGTTTTGAGTGTTGACATCTAATGAAATTTGGAAACCTTGGTTGTCGTTTGTTGGCACTGCCGTATACAAAACATACCATTGATCATATGGTTCATCAATCTGAATAGTGCCGTTATCAGTAACACTTGTGTAAGGATTCCAATTATGCACACCGTTAACGTAAGTTCCGCTGTCAACATTCCAAGTATCGGTTTGAGCCGTGCCAAATTGCACAGCACCAAATAAAACCAGTGAACTAACCATTAATGCTATTAAGAATATACTTGAACGTGATTTATTCATTTTCTCATTCTTCTATTATGATAATATCATGCTGTTTTGCTTTTAAGATTTTGTGTTACGCTAAATTGTAACCTATTTTAGTGTTTCAAAATACATAACTTGAGTCACAAGACTGTTACACCAAATTGGGCAATACTATGTTAGAAAGCGAAAGCAAATTAGTCAACAGACCAACACAAACAGCTGGAAAGCTATATGACAAATATTACATTTATATACCGACAGAAGTCGCAAGAGACAGCGCATTTCCATTTGAAGCTAATGAAAAAGTCAAAGTAAGAATAGATGTCGAAAATAAAAGACTGATTATAGAAAAAATAACCTGATTCGCGCACTTGTTGATAAATAAGGTAGGACCCAATTGCTAATTTCTCAATTCTGAACTTGATAAAGTGATTTTAAGTAATAATAAAGTCTTCATAAAAGTTTTAGATAAGGTACCCTTCATTAGCTTTTAGTCAGGCTAGACAAATTTGATAATTAAGAACACAAGCCACCTTCCTACAGAAGAAGTCAGAAAGCTATTCAGTTTTGTACTTAAAGGGCTTCCTTCAATGACAAACTGGAAGTGCATGTCAAAAATTCAAATATGCATACAGCGGTTGTTTTTGAGATGTAGGAGTATAACGTAGTTTGCCAAGAGTTGACAAAGTAAAGCCAAACGAAGATGAACTTAAGCGACCATTAGAAATACCTGAGTGCGAAGTTAACCCGAACGAAGTCTGGTACCCTTCAGATTGGTTTCTCATAACAATCCATGATATGCTGATTAAGCGATATGGTGGATGGAGCGGTTTTGAATCAGGGATTGAACCGTATCATCAATTTATCGAAGAAGCAAAAAACACTGAAGGCATATATCGAAAAGCGTCAGTGTTACTGAAAAACATAGCTACTAGCAGAATTTTCCAAGATGGTCATCATAGGACTGCATACATAGTTGTTAAAACCTTTCTTGAGAAGAATGATGCAGATTTCAAGGAGAAAGATGAGCAGAAGATAATTAAATTTATAAAAGACATACGCACCTATAGCATTGATGAAATAACGAGTTGGCTTGAGAATGGCGAATTGTAAAGACCCGATGGATATTGCGCTAAAAATCATCAAGCAAGATGACCGAATTCTTAAAGCACTTAATAACGGTCATGGAAAAGCCAAAAAAAAATTAACCTAATAGCACTTGTTTTCAGTTAGCCAATCATTTTCTGCTCTAATTATTTATTCAAAATTAGAGATACTCTTGAGTTTTCTAGTTTTTGAGACCTTCTTTCAATAGCTTGTTCGCTTGAGTTAGGTACTTCTGAGCTTTTGGTTCCATCTTTTTCTTAATTTCTAATATGGTACTTTACTTCCAGAGACTTTCCACTAGGCTTATTGCTTTGCCTTACCGCTTTACCCTTTTGAACCTTAAATTCATATTGTTGAAAATTAGACCCGATAAGATTTATATTAGGCTTCATTGTTTAACTGCAAGGAAAAACAAAGGATTAGAGCAATCTTGACTACTCCTCATGATGTTCCAGCTTCAAAATTCATCGACCGCTTAGCTAGGTATCTTAAGGAAAATGTTGATGAAGTTCAGCCTCTTCCATGGGCAACTTTTGCTAAAACCGGAAATCACGTAGAAAAGCAGCCGCAGAACCCGAACTGGTGGTATACTCGAAGTGCATCTATACTTCGTAAAGTTTATGTTTACGGTCCAATTGGGTTAGAGAAACTGCGGGCTGATTATGGTGGAAGAAAGAATAACGGTGTTAAAAAATCGCATGTAGTTAAAGCAGGTGGAAGCAACATTCGTAAGATTCTGCAGCAACTTGAGACTGCTGGTTTAATTCAGACGGCGAGGCCTCAGGGTAGACGAATGACGCCTAAAGGTCGCAAGCTGCTTCAGGAAGTTGCTGGAGACTTGTATAAGGAAGTAGTTAAGACTATCCCAGAGCTCAAGAAGTATCAAGGCGAATAGAAGCAATGTCGGATGACGAGCTTGAGCAAATCCGCAAAAGAAAACTATCATCTATGCATCATAGAATGAGTGATGAGCAAAGACAAGCTCAAGCAGAAGCGCAAATGGAAGCTCAAAAGCAGGCGTTGCTGAGTAAGATATTGACGCCTGAAGCTCGGCAAAGGCTAAATAACCTAAAGATGGTTAAGGCTGAATTTGCGGAGCAAATAGAGTTGCAGTTGATTGAAATGGCGCAAACTGGTAAGTTGCCGATTCCATTGTCAGATGCTCAACTCAAGGGAATATTGATTCAGCTTCAATCACGGAAGCGAGAACCAACAATTAGAAGGATATGAAAATATGGCGCGTGTTAAACCTACAGCAAAAAAACTTAGGTTAGCTAAAGCTGGAAAAGAGGCAACGTCTGTTCCAACATGGGTAATTGCCCGAACTGACGGTAAAGTTAGAAACAACCCTAAGCAAAGACGAAACTGGCGAACTAGGAAAATAAAGGCATAGGAGAAGTAAGCTATGGTTATAGAAGACAAAGAAGAACAGAAGACTGCTGAAGAAGAAATGCCCGAGCTTAGTGAAGATGAAACGGCTGAGAAAGAAGAGCCTGTAGAAGAAGCGGCAAAAGAGGAGGTTCCAGCTGAAGAGCAGCCGGCAAAAGAAGAGGCAGTAGCGGAAGAGGAAGCTAAACCTAAGAAAAAGAAAGAGGAAGTAGAAATTGTTGAAGAACGAACTTACACGATTCCTCTGCAGAAAGCGCTGGTTAGGCCACCGAAAAAGCGTGCTCCACGAGCAATGCAGTTGATAAAGATTTTCATAACAAAGCACATGAAACTGGAAATGAAGGTTTCTGAAGAAGAGGAAGAAGAAGAGTTACCCCAGCTTCTAATAAGCCAAGAAGTTAACGAGAAAGTCTGGGATAGAGGTATAGAGAAACCTCCGCGAAAGATTCGTGTCCGCGCAGCTAAAGACAAAGACGGCAACGTAACCGTTTACTTAGCTGAGGCTCAAAAATAATTATTTCTTAAATTTTTTATTTTCTTTTATTCTAGTGCTCGGAAGAGGCTATACTCAACCATCCAAACAAACACTATTTCACTGCTGTGTTGCTTGCAGGATTTTGGGGCAAAAATGGTGGGTTAAGCGGATTTAGCCGAGTGCTAACATTGGCAAGGCGCAAAAATAGCAGGGGACGCCTTATCTTATATTAGCAGCCAGACCCGCCAACAATTGGGCTCTTAGTTGCATCCTTCTTCTTTCTTGTTATCTGATTACGATTCTAACGAATATAAAACAATGTTGTCACAAATTGAAGTAACAACCGCTAAGTTACTAAAATGATTTTAGGCGTGATGCCCTTTGTGCTCATTCATTCGGTGTAGCCTGAGCTTTTCTGGGTCTGCCAGTAAAGCGTTGCAAATTGGGCACTTGTAGGTTTCATATATCATATTGGCGTATCACTTAGAAAGGTTGGTTGTTTCACCTGCTTATAAATTATGGCGAAAAATTTAATATTAGAATAAATTTGACCACTAAAGGCTTTTATTGACATTTAAGATATTATAAATTAGGGGTTTTTTTATGAATAGAGATGAAGCGGTCGCTATCTATAAGGAGATTGTGAATGTTTGTGAAAGTATGGGGTCAAATGCCTTTAACTTGATGTTGTCGGAAAAAAATGACGCAACAGCAAAAGGCTATCAAATACGCATAACAATGTCAACGGATTCTGAAATCAAGCAACAGATAACAAATATCGCTAAAAAACATGACTTAGCAGTGAAAGAAGAGAAAGGCGAAGTAATAATCTATAAACCTAAAAAGATTAGCATGATACCTTGAAACGGTTGCCACATTCGGGGCAAGTGTAAACAGCTAAGCGGAAGTAAGAGTTTTCTATTTTCTTATCAGGTGTATCAAGCTTCTTTCCGCAGTTAGGACAGTTAACCATTGAAAACGCACTTTTAAAAATTTGTCACCTATGGTAGGATAATCATTTACATAACATGGTAAAAAGAATAAGGGTATGTGTGTACAACCAAGCAACCACAAATGCTCCGAATGCTCGCTTTCACCTCAACCAATCCCACCACGCCACATTCATAGTAAAAATACCAATTTGTCAAGCAAGAAAGCAATTTTTAATTGTTAAAAGAGCACCGCAATCTACAAAAAGGAGTATGCGTGAAACTTCGCCATTAGAACGTTTCATTAGGAGAAATTAATTCTTGACCGTTTACTTATCCAGCATAGTTGGGAACTCAAGCATCAGTGTGTACTCGCTGGCAACTGAAAATATAGTGATAATTCCAAGAATGGTTCCCAAGGAAAAAGCTCAAGAGTTTGCCGATTGGCTAAAAACCAAACTTGTCTACACATCCATTGGTGGCTCAGTCCTTGCAGGTGCATTGGCATGCGCAAACTCGAACGGAATGCTGCTTCCAAACTATGTCCGAGAAGAAGAACTAACACAAATAAAATCTGCTTTTGAGGGCAACATCACAATTATGGAAACAAAAAAGACAGCTTACGGCAACCTGGTCTTAGCCAACGACAAGGGCGCAGTGGTTGATCCACGCTTTAAAGAAAACGAAATAAAACAAATCTCCGAAGCCTTGGGCGTGGAGGCGGTGCCAACAGAAATCGCAGGCTTACCCTATGTTGGCTCCTTAGCTGTTGCAACAAACAAAGGCGTACTAGCTCACCCATTACTAAAAGATGAGGAGAGAAAAATCTTAGAAAGCGTTTTCAAAGTTCCAGTTGATGTTGGCACAATAAACTGTGGAGTCCCCTATGTTGGAACCGGCTTACTTGCTAATTCACATGCTGCTGTAGCTGGTTCTATGACGACTGGACCCGAGATGTTTATAATTGGGAATGCGCTGGATGTTGTGCAGGAAGACGAAAAATGAAGGCTTTCAAAGTAACCGGCGAAATCAATAAGCCAAGACTGAAAACTCCTTTCGCAAGAGAATTGTTAGCCGACAAAAGCGAGCATGCAGTGGAGAAGGTTTACGCTGAAATAGGCAGCAGACACCGAGTAAAAAGATGCCACATTAAAATAACTAATGTTCAAGAGGTTTCTGCTGAGGAAATTGAGAACCCAATCTTAAAGAAAATTGTAAGTGGAGAATAAACACTTGGCGCAAAGAAATAAAGCAGAGGATGAACTTCGCAAACTCAGCATGGAAATGCAATATCTAGAGCAAACAGCAGACGCTTTGCAGCAACGCATCAGCATGGTCAACGCAGCTATTAACAGACTTAACTTATGCTAACATGACTTTGGATGGAATTGAAAAAGAAAAAGAAAACGCTGAACTTTTGGTTCCCATCGGTGGAAGCGCTTACGTGAAAGTTAAACTTGCAGACTCAAACAAGGTAATTGTCGGAATGGGCGCAGGCGTATCTATAGAAAAAACTCTGCCGGAAGCAAAAACAACCCTGAAAGAACGGTTAGATGAACTGGAAAAAACCATGAACGCAGCTCAGCAACAGTTTACTCAGGTGGCTGACCGAATAAACAGTGGCAGAAGCAGGCTTGAAACTTTGCTTGCCGCAAGAGAAGGGAAACCTTGAAGCGATGTTTGAGAAGCTCAAGTCCGGTTTCAAAGGCTTAGTAAACAAAGTTACAACAACAGAACTTAAAGCTGAAAACCTAAACCCTATTTTATCAGAATTCAAAATGAGTCTAGTCGAAAACGACGTGGCTTTTCCAGTAGCAGAAAAAATAAGCAACGACCTTGAAAAGCGCCTAGTCGGCGTCCAAGTTAAACGCCTCGATGACCGAAAAAAAATCGTTGAGGAAAACCTCAGACAAGTTCTTTTAGAAGTCATGCTTACCAGCAAAAAAATTGATCTACTCAAGATGGCGGATGAAAAACGCAAGAAGAAAGAGCCATTTATCTTAATGTTTGTAGGCATTAACGGCACAGGAAAAACCACCACAATCGCTAAGGTTGCACAGTTTTTCCGAGATAAAGGCTACTCTGTAGTGCTTGCTGGCGCTGACACTTACCGTGCTGGCTCAATTGAGCAGCTTGAGGAGCATGGAAAACGTTTAGGCATTCGTGTCATTAAAAGCAATTACGGCGGTGACCCTGCAGCAGTAGCTTATGACGCTGTTAGTCACGCTAAATCACATGGAATTAACATTGTTTTAATTGACACCGCTGGTAGGATGCAGACTAATCAGAACTTGATGAATGAGCTGGTTAAAGTGAAGCGTGTTGTTGGTCCTGACTTAACCGTTTTAACTGTTGATTCACTGATTGGTAACGACGCAGTTATGCAAGCGGAAGAATTCAACAAAGCCGTCGGCATTGACGCCACAATTTTGACAAAGGTGGATGCTGACGTGAAGGGAGGTTCAGCGTTGAGCGTAACATATGTGACTCAGAAGCCGATTTTGTTCATCGGCGTTGGACAAACCTATAAGGATTTGGAGCTGTTTAACCCTGAAAAATTCGTCAGCATGGTACTACGGTAAGCTATGGCTCTTCTACATCGATTAGTTCAAAGCGTATTTTACTTGGGTAAATCCAGTAAGCTTTAATGAAGTCTTCAATGCTTTGGTCAACGTCTAAGGCTTCAAAAAAATCAACAAAGTCCTCGTCTACGTCTTCCAAATTTTTTGATGTGTAGACTCTCAAGTTAGCCAAATATTCCTTACCAACACTTAACTCCTGCATCGAAATCATGTCTGGCACCTCAACCGCAAATGGCAAGTTCGTTACAACGTCTAAAACAGCAACCTTGCGTACGCTTTCATTTTTAGCTTTAACAACAACCAAGCGTTTATCAAAAACCCTAAAATTCCAATCACTTTCAATATCTAAAGAAGCCGACATAAACTCTTCACAATAAAACTAGACGTTTCCACCTTAAAAAACTTAAAGAAACCGTGTATTGCCGCCAAGTACCCTGAGATGGGCTGGAAACAAGGTTAAAGAAACATTAATTTGTTTAAGAATTCGATAAGTAAATAATACTTTTAGAAGCTCTCGATGGAGCGGCTTCATGAAAATTTTCTTTATAAAATATAGTTTAACTTTTAGTTTCTATAGACTATTTGTGAAACTCTTAAGAACATTAAAAAGAACTCTATATTCTTTGCCGAGAAATACGCAGAGCCAACAAGAAATCAAGAAATGCTTCGGCGAATCAACGTTTAACAAGCCACCTATCCAAACCCCAATTGGATTCCCAAATCTGTCCCATTACTTGTTGAACGTTCGATTCGCTGAGCAATTAGTTTTAAATCTGTTGATTAAATTTGCCCTACTAAAAACTAGCCAGCAAGTTTACTTTTGAGTTAGCTTAAGGTTTTGCTTGATCTTTTTTCCATTTTGAGGGGTCACGCAGGTTCTGGATTGGCGAATCGTCAGCGTAACCTAAGGATGCTTGAGTTTTTTGTTTATACTTTTTTTCTTGTTCGCTGGCTTTGCTTTCTTTAGCGCTAAGTTCCACGCTTCCCTCAAGCTTCCGTATTGCTCTGCCTAATCTGCGTTGACCTTTCGTAACCATAACTTTTGCTCCTTTCACAATTGCTATTAAGATAAAGGTTAAAACTTTATTGGTGTTACAGTTGCTGCTAAGCGGGATGAGACGCAATTTAACGCATTAACGCAATCCATAGATGATCTGAGACTGGTCTTGGCAGCATCTCTGCCGTGTCGTCTTTATGCATCAGTATGCGCTTGTTGGGGTTCGGGTTGAATTCGCCTATGACGTCAGCGTAAATGTGCTCTAGGCTTAAGGCATCGATTATTTTGTTTGCGTCTTCTGGCTGTGCAGCAATAAGCAATGCGCCTGAACTAATCAGTTGCAACGGGTCAATTTCATAGTATCTGCAGATTTTGGCAGTTTCTGGTTCAACCGTTATTTTTTCTTCAAAAACGCGTATGCCTAAGCCTGCGGCGTCTGCCATTTCATGGATGCCGTTTAGTATTCCGCCTTCGGTTGGGTCATGCATGGCGTGGACTCCGCCTGTTCTGTAAGCCGTTAATGCGTCTTTTACAACGCTTATTTGGCTGTAGAAGCGTTTGGCGCTCTCAAGTAAGCTCGGAGTAAAAACTTTTTTTAGTTGCTCTTCACGGTCTGAAGCTAAAATTGCCGTGCCTTCAATTCCAGCGCTTTTTGTTAAAATCAGCTTGTCGCCTGCTTTGGCGCCTGCAGCGGTAACGTACTTGCCTTTTTCTGTTAAACCCATGATGCAGCCAACCACGATAGGATTAGCCAGACCTGGAGTTGATTCGCAATGCCCTCCAACAATCGCAATGCCCAAGTTCCTTGGCGGCAGCGTTCATTTGGGTGCTTATGGTTTCAACGATTTTGCTGTCAGCGTTTTCTGGCAAAAGCAAACATGAGAAGAAAAAGGCTGGCTCAACCCCGAAACGTAGCCACATCATTAGCGTTAATGTTGATGGCTTCCCATCCGATCCGTTCAACCGCACCTGTGATTGGATCCATGGAAACGATGGCGTTCTTGCTTCCAACATCTAACACTGCACCATCTACTCCAGCAGCGGGACCCAAAACTACTTCGCTGCGTTCGGCGCCAAGGTTTTTGAAGACCACTTCTTTTAGGATGTCTATGGGGATTTTTCCAGGTGGCAGTTTCATAGTTTATCATTTGTGAAATCTAGCTTTTAAGCTGTGGCAACTTTTTGCTTTGTTTGATTTTTCCAGATTTCAGGAACCCTTTTGATAAGTATGATTGCTCTTGGAATCCCAATTATTCCGCCGTGCTATTTACAGTAGGTTGAAGGACATTGCAAGCGCAGAAAGGGTAACAGGATATTCCTTGCAGAGTTCTTTGGACTCTCGGGAGGGGTGGACAGCGGGGCGAAGTGCTGTATCACCGTCGATTTGCATTAGGAGTTTCTTGGTTTAAAACTATTTTTAGGAAGTATTCATGAATTCTCAGGTCATCGCCTAACTCTGGGTGGAAAGTTAGGGCTAGAACGTTTCCTTTTTTTGCGCCTACAACTGTAGCTTGGTGCTTAGCCCAAACGCTGGTGGAGCCCCAAACTTTTTCCATGGTCGGCGCACGGATAAATATTCCTTTGAAAGGTTCTTTTCCAATTTCCTCTATTTGCAAATCAGCTTCAAAAGAATCGACTTGCCGACCGTAGGCGTTTCTGTTGACCCGTATTTCCATAAGGCCCAGAAGGCTTGTTTTTGTCTGCTTTACTTGCTCATCACCCTCTTTTGCTAGGAGGATTGCGCCTGCACAGGTTCCGAGAATTGGCAGTCCTTTTTTTACAAGCTCAATTATTTTTTGTTGCATTCCAGCATCAAGTATTAATCGACTTATTGTTGTTGATTCGCCCCCGGGTATAACAAGCCCAGAAACATGGTCTAAGTCTTTAGTTGTCCTTATAGGCACGGCGCAGCCGTCGATTTTTAGTTCTTTCATTGCCTTCCTTAAAATGTCGATGTGTTCGGTTACAGCACCTTGTACGGCTATGACGCCTACTTTCAATTGGTTCCCCGTGTTTGCATTTTTTGTTTTTCTTCCATCTTAGAAGTATCTATCCCATCCATCGGTTCGCCTAGAGCCTTCAGAGATTTTGGCGAGAATCTTTGGGTCATCGTAATGCAATGCTGCTTCTACGATTGCTTTTGCGTATGCTTGTGGGTTTTTGGATTTGAATACTCCTGAACCAACAAATAAACCATCGGCACCCAACTGCATCATTAATGCTGCATCAGACGGTGTGGAAATTCCTCCTGCAGCAAAATTCACAACAGGTAATCTTCCTATGTCTCTTGTCTCTTTAACTAATTCTATTGGCACAAAGTATTCTTTGGCTTTTTCCTGTCAATTGGTCGTCTGACATTTGTTTTAATGCTGCTATTTCTCTGTTCATGAGTTTTAGGTGTCTTACCGCTTCAACGACGTTTCCGGTTCCTGGTTCACCTTTAGTCCTTATCATGGCGGCTCCTTCATTTATTCTTCTTAAAGCTTCGCCTAGGTTTCTTGCGCCACAGACAAAAGGAACAGTGAACTTTCTTTTGTCGATGTGGTCGTCTTCATCTGCTGGAGTTAATACTTCACTTTCATCAACCATGTCAGCACCTAAGGCTTCAAGCACTTGTGCTTCCACAATATGACCTATTCTGCATTTAGCCATAACAGGAATAGTTACAGAGGCAATGATTTCTCTAACTCTCTTTGGATCAGCCATTCTTGCTACGCCGCCTCTTGCGCGTATGTCTGCAGGAACAGCTTCTAGTGCCATAACGGAAACAGCGCCAGCAGCCTCGGCAACCTTTGCCTGCTCTGCGTTAGTAACATCCATTACTACGCCACCTTTGACCATTTTGGCAAATCCTCTTTTTAACCTGTCAGTTCCTTTTTGCTCAACTATTTTTTTGGTTTCGCTCATACAGTACCACGTCTATAGTATAGTTGTAGCTATACTATAAAATAAGCGTTACGGAACAGCAATCACAAAAGCAGCTGTATATCATCGAATGCTGCCAGAACCTTCCTTCCACGCTCCGTAATTCGGAAGAATTTCTTGCCGTTCTCCTCATAGCCGACCACCAACCCCTTATCTGACAGCTCGTTGAGATGCTGATAGACAGCGGCGCGCGTCATTATCTTGCCCAATTGTTTCCATAAATCATAACCGTACGTGTCCTTTTCACTGAGAATTTTGAGAATTTTCTGTTTCGTACTTACCGCAAGCCCCAAGCCTGCGGTTTTCTGTTTTTTCGTCATCGCCTGAAGAACATCAGTCGCTTTTAGCCCGCTCCCAGTGATAAGGCAGACTACGCTGCTGTCGCTGGAAATTCGGTCCGCTTTCAGTTTCTGCAGTGCTGCCACGGTGGCTGCGCTGGCTGGTTCAGCGAAGACTCCTTCCAGTTTAGCGACTTGAAGCTCTGCAGCCAAAATGTCCGCGTCTGAGACGGTTAAAGCTAAGCCGTTTGATTCTTGAATCGCTTTTATTGCTAATTCGCTTTGCAATGGCTCGCCAACGAGAATGGCTAATGCGCGTGTGGATGGGTTGCAGGATTTTGAAGATGATTGTTCTGTCAGTTCATTGACTATTGGGGCACAGCCCTCTGTCTGGACTCCAATCATTCGTGGCAACGAGTCGTGTTAGCCCTAACTCTTTGAGTTCTTTAAAGCCTTTCCAAAGAGAATAGATAGTGCCGCCGCTTCCCATCGAAACTATAACCCAATCAGGAACCGCAAACTGCTCATTAATTTCGAACGAAATAGTTTTTTGAGCTTCAACCACAAACGGGTTAAGTTCGGCAGTGGCTTGGTACCAGCCTGTTTCCTTGGCTAAGTCAGCTGCTTTGCGGATTGAGTCATCCACAATGTCGCCTGATTCCTCGATGACGGCGTCGTAAGCAATCATCTGCGCCAGTTTTCCAACATCGACAACTTTGGGAACCAAGACGTGGCAAATCAGTCCTGCTTTTGCGCTGTAGGCAGCTAAAGAAGCGCCCATGTTCCCGTTAGTCGCGCATACCAGTGCCTCAAAACCTTGATCAATCGCGTTTGATGTCAAGAAAGCTGCTGCACGATCTCTGTAAGAGTTTGTGGGGTTACGTGTTTCATCCTTCAAATAGAGGTCCTTTAACCCGACTGCTTTGGCAAGTCTTTCAGCCTTGTGCAATGGTGTTCCGCCCTCTCCCAAACTGACCATGTGCTTAACTGGCGGAAGCATTTCTCTGTATCTCCAGAATCCTTGCATTCCTGAAAACTTCAATTTTTCAGCTTCAGGTAAGTCAGCTATAAATTCGAGTGTGCCGCCGCATTTTTCACAGTTACTTCTCAACGGGTAAACTGGAAACTTTGTACCGCAGTGAATGCATCGAAGCATCAAGTTTTATTCCCTGCTTATTGCATATTGGAAGAGCCTTTTATGTTATGCCATTAGCCGATTAATCATGTTCTTTTCGAGGCAAAGCGTTTAGGAGAGGAAAATCTAAATGGGAGTTCACCTCAAAATAGATACAATCATGAGTGATAATTCATGAGCGTTAGAGAAGACCCAATTAAAATGCATAAAGAAGCTATTTCGTTGATGGAAAACGGCAAATACGAGGAAGCAAGAGACATCTTTACCAGAACCGCCGAGCTTTACTATAAAGGACAGAACTATTTTGGTGCAGCAGAAATGTATTATAAAGCCGGTGAAGCCGCTGTTGCCCTCAAGGACTGCGAGAAAGGTGCTGAGCTTTTCATGAAATCAGCAGATATCTCCTTTAGCAAAGGCTTTGATAGATATGGTTTAAGTGCACTTGAGCAGGCGAGAGACTGCCAAAAAGCGTTGGGTAACACTAAAGAAGTAGAGGGACTTGAAAAGAAAATTAAGGAAATCAACGATAAACAAAAAGAGCCTGAAGGCGAATCATCGTTCTCTGTATTTTCTTAATCGTTCTACAATGCCAATCTTCTGAATCTCTATTTTTACCTAATATGCTAAATACGTTCTTTTACGGAGGAAATAATCCATTAATAAGCAGCTTACCTGCATATTTTATTAGCCAAGGTTTTTCGGTTCAAACTATGTCTGCATCTTTCAAATCCCTCTCTGAACTGCTTGAAAAGGTCGAAGCTACAAAGAAACGGCTCGAAATCATAGATTTAACTGCAAACTACCTAAAAACACTCAGCCCCGAAGAAATTGAACCCGCCACAAACATGATGGTTGGCAGAGCATTCCCCAAATATAGCCAAAAATCGCTGGATGTAAGCTGGTCAACTCTGACCCGTGTTTTAGAGCGCATAAGCCAATTTGACTGGAACCTTTTCCGCCAAGCCATGGCAAGCACAGGCGACATCGGCTCAGCCACTAAAGCGGTTCTTGAGCAAGCTAAAGCAAAAAAGCAAACACAGCTAACAGAAAGGTCGTTAACCATAACCGAAGTCAGGCGAGCACTCGAAGCCATCGCCCAAACGTCAGGCGCACGTTCCCGAACCAAAAAAGAACGCCTAATAACCGCACTGCTTAAGCCAAGCCACTCCAGTTGAAGCCAAATACCTAGTCAAAATCTTCACCGGCGAAATGCGCACGGGACTGCATGAAGGCTTAATGGAGCAAGCAGTTGCAAGAGCCTTCAACGTTCCAGTCCAGAAGGTTCAGCATGCAAGCATGGTTCTTGGCGACATAGGTGAAGTATCCTCAACACTGAAAACCCAAGGCGTAGAGGGCTTGGAGAAAGCAGGCTTCAGCGTTTTCAGGCCAGTAAAACTCATGCTTGCTCAAACAGCCCAAACAGTAAACGAAGCATTGGCAGAGCATGGTGGCAAAACCGCTTTCGAATACAAGTACGATGGTGCAAGAGTCCAAATCCACAAGCAAAACGACATTGTAGAGGTTTTCAGCAGAAGACTAACTAATGTGACTGAAAGTCTCCCAGAAATCGTTGAAACAGTAAAACGCAACATTAAAGCGCAGTCAGCCATCGTTGAAGGCGAAGTAGTCGCAATAGACAGCGCTGGCTACCCAATTGCATTTCAACATTTAATGCGTCGGTTCAAGCGAATCCGCGATGTCACAAGCATGGCGCAGAGAATTCCCTTAACTCTTTACTTGTTTGACATTCTCTACCTTAACGGTGAAAGCCTAATTACGCTACCATACTTGCAGCGCAGGCAACTCTTGGCGCAGAATGCTGGAGAAATAGCCTTATCCAAACAAATTGTTACAGATAAAATCGACCAAGCGGGAGGTTTTCTCAAAGAAGCAATAGCCGCTGGACATGAAGGACTAATGGCAAAACAACTTGATAGCCCATACACGCCTGGATACAGAGGAAAAAAGTGGCTGAAAATCAAAACGATCCTCGAACCCTTAGACCTCGTAATTACAGCCGCTGAGTACGGCTATGGGCGACGGAAAGGTTGGCTTTCAGATTACTACTTGGCAGCAAGAGACCCCAAAACGGGTGAATTTTTGAATGTCGGTAAAACTTTCAAGGGCTTAACTGACGCTGAAATCATAGAGATGACCAAGCAGTTAAAGGCTTATGCAGTTAGACAGGAAGGCCATCGGGTAATAGTTATTCCCAAAATCGTGGTTGAAGTGGCTTATAACGAGATTCAGAAAAGCCCCAAGTACAAGAGCCAAATGGCATTGCGGTTTGCAAGAATCGCCCGCATCAGAGACGATAAAACCCCGCAGGAAGCCGACAGTATTGATAAGTTGAGGGAAATATATGAAAGACAGTTCCGTGTAAAAGGCAAATATAACACTGAATAACAACACTCACTTTGGAGAATGGTTAACGTGGATGCGTCAGAAAAGAAAGAGTTCGCTAAAGAATTCTACAGTCGCCAAACAATACTAAACGAACTAGGCGAAAAAGGACAGCGGCAACTAGCCAAATCTAAAGTTGCAATTGTCGGCGCAGGAGGATTAGGAACCGTTTCATCACTCTATCTTGCTTTAGCCGGCGTCGGCTACATACGCTTAATCGACCAAGACACCATAGAAACCCATAACCTGCACAGGCAAATCCTATACAACACTGACGACTTGCATTATCCGAAAACTGAGGTTGCCGCAAAAAAACTGGAAAAACTCAACCCGCTCTTAACCGTTGAAGCAATTCCTGAAAATGTTAACGCAAGCAACGTTGAACGACTTTTAGATGGTGTCGACTGTGTTGTTGACGGTTTAGATAACATGGTGACTCGTTACCTTGTTAATCGTGCCTGCGTAAAATCAAAGACTCCATACGTTTTCGGCGCAGCCATCGGTATCGAAGGCAATCTCTCGGTGTTTGCTCCGCCTGAAACGGGCTGCTTGGAATGTTTAATGCCTAACCTCTCCGACGCAGATTTACTAACATGCAACACCCGCGGAGTCCTTGGAGCAACAACTGGAATAATCGGCTCTCTGCAAGCCATGGAAACAATAAAACTCTTAGCTGGAATCGGCTCAACTTTGAAGGGCAAACTGCTAGTCTGCGACTTCAGCGACATGGATTTCACCAGCATCGACATCTCAAAAAGCACCCGCTGTCCAGTTTGCCACGGCGATTTAGCTTCGGTTGCTGGCGGTGAACGGCTGGTTTGGCTTTGCGGAAGAGACACCGCTAACATTAATCCTGAAAAACCATTAAAGCTGAACCTTGAGGAGATTTACCCAATCGTGAACAAACGGTTTAATGTTAGTTTAAAGTCGCGTTTGGCTCTTATGTTCGATTACAAGGGTTATGAGGTTAGCTTGTTTAACGGTGGACGCATGCTAATCAAGAATGTTGCAAGCGAAAAAGAAGCCTTGAAGGCTTACAGGGAAATAATCAGCACTTTAAGCATCTCTTAGATGATTCATGCCTGCAGCGAATTTGAGGAAATCTATAGTGTTCTCGTCTTGCGTTGTTTAGGAAGCGTTGCCTTAGGGTATAAAAAATTAGCTTACCTGGCAAGTAGGAAACCGAAGAGATGGTTTGGAAAATAAACTTTCGATTTAACGTTAAAAAGGCTTAGTTCAGTTGGGAAACAGATATATTTTAGCCAAGCGAGTTATACCTATGAATCGACAGCGTAAACAAGATACCCAAAAACTGGTTTTGTGTCCTTACTGTTTACAACAATAAGCCACGCTGAAACTCAAATTTTTGGTTCATGTAAGACCTGCCTCAAAGTAAATTGGAGATGAATATATGATGACATAATGACGTTTGCCCGAATTGTAAGTCGACGGCAGAGACCGAACTGGTCATAAAAAATGAGCAAGAGATTTACTACAATTTGTTGCTCATGCAAAAGTGTACGTTCTAAGTCATGGCTCTAAAACTATCCTTGTCACTTAGAATTTTTGGTTCTGAAATTTAGCCCTAAATATTTGGAGCTCTTTTTTTTAGTTTTTTAGAGTATAGATAATTGCCTAAACTTCTGCTAAAAAATTAGGTTAGCGCACAAACTTGACTTCGTGTAGACGAGCTACAAAAATTTAGAAGTAAATGATTTTAGCTCCTGCCTATTTAGAAGAGTAATCAAAACTCTTAAATCTATAACTATAATTACAGTTTGAATGGCGACTATTATGCCAACAACAGTTCAAGTAAACGAAAAGACCCTTCAGATGCTCAACAAAGCAAAAAAGGAAATGAAAGCCAAAAGCCACGACGAAGTAATAAAGAAGTTACTTGCCGAACGGAAAAAGATTCCCTGTTCAATGTTCGGATCAAACCCTAAGCTCACTTCATTCACAGAAAAAGACAGGGCTGAGTTTCATGAGCTGTAACTACATCATAGACACGTACGCTTGGATCGAGTATTTCAAAGCTTCAGAAATGGGCGAGGCTGCCAAGGAATTCATAGAAAGTGAGTATTCGGTTACTCCGACAATTGTAGTTTC
>CAWAUU010000029.1:0-13610 GCA_963785215.1 Candidatus Bathyarchaeota archaeon
CTACAGCAGCCTTCAGATCCGTAGAGTGTTACGCGGGTCTTGTTGACCTGGGTGTCCCGCTGATCGATGTGAAGCACGACAGGTTGCTCCGCTTTCGCGGTGTCGAGTTTTCCAGCAGCGCGTACAGTTCCGCCTCAAGCCCGGTCGCGGTGCGAGCGTGTCGGTCCCGGGTTACAGGCGGGAGGTGAGCTCCTTCACGATGTCCGCCGCTGACTGTGGCTGTCTGGCGAGGGCGACGCCCTGTCCGGCCCACATCGAAAGCGCCTCGATCTCACCGCTGGTCCCGACCATCGGCGGCGCGGGCTCGTAACGGACGATTGCGTCGCCGGAGGCGAAGTGCGCGATCACCTCGCCCGCTCCTGGCCGCTGGGCGTCTGGGGGGCGGCCCCCGGCTTCCCACGCGTTGGCCGTTGAGTTGCGGAGCACGCGGTGGGGAGCATCCGGCCACCCGACGTCGTACAGGTTGGGATACCACTGCGGGTCGGTCTCGGCCGCGGCTATCAGCCGGTTCCGGTAGTCCTGGTGGATCGGCATCTCTTCGGCCAGCAGGAACCGGGTGCCCAGCCACGCGGCCTGGGCACCCAGGGCGAGCAGCGCGGCGACGCCGCGGGCGTCACCGATCCCGCCCGCCGCGATCACCGGCACCGGCGCCACCGCGTCGACCACGGCGGGCACCAGCGGCAGGGTCGCGACGGTACTCCACACGCGCCCGCCGGCCTCCCACCCTTGCGCGACGACCACGTCCACGCCGGACGCGACTGCCCGCCGTGCCTCCTCCGCGCTGCCGACCGTGTGCAGGACGAAGGCCCCCCGGTGTCGTGCACCGGCTTGATGTAGCCGCTGGGATCCCCCCACATGAACGAGACGATCCGCAACCCGGCCTCCAGGGCCTGGTCAAGGCGACGGTGGTGCCGCTTCCTGAGCCCCGAGGAAGCCCAACGGGCGCGACGAGCAGATCGAGAGGGGCCAGCAGTTTCGGCGTCAGGTGGAGGCTTACTGGGCGGCCTGTGAGCAATGGGCGGATGCCCAGACTGGAAGCCCGGGAGGAAGAAGGGCAAGCCGAGGTTAAAAAAAACCGCGCTCGGCGAGGCTCTGGCGCACGACCTCGCCGCTGAGATCGAGCGCCTGGTGGGCCGGGAAGCCGCGGCGGCACTGGACTTCGAGGCGGTGGAAACGGCCGTACGCCGTCAGGCTTTGCGCTTCGCCGCGCGGGTGGTGGAGCAGCGGCTGAATGCCGACCACTCCGACTTTACCGGGGCGCGCCGAGCCGTGTTCCTGCGGTCAGCCGGCTCGCTATGTGGACCGGCGGGCCAAGCCTTTTCAGACGGTGCTGGGCGAACTTCGGCTGGAGCGCGCCTACTATTATTGTGCGGTCTGCCAGCGCGGCTTCTGTCCTCGCGACCAGCAGTTGGGGATGGAGGACACCTCCCTGTCGCCGGCGGTGACGCGCATGGTGGGCACGGTGGGAGCCTTGGTCAGCTTTCAAGAAGGGCATGAACTGCTGCGGGAATTGGCGGGCGTGGAAGTCAGTGCCAAGCAGGTGGAGCGTACGGCGGAGGCGCTGGGAGCGGAAATCGCCGAGGATGAACGCCAACCGGTGGCAGCGGCGAGGGAAGAGCCGTTGCCGCCCACCCTCTATCTCGGCTTGGATGGCACCGGCATTCCCATGCGCCAGGAGGAACTCACGGGGCGAGCGGGCACACAATGAATGCCTGTTCCAGATGCTTAATTCTTAACCATTTTTGTGATTGAGGAAAACATCTTAAATGCGTTTTTAGGGCAATTCGGTTCCTTTTGCAATTTGATTTTGAACATTGCAAACTCACAGGCAAGCATTCTTCATGCCTTTTTTTACCGTCTATACTAAATTTGCCAAAAATACTGCAGTCTACGCAATTCAAACCCTAATTTTTCAAGCTTTCCTGCTAATTTTGGTTTAAATTAGAGCACGCTGTTTAGTTTTTTTTCCATACGTCCATAACCAACTAGCTGATGAGCCAGATTCTACAGTTATAACTTAGCTGGGAGGAAGAAGAAGCGCCATTTTCCCAGTTTCTTCTTCTTTTATGCTGTTTTTTGAAATATCAGACGAGTTAGCTTTCTCTTTTAAATGGCTGAAACATAGATAGGCTAGCGGGTTATAGCCGCATGGTTTTTTTTAAACCAAAAGAAGAAGCTGCTTATGTTCGACATGTAAACGAGCAAAAAGCAAATACTCAGCAGTCATAGCCAGTAAATGGTTTATGGCACTTAAAGTGAAGAGTTATGCCGCTTTTCAGTGGAGCGAAGCTACGATGGCAGTTACTGTTCCCTGAATATGTGAGACTTCTTTTTGTATTTGAAAAACAAGTCGTTTTAGGTCTTCCTTGTCGCTTGCTTTAACGGCGCATATTACATCGTAGGGTCCGAAGACCGTATCAGCCGACAAAACATTAGGAATACTTTGAAGCTCTTGTTGGACCTGTTCGATATTTCTAGGCTGAGTATTAAGGAACAGGAAAGCATATGGCTCCTCAGTAAATGACTTGCCCTCTGACATAACAAAAAGAGTTTCCGTTTTCTCAATCATCGGTTCTTGAGGTGTTATCGCTCTTATAGGATTGAACCATTTATTGATGAATTCGTCAAGATCTTTAAAATGTAATTGGACAAGAATATCAACGGGACCGAACAGCAAGAAGACATCTTTCATGGAAAGATTCATTTTTATCAGCTCTTCCAAGACTGTATTTATTGTTGGCTCGTCTAAGATAGTGTTAAAAACGCCTGTTTTACAAGATAATATCATGTATGCTTTCATCGTTGGTCAAAAATTAATAGTGTCCTCTTCTTGATAAATTTAACCTCGGCGAATAACATTACCATTAGGACTCAAACTTAAAACTGAAATGGCCTTAAAGAAAAACGATTAAAAAGCGAATTTAAACCCAAATCAAAACGATTACTTTAATAAACCCTAAACCAAAAAAAGCAGCCTAAAACAGGCCCTTGAGAAAGGAGAAAGGGTACTTTTTACAATTGAAATAGTATGTTAAAAGCATAACTTCAATTACTTAGACTAAAAGCACCGTCTAAAAGCACACCAGATGAAATTTTTATAAATGGCATCTGAAGGAGATTAAATCTAACTTGGTAAAGTCATGTACATGTTTATGGTGTATTCATCCACTGGCTTAGTTTCGAATCCTTTTTTGCAGCATAGACGGGTCATTTTTATGTTGGCGAGGGTAACGTAACTGTAAATTGTTTCTAATTTTAGGTCCTTAGCTATATCAATAATGTAATCCATAAGTTTTGATCCTAATCCTAGCCCGTGCCATGAGTCGCTTACCATGATAGCAAATTCACCATTTTTTCTTTCCGAATCAAGAATTAATCTTACTACACCAATCATTCGTCGGTCATTTTGTAGCTCAGCGACAATGGCGATTTCTCGATCATAATCAAGGTTACAGTACCGAGACAACGTATCATGGGACATTTCTTTTATTATCTCAAAAAATCTGAATCTCACACTATCTTCAGACAAAGACTTAAAAAGCTCATTAAAACGAGGTTCATCTTCTGGTTTGACCGGGCGGAAAGCCACTTGAACACCATTTTTCAACGTTCGCTTGGCAATGTACTTTCTCGGATAAGGTGAAATCACCAAATGCTCGTGATGATCAGCTGGCTCCCGCATAATTCTATTCATATCTATAGTGATGCATCCATCAACTGCAGAAGCGCCAGCACTATTAACGATTACAGGGTTTATGTCTATTTGTTTGATCTCTGGAAAATCCATAACAAGCTGACAAAACTTTACCAGTATTTCCTCGATAATACCGATTTCTAAAGCGCTGGCAGATGAGGCATCATTGTCCCGCTGAAATATCCTAGTTTTCTCTATTATTTGTCTAGCCAAAACCTGATTAAGCGGCGGAAAGCCTACGCTTATGTCGTTGATTATTTCGGGTGAATCTCCGCGGATTCCGAAAATTATTATTGAACCAAATTTATTGTTTTTCCTTAATCCCAAAAAAAGCTTGGTACAATTTTCTTGTATCTTTGGTTGAATAACTATTCCTTGGAACTCGGCTAAGCTGCTGGAGTTAATTTTATCGACTATCCCCTTGAAAGCAATTGGTACTTCAGAGGAAGAGTAAACTTCACATGCGAACCCTTCCTTCTTATTCTTGAAGGATGATTGTGCATGTAGAGCTTTCATAATAACCGGAAAGCCTATTTCAGAGGCAAGAGCCAAGGCTTCATCAGTTGACCTAGCGATTCGTGTTTCTATGGTAGGTATTTTATATGTTTCTAAGAAACAGAGAGACTCAGGTAAGCTAAGAATTTGCCTGCCCTCACAAAATGCACGCCTTAATGCTCCTTTAAGATGCGCTGAATCACCTAAAACCAACGGTACCTCTTCTGGAGTTTGATATAGCAATTCCATGTTCCGAGTGTAGGTATACATATTCATAAATGCTGAGACAGCTTCTTCGGGTGTTCTAAAAGCAGGGATGCCGTTGCGATGCAGCATTCTTCTGGCTTCTTGGCAATTGCTGTCTTCTCCCATTAACGCGACTAAAAGGGTTTTTCTTGTTTGTTTAGCTAAATCAATTGCAGTTTCAGCTATGCTAGAAGGACTAGTTACACCTTGAGGAGAATATATTACTAGAACGCTTCCGTTGGTTGGGTCATTTAGGCAGACGTGCATTGCGCTTCTAAATCTTTCAGGTGTTGCTTCCTCAAGAATATCAATAGGGTTAGATGTACTGCAATAATAAGGCAAAATCCTTCTCAATGCATGATCCGAAGCGTTACTCACTTGTGAAAGCCTGCCCCCTTTTAAGTGGAGCTGATCAGCAGCCAAAAGTCCAGGCCCACTTGCATTCGTAATTATTGTTAAGAAAGGACTGCATGGATTTGGCTGCATCGATAAAGCTTTAGCACAATCAAAGAGTTCGTTAATAGTATCCACGCGAACAATACCAATACGTCTAAACGCAGCGTCATAAAGGTCATCTTCGCTTAGTTGATTGATTCCGAAGAGAGTAAAATCACGACTTTTATTAAATCGACCTGCCTTGACGATGACAATCGGTTTGGTTCTTGCAAATCCTCTTGCCGCGCTCATGAAACTTCGAATATCCTTTATGGCTTCAACATAGAGCATGATAGCTCTTGTTTGAGGGTCTGCTCCAAAATACTCAATTAATTCACCTAAGTTAACGTCAATCATGGAACCGATAGAGACCACTGCACTGAGTCCCACTTTAGTTTCTGAAGACCAATCCAAAACCGATCCACAAAGCGCGGCACTTTGAGAGATGAAAGCAATTTTTCCAGGAATCGCTTTTTTGTCTCCAAACGTGGCGTACAAGTTTGTTTTTGGTCTTATGACGCCTAAACTGTTTGGCCCTATTATTCGCACTCCATACGCGTTCTTATGTTCAAGAATCTGTCGTATAAGACTCTGACCAGTTTCGTCATTTTCATTTAAACCAGCAGAAACAATAATTACACTTCGTACTCCAGATTTCCCGCACTCTTCAATAATCTGAGGAATCGTGTGTGCTGGAGTTGCGATGATTGCAAGGTCTATCTTAGACGGAACTTTGTCAACGCTTGGGTAAGCAATAATTCCTTGAACAGTCTGTTTAAAAGGATTCACAGGAAAAATTAAACCTTGATATGATCCGATTAAGTTGTGGAGTATTCTAGCGCCTAAGGAATCGTCGCGTTCACCGGCACCTATAACTGCGATTGCTCGGGGATTAAAGAAACAGTTAAGATTTTCTAGTCCCAACTCCAATTCCTCGTAAACTATGCTTTTTATGTAAGTGGGCAAGGGCGAATTAATTCGATATACTTTATGTTGTATTTAGACTGCGAAGTATATCAAATTCCGTCTTTATGGCTGGATACTCGTCGGAATTTTGGCTGAGTCAATGTTTGGCTGCTGAAGGATTCGTTCGGTCTAAGTTAAGTTGACTTTTACAACGTGTGTGGAGCAGGAAATGCATGGGTCGTAAGCTCTAACTAACATTTCTAGCGTTAATTCGATCTCTTTTTGCGGTTTATCGATAATCTGCGGAAGAATAGCTTTCATGTCTAACTGAATGTTTCCGTGGTTTTGGTTGGTTGGGATTATACAGTTGGCTTTTGTGCATATCCCCTTTTCGTTGTAGGTGTAATCATGGAATAATATGCCTCTTGGTACCTCTACTGCACCAACGCCTGTGCCTGCCTTCACTTTGATTTCTGGTTTATTGTAGTCTGGTTGAGGTTGCAGACCTGCTGCTTCAAGTTCGTTTATTAGGCTTATGGAATCTTCGACGCTGTGAACTACTTCGACAAGTTGAGCAATACTATTCATGAAAGGATTATAGCACATTGGCAGAAGATTGAACGCCTCAGCTGTTTTTTGAGCCATCGGGGATAATCTCTTGTAATTGTTGTTCAGCCTGGCTAAAGCACCTACCATGTACGATTCACGGGTATGCTTTGCCCATTTAGCGGTAGATTGCGGAATAATATACTCGTTGGTGTATGCAGAGATATTCTTTTACTGGCGCAGTACCTGTGTCTGATGAAGCCAGTTTTCCGTCATAGAGTGCGTATTCACTTGGGTCAGTTAAAGAAATGAATTCTGTTTCTCTTTTGAAGTTAGGTAATTCGCCTGCTAAGCTCTTGTATAATTCCGCCACGGCTTGAATGCTTGGAATAGAATCTTGCAGTTTCTTTCTGGTTAATGCCAATTCTTTCATCGACGGGATTTTGGAGAAACCACCCGGTATCAATCTTTGAGGATGTGTTGTTCTTCCACAGAGCAAGTTTGACATCTCATTTGCGGTTCTGTGAAGTTGAAGAACTATCTTAACCTCTGGAAGATTTGTAGACGCAAGAGGAATTACTGAACCTACACCCATCAAGTCAGGCAGAACGAGAAAACCTAAATGTAAAATGTGGCTCTGCAGATTTTCCGCGTGTAATGCTAGTTTTCTAAGTTTTAGGTCTTGTTCACTTATAGTTATGCCCATGGCTGATTCGGTGGCTTTCAATGAAGCAAGTGTATGGCCAATTGAGCATATGCCGCATATGCGAGAGGTGATGTGGTGTAGTTCATTCCAGGATCTTCCTACAACCATGGCTTCAAAGAACCTTGGTGCTTCTGGAATATTCCATTCACATTTTTCTATAAGTCCATTTTTGATATTCACATTGATGTTTCCGTGTCCTTCAACTCTTGTTATATGGTGGACTTCAACGTCAACATTTGATTCTTTCATCTTTTTGCCTCCTGCCAACCAAAATACAATCTAAACTTACTAATTGCGTCATCAACTGTGAGACCATATTTTATCAAAACTTCCTTGTGGGAATTCTCATTTGGATTGTCTACAATACCTCGGCAACCCCAACATATTGTTCCCTCATTTACACAGCATGAGTTGCAGCCAGCTCTAGTCACTGTTCCGACACAAAATTGACCTCGTTCAAAGGCACATACGTTCTCGTTTTTCTTGCATTCAACACAAACGGGGTAAGTTGGAGTGTCCGGCTTCTTTCCCAGTAAAAGCGATTTAACAACATGTAAGAAGTCATCTTTGTCTATTGGGCATCCATGAACATAGGCATCCACGGGAATTACCGCATCTATGGGTCTTGCAGCGTAACTATCGAAGAGTTTTGCGTTTTCTCCATACACAGTTTTTTTGACGCTATCCAAATCTTTGTAGTTTCTAAGAGAGTTGATTCCGCCAATTGTAGCGCATGATCCTATGGCAACTACGATTTTAGCATTTTTTCTAATCGTTCTTAGTCGATCTTCGTCTTGTAGCCTAGTGCAAGAGCCTTCAACAAAAGCTATGTCATAGTTGTCGCTGTGTTCTTTCATGACTTCTCTAAAGCTAACAACTTCAACTTGACCGAGAAGAGCTAAAATGTCTTCTTCGAGATTAGCTACTTGCAGTTGGTCTCCTTCACAGCCTGCAAAATCAAAGAAAGCAACTTTGGGTTTCATTATAGTGCCTCCGGTACACCTTTTATTTTTGAATAATTAAAAACAGGACCGTCTTTGCAGACGTAGATTTGGTTAATTTGGCAGTGACCACATTTTCCTACACCGCATTTCATTCTTCGTTCAAGTGACATGAGTATATGATCATCTGGGACATTCCGTTTCTTTAGATCTGCAATTACGAATTTGTACATGACTGGGGGACCGCATAATATTGCGAGCGTCTTCTCTGGGTCAAAAGAAACTTGAGGAATAAGCGTTGTGATTACACCTATGTTGCCGCTCCAAACTTCATTTTCAGGACACCAGTTTACAGTAGGTTTGAACTCAACATTTTCTTTGGACGCCATTAAGTCTAGTTCCTCGCCAAAAAGCAGTTCCTTTGGTTCTTTACATCCATATAGCAGATAGACGCGACCGAAATCTTTCCTGTTGTCAAAAACATAATTGATTAGGGATCTGAGGGGTGCAATTCCAAGCCCACCGGCTATGAATAAGAGGTCTTTGCTCTTTAGAGAGTCAACATCAAACCCATTACCAAATGGACCTCTGATTCCCACTTTATCACCAACATTTAGCTTGTGTAATCTTGTAGTAACGTTTCCCAACTTGCGTACGCAAACTTCGAACGTTTCTTTCTTTGTTGGTGAAGAGGATAAGGATATTGGCGCCTCGCCTATTCCAAACGCAGAGACTTCTACAAATTGGCCTGGTTTATGATTAAGTTCTGATCCGTCATCCAGTTTGATTTCAAACAGTGTTTCCATCGAAGTCATCGGCACTTTCTTGATTATAGTTGCAAGCCTTGGTACGAAGTCTATGTTTCCTTCGGTCTGAATGTTAACTTCTGGCTGAACAGTAGAGGTTGCCATTTGTACTCCCGTGTTTTGATTCTCTCGATACATGTCGTTGAAAAGGTTAACGGGGTTTGCTATATCTGGAAGACAATTTGAAGAACATCTTCCGCAACCAACACAGGAAATAAAACCAAAACGATCAAACAAATATTTACCTTTTTTGAAGTATCGATGGCGATACCTTGTCGGTCTAGTAGCGCGGAAGTTTTCTCCTGAAGAAATCTTTGCAAAATCTTCCAGTAGACAGCCGTCCCATGTCCTAATTCTTTCGCCATGCTCTAAGGAAAGATCAGTGTTTTCTTTAACATCAAAACAATAACATGTTGGACATACTAGGACACATGAACCGCAGGCTAAACATTTTTCAGAATGCTTTTCCCAGAATCCACTTTTCCCGTAGCTGTCCTTTAGCAGTTCAGGAATGAGTTCAGGCGGAAAGTCAAACTTTTGCTGAGACATACCCATTACTTCTCTTTTTTTCTGCCCAGCAATTTGCATGTCCCGTGCCAACGCGAGTGTTACGTTATTTGCGTATTTGGATAATAGTTCTTCTCCTTTTTGAGAGCCAACGTTTATTGCATATCTATTACCCAAGTCTGTAAGCATAAGATCATAGCCATAATCAATGGCTGCAGAACCCATAAAGGAAGAAAAATTCCATTTTGACATCTTTTGAATGTTGATGCCTATTATGATTGCTGCATCTCGTTTCTTAAAATATTGGGAATCAGACTTCGTTTCCCTGAATATTTCATCCATGTGAAGTAGGGCTACAATGTCATAAGGGTGAACTCCTACAAGCACCATTGGTTGGGTTTCCTCTGGATTTTTAGCGGAAAATCCATCTGACAAGTCATAGGTAAATAAGGTTTCGCGTTGAGGGAAGAAATATTTTTTCGGAGGCAACAATGTTACGTCATAGTCGAGGCGTAATTCCTTGGCGGACTCAAGAGGCGCGAAAGCAAATTTATTACCTTTTGATTTAACGCCAATAACGTTCAAAGAATCATCTTTTATTAAAGCATCTATAAAATTCTGGAAATCTTCTTTGGATATGATTTTCATGTTTTTAGGATCTCCAAGGAGATTATGGCAAGAATAACTCTATTGGTATATACGGTATATATTTAAACTTTTTTAGAATAAGCTCTCAAAATTAACACTTCTTCTTTTTTCAAAATCGAACAGCGTTCCTTAGGGAATTTATGTAAATATTTTATTGTACACAGCGTCAGCTTGAACCGTTTAACAGTTAAAATAAAACCGTTTTTATGCCAAACTATTTAATTACCTTCGTAATTATTAAAAATAGGTGTTTGAATGCCACGAGCATATGTATTGTTTAATGTTGAGTCGGGCTCAGAAGATAACGTGCTAAAACAGCTTAGGAACATAAATAATGTCGAAGAAGCTTACGTTTCCTATGGCGTATACGATCTAGTTGTACGAGTCAAGGCAGACACTATGGAAGAGCTAAAGGATTCAGTGACACATAAAATTCGGACAATCAAGCAAGTTAGGTCAACTTTAACTTTAATAATGATGGAAGAATAATCTCCCTCAAACATTTATTTTCAGCTTTTTCCAATTTAGCGTTTTGTACTTTTTATATTTTTTTAATAAAAAAAAGTAAATTTATGTTTTTTTGGATCTACCCCAAAAGGAACAAAACCAAAAAGCCCGTCTAGCGATATTTCTTATTTGCCTTTTTACGTGCTGACAGCGGGCATTTCGTCATCGATTGACATGTAATTAACTTGGCTTGTCATTATGATCTTTTGTTGTTTTGTTATTTGCTTCTTTGTTTTTGTCTTTCGCTTTGCGTTTTGGCATTTTTGGGAAAGAATTGTATAACGCGGCGGCTCTTGCGAGAATAATTTTTCTTGTTTCGACTGTGACAGGCGACGTTGCTATTAGCTCGTCAAGGTTCTTTTTGTTTTCTTCTATTCTTTTCGTGAATTCTTCGTTGGATATTTTGCCTTCTAATCTTAGTTTTCTCAACTTCTCCAAGTGTGAGGCTATTAAATCGAATTGCTTGTCAATTTCTGTCTCTGACACAGTATCCGTTTGGGGTATTTTTTTCCTCACGTAGCGGAACAGCAAAGGCACTTGGAACATGATTGAGATGAAAGCTACTCCGAGCACCATTGTATCTATTGTGTTGATATCTCCCTGAGAAATAACTGCGGACGTTGTTATTGTAGCCACTAGCGCTATGGACAAGGCGCCTCGGACCCCGCCAAGCATGGCGATGTTGCGCCAAACTGCGGATATTTTGTCGCCGAATTTGTTGAACACAGCGAGAATAGGGTATACTGTGGCGGCTCTAGCTATGGTAACGGCTGCATAGGCGGTCACGATGAGCAGAACTGATTGCGAAAGAGTGATAATATTTGTCTCCAAACCGATGATTAGAAACGCTATCGAGTTGCCTAGGAAGGCTGCTATCTGCCAAAATGTCGTCACGGCTTCTTTTGACGCGGGTTCCATGGCGGATCGCATCGTGAAGTTGCCAAAGTATAGCCCTGCCACGGCGACTGCTATTAGCCCTGAGGCGCCTATTCCTGTTGCTAATGCGTATGACCCGTACACCACCGCGACCGCCAAGATGGTTTCAGCCACTCTGTCCGCTATCAAGCTTGTAAGAACTTCACCTAGAAAAGCGACCGCTAACCCAATTAAGACACCTGCACCAAGGGTGAAACTGAAACTGAATATTGTTTGCGTTACCGCGACCTTTTGAAGACCGATAGTTGAAAGGATTATAGTAAATAAGACGATGCCAGTGGCGTCGTTGAACGCCGCTTCGGTGTCGAGCAGCGTTGATAGTTTGGAAGGAACTTTTACCCGTCGAAAAACCTCCAAAATCGTAACTGTGTCCGTGGGGGCAATTAACGCGGCGAAAAGAAAAGAAACATACGGCGAAAGACCGACGACCTTCCACAAGATAAGCCCGCCAACAGAAGTTGCTATCAAGATGCCTATTGTTGCTAAGGCTAACGAAGGCTTGATTACAGCTCGCAGATCACTGGCACGAAGATGAATCATGGCTTCAAATATCAATGGGGGAACAACGAAACCCACGAAAAGACCTCCTCCGCCCCCCTGGAGAAGTTGAGCGCAGAGTGATCTCAATTGAGAAATCAGGTTCTCGAAAGATCCTCCTTCCAGAGTAAACGAAGACGCGACCACGGTGATTACAACACCGGTTAAGACCAAAACCAACGTGTACGGTATCTTAAGCCTTGTAGATAGGACCGCGGCTAAGAAAGCCACAAGCAGGAACGCCGCCACAATGAGCTCAATGCTGGGAACCAGAACGACCGCCTACCTTTTCGCCGCAACTTTCGTTGAAGCTTGTTTTCTAATTCTCCAAGGCTCTTAATCAATCTGTCTAGCAAACATAAAGACGCTTAGCGGTTCTCATAGTAATTTCATTTTCTGGTTCTGTTGTTTAGAGAATATGTTTCCAAAAAAAGTGGACCGTTCCACATTGTTAGGAATCCGATTTATTTTGAGGCCTTCACCTTCATAATAGCCCTTGCTCTTGTGGCTTCCAATTGGCTTATTCTTTTGCCTGCTCTTGCCCTAATCACAATAATCTACGAGCAGATAAGTAAGGAGGAACTAATGCTGATTGATAAATTCGGCGACGAGTATTGTGAATACATGAAACGAACCCCACGATTGATCCCAAAGCCTCAACTTAAAAATAAACATTAATCGATTTTAGAGACAAGCCAGCGCGCTTCTTGGTTGAGCTACCTGTTTTTTTGAGCGGTATTTGTTATTGTTTCATGGCAACCACATTTCCTTATACATAGGTTTCGGGTTAGATGAGTTGGCTTCTAACTCAATTCAAGGAGTTGGGAGGTGCAAAAGTGAAAAGAAAATTTCTCGCAATTTTGAGTATTGCAATTGTAGTCTTGGCGATATTTGCGGTTGCAAGCATTGTAAATGCAGGACCTGGAAATGCTGGAACCGTCTACACTATTGATAACGCCTCACCAAACCACGTTCTATATTACAGCAGGGCTTCAGATGGGTCAATTACATTTGGTGGTTCTGTCTCAACCACTGGCTCGGGAACAGGAGTAGCACTCGCAAGCCAAGGCGCAGTGGTCCTTACAAGTGATGGTCGCTTCCTACTAGCTGTTAACGCTGGAAGCAGCCAGATCTCAGTTTTCAGCGTACAAAGCAACGGAGTGCCTGTATTTAGTTCTATTGCGAGTTCCCATGGGACTGCGCCGATAAGTTTAACAATTCACAACAGTTGGGTTTACGTGCTGAATAATGGATCTGCAACTATAACTGGAAATATAGCTGGATTTATGCTGAGCAGTACTGGGACATTAACCTACCTAACTGGGTCGAATCAGCCCCTAAGTGGACCTAACGCTTCGCCTGAGCAGGTAGGATTCAGCCCTGACGGAAAAGTGTTAGTCGTAACAGAAAAAGGCACCAACATCATTGATACATACTTGGTCGGCACAAGCGGAGTAGCTGGCGCCCCGACAACTCATGTTTCCGTTGGCAATGGACCCTATGGATTTGCTTTCACAGGCTTAGACAACTTGGTTGTTAGCGAAGCCGCAACTGATACCTTGTCTTCGTACGTCGTTTCTGACCAGGGTACCTTGAGAACTATCAGTGGTGCTATGCCCACTTTTGGGAATGCACCCTGCTGGGTAGCAATAAATAATGGGGGCAGCTTTGTCTACACTAGTAATGCGCACGGCGGAACG
>CAWAUU010000030.1:0-17566 GCA_963785215.1 Candidatus Bathyarchaeota archaeon
GGTGCGAGAGCAGCCGAAATCCAAAAAACCTGCCCCAAATGCAAGGGCGACCTAGAAATCATTAACCTCTCCAAATTTATCAAACAACACCCTTCGTAAAACCACTATAGTCCTGCAACATAAATTCTCAAAGCCAAAACTGGCAAAACCACCACTAAACCAAACAGAACAGCAGTCAACGCCATCATCCGCAATGCCCTTGAGATGTGTTCTGGCGAAATGCCGTGGTCATCACCTAAGGCGTAGTGTCCCTGCTTTTCCAGTTGGGTGTTTAATGCTCCAGCCATGGCTGAAATTGTCCAGCCCGCGTTTATGCTAACGGTTTTTCGCTTGTCCCTCTGCAGGATGCGCCATGATTCACGCCAGTTTTCCCTTAAAAGGAATGAGGCGGCAACCATTAAGTAGGCTGTTAATCGGGCAGGGATATAATTCGCTATTGTATCCAAGTTCGCTGAGAACCAGCCGATATTCTTGTTTTCGATATTTTTGTAGCCAACCATAGAATCCAACGTGTTAACCACACGATACGCAAAAGCGCCTGGAACACCAAAGAGGGCAAAGAAGAAGAATGGTGCAGTTATTCCGTCTGTGGTGCTTTCTGCGATGGATTCCACGGCCGCGGAAGTTATCTGTCTCTCATTGAGCGTGTTTGGGTCTCGACGGACAATGAAGGGCAACCATTTCCGTGCTTCAGCTAAATCATTCTTCTTTAAGGCCTTTGCAATCGGTTTAGTGTATTGGCCCATGCCTTTCACTGCAAAAGTAGCCTTAAACAAAACCGCGCCCACAATAATGTATGGTATTGGACCGAAGGATTGCCTAATCCAAAAAAGCAGCAAAAACACTGGAACCGAAACAAGCAGCATAACACTTAAAGCTAATATGACGCCGTTTGCTTTTTCGATTCTGGGGTTTGGGTTTTTCGCTTTTGGTTTGAGGTAAGATATTATTTTGCCGATGCCGATGGTTGGGTGAATCTTGTCAGGGTACTCTCCTAGGACTGCATCAATCAAAAAGGCTAATGGAAAAATCAGCGCAGAATCGACAAACAAGGAGAAATCAAAAGAAAACATGGTTCACTACTCAAACCTTAGTCTTTTCTAATTCTTCACTGTCCGTTTCAAAGCTTCAATCAACCGCTCATTCTCCACACGCGTTTTAACCGCTACACGAATAAAGTACTCGTCAAGTCCCCTAAAAGAGGTGCAGTCCCGAATCAAAATGCCCTGCCGCAGCAGTTTATTCTTCAGTTCAGTCGCTGTTAAGCCTGATTTGCGAATGTCAATAAAGAAAAAGTTGGCGTCAGGCTGAAAAATCTTGAACGACTTAATTTCCCCTAATTCAGCTAAGAGTTGTGTTTTCTCTTTTTTGATAAGCTCACGCGTCACCCTTAGATGCTCCTGGTCTTTCAACGCGGCAACAGCGGCAGCCTGCGCTAAACAGTTAACGTTCCAAGGAATCTTCGCGCACAATAGCACATTGATGATTTCTTCAGAGGCAATTCCGTAGCCAACCCGCAAACCCGTTAAACCAAAAATTTTCGTAAAAGACCTTAAAATAAACAGGTTAGGGTAACTCTTTATTTTGTTTATCATTGATAGGGCTTTTTCGTTTTCCACAAACTCCAAAAAATCTTCGTCAAGAAAAACAAGGCTATCCTGCTCCAAAGCCCGCTCAATTATTCCAGTTAAAGTTTCGTTTGGAATAAGAATGCTAGTTGGATTGTTGGGGTTGCATAAGAAAACAATCTTTGCGCCTGCCATTTCCTGTTCAAAAGCGTCTGCTTCAATGTTGAAATTGCTGTCAAGCTTTACGAATTTTGGTGTTTCACCAGTCTTTCTAACTGCACTCTCGTATTCCCCAAATGTTGGTGCAGGAATAATGGCGGTGTCGCCTTTTTTCATAAAAGCCTCAGCAAACAAGTACATAAGTTCAGTTGAGCCATTACCGACAACGACGTTGTTTTTGTTTAATCCGTTAAAGTGACTTGCAATAGCTTGCCGTAACTCGTTAGAATTTGAGTCTGGATAAGCAGGAATTTCTTTAAAGCTGTTTTTTGCTGCTTCAAGCGCCTTTTTTGATGGACCTAAAGGATTCACGCTTGAACTGAAATCTAAAATTTCCTCTCGCCTAAAACCACTCTTGCCTGCAGCATCCAAAACCTCTCCGCCATGAACGCATGGCTTAAGATTCTTTATGTTATCTCTGACTAAATTTTCAACAGGCTTCATTGAAGTTTCAATCCTTCGTCTACGAGGCTGAAATGCGTAGGTTTCTCTTTGACGTAAATCATATAAATGTTTGGTTGGATGTTCCATCCAAAAAAACGAGAAAGGGTTTTGAGAAAGAGCAAGCATAAATAATGTGTGATAGGAAGGAGGATGCCGATGAGCGATAAAATCGATAAACACATGATTCAAGAGTTAAAGGAAAGGCTTAAAGAAAAAAAACCTGATGAACCCGTAGAAAAAATTCTCACGGTATTCTGCGAACGCACTGGAATTTCCATGAACACCTGCCGCGTTTACTATAAGCGGTTGGTTGAAAAGGGCGAAATCAAAGAAAAATAACGTTTAAGTCTCAACCCCTCAATTACTTACAAGGGCTCAATATTGAATGAACTTGTCTTCGTAGGCTTAGGATTAAACGATGAAAAAGGCATAAGCATCAAAGGTTTAGAAGAAACCAAAACTGCAGATTACGTTTTCATAGAACTCTACACTAGCCTCATGCCCGACTTCAACCTGCAAAGCTTTGAGACATTGTGCGGCAAAAAAGTCCAAGCAATTTCAAGGCGTGAACTTGAGGAAGAGAACGGCATCATCATTCTTGAAGCCGCCAAAAAAGGCAAAGCAGTGTTTCTTGTTCCCGGTGACCCATTTATCGCCACGACACATGTCACTTTGCGAATTGATGCTGAAAAGCATGGGATAAAAACACGGATTATCCATGGGGCCTCAATAATTTCAGCAATAATAAGCTTATCGGGATTGCATAATTACAAGTTTGGAAAAACAGTTACCGTTCCCTTCCCTGAGAATTTTTCGGAAACACCCTACAATGTTATCGCTCAAAACAAAAAGTTTGGTTTGCATACTCTTTGCCTTTTAGATTTGAAAGCAAACGAAAAGCAGTTCTTAAGTATCAACCAAGCCATCGCAATGCTGCTTGAGGTTGAACAAAAAAACAAAAAAGGCGTAATCACCCCAGACACGGTCGCAGTCGGCATCGCGCGGGCAGGAAGCAACAATCCAACCTTGAAAGCTGATTTCGTCCAAAATTTAGTGAATTATGACTTCGGCGAGCCACCTTACAGTTTGATTTTTCCAGGCGAGTTGCATTTTATGGAAACCGAATCCTTGATTGCTTTTGCTGGCGCACCAGCAGAGTTTAGGAGTCTTGCCAAATGAGTCTAGAAGCGCTCACTGCAAAGTATATTTCTTCAGCGGAAAAAGTCCTCAAAGAACTGCAACAAACAAAAGTGCCCGTAAGCGTTACGGAGGAAGCTGTTGGAATATTTTGTGTTGGGCTTCTGATTACTTAAAGGACGCAAAGTATTATAAGGCTCAAGGCAAGTTTGAAACCAGCCTAACTTCGGTAGCCTACTGTGAAGGGCTCCTTGACGCTTTAAGACTATTAGGCGCTGTGAAATTCGAATGGCCAACAAACCAAGAAAGAAAAAAGTTGTCTTAGCATCAGGCGTGTTCGACCTGCTTCATTTGGGTCACGTTAAATTTTTGGAGGGTGCCAAAAAAGCAGGCGGAGAAAACGCTAAACTAGTAGTTATCATTGCAAGAGACAGCACGGTGGAGAAAGACAAGGGCAGAAAACCCATAATGTCTGAGGATCAACGTCGCACACTGGTTGAATCTTTGAAAGTTGTTGATGAAGCAGTGCTTGGATACGAGAACTTTGACATTGGAGAAGTTATCGAGAACGTTAAGCCCGATGTAATTGCTTTAGGATACGACCAAGAGGAAATGGAGAAAGAAGTGCGGAATTACGTGGATAAGCACAAAGTGAATGTTAAAATTGTTAGAATCGGCAAGTTTGGAGAGTATACTTTAGATAGTTCATCAAAGATTAAACAGAAAATAATTGACAAACTTGACGGTTAAATCGGTCATGCATCATGAATTCAGTGAAGTATAAGCCCACATACATTCTAATCGCCATAAACGTCGCTGTCTACATTTATACTTCTATAGTTGGCGGAAATTGGCTTAACACAAACTACAACATTATGCTTCAATATGGTCAATATAATTATCTTGTGTTCCATGGGTGGTATTACCAGCTTTTCACATCCATGTTTATACATGCCTCAATAGCGCACATTGGCGGCAACATGCTTTTTCTGTTCATTTTCGGTTTAAGAGGAGAAGAAATGTTTTCTCTGCCCGAGTATCTTGGAATCTACCTTATTGGAGGCTTAGCAGGCAACGTTGTTTCCTTAGCGTTTGGACCAAACCTATTATCGGTTGGAGCGTCAGGCGCAATTTTCGCATTGTTCGGAGCAGTTGTGATTTATGCTGGGCGTTCTGTTAGGCAATCTATTCTCGGAGCGTTAGTTTACGCGTTCTTTCTGCTGATTATCAGTGGATCTGGGCCAGGCGTGAACGATTTGGCTCATATAGGCGGATTAGGCTTCGGTTTGCTAATCGGTTATTTGTTAGGTACAATGCGTAAACCGCATGAGCAGTATTCAGTTAAGTACAAGCATCCCATTTCGCCGTTTTAGCTAGGGCATAATGTAAATTTCCGCTTTCACTGTGTTGCCGTCTTTGAGGTTTAACTGTTTTCTGAGGCATACGGGCGCAATTATTTCCAGCACTGAAACGTCATAGTGGCTTCGCAACGCCGTGATTAAAGCGCCTTTAACCTTGTTATCGATGACTGCAGGGTAACATTTCACCAAGCCGAAGGTTCGGTCTTCGTTCTTGAAGCCTGTAATCTCGATTGCTGGGTACGCTTCTATTTCCATGCGAGTTTTAATGTCGTAGTCACTTGATAGTTTAAGGTTAAGCGTGCCAGGGTAAGGTTCAAACCCCAGCTTTTCAGTAAACTGTTTCCGATAAGGCTCTTTTGCGATGTAATAAGCGCCTTCACCTAAACCCGTGAAAACGGTTCCTTCCAAAGTTACCGAAGGAGGATACGATTTTTCAACTAAAAATTTCAAGTTAGAATAAAGTTTTTGCAGCTCTTTAGTTCCCGCCTCTTCAATTTTAATCAAACTCCCTTCCGGCGTAATGTTTCTCTGGATCCACCCTTTGCGCTCAAGCTCTATCAGATAGCGCGACGCGGTTTGCTGGGAAATCCCAAGTTTACCCGCTAAAAACTCAGTTGAAATTTTGGCGATTCGACGATATGCACCCATTTCCGCGAGCTTAAGGAGCATGTATAGGTGCTGCCAATCCTGCTTTTCAGTCAAAGCTTGATACTCCAATAGTTTAGACAATAAATGTATTCATATTTAAGGGGCTCGAAAATCCTTAAGCTAACTACCTCTTGTTATATTCATCTCAGCATTTTTATTGGTGAATTCTGCCAGTAAAAATTAGGGTTTACCTATGGGTCAAGCAGCTTTTTGTGGCTGAATTTTGGCACAAATAGTAGGGTAGGTCCATCGGTAGGCGGTTTGGGTTCAGGGCTTGTTTTAGGTTGCTTTTTTGATTTGAAGCTTAAAGCAAGCATTTATCGCGCAGGGTTCCTAAAAAACCCTATATAAAGCACCAGTAAAGGCACAGTGACTCATGAAAATCATTCCACTAAAAATCCCTCCACAGCCAAATGCTAAGCCCATGCGCTTGCTCCCTCTGTCTCTCTCACAGCCTACCCCCTCGGTCCATTGTATGATCCAAATAGGCATAAAGTAAGGGAGAACAGTTCAAGGAAATGAAGGAAAAGCTAAAGAAAGATGAAAAAGAAAATAAGAAGGCTCGTTAAGCTATATTGAATGTACGACTGTTTTTCCACTGAACAATATCTCACATTTTAGAATCTAGTTGTGTGATCTGTATGAGATTGCCGCATGTGTCATCAAATACTGCGATAGTTGATCCAGTCACCTTTGTCGGTTCCATAATAAATTTAACGCCAAGTTTTTTCAATCTTCCATGTTCTTTTTGAATATCCTCTACAAAGAATGATGTCGCTGGAATACCTTGCTTAAAAATAGCTTCCTGATATGCCTTTGCGGCCGGATTGTTATTTGGTTCGAGATGCAACTGCGTGCCATCTTGATCTTCGGACGAAACAACTGTTAACCATCTGTATTTTCCAGCTGATATATCGGACTTTTTGATAAAACCTAAAATCTCAGTATAAAACCTAAGCGCTTTTTCCTGATCGTTAACGAACACGCTAGTTAATTCTATCTTCATATTATCACAATTGTATTGGGAATTTAACAAAATAAAAATCTTTTGGAGTAGGTTTATTTTGCGTTTTTCTACGCATAAAAATTAGGTTAACAAGCGTTAATACAGCGATAACGTTTAGCAGTGTTATTATTGCAATTTTCTTCCCAGTTTAAGCCTACTGAGTTATTATGGAATTGCCTGATTGGTTTTTGTTAGCCAGAGTTTAAGGATAATAGCCGCGTTTGCAGGTTTTATAGTGCCCAAATCCAGAAGGGGACAAACTTTATTTTTAAGCCATCTACCGTTTCTTCATTTTCATAGTCATATGTTATTACTTTGCAGTCGCTTGGATTGAATGTTTTAGCGGCTTCTACCAAAGCGGACGTTTCCCGTTTCCGAGCTTCAGGTGAGGACACGTCATAGGAGACTTGCAGTAACTGTGTATTTTTTCCTTTCACTATAAAGTCTACTTCTTTGCCTGATTTCAGTTTCAGGTAGTAAATTGACTCTCCGATTTTTTTGTGCCTCAGTAATTCCATGAAGACAGCGTTTTCAAGTGCTCTTCCTTTGTCTACGTCGCCGAATAACTTTGAAAGCCCAATGTCGATGACGTATGTTTTCTGTTGTATTGCAAATCGTTTTTTGGGGCTTTTGCTGTATTGCTCAAGTGTTGTTGCAAAAAAAACTGATTTTGCGTACTCTAAGAAGTTAAGAATTGTTTTCCTGCTTAATTTCAAGCCCACACTTGAAAAATAATTGTAGGTTTTGCTGGAACTGAAGTAGACCGCATAGTTACTGGCCAATATTCTCAGGAAAACACCCAAGTCGCCCGTTTCTCTAAGCTTGTATCTTTTCACTATGTCCCGGAAGATTATGGCGTCAAAGTAAGAAGACAAAAGCGCCATTTTTCTGTTGCCATCTTTAGTCAGAGTCACTTCTGGAAATGACCCATATTCAAGCAATTCATCAAGCTCTCTAAGCACGAGCCCCCTCTTCGCCGAATATTTCCAGTCTTCTTTTTCTTCTTTTATGCTCTTTGCCTTTATGAATTCCCGAAATGAAAAGGGGTAAACTATGTACGAGAGGTTTCTTCCTGCAAGAGCCGTTGCAATCTCGCTGCTTAGCAACTCCGAGGATGAACCCGTGATGACAATTCGGTGCTTGTGAAGGTCGTATATTTTTCTTACCCATTTATCCCAGTTTTCCACAATCTGTATCTCATCTAAGAAAAGGTAAATTATTCCAGACTGAGGCGTGAACGCCATGTTATGCGCAATCAGCAGGTTGTCTAAGTCTGTGGCTTTTGCGCCTATTAACCGCTCATTTTCAAAATTTATGTAAATTATGTTATCCTTTTTTACGCCGTTTTTTAGGAGGTCAGCTACGCATTGGAAGATTAGGCTTGTCTTCCCTGCTCTTCTGACTCCTGCAACTGTGATTATTTTATCGGCATTTATGTCGATATCTATTTCTCTTCTTACTGTTGGAGGGATTTCCAAATTTTTCCAAAGCTCTATTACGTATCGGAAGTCTTCGATTGAAGCCATACTCGTTTACTATAGTAAACTAAAATATAAGAATAACGTTTACTATACTATACTAAATAACGTTTACTATACTATACTAACAGCACATCAAATGGCCAAAGGTGCCCCAAGGATTACAAGGAAAGTACTTCTTGAGCCAAAATTGCCCTTAAGAGAAAAAATAGCTCACACCCGCTCAGATGCTTGTTTAAAAGGTTGTGTTTGAGAAGTAATATTATGAATGTTTTTGATGAAATGGGAGTTTACTGGGCAGAGATAGCTGACCAAAGCTCAACCCAAAATCAGATACAATTCATAAAAGACACCCTAAAAGGAAATGGGTTGGTTCTGGACCTTGCCTGCGGAACTGGAAGGCACTCAATTCCCCTAAGCAAGGATGGATACAATATGGTCGGTTTGGACATATCGATAAATCTTCTCAAGATAGGCAAGAACCGATGGCGTAGCGTCCAACTCGTCAGGGGTGATATGCGGTGTTTGCCTTTTAAGGCTGGAGCTTTTTCGGCTTCAGTCAGTATGGATACGAGTTTGGGGTGCCTGCCTTTGGAACAAGATGACCTGCAAAGCCTGATGGAACTGCGAGAAGCATTCAGTCAAGGCGGCGACTTAATCGTTGATGTCTTCAACTGTGAACGTTTAATGTTAAAGTACAATGCAAATCGGCGTGCAGAGTTTAAATGGGTCTTTTTACCGATTTTATTGAAGTTTAACAATCGTTTGGCTAAGCGAGTGCTTTTTCGGTTTTTTAAGTGGAGGGAATATCCGAGCTTTTTTCTGCTCCAAAAACGAACGGTAAACGCAGGTGGCGATAGGCTGTGTGATTTGTGGGTGGTTTATGATAAGGCAAGGGGACAAATTAGAGTTTTTAGGCACATTTCCCGTTTGTATGAATTGAAGCGTTTGCAAGGGTTGTTGGAGAAAGCTGGTTTTATGGTTAAGCAGGTTTACGGTGATTATGATGGGCAAAGTTTTAGCCGTAATTCAAGCAGGCTTATCTTGGTTGCTAGCTGCAAAATGAGTCATATTCAAGGATTTGTTGCTTTCAATTAGCGCATAAAAGTTATAAGCGTCCATGGAAACTCAGTGGGTATTGAAAGTGACCGATGCATGAACGCTTGGAAACTTGGACTTTCTATGGCTGCAACTTTAGCCATAATCTTTGGTTTAACCACACTTGTATTTACAGCTGTCTTATTTTACTTTGGATTAGGTCTTTCCCTAGTAACCATAGGGATACTTGTAGTAGCCATTGAACATAGGTCAATGGCTGCTGGCGCCATACCTTATAGGCGCAATATACAAAATTAGAGAACTGAAACAAGCTGAAAACCCAGGATTACACCAGACAGTTGAAAACCTTAGCAGGAAAAGCGGAATATCAACACCAAAACTAATGTTAGCACAGATTCCTCTTCCAAACGCATTCGCTTACGGCTCACCTCTATCAGGTAGCCGCGTCGCCGTAACTTCGGGGCTTTTGCAGTCTCTTGATAGCGGTGAAGTTGAAGCTGTCCTTGGACATGAACTTGGCCACATAAAGCACCATGACGTCCAGGCCATGATGATAGTTTCTTTCCTGCCATCATTATTCCTGTATATTGGTTACTCCTTTATGCTCTCAGGCATGTTCGGAGGAGGCTCCAAAAAAGGAGGCAGCAACGCATTACTAGGCTTAGCGTTTATGGCTTTCTCGTGGGTACTAACCTTATTCACACTCCAACTAAGCAGACTCCGCGAGTACTATGCGGACAGACACAGCGTTTCAATAGTTGAGAACGGCGCAGAAAAGCTCTCAACGGGCTTAGTTACAATAGTTGAAGAAAGCCGACGGGGCATGAAACAACAAAACAGGCAACAACAAAAAAATAACACTGCATTTAAAGCGTTATTTATCGCTGATCCTGACAGAGCAAACGCTGACTCAGCAGAGATACACGCAAACGGAATAGCAGACAAAAAAGAGCTACTAAACCAAACACTCGCAAAGAAGCCGACACACAAGGATAACTTCACTGAAATCTTCTCGACTCACCCAAACATTATCAAACGTCTGCGTGCACTGCAAGAAATAAGCTAAACCAGCAAAACACCGCTCAATTAAAAACTGTCTTTATTGTTTAGAAAAGGACTAAGTGGCGATTTCTCACACAACCAAATAAAAACCATCTTTTTTTCTTTTGAGCAGTCACAAGTGTTAAATTAGAAATTACCAACTTGCCTTCAGGTGTAGCGATGGCTAAGACTGATAAAATCTATATTTCAAATTCATAGTTCTTATAAATGTGCGCACTAAATAATGGAAAAAAGCCGTATGAACCAACATGACAAGGAGTTTCAGATAAATGCATGTGCCTTTCTCAAGAACAATTAAAAAACATCTGAAGCATCAGTCTGCTTCTGATTTTATGTGTGATAATCCAAGATACTCACGTTTTTCTATAGGCAGATTTTCTTACGGCAAACCTAACGTGCTGTTTCAGGATTGCAACTCAACTCTTGTTATCGGAAGTTTCTGCTCGATAGGTGGTGGTGTTACAATTTTACTCGGTGGTGGACATGGGCATCATACTGAACGGGTTACTACTTTTCCTTTCGATGTGCTTGGTGGCGAAGAAGGAACTGATTGGGTTGCTCCTTCTTTCGATGGCAAACTTCAAGAGTTTTTCAAGAGAAACTCGGAATCAAAAAAAGATGTTATCATAGGAAATGACGTTTGGATTGGTTTGAATGCTTTGATTTTGTCAGGGGTTCACATTGGGGATGGTGCTGTTATTGGCGCTAATAGTGTGGTCTCTAAAGATGTAGAACCGTACTCTATTGTGGCAGGCAATCCAATCAGAGTTATTAGAAAACGATTCAGCCAAGAAACAATCGAAAGCTTATTGAAAATTGCATGGTGGAATTGGAGCATAGAAAAAATAAACAGAAACTTGCCTTTTTTGCTTTCAAGCGATATTAAAAAGTTTATTGAAGCACACAAAGGAGCTGCCGCTTTATTGGAAGAAATGAAACAAAGTGATAGATTTGAAAAAATCATTACTGTAAAAGAACTTGAAGTAATAGTTGACAACAATTTTGAAGTAAATGAACAAGAGGCTGCTATCGTTTGATTGACTTTTTTGTTCTCCTCTTAAAAGGCTGAGAACCAAGTTCGCTAAGTCCGGGCATTAGTCAGCGTGTCCCTTTGCGCTTTTTACGTGAATGGCTCTGAAGTCTCTTAGGAACATGGAAGCCCTGAAAAACTGCAGAAGCAGCGCCCTGAGAACTTGACAAAGAAATACAGCAGGTTGAATATAAGCCTGAAGCACTTTTTATCTCAAAAAACCCACTAACCACTGCAGAAAAGGCACTTATCGTTGTTTTTAGTCACTTATTGTTTAAAAAGGGATTAACCCTTTTTTCTTCACCCATTATAGATGAAGGCCCATGCCCAGGGTAAATTAACAAATTATCGGGCAAACTCGCAAGCTTTTGCAAAGAAAGGCGCATGTCACTGGCTGAGCCTCCTAGAAAATCGGTTCTGCCGATTCCTCCGGCAAATAACGTGTCGCCAGTGAAAACGAGCCGCTCTCCTAAAAGACAGATGCTGCCCGGCGTGTGCCCGGGTGTATGCATAACCTTCAGAGATTTGTCGCCAAACTTGATTAAGCTGCCATTCTCCAAAAGGACATTTGCTGGAAACTTGCCGTTGTTAAACCCTTCAATAGAGGGAGCATCATACTTGTGAATGCAAATGGGAACATTGTACTTTTCTTGGAAAACGGCATCGCCGCTTATGTGGTCCGAGTGCCCATGAGTGTTCACGATTAACTTAACTTTTAATGCTCCTTGCGTTATGTAATCGAGAATTTGTTGGGCTTCAGAAGAAAACTCCAATCCTGGATCGATTATGATTGCGTCTCTCGTTTGCTGCGAGTTAACGACATAGCAGTTTGTTGATAACATGCCAACCGTGAACGTCTCAATAAGCATACAAATCAACAATTCGAGTAATGCTGTAAGACAAGATAAACTATTGCTCAAGATTTTGCTTGAGAAAAGAAGGTTACAGACAATCATTCCCTTGGAAAAGGTTGTAAAGGAGTTCGGGATGCGAAAAACTGCTTGAGTTGTTAGATAATCCCGCCCGTTTCCAGCACTCCTAGCCATAAGATTTTTTTCGAGAGAAACCGTGAAGCGTTGTGTTAGACGACAGAGCAGCCAAGCTGTAGCGAAAGAACCTGCAAGCTTTGCCCGCTCAACCCACATACTGCAAAAAATAGACCAAAGAAGCCCTCGGACGAAAATGTGAAGAAGCGAATATGCGAGCTTCAATTTGGAGAGGCTTTCGGCAAACAATGAAACAGGCAAGACACTTCTCAATCTTGAACTTTAAATTAGATGTGAAGACGCGTTCTTCAGTAATTTCGGAAAAGATATCCTGGAGACGCAGACCAAAAGGGTAAGTGAGGCATAAATCTTTTTTCTTAAGGGTGCTAAGCCGCGTTAGATTTTCCAGTTTAGTGTCTTCTTTGTAATAATAGTCGCAGACAAGACTATGATCCTAGAGACAACTAACGTAATTCCTATCGTTGGGTTAGGAAACTCGAACTGTGGGGAACGGGGAAGCAATTGGATTCTGAGATGACACTGGACTGGGAGACGGAGTTGTAGAAGTAAAAGACGCAGCGGACTTGGGCGACGCAGTCGGAGTTGGACTAGGTGAAGGCAGACGACGCAAGTGAACCCCAAAAGCATAAACTTTGCCGTCACTGGGGGTTTGTTCTGGGCACAACTTGTTTTCAGCGCTTGCGTTTCTTGAAGTAGACCAACAAACCAGCAACCACCACGACCACTATTGCTGATGTTCCTGAAACAGCGGCAACTGTTGCGGTTGGAAAAGGCTCGGGCTTTGCTATGGTGAAAGCGATGGTTTCTGAAGCGCCAATATTTCCAAACGTGTCTTCAGCGTAGACTGTAATGCTGTGCAAACCATTTGTCATGTTAGCGAAAGTAGTATTGCCTGATATGGTTACGTTTTGTTTGCCATCAAGACTATAACTCGTCCAATTAACTGATTTGTCTACTGTGAAGACCAAAGGAACACTAGCTTCATTATATGTCTCGTTTAATGGCGACAGAAGGGATATTTTAGGTGGAGTAGTCGTGAAGAGTTCCATGAGCGGGTATCGGTCAGTATTATTCGCCTCTAATGCATCTAGCTTGGTCCAATAAATGCCCAATGAAGGCTCAACAAAGCCATCAGGTCTTACAAAATATGGTGTGTCGCCTATTCCAGAACTGCCTATCTCAGTGGCGTTAGGGTATCTTGTTAAATAGTCGCTCCAGTAGTTTCCGCCGCCAGAATAGCCATCATCCCAAATGTTAACGGATGCTATGCCATATCCTAAGTAACCAGTATCTTCCAGTATTATTGCGTTGTTGATGAAGTTGTTGTGAAAGATAGTATTGTTTGAACTATCATATAAAAGAAAAACGGTGGAGCAGTCTGTAAAGTTGTTTCCTTCAATTAGATTATGTGAGCATTTCCCAGGCTCCCAACTCGTGAGAGATATGGCAACCATATCGTTCGCAAAGTTATTTCCAGCTATGATGTTTGAACTCCCATCATCAAAATTGATTCCAGCGGTTGGCTCGAGCCCAACAAGCACGGTGGCTGATTCGGTTATAGTATTGTTTGAAATTGTGACATTTGACGTGTTGTCTAATTCAATGCCAGTCGAGCAATTTGTAATGATAAAGTTTTTAACGATTACATTTGAAACCTGATTTAATGAAAGCCCATAGATGATGGCATAAGCTGTAATAGTTGCGGTCGGTCCTCCTCCTATAATTGTGTGGTCGTTTCCGTCAAATACTGCATTATTTCTTTGGATTGCTATCGTGCCTACTATGTTACTGGTTAAAATGTAGGTGTCGCCAACTTGTTGAATGGGTGCTGTTGAGGGAGTTACGCTGCCGTCAGCATTGATGGTAATACCGCCTTGATACTGAGCCCTAACGGGCCGAATGCAAACCACGCCTAAAGCCATCAGGCATACAACAATAAGGGCAAGAACGACGGTTTTTTTCATTCTATTTGCCCCTTCGATACGAGGCAGCTTAACACTTTAGCTATCCAACGATTTTTCGTGCTCTTACTCACCAACCCACTTTTATCTCTGATATGGTTAGTGTTAAAAAGGTTTTTGCCAAACTTCCTTGGCAAAGCACAATTTTTTAGTTCAGGTTTCGTGACAAAACTCATTCTAGGCTCCTTCCCACCGTTTAGAGTGAAGGTAAAAAAAGAAAAAGAGGAAATTTCGCGGTAGCTGCATGCCGCATTTTCACTATGGAGAGTAGAACGCTACAATCGATGTGGGGGAATTCATTGGTATAGATGCGCCATCGCTATAATCATTGCTGTTTTGGTAGTCATACATATAATAGAAAGATGCGTAGTTGGCCCCGTACGGGTCATATGGGTCCCATGTCGGGGTGCTTAGATAAACTGTATGGGTGGCTTGTGTCACTGGGATCGTTATTGGTGTTGTTCCAACGTAGTTGCCGTCAACATAAACGGCGGGGTGCACTGGGTCAGCGTATCCCATCCAAGCCCAATAAGCATCGAAAGCACCGACATATAACAAGTTCCCGATAGTTATACTAGTTGAAGCGCTGTTGCTTAGACCCGTGCTGCTTGTCGCCTTAACAGTAACGGTGTATATTCCATCTGAGCTATAAGTGTGAGTATTTTGCGTTGTCCAAGCAGAGCCATCGCCATAATTATATGTGTATGTTAGACCATAGCCGCAAGAGTCTGTCGCAGAAGCCGTAAATTGGTATTGTGTATTGATGACGCCTGCATTAGGCCCGCTGATGGATGGCGTGCTAACATAATCGGGGCTGCCTGTGTACAAGTACATGTTGCCGTTCCCATAAACAGCCATTGTGCAACCAGATTGTTGTGGCCCCACACCTGGCCAATATGCAGTGAACCCGTTGTAAAGAGTACTTGCACTGAAGTCTTTAGACCAACACATTTGGGAGGCGTAATATAAAGCTTGATCTACTGAATCGTGGACAGACAAAGCGTAGTAGAAGAAAGTGGAAACGAAATCACCATACGTAATAGTTGGATAATTCGGATCTATCGGTGGTAATTGTTGAGATAGAGGAGCTGATCCATAGGTGAAGCCTATGTAGCAGTATGCGCCAGAGTCCGGGTACAGGTAGCCGTTACTGCTCATAGAGGCGCCATGGGTCCAGGCATAAGGCATACCAATAGGATTACCAGAACCGCCGTTACTGGTAGGATTAGCGCCGTATGATCCAGTGCCTAGTAGGGTTGGAGGGGAATAGGGTCAACGAGATTGGTTTTAGCTGACATGCATGCACTAATAAAGGAAAAATAATTTTTCTGAATTGATGGATAATTGTATATCTGATAGTCAAAGACATCACCGCTGGGAACGCCTAAAGTTGCATAAGTGCCGCATAGCATAAAGTGAAACTCCGATGGGTCTCCTGGAATAACATTTGTCATTCCAACACCATGGTCAAACCAGACTGTGGCCGAGGGTGGATAGTTTTCATCCGCATAGGGTACGTATGTTTGAACATTTTGCGGTATAGTGGCAACTCCTTGCATATTATTAGAATAGGCGTATCCACAAGATTGGAATAAAGAAGTAATGTATGCACTAATCATTGTCTGATTACCTATCTCGTTTTGCGTATGAGGTAAGTAACCACTACCGTTGGAAGCGTTGCCCCATATCAGGGCGGATCCTGCATTAACGGCTGGAACCAGCGCTGCCGAGGCTATCAAAATGCAAAGTATCGCTCCGCCAATCGTGCGAAGTTTTGGCAAACGTAACGAATGCGGCAAGGTTTTCTTTCGGCTTAACCAGACAGGAATAGATACCATTGTGAAGACCGCGAAAGTAGCAAGCACTATCAAGAAGGCGGGGAACATGTTGGATTCTGCTGTAGTAGCTGATGTTTGATTATTTACCGTTGGGATTGAGCTTTCAGCTGTGGTTGCGACCTCCGCGCCGGCTGGCGGCGGCAAAGTGGAAAATACTTCTTGGGTGTCCCTGACTTGTCCGGTATCAGCCCAGACATCAACGTTAATCCCATAGACATCTCCAGGGTAAAACTTGTCTAAGCCAACTCCGATGCTCCACATGGGATAAAGCGTCAGCGGGTCACTGCTTCGTGCATTAGATGCATTACCAACTGGACAGAACTCAAGCTGTTCAACCATCGGCTTAGTCACGTTAAAGTTATTAATTACGTGTTTTTCATTGCCCGAGCCTATGGTCCATGAGTAAGCTTTCGCGTTTTGCATGGCAATATTTTCAGCTTGCTGTTCAGAGAGGTTTACGGTGGTGCTGCCTATTGGGTAGAGGTTCCAAGTGTCAATGAAGCTTTTTAAGGAACCATTCTCGTAACTTAAGGATACGCATTTACAGTCAGCATTAACCCCGTTAGATGTGTATGACCAAGTGAAAGTTGTTGAATTTCCCAAGGTGGAATTTCCGGAGATTGTGTTGATGTCAAAATTTATGTTGCCAACGGTTGTTGTTGAGTTCTGGGCGGGGTCAGCATTGTTTAGAGTTGAAGCGAGCTGGCCATAGAGTGAGTTTGCAGAATACTCTTGATAGTTAAGCAAGAAAGCCTTAGCCATTACAACGACGCTAGCTCGCGCGCTCGCGGGCAAAGCAGTCATGAGTGGGGAGCCGCTGTTTTCAAGTATATCCATTATCTGTAAAGACCCATTTGTGAAAGTGTCTTGCATTTCGATTGTGTTTCCAAAGCCTGTAAGGGTGTAGCGTATATTCTCAGTTGGCAAAAGGCCCAAGTACGAACCAGTAACATCCACTGTTGGGGTGGCAGTATAGTTTGCTATGTCAAGGCCTGCTACCTGGCTAATTATCGTTAGCCCTTTTGCCTTAGCGGTGGTTACTTCTTGTGCATGTGCATTTGGCATAAGAGATGCATAAACGCTTGAAAGTAACAGAACTGCTAAGAAAACTGTCAGAATGAAAAACTTTTTAGTATTTTTTGCCGTTTTTCTAAATCTCCTTCACTATAAGCGGAAACTTTTCCGCCAAATCAAGTTATACGATAAGTTGTATTAGCTATTTTATTCACAAGGAAAATAAAAAAAACAGAATCAAGTTCCATTATTTTAACAGAAAGCAATCAAAACACCGCTAACAGCAAATCAAGAATTAGCATATTACAAAAATCCGCTTTATAATGTTTGCATCAAACCTGAATATTTTCTACATTTGCCTAAATTTATGCCTCAATTAGTCGAACATACTATTGAAAAAAATTGGAATTGTTTGGATAATTGTTTGGATTGATAATCTTTTCAGCCTCAACCTTTGGCCAGGTTTTTTTCTATGTCAATAAAGCACGAAACTGGTATCTAAGGCTTACAAGAAAATAAATGATTTCGTCTGGATAGCAAACCGAAAAGCGTGCTAGTTCTGACAAAAAGCTCTGCAGCAGTTTTTCTTTTTCCAAATATCTAAAAACGTTCCAGGTTACGGCATCTTCACTGTTATCGTGGGCAAATCGTTTGGTTTCTTGCTTTACCTTACGTATTCGGTTGAACAGCAAATCTTGTGGTCAGTCTGGCAACACCAAATGAACCAGTACATA
>CAWAUU010000031.1:0-11979 GCA_963785215.1 Candidatus Bathyarchaeota archaeon
GGCGAGGTTGCTGTTTATCTATCAGGGCGGAAGGTTCTTCGAATGAGAATTATTAAGAGGGAAACGGGAAGACTTAGCGAAGTTGTGCGGTCAGATAATTACAGGCTGGTTATTCCTTCTGCTGTGGTTATTGATGATGCTCTTGTTTATCTGCGGGGGCTTTACGATGGCTATGATGGCGTTTTTACTGCTTATTATATTGTGCCGTTTGAGAGTTAAGCATTTTTAATTTTGCGATTATGTTAAAATAAGTGATTAAATTAGAAATTATCATTGAAGATATTTCCGTTTTTAGTAGAAATAATAAGTAAAACGTAACGCTTAAATACGCTGCTAATGATTTGTTCATTACCTATAATGAGGAATTAAAAATGGTAAGATTTAGTGGCTGTTACACCGCGCTAATAACCCCCATGACTCGTGATCGCCAAGTCGATTACAAAGGCTTACGTCAACTGGTTGATTTCCAAATAAAAGAAGGTGTAAAAGGTATACTTGCCGTCGGCACAACCGGCGAAAGTCCTACCTTAGACTGGAATGAACACAACAAGGTAATCGAAAAAATCCACGAATATGCAGGTGCAAAAGTCTTAACTATAGCTGGAACAGGAAGCAACTCAACGCAGGAAGCCATCGAAGGCACGGAACATGCCCAGCACTTAGGCATGAAATGCGTTCTGCTCGTAGACCCATACTATAACGGGCCGAGCTCGCTGGAAATACGCAGGGAATACGTTGAGCCAATCGCACGGCAGTTCCCTGAGGTCCAAGTAATCCCCTATATTATCCCAGGCAGGACAGGAACCCAACTTTACCCACAAGACCTAGCAATACTTCACCAGCAATACCCAAACGTTCGCTGCGTAAAGGAAGCCACTGGCGATTTGAAAAACATGGAGCTAACGCGCAAACTTTGCGGCGAAGACTTTGACATCCTTTCAGGAGACGATGACAAAACTTTTGCAATGATGACTTCGCCCGACATTAATGCAAGCGGCGTAATCTCAGTCACATCAAACATTGCTCCACGCGCAATAGCTGACATGACGCACTACCTTCTAGACGGTAATCAGGAAGAAGCCACCAGAATCGCTCAAGCACTGCAACCGCTCTTTAGCATAGTCACCGTGAAAACACAAGAGCAAACACCTTATGGCACAGTAGCATGCAAAGCCCGAAATCCCTTAGCTTACAAGACGTTAATGAACCTGTTAGGCATGCCGTCTGGTCCTTGCAGGCAACCTCTGGGAAAAATGACCCGCAACGGCTTAGAAGTAGTTCTTACAAACGCCAGAAAAGTGTATGAGAATAATCCTGCAATCCTTCAGTCCATAGCAGACTACTTCAACGTAGACTTGAAAGAGCGATTATATAATGAAAGGTACCTAGAGGGACTCTTCTATGCTTAAGCTTTGTGTAGCAGGCGCTGCAGGCAGAATGGGTAACGCTATTATCAATGAAGCTACCTCAAAAGGTCATCAAGTAGTTGGTGCAATCGAGGCTCCAAATAGTCATTTCATAGACAAAACTTTGCGAGAACTTGGCATCACCAATTCGGACACCCAAATTCTTAGTTCCGACAGACTGAACGAAGCTGTACACGATGCTGACACTTACGTTAGTTTCACAATGCCCGCCGCTGAAGTGATTAACATACCCATCGTCGCTAACCTTGGGAAACGCATAATCCTTGGCACTACCGGCTTCACTCCAGAGCAAAACCGCCAAGTAGTAAACGCCATGTCAGGCAAAGTTCCAGCAGTGTTCTCGCCAAACTATTCAGTAGGCGTCAACATACTGTTCAAGCTAGCTGAAGCTTTGAAGGCTTTTCCGCTAGGATACGATTTCAGTATAAACGAAATCCATCATACCGGCAAAAAGGACGCGCCAAGCGGAACAGCAAAGAAACTAGGCGAAATCATCGCTAACACTCGCGGTTACACAAAAGTCGTTTCTGGGCGGGAAGGCATAAGCCCAAGGCAGTCTGGTGAACTTGAAATCACAGCTCTTCGAGCAGGAGGAGTTCCAGGCATCCACGACCTGATCGTTGCAGGACCATACGAGATGCTGCGCATAGAGCACACAGCGTTCTCACGTAACGTTTTTGCTCAGGGCGCTGTTTACGCGGCTGAATGGTTAAGCAAGCAAAATGAGCCTAAAGTTTTCAGTATGGCTGATGTTTTAGGCTTATCTTAACAGAAAAATCAACCATTAACTTTTTTATCAAGGAAAAACAACTCAGAAGCAGAAGGAAGAACCAATAATGTCGATGAAGCGTAAAGTCGCTATATTAGGCGCAACCGGAGCCGTTGGACAACGGTTCATTCAACTCTTGCAAGGGCACCCGTGGTTCCAAATTGAGGTGCTTGCTGCTTCAGAGCGGTCAGCAGGCAAAAAATACGGGGATGCTTGCAACTGGGTTATGGAATCAAACTTGCCCAAAGAAATTGCTGAAATGCCCGTAGCAAACGCTGATGTGGCGTCAGTGGAGAAGTCAGGCGACGTGGATTTGGTGTTTTCGTCTCTTCCAGGCGACTTGGCAGGTCCAGTTGAGTCTGAATTTGCTGCGCTTTATCCAGTTTTCAGTAAGGCAAGTGCTCATAGAATGGAAAAAGATGTTCCTTTAATCATTCCAGAGATTAACCCTGATCATGTTGATTTAATTAAAATTCAACAGAAGTCACGAGGTTGGAAAGGCTTCATAACGACGGATCCTAACTGCAGCACCATCCAACTTGTAATTACGCTAAAGCCTTTGATGCAATTTGGTTTAAAGCAAATTATTGTCTCTACCATGCAGGCGCTTAGCGGAGCAGGATACCCAGGTGTTGCATCATTAGACATAATCGACAACGTTGTTCCCTTTATCTCAGGCGAAGAAGAGAAAATGGAAGCGGAAGCCCTAAAGATACTTGGTACCTTCAACGGCAAAGTTGTCCAGAACGCTGATTTCAAGCTTAGCGCAAGCTGCAACAGAGTCCAAGTAAAGGATGGACATTTAGAATCAGTCTTCATCAAGCTGGCAGAGGACCCCTCTTTAGAAGAAATAGAAGCTGCCTTTTCCAATTTTAGCTGTGAACCCCAAAAGCTCAAATTGCCCTCTGCCCCAGCGAACCCAATCGTGGTTCGACATGAGAAAAACAGGCCTCAGCCACGTTTTGACCGAGATACAGGCTGCGGCATGAGCGTTGTAGTTGGCAGAATCCGCAAGGACCCAATTATGACTTTCAAGTACATGTGTCTTGGGCACAATACCGTTCGTGGTGGTGCAGGCGCAGGCATTCTGAGCGCTGAGCTCTTTGTAGCTAAAGGCTTAGCTTAACTGCTCAAAATAACGCAATATAGGCGGGTGTAAATGAGACATGGTTAAAACAAGAAAACTTCGTGAACCCTTAGATGACCGAAAAGGCAGCTTGTTCTTTGATGGCTGCTCAGTTAAGGAGTTAGCTGAAAAATACGATACTCCCTTGTATGTCGTAAGCGAGAAACGCATCAGAGATAATTATAACCGACTTCATGACGCTTTAATCCGCAATTACAAGTACGTGCGGGTCTATTATGCTGCAAAAGCCAACTCCAACCTTACGGTGCTAAAAATTCTCCAGTCACAAGGAGCATACTTAGATACTGTCAGCCCCGGCGAAGTGTTCATGGGCTTAATCAGCGGGTACACACAAGATCGCATAATGTTCACCGGAACCAGCGTCAGAAATGACGAGTTAAAAGTTCTAGCAGACGCCAACATTACAGTAAACGTGGATTCTCAATCAGAGCTATATAGGCTACTAAAGATTGCAGTGCCGTCGACATTGTCGGTTCGTGTTAACCCAGAAATCGGCGCAGGCCATCACAGTCACTGTATAACGGCTGGTCCAGACTCTAAATTTGGGCTTTGGGAAGAAGAGACGATACAGGCTTATGCGATTGCTAAGAGGGCAAGAGTGGAACGCTTCGGCATTCACATGCACATTGGCTCAGGCATCCTTGACGTAGAACCCTACGTATTGGCAGTTGAGAAACTGTTGAGCATAGCTAAACGTGTTCACGACGAAATAGGAATAGATTTCGAATTCATCGACATCGGCGGCGGGTTCGGGGTACCTTACAAGCCAGAAGACCAAGAATTCGATTTGGCTGAATTTGCTTCAAAAGTGGTGGCGCCGTTCAAGGGTAAAGTTGCTGAGTATGGCCTCGGTAAACCATTTTTGTGCATTGAACCAGGCAGATATTTGGTCTGCGACGCAAGCATCCTCCTAACAACCGTTAACACTGTCAAGGTTACGCCTTCAAAAAAATTCGTCGGCGTAGACGCAGGCTTCAACACGCTGGTTAGGCCAATGATGTACGGCTCCTACCACCCAATAATAGTGGCAAACAAGCTTGGAGCGGCGGATAAGGAAACTTATGATGTGGTTGGTCCAATCTGCGAGTCAGGCGACGCTTTAGCCAAAGACCGAGAGCTACCTGTGGTCGAGGAGGGTGACTTGCTGGCGGTTTTGAACGCTGGAGCATACGGCTTTAGCATGAGTTCACAGTACAATGCAAGGCCCAGAGCTGCAGAAGTCCTGATTAGGCAAGGCAAATCTGTGGTCATTAGGGAGCGAGAGCAGCTTGATAATTTAACCGCTAATCAGCGGATGGCAGAGTGCCCTTGATGCGTTTCTGGAAGATGCATGGTTTAGGCAACGATTACGTAGTGATCGACAACAGAGAAGAGAAAATTAGCGGTAAGCAAGCTGCAGAATTAGCTAAGAGGCTTTGTGAGCGGCGCCTTTCGGTTGGAGCAGATGGTCTTTTGCTGGTTTCTAACTCTAAAGTGGGTGATGTTAAGATACGGATTTTCAACGCTGACGGTAGCGAAGCAGAAATGTGCGGCAACGGGATAAGGTGCTTTGCCAAGTACTGCTACGAAAATAGCATTGCCCCAAAGCAAGAGTTCACAGTTGAAACACTTTCGGGTTTAAAGCATGTCTGGTTAACCATCAAAAACGGAGAAGTTAGTGCTGTCAAGGTGGACATGGGCGCGCCAAACTGGGAAAGAAGTTCCCTTCCCATGCTCGGACAAGGTACATGCATTAACGAGAACTTAGACATTAACGGTGAAGCCTACAAGGTAACGTGCCTTTCAATTGGCAATCCGCACTGCATAATATTCGTTGACAAAGTAGACGATTTTCCAGTAGAGCAAATCGGTCCAAAAGTGGAGAATCATAAGGCTTTTCCGAAAAGAACCAACGTCGGCTTCGTTCAAGTCCTAAACCCCGATGAGTTGAAAGTCCGTGTTTGGGAAAGGGGCTGCGGCGAAACATTAGCGTGTGGTACAGGAAGCTGCGCTGCTGTGGCTGCTGCAAACAAGCTTGGAAAAGTTGGAAACAAAGTTACTGTTCACGTGCTGGGCGGTGATTTGCAGGTTGAAGTGGCTAAAAGCTTGTTTTTGAGCGGTGCAGCTGAAAAAGTTTTTGAGGGAACGCTATTTGGAGAGGTATAAACATGACGTTTGAATATGCTGAGAGGATAAAACGGTTACCACCTTATCTGTTTGCTGAAATTGAGAAAATTATTAAGGAAAAAAAATCCCAAGGCATCGACTTAATCTCGTTAAGCATTGGTGACCCTGATCTTCCGCCGCCAAAATTTGTCATTGAAGCGCTAAAGGAAGAAGTCGCCAACCCGAAGAATCACAACTACTCCTTCAGCCAAGGCGAACCAGACTTCCGAGAAGCAGTCGCAGGCTGGTACAAGAAACGATTCAACGTTGACCTGCAGCAAGACCAAGTGATTGCGCTTTTAGGCTCCAAAGAAGGCATAGCAAACATTGCTCGAGCATTCATAAACCCAGGCGACAGAGTTTTAGTTCCTGACCCAGCATACCCAGTCTACGCTAACGGCAGCACAATCCTCTGCGACGGCACAGCAGTGCCACTGCCGCTGCTTGAGGAAAAGGGCTTCACGCCTGATTTTCAAGCGGTAAACGCCAAGAATGCGAAGATGATGTTTCTCAATTACCCCAACAACCCAACAGCAGCCACAGTCGACAAAAATTTTCTCACAGAAGCAGTAGACTTCGCCAAAGACAATAACATTATCCTCTGCTATGACAATGCCTATTCAGAAATCACCTACGACGGCTACCGCGCACCCAGTATTCTGGAGGTTGAAGGCGCCATGGATGTTGCCATCGAGTTTCACTCGCTATCAAAAACTTTCAATATGACAGGTGACCGTATTGCCTTCGCTGTTGGAAACAAGCAACTCATCACTGGATTAACCAAGGTCAAGTCACAAATCGATTCCGGACCGCCAGTTTACACTCAAAAAGTAGCGGTCAAGGCCCTTCAAAGCTACAAGAACAATGAACCGCCGGACTTCTTGAAAAAAAACAACCAAGTTTACAGAGAGAGGCGGGACGTGCTCATTGAAAGATTGTGCTCATTAGGCTTCAAATGCGACAAACCAAAAGCCACCTTCTACCTTTGGTTAAACTGCAACTCCGACTCGATGGAGTTCACGACCAGACTGCTGAATGTTGGAGTGGTGGTTACGCCAGGGGCTGGTTTTGGTGAATGCGGGGAAAATCATGTTCGATTTGCTCTGACTCAACCGAAGGAAAAGATAGAGGAAGCTTGTGACAGGATTGAAAGCGTTTTCAGGTAGCGCTTGAAACGCGTGTCAGCTTGTTGAGATTGTGTGAAAAGTCAAATTTTCTTCAAGAATTTTCGCTTTATATGTATAGAACACGTCCAGACCCAGCTTTTTGCATATAAAACAAGCATTTTTCTGAATTCGACCCGAGTTTTCAACATGGTCTCGGTTAGCCCGGGTTAATACTGTATATATTCAAATGTGCTTAGTTTATATAAATTAGGGCGCGTACATATTGTGGTTGAGGAAACAGTATGGAACGAAGGGTTATGTCGCTTGGCAGATCTTCTTTGGTAATTTCTCTTCCCAAAAATTGGATGCAGCTAAACGAATTGAAGAAAGGTGATGTTGTCTCATTTGCCATTCAACGCGACCGCTCTTTGGTTATTTATCCTGGCGCGAAGAAAAAGACAGAGACAAAAGAGACAACGCTTCGCATTGACCCAAATGAAGACGAACTGCTGATTACGATGAAGATATTGGGCTGCTACCTAAACGGATACAGCGGGATCACCCTTATCTCAGAAAAAGTTTTTTCTGTCCCTCAGATAAAGGCAATCCGCAAGACCGCGGGAATGTTATACCTGAGAATTATGGAATCTAACGCTAAGGGTGTTTTCATTCAAACCTTAATGGACGAAACTAAGGCAGATCTAAAGCAAACTATACAGAGGTTGCATATGATCTCTCAGTCAATGGGGGAGGATGCGATTAAATCGCTGAAAAACAAAGACATAGCCTTGGCAAAAGCTGTTTTCTCTCTTGACGATGATGTGTACCATTTCGTCTATTTCCTTATCAGAGTGCTCCGCAATGCTATTCAAGACTCGATTTTGGCAAATGAGTTTCGTATCGACCCGTTGGAATGTATGGATTATCAGACCTTGGTTTACATGATGCGGGACGTGGCAGACAATTCAGCGGAAGTAGCGCGGCACGTAATAATGCTAGGTGGGATTCAACAGGACATTCCGGAGAATGTATTGGAGCTAATGTTCATTGCCGGAAATGAAGCTTTGAATTTATACGTAAAGGCGGTAGACACTTTCTTTTCGAAGAATGTTTCGGAATCAGTTGTGATAATTAGGCAACGAGAAGAAATAGCGAAGTTGGATCAGGAAATAGCCGCTAGAGCATTCGCAGAGAAACAAAAAAATGAGCAATTGGTTTGTGCAATCTGCTCCGTTAGAGATAGCATAAAAAGAATTGCGGACTGTGCCGCAGGCATAGCTAGGATCGCGATAAATCGCGAATTTACCCTAACTACTTAGATACAGAATTTTTTGATGGGGGATAGCTCAAAGTCAGCGTTAACTTGGTAGGGAACAGCTCTTTCGTCAATAGTTTTCGTGCAAGCGGCAGATCAGAGTTGTAGTTGTATACTTCTTTTCCGTTGGATCGTGCGTCGCGCAGAATCTCTTTTTCAAGTTTGTGTTTTAGATCTCCGACTGTAAGTGCTCCGATTGTGAAGATTCCAGGCAGCATTTCTCGCATGTCATCTTTTAATTCTATACCTTCGACGCCGAATGGTGGTACTGCGTTTATGTCAAGTAGGACCTTCATGGTTTTGACTTCATTTAGCATTGCTTTGTCTATGATGCGAACGCCCATTACTCCTGCGCACATCACTACATCGGCTTTCTTTATGATCTCAATTTTCGAAGCTGGAGTTGGAGCGAAGATGCCTTCCACTTGAACGCCGTGATCCTTTGCTAGAAGTTTAGATATACCTTCAGCGTGTTCTTTTCCGTCAACGCGTTTCGGATTAAGGCTTGCAATCATTACATTGCATCCCATTTTAGCTAAGAGAACTGCAGCTATTTGTCCTACAGCACCTGTGCCGAGGATAGCGACAGTTTTGGTTTTCAATTCGCCAAGCTTGCTTGCCTCGAGTGCATTTTCAGCTTTTGCTACCATTGCAGCGGCAGTTGTATATGCACCAGCAGGGTCAACGATTATACTTGCTTTGAATGGGGGAAACATCGCATCTTTCATAACTTCAAAGACTTGCTCGGCTCTTTCAGCGTTTTTCCCTCCGATCAGAAAGCAGGTGTGCTTAACGGCCTTTGGTCCTCTGGAGAGTAAAGCATCCATCACTATACTTTTAACGTCTTCAGGAATGATGTTCTCGTAAGGAACGACAGCGTTGTATCCCGCATCGTAGGCCATGCAAATGTCAAATGGACTCGCTTTAACATCGGTGTCAAGGTAGAAGAGCAGGTAAGGTGCGTTTTCAGCTGCTTTGCCGATAATGGGTTTAACCTGAATCTGCATTGATTGTAGCCAGTTTTCCATTTCCAGTGAAGAGGGCGTTTCAACTTGAGTTGAGATTATCCTTTTGGAGAGTTTCGCGATTTCGACATTGGCGTTGACCGATTCTAGCATTTGCTTAATTCCCGGGACGTGTTCGGGGCTGCAAATGTGCAGGCATGTTATCTCGTTTTTGTTCTTGATTTCTCTTGCGCGCTCCATAATATCCATGACCATCCAACTTTCTCTTATTGAGAAATTGACTTCGCGTTCTTGTTCCTCTATTTCGGATTGTAAACTCTGCCCGTATGCAATGAGATAGTCTCTTTCTGTGGAATCGCCGTTTTTTTGTTTGTTTAGGTTTTCTATGTTCTTGATTATGTCATCTCTCAATGCTGTTTTTTTGTCAAAAGCAGATTCAAGATAGGTTTTGGCGTCGCTGTCAATGTCAACGGGGAAGAAAGGAACGCTGCTTTTTTTGAACACGTCAGCTAAGATGTTATCTTCAAAGAATTCTTTTTGAGATCGATTGCCTAACTCTTCCGTGACGAAGTCTATATTTACTTTGGCAACCACATTCTCGACAAATTTGTAGAAGCCGATTGATGGTTTTTGGAGAGCTTGGAGAGCATTTGGCTTTGCGGCTGTGGATTTTTCGAAAAGCTGAAAAGGTTCATTGTATTCTTTTTCCTGTATCATTACGGTTAAGTTCTTATTTTCCAGCGGCTTTACTTCAAGTACTTTCATATTTTTTTGCCTCCTTATTGTTGGTTTACATGAATGGCAGTGAAAAATATATACTTAGTCGAAATACCTTATATACGAATATATACGGTATATACAGTTTGACTACTGTAAACCGTCTTTTTCATAGAATTCTTCGGGATAAGTCGGCGAGAGCATCAGTCTGGTCTTGACTTTCTGCCTGCCGTCTTTCGAGTGAGGTTTCCTGAGTACAGTGTCATTGTATTTCTCAATTTCGCGAGCTTCTTCAGCTAATCTTGCAGCTGCTTGGGCTATCTCGTGAGCGCAGGTGACTAGGGGAATGTACTTTTCGCTCTCTTTCTCCATGAAGCATGCTTGAGTATCTACCTCTGCAATTTTCTCTGCCATGCCATAGGAAGCCATTGCTTTCGCTTTTGCATACGGATTGTTGAAAGTTGAATTGTCTCGTATGGCATTCATGTCTATTACCAATCTGGGGAGAGATGGAGTCTGGCCAGTTTCAAGCGAATAAATCACTTTATCAATTTCTTGCTGAACTATCCTGTAAACGCCAGTGATCGCAAGTATTTTGTTGACGTTTGAGTTGAATATCGCCATCTCAATGGGATCCAAGAATTCTTTTCTGGCTCCGATTAAAGGATCACCGGTAATAATTATATAGCCTAATCCTTGAGTTTCCATTTCTGTTTTTGCACGTTTTGCTGGATAATCAGATATTACAATGCCGGGCTTACCGCTTTTTGAAATTTGCTCTCTAGCCTTCGCGGGTCCAGGTAAAGCCGTGTTAGGCGAAATTACTACAAAAACGTCTGGGTTGAATTCAAAGATTTTCGGCAATGCTTCTTCGACATCTTCAAGACCCATTTTCGAACCAGTAGTTACCGTTCGAACTTTGATGTCTTTTCGGTCAGCCAATTCATCAAGGAGAAGTTCAAGATTTGGTGATGTCCCAATGTTGCCACACTTAAAAATTCCGATTTTTTTGAATTGTTGCTGTTCCAATTTTGTTCACTCTATAACTGATATGCGGGTTGGATTTTTAAGATTACCGTTTCAAATGATTTTAAATAGTATGATTTTTAAGAGAACCTACTATAAGAAATAATGTCTGACGGATGTTGTTGAAAAAGCTTGAAAAAAATAGGTATCACTGTTTCCAAACCGGTTTTAGCAGCTATTTGTGTTGTGTTATCTTTGGCGCGATAGTGAATAGTCTTTGGAGAGGTTTTAGTCATCGAGCTAAATTGTGTACTGCAAAGCCTAAAACAGTTTAAATGACCACAATTATTTAATAACTTAGTCTTCTAGTTAACAGCGTTAAAGAAGGCAAGGTAATGACGCTAAATGAAACTCTAGAACAACTCTCAAACGCTTGCGGAGTAACAGGCAGAGAAAACGAAGTCAGAGACTTAATGATTCGGCTAATGACGCCCTACGCAGACGAGATAGTTGTTGATAAACTTGAAAACGTTATAGCCATCAAAAAAGGCAAATCGAATGCCCCAAAAATCATGCTTGCCGCTCACATGGACGAAGTCGGCTTAATGGTGAAAACAATCACTAAAGACGGCTTTTTGCAATTCACTAAAATGGGCGGAATAGACGACCGCATCTTACCCGCTCAAAAAGTCACAGTTTTCTCAAGAAAAGGTGCCTTCCCCGGCATAATCGGCTCAAAACCACCTCATATCCAGAAAGAAGAGGAGCGAAAAAAAATCACGGCTTTCGACGAGCTTTTCATCGACATTGGAGCCGAAAGCAAGGAAGACGCTATAGCATTAGGCGTTGCAGTCGGCGATCCAGTAGGTTTTGACATTAAATATGTTCCGTTAGGCAGGGATGTTGTTATTGGCAAAGCTTTTGATAACCGAGCTGGCTGTGTCACAATGGTTGAAGCCCTCAAATTAATGGAAAAAACTGATTATACAGTTTGTGCAGTGGGCACTGTTCAGGAAGAAGTAGGCTTACGAGGCGCCGCAACAGCGGCTTTCGGTGTTGACCCCGATTTAGCAATAGTACTCGACGTAACAATAGCGGGCGACGTTCCTGGCGTAAGAGAATTTGACACAACCGTCAAGATGGGTGAAGGTCCAGCGCTCACAATTTCCGATTCTGGCTTGATTACTCACCCCAAGATTTTACGCTGGCTTTTGGACACGGCGGAAGAAGAAAAAATCCCCTTCCAACTTGAAACAGGATTACTCGGCTCAACTGACGCCGCAAGAATTTCCATAACCAGGCAGGGCATTCCAAGCGGCAACATATCCATACCCACACGATATATTCATAGCCCAGTAGGCATGCTATGCTTAAAAGACATAGAGAACTCGGCTAAACTTACTGTTGCTGCAATAAAAAGAA
>CAWAUU010000032.1:0-4073 GCA_963785215.1 Candidatus Bathyarchaeota archaeon
CTATGTATCGCTTTTGCAGTTACACTCTTCAATTTCTTTGCCTCTTGGAGCACGACCGATAAACTTGACATTTGTAACTTGCTGTAACTCTTTCAGTATTAGGTCACCGCCTCTGTCACCATCCAGCAGGGCAGTTGCAGTTTTCTCTTTAGTCAGCTTCTTTATTGATTCAGGAACTTTGGCGCCTTCAAGGGCAACAGTATTGAAAATTCCGCAACGCATTAGATTGATTATGTCAGCGCGTCCTTCAACAACAATAATTTCTTTGGCACTCTCTAATGCTGGACCAGCTGGCAGGTCTTCTGGACCGTATTTTTCTACTTTGCCTATTTTCATTGTGTCAGAGATTTCTTTGTAAACATCATCCACGCTTGGCATTGACTCAATATTCCATTTGTGGAGAATTTCTTTTGCTCTGTCGATGATTATTTTTCTGCGTGCTTCGCGAATGTCTTCGATTTTTTCTAAGCTAACTTTGGCTGAGCATGGACCGACGCGATTGATGCTTTCTATACTTGCGGCAATTAACGCCGTTGAAACCCTATCCAAACTAGTCGGGATAGTGATTACTCCAGTGGTTTTGTCGTTTTTTGAGTGTAGATCGATTTCTATTCTTCCGATGCGGCCTGTTTTCTGTAGTTCTCTTAAGTCAAGTTCAGGCCCAAAAAGTCCTTCTGTTTGACCGAAAACTGCGCCTATTACATCGGGTTTTTCTACTACACCTTCAATTTCAAATCTTGCGTGTATAACGTACTTTATGGTAAATGTTTGGGATGTTCCCGTAAGTATGCACTTCCTATTTTGTAAGTTTATTTGATTATGTAAATCACATAAAGCGAGTGTTTCTCGCAATGATGAGATTTTTAATTTTTTATTATTTGATAAATTTTAGGTGCATGCTATTTAATAATACTTGTGGTTTAGTGGTCCATCTCATTTTAACATGTGCAAAAATAGACTTAACCTTGGGCAGTCTTTCTATTATTTAACGAAAAGTATGGTTTGGCGAACCAGCCATGTTAACCGAATGCGACAGACTAAAATTATTCAGGAGGAGCGAGGAGAGGGAGCAGGTCGCATTTTTTAGTTAACTGATGATTCGCCAAACGAGTTGCGCGGGTTTTTTCACATGTATACAATCTCAAGAAAAAATAAAAGAATATGTTGTTGCATCATGGAGCCAACATTTCAGGCGTTTAGCTTTAAGCAGAATGCCTATAGAAATCGCTTGTAAACCGTCATTTTGCTACCAAAACCGCCTACGCAAAAGACGACTACCCCCTCCCCGCTATTTGCACCTGTTTTCTATAGGTAAAAAGCAGCCGCCCCTTTTTAGCACTTAACCCTTTACCTTAAATAATAATTCAACCCAAAGGTAAGTCCAGACAACGGCGATGCACATGAGCTTACGGTTAAACCCTGAATACAAAAAACTGCTGCCAAAAATGTCTGATGAAGAATTTGACGAGCTCAAAGTATCTATACAAGCAGAAGGGCAACATTACCCGATAATAGTGAACGAGGACTTGGAAGTTTTAGATGGACACCACAGATACCGCGCATGCACCGAACTGGGAATTGAACCAGATTTTGAAGTGCGCAAGTTTGAAGATGAACTCTTAGAGAAAAAATTCGTAATTGAAGCAAACCTTAGGCGTCGCCACCTGAACAATTTTCAACTCGTAGAGTTAGCAGTGCCGCTGCTTGAGATTGAGAAGGCACTTGCGAAGAAACGGCAGGCAAAGGGCGGCAAAAACGGGCGAAACCAGCAGTTAGGGTTAGCGCCAGATGACGCTGAGCCTGAGTTTAAAGCTAAAGCAACTGAATTAGTAGCCAAGAAAGCGGGCGTTTCAACCCGAACCTTTGAAAGAGGAAAAAAAATACTGGAAAAAGCAAGTGAAGATGACAAGCAAAAGCTACGCGAAGGAAAAGCAAGCATAGCTAAAGTTTACAGCGAAATCGCATCAGGCGGAAACACGCAAACAAAAAAAGAAATTGCTGAGCAACCAGTTTTAAAGCAAGAGAGCCCTCGTGAGGTGCAGAATAAAGCGGAATTGTTAACGCTTTTGGAGCGAATGCTTAAGCAAGAATTATTTTGTCCTTCATGTGGGAACTAATGTTCGAATGCAGCAAATGCCATAAAACGCTGCAAGCATTATTGCAATCCAAAAACTCCGAGAAGACTTCAGTTTAAGATTAAGCGGCAAAAATACAGCTATGCCGAGAAAATGATTTAAGAAGGAAAGCTGAAGCCAAAACTACTTCAAGGCAGCGACGTAATCCTTCACTTTTTGCGAGGCATCAGGCATTAAAGGTTGACCATGCCCGCTGAGCAAAATGTCAAAATCAAACGTTGATATTTTCCTAATTGAATCCTTTGCTTTATCCTTGTCCAAAGTGAACTGTTTAGGCGAACCCGTAATCTTGCCATTCATAAACCTAATTGTGTCCCCGACAAACATAACTTTTCTTTCGGCATCTAACAATGAGATGCTTCCTTCAGAATGCCCTGGAGTATGAATAACAATCAACCTGCCGACTTTGTCATTGTCTTTCAGCAGCAAATCAGTTTCAACTGGCGCAGCCTTAAAAACTGAGCTAAGAGCCTTAAACATTAAATTCTTGGGCTTAGGCGGTGCTTTCTTTCCAGCAACGTAATCCGCATCAAGTTCATGAACCGCTACCTTCGCATTTGTCAGTTCCTTCATTTTCTTAGCGCTTCCAACATGGTCTATGTGAAAATGAGTTAACACTATAGTTGAGACATCTGTTGGCTTGCGACCCAACCCTTCAATATAGCTCGTTATTTTTTTGGCGTTTCGAGGTAAACCTGTATCAATTAAAGTCAGCTTCTCTCCATCTTCGACAAGGTACACATTGCCATTAATTCCGTCCACTTGATGGATTCCTTCGACAATTTTCACGCTAAACACCTGATAGCAAGTAAATTGCTTAGGCTTAAAAATGTATCACAAGTAAGCGATTGATTGGTAGTGTTCCTTCACGCTTTTCTTTTGAATTTAACCGCAAAGGAAAGGGGCGCCTTAGTGTGCGCACAAATCCATATAAATTGATTCATTCATTATCAACCAAGCCTTAAAGCAATGAGGGACTCAAGGAACCATGAGTTCGAATGCGACCAAGCTCTCCGGTATCAAGCAAACAAAATTAAAAACTACAAAGAAGATTTGGGGGAAATAAACGAAAAATAATTCTCGACTTCTAGAATCGATTATCGCCATTTCTTGCCTTCTAATTCTTGCAGGCTTCTTCTGCTCTGGTGCGCATGCACAGACAGCGGATGCATCCGGTTTTAGCCATATGCAAAGTGCCCTGTTGCCTGTCGCTTCGGGATTAACAGTGCCGTTATCTGCGCTTCCTGCCCCATCGTACGATGAACAGCTTGGAATAACGTTTACCCAAAATTTTGCAAGCCTCGCTTACAACGTCACTGCAGTGCCTCAAGCAGACTCAAACGGCTATGGTCCAGCTTACCTTCTGAACGGGTTATCAAACGATGGTTACTGGTATCAAGTGGGCTTATCATATAACTGGCCCTAATGCAAATGGAGGGTACAATCTGGGTTTTAACCTTAATTACGAGGTCTTTAATTCGGCGGGAAAATCCGTTTATCCAACTAACGGCGGTGGAGGCTTAACATCATTCTCAAGGCACAGTCAATTCAGGCGATTTAGTTCTTCTTAATCTTTACTTCAATAACGGTAATGTCTACATGTCTGCCAAAGACTGGAACACAGGTGCAGTTGCAAATGAGACTTATGCGGATAACCAAACTATCTCTTTTACTGGTTCTCCTTCATCACCAAGTAACAACGGATTCTTCACAGGGCTTATGACTGAATGGTGGCACGTAAACCCGTACACTGGAGACGAAACACAGGTCACTTATTCCGATTATAGTTTTGGTCTTTCATCAGCATGGATGTGGATGGATGAATGGGAACCAAGTAACCCCAATTGGTCAGGAACATGGAATGCCTCAACTCAAGTGACTTACTTGCAGACCTCAACTCAGCTTCAATCTCTCTCTTACAACGGAGCCACTGAATAT
>CAWAUU010000033.1:0-115770 GCA_963785215.1 Candidatus Bathyarchaeota archaeon
CGATGCGGCCAGTCGCTGCCCCAGATCACCCGATCGGGGAATTTTTCGACCAAAGCGCGGCCAAACGGCACCCACATCGTCATAGGGCGGCCCGGCGAGCGTCATGCGCTCCGGGCATGAGACCTTCACCCAGAAGTTCTCGTGCTTTTCCATGAGGCTGTGAAAGCGTTGGTTTTCCGGGTGATCGACGCCCTTTTTGCACGTCGGCCGCGCCCATGTGATCGAGGACGACGATGGTCGGCAGCGACGTGAGGAAACTCTCTAGCCGGGAAATCGTGCATCTCGAAATAGACCACGACGTGCCAGCCCAGTTTTTCGACCCGGATGGCGATGCGCCCAGCACGTCGCGCGGGGTCAAGTCCACTAGCCGCGGCAGGAAGTTAAAGCGCACGCCCCGCATCCCGGCCGCGTACAGCCATCGGAGTTCGCGGTCGGTGACTTCCTCGCCGACAAAGGCGATGCCTTGGCGCGGCCTTCGGCGGATTTGAGCGCATCGATCATTGCGGGGTTGTCGTTGCCGTGGCGCATGCCTGGACGATCACGTTCCGGTCGAAGCCCAAGAAGTCACGCAACGCAAACAGCTTCTTCTTGGGCGCATCGCACCAAACGCAACTTGGCATTTGCACTTTCTGAAATAACAAAGATTTCTAATAACTTGAACCTTCCAAAAAACATTCTAGAGACAGCCTCAGTAATTTACCGAAAAGCAGTAAAAGAGCGCCTAATCCGGGCAGGTCGATTCAGGGTGTTACTTCAGCAGCGATTTACTTGGCATGCAGACAATGTGCCTTACCTCGAACTTTAGATGAAATCGCTCAGTCTTCGGGTGTAAACAAGAAAGAAGTTGGCAGAAGTTACCGCTTTTTAATCAGAGAACTAAACTATTCAATTCCACCGCTTAGGCCAAGTCAGTACATAACAAAGTTTTCTAATCAACTGACGATGCAGGGAAAAGTTGAAGAAATCGCTCACAAAATCTTAGCCGCAGCAAAAGAACTTAAACTCACGTCAGGCAGAGGACCAACCGGAATTGCGGCGGCAGCAAGTTACGTCGCGTCTGTTTTGACGGGTGAGCGGAAGACTCAGAGGGAAATCGCCGAGATTGCGCAGGTGACTGAAGTTACTATTCGGAACAGGTACAAGGAACTCGTTGAACGGTTAATGTTCGAAATAAGCATCTAATAGCCCCTTCCTATTTTTAATTTCAAGCAAAGTGTTTAGACAGATGACTAAGTCCAACAAAAAAACTTCAGAAGCGCCAAAAATAAAAGAGCTAATTGGAAAACTTGAGGAAATACAGTTAGGGCTTAAACAAAATTTAGCCGATCTACAGCAGAAACTAGAAACGACTTGATTCAGAGCCTGAATTGTTGATTAGCTTAGAGAACGCCAAGAAAGATGCAGAATCAAGAGCCAGCGACCTTGAAGCAGAAGTAAAGCAACTCCAAGAAGAGCTTAAAGCCATTAAAGATTTGTTAGGCTTGAACATGGAGAAGAAATAACCCTGTTAATTCTCACACAAACACAGTTATTTTTTTAAGCATCATAGTAGCTTAACTAAACATATGCCCTATAAATTTACTTTCGATCTGTCAAAGGTCCCGCGTTTCTTCTTCACTGAAATTGCGACAGTGAGTTACCAGAAGGGCATGCATAAAACATTAATTAAAAAATTGCAAGAAATTATTTTAAGGTTTAGAATACAAGAAGCTACTGGACTAAATCTTTCTGATTCCTTAGTTTTGCTTCAGGATCTAATTGATTTACAAGCAGTAAACATGATGGAGCGAGGCAAATTCTTGCAGACCAAGAGAAGAGCTCTTTTTCTCCCTCATTGCACGAGAAAGTACTTAGATAGCCGTTGCAAAGCAGTTTTTGACCCAAATATCCCGTCCTATTCATGCTCCCACTGTTCAGAAGACTGCTTAGTTAACCAGTCTGACCACTTAGCTCGAAAAGAAGGATATGACGTTTATGTGTTGCCAGGCGGCTCCTGCATTCCCAAGATTCTGAAGAATACACACTACGAAGGTGTTGTGGGAATTGCTTGTGGAGAAGAAATTAAAGTGTTGACGCCGCTTTTGAACAGTATGGATGTAGCTGCACAAGCTATACCGTTGATAAAGAATGGCTGTGCAAACACCATTTTTAATATGGAAACACTGGTAAAAGTTCTCTAGTTTCAGAACTTACTGCTATGAAAAACTGAGCATGGCAAAAGCTTGTAATTTTAATCAGCCCACAAGCAATAGATTGATAAAAATTGCCGAAATCAAAAAAATATTACCGAACTGGCCAAAAATGCCCAGAATCAGGCTTATATTCGCATTTCCGTAAACAAAAAGGTGAGAAGCCCAAGGATTCCATTGTCTAAAACGGAGACCGCCCCACCTTGCAGAACTTGCGGCTCAGTCAGACGGGTAATAGTGATGCCAGCATAGGGCATTAACTAAGCATAGCTGTCTAAATCCGCTAAAGCAGTGAACATAACCTAAACACTCTTTCGCAACAAAGGCCAGAAAAGAATTTTTTCAGAACAGTGATAACTAACTTGAGTTTACGAAGATAAAAGTAAAACAAGAATAAACTCTGTTACTTTACTTTACTATTTCTCGTTTCTTCCATCGCAGGTTCTTGCCTTTGCATTTTCTGCATTTCACTGCAGTTTCAGCGTTGCGTGCGCCGCAGTCTCTGCAGATTTTCATGTACAACCTGTGCTTCTGCGCTATTGCCTTTTTAACTGGATCTAATATTGGCATTTTATTGTTAACCGTCCATTTTGGGCTAAGTCTTTGATGGTTAAGTATCAAATATACCTTTTGTCTAAACTTTGCAATTTACAGGAAAAGCTAATCCTTAAGGCAAAAGCTCCTTAACCAAGAGCGCTATCACATCACTAGGCTTCTCAGCCACTTTAACTCCAGCGTTTATTAATGCTTCAATTTTGCTTTGTGCGGTCCCCTGCTTACCCATTATTATGGCGCCCGCGTGACCCATCCGCTTGCCAGATGGTGCAAAACGTCCAGCCACATAAGCCACAATCGGCTTGGGGTAACGCTCTTGTATTATGTACTCTGCTGTTAATTCTTCCATGTTGCCGCCAATTTCACCAATCAAAACTATCGCCTTAGTATTTGGGTTTTCCTTGAACAACTCTAAGGCTTCAATAAAATTCAAGCCCACGATTGGGTCACCGCCGACACCAACACATGTCGATTGCCCCAAACCCTTGGCTGTGAGCCCAGCGGCTATTTCATAGGTTAAAGTGCCGCTTCTCGAAATCACACCAATGCTGCCTGGCTTGAAGATGTTGGCTGGCATTATTCCAAGTTTGCACTCTCCAGGCGCCATTATCCCAGACGTGTTTGGACCAATAATGGTGACTTGCGACCGATTTGCGTAGGCCATTATGTTTATTGCGTCTTTTATCGGCAAATGCTCAGTAACCACAACGATTGTCTTGATTTTGTTAGCGATGGCTTCTAGAACTGCATCTTGGGCGAATGGAACGGGCACAAAAATTATTGAAGCATTAGGCGAATGCGCCTCAATAGTTTCTTTTACCGTATCATAAACTGGCACTCCATTGGCTATTGTTCCGCCTTTGCCTGGAACCACTCCAGCCACTATTTTAGTTCCGTAATCAAGCATTAGTTTAGTGTGGTAACTGCCCTGTTTCCCAGTGATGCCCTGAACAATCGCCTTTGTGTCAGCATTAATTATTATGCCCATTACCGTTGCGCTCCCCGGATAATTTTAACGGCTTGTTTTGCGGCTTCTTCCATGCTGTCTAAGACGCTTATGCCAGCATTAGCCAGAATTTTTTGGCCTTCCTGCTGATTTGTACCTACAAGCCTAACAACCAACGGTTTCTTAACTTCAGCCTCGTTTGCTGCCTCAACAATGCCCCGTGCAACATCATCGCAATGGGTTATTCCTCCAAGGACATTGACTATAATGACTTTTATGTCTGGTTCAGCAAAAACAATCTGCAAGGCTGCCGCTATGGCTTCAATGGTTGCTCCACCGCCTAAATCCAAAAAGTTTGCTGGTTTACCGCCGAAAAAATTAAGCAAATCAAGCGTAGCCATAACCAATCCAGCGCCATTACCAACTACGCCTATGTCGCCGTCAAGTTTAACATAAGCCAAATTATTTTTTAAAGCCAAAGCCTCTTGAGGCGAAAGCGCTTCGGTTTCTTTTGCCGCGTATTCTGGATGCCTAAACAAGGCATTATCATCAATTACCATTCGAGCATCTAGGGCAACGAAGTCTCCTGTTTCTGTCTCGGCTAACGGGTTAATCTCAACCATTTCGGCATCGTTGTCAATGCAAACTTGGTATAGCTTCTGGATGATGGCTGATAATTTTACAAGTTGATTGCCACTGTAACCTAACTGTTTTGCTATTGCCAAGGAGTCGAAAGAACGCACACCCGACTGTGCGTCAATCAGGGTTCGGATGATTGCTTTCGGTGTTTTACTAGCTATTTCCTCGATTTCTACTCCGCCTGTTGCAGAGACTAAAGCAACGTAGCTTCGGTTAAAGCGGTCAATCGAAATGCCAACGTACAATTCCTTGCGGATTGGAAGTTTTTCTTCTATTAGCACCTGCTTAACAAGCAAACCTCTTATCCGTGCCCCAAGAAGTTTAACCGAGGCTTCTTCTGCTTCTTTTTCCGATGTGGCAGATATGATTCCGCCTGCTTTTCCTCTTCCGCCAACTAAAACTTGCGCTTTCACCATGTAAGGCGGCTTAAGGTTAACAATTACCTGAGCTGTTTGGGGGGATTCGGTAACCAATGCGCCTTTTGGAATAGAAATATTATGCTTTGAGAACTCTTGTTTTGCTTCATACTCAAATAAATTCAAAACTGACCCTATTTAATTTCCTCAATCGTTACATAAGAACGTGTATCTTCGATTCCGTCTATGCCATAGAGTTTCTTTAAAACTTCGTCTAGGTTATCTCGCTCAACAATTATTAATGCATCTACTTCGCCAGCTATGCGGAAAGCTCTCGAAACGGCAAGCTCACGAATTTGATCATAAACGTGTATTCGCTTAATTGGTGAAACCTTGAGCAGAATAAAGGCTGGAGTAGTGGATACGCCGAGAGCATTCAATCCTTTATCAGTAACATCTATGAAGCCTCTGCCAGTTCGAATGTAGCCTCGGCTTTTTAGTTTGCGCAAGTGCACGTTTAATGCTTGCCTACTCACTCCCAATTGGCTTGATAACTCGTCTTGCTTAACCCTCAGCGTATAGGTGTTTGTGGATTTTCCTTTCTCATAGAGTGTTTTTAAGAGTTGAATTGAACGTTTAGTTAATGGCTCCAAATTGGTCACTTATGTGATGTTTTGTTAAGTTAAACGTTTACAATAGTGAGGTTGCTTAAGAATTTGGTGTTACCAAACCCGTCAAAAACAAGATGGCGATCTACCAAAAAAGTAAACGCCCTCTAACACTTTAGGGCTTCTTATTCGCAAGATTCTTAATTTGGCTTCTTAAATAGGTTATAAGCTTTTTACAAGCATCAAAGAGCTTGTATATTTTGAAATAAATTGTGACACTAGATAAACAAAAAACGGCGAACAGTAACTAGCGGCAACCAATTTGCAAGCGCCCAGACAGAACATTAAACCTACACCACAACGTATTTATTTTTAAAAAAGGCTTTAGTGAAGCCACTTAAAAAGTAAACTAGGAGTGAAGCGAAGACGTGACTGATGCCAACGCTGTCTTAATCGGAAAAAAACCAATAATGAACTATGTACTCGCATGCATCACTTTCTTTCACGGCGGAGCAAAAGAAGTAAGCATAAAAGCACGGGGAAGATCCATCAGCCGAGCAATAGACGTAGCCGAAGTTGTTAGGCACAGATTCCTCCCAGACGTAAAAATCAAAAACATCGGCATCGGAACAGACAAACTATTACCACAAGAAGAAGGCGACTCACCAATTAACGTGAGCACAATAGAAATAACGTTAATAAGAGGAACCATGCAATAGCCAAACTCCTATTTGCAGGAAAAACGACACACAAATGAAAACGGAACTATGCAGTTTCTGCTTAAAAAGCGGCATTCTATGCCAAAAATGCTCAGCTAAAGTAAAATCTGGCGAAATCAGTCAGATAGACCTGAAAATAGCCCGTTTACTGCTTTCTTTAGAAGAGAAGTATCCTTCCCTGCAAAACGTCTGTTTCTACAAAGCAATTGAAGTAGAAAAAACCTTAGCCATCATCGTTGGACACGGAGATGTTCCAAGACTTTTAGGTTACAGCGGCAAAATCATCAAAGCCCTAAGCGATGAAACAGGCAAAAACGTTCGCGTATTAGAGTATGGTGTTGATGACCGCAAATTCCTAGAAGACCTATTCATACCCTTCAGCATACTGACAATCAACACGATTTGGCTTCCAGACGGAACCACCGAAACCAGAGTTATCCTGAAGCGGAAACGTGGCGCACAGTTGCCTTTTGACCTTAAGGCTTTAAAGGAAATCGCCAGTAAAGTACGTAAAATGTCCTTACGCGTAGAAATCGCAGATTAAGGATTGGCGATCAAACATGAACTTGGACTCTGATTGGTGGACTGGATTAGAACTCATTATACCTGTAACGTGACACCAGAAATAGATGGTCAAGAAGTTACTCTTTTCGGTTGGGTTCAGGAAATCCGCGACCTAGGCGGAATCCGCTTTATTATACTTCAAGACCGAGAAGGAACAATCCAAATAACCATTCCTAAAAAAAGAATAGCGCCTGAAGTTTTAGGCAAGTCAGACTTTCTGCAGAAAAGATTCAGCTTAGCAGTTAGGGGGACGGTTAAAAAAACAAACATGACGCCAAGAGGCGTCGAAGTAATACCTGTGCGAAATCAAAATCTTAAGCGAAGCCACACCTCAACTTGCCCATTGATATTACAGGGAAAACGCCAGCCAACATAGAAGCACGCTTAGACGCAAGAGCGCTGGATCTTTGCCAAGAAAAAAATTTAGCCGTCTTCAAAATCCAACACACCGCTCTTGAAGCAATACGAAGTTTCCTATTTCAGAAAGGTTTTTTGGAAGCTCACACGCCACGGATTATTGCTTCTGCAACTGAAGGTGGAGCAGAACTGTTCACCGTCGATTATTTTGGTCAAAAAGCGTACCTTGCGCAAAGCCCACAACTCTACAAAGAAGAATTAACGTTAAGCTTTGAGAAAGTCTTTGAAGTTGGACCTTTCTTTAGGGCAGAAGAATCGCATACTCGCAGGCACCTAAGCGAGTTCACATCCGTTGACATTGAAGAGGCTTTTGCGAACGCTCAAGACGTCATGGCAGCTTCTTGAGCAAGTCATACACCACGCATGCACCACAGTAAGGGAGAAGTGTGCCAACGAGCTGTCTGCGCTCAAATACAAGTTTGAAGTCCCAGAGATTCCGTTCAAACGTTTAACCTACGACCAAGTTCTCGATGACCTCAAAAAGCAAGGCGTAACGATTCCTTGGGGCGAAGACATTCCCACGGAAGCCTTCAGAGAACTAGGCAAACTCTACCCATTCTTCTACTTCATAACAGACTGGCCGACACATGCAAAAGCTTTCTACATTAAACCGCGTGAGGACAAGCCTGAAGTTTGCGAAGGCTTCGATTTAATGTGGCGCTACATAGAACTGGTGTCAGGCGGAACAAGAATTTCCCAAAAAGACCAGCTTATCCAAAGGATGACTGAGAAAGGGGCTTAACCCTGAATCGTTCAAGTATCATCTGCAAGCCTTCGATTACGGTATGCCGCCTCACGCTGGATGGGCTATTGGGCTTGAGCGGTTAACGATGATTCTGACTGGGAAAAAGAACATCCGAGAAGTGACACTGTACCCGCGTGACAGGGTTAGGTTAACGCCCTAAACCTGTTTGCTTTTGGGCTGCTTTTTGTGGTTGTTTTTTGCCACAAATAGTAGGGTAGGTCTATCGGTAGGTGGCTTCGGTTAGGGTTTGTTTTGGGTTGCTTTTTTGATTCAGGGCTTATTTTGGGTTTAGGTTAAAATGTGAAAAAGGCGAAAAGTTAGAAAACTATGAAGGCTTTTTTGGTAAGTTGAGCTTTCGCACTTCATCTGGGGCTAGATGTTACTTGAAAGTCGCTGTGTCACACGAGCACATGTTTGCCCTTATCCACTCTCTGAAAAGCACATCTTCTATGAAGTAAACACCATCCGAATGCTCCACAACAGACCCCTTTTCTAGAGAATGAAGCGACTTCATGATGTGCGAAGCAGAAATCAAAGCATGCTTAGCCACAAAATCCACCGAAGAAATATTTTTAACCTGTACCTCTTTCGCAATAGCCGACAGCAATCTTTTCTGGCCTGAAGACAAAGAATCCCAAATACCTGAGAAATAATCCCCATGTTGCGAGAGAATTGTATTCAGCGCCACCGCAATGTCTTCCTGAGCCACCTTTTTCCTTTCAGTACTCATGCTCCATAGCTCATGGCATAGTTGTTGTGTCAGATAGGGATGACCTTCAGTAAAGTCGAGAATGGACTGTACAATTTCTGACCTTATGGAAATATCGGTTGCTTTGAATTTACTAGATATAAACGCGGAAAATTCTGGCAAAGGAATCCTTTCAAGAGGAAAGGGCTTGGCAAATTTATAAAAGGGTCGTCTCTCTTGACCGAACATTTCAGTCATAATATGCTGCTTGCTTCCAGCGAAGAGATACGTAACATCTTTATGCCTCTGAAAACTGCTCCTCACGGTTTTCTCTAAACTTAACCCATCCATAGTTGTTATCTCCTGAAACTCATCAAAGGCGACAACCAGCCGCTTCTTTTTAGCTTCTGCTAACTTCTGCGGCGCATCAAGTATTTTGGCTAGAACTTTTTCGGTTCCTTGAGCTATTGTCTCTTTTTTGAAGCTAACGCTTATGCTGCCATCGCTGTTTAGCGTAACTTCAGGGCTAAGACCCGAAATTTGTTCTTTCAAGAAATCGCCAATTCTTTGCAAAGACCCTTGTGAAGGTACAACCGTTTCCTGAATTATTTTATCTATAAAATCAGGTACGGTCAAACAGCCGTAAACATCAATATAGGCAGTGACGAGTCCATCTTTTTTTAATTGATCAAGTACTCTAAAAATCAGCGATGTTTTACCATAGCGCCGTGGAGAATACAACAGTACATTTTGTCCACTTTTTAGATCTTCAAAAAGTTGCTTAGTTTCCCTCTCTCTATCTGCAAAATTATCACCTGAAACAATCTTTCCGTACGTGAAAGGATTTATCAATGTTGTTGCCCAGATTTTAAATTATACCACTTGGTATAATACCTTACGGTATAATACCGTTGAGTAACATTTTTTCGAACAAAACAAGGGCAACAGACCAATTAATACTGTGGTTACCTACAGAATAAACCAAAGAACTCAGCGTTTTGATTCCTGAAAAAGCTCACCTATGTATTCGTTGGCTGTTTTACCCTGTTTTTTCGCTACGCGTTTTATGGCATTGTTTATGCCTGTGGAGTACTGCACCGCTTTTTTAGGTTTATCAACCACTGAGCTGGGCATGCCAACATTCAACGCAACCTTTCGCAATACAAGCTTTCGTAGAGTGTCTGGTTTCTGCTCTATTTTGCATTCAAGGGGTAAGCTTAGGGCAAACTTGGCAAGCTCAAAGGATGCAAAGGGCAAACGCAGCTCGACATCGTGGAAACTGGTGATTTTTAGGTCGCGCTCAAGGTTGCTCTCATGAATCCTAACCACATCGTTGAACATTGTTTTTCGGACGGCTTCACTTCCCTCTTTGCAGTACTCGGTAACATAGCGTTGGTAGCCTCCGAATAGTTCATCTGCACCCTGCCCAGCCAACATCACCTTGAAACCCGCTTCAGAGGCTTCTTCTGCTGCCCAATAAAACGGCAAGCCAACGCTGGCTTTAATCGGGTCAGACTCCTCAATTAGCTCTACTACTTTGGGCAAAGTCTTTTCCACGTCAGAATCCTTGAATAAATGTACCTGAAGTGGCAGATTCAATTCGTTTGATGCGTCAATTGCTTCTTCGGTTTCAGCTTGGTTTTCCATGCTTACATGGAGCAGGTTAACTTTCACTCCAAGCTTACTTGCCAAATAAGCCACTAAGCTGCTGTCTAATCCTCCTGAAAACGCGACCGCAACCTCCTTCACGTCATGTGTGCGCCTTCGGATTGATTCTTCAAGAAGAGCCTGAAGCCTCTTTGCTGCCTCATCCAACGTTATCGGCGTAGGCTCTGTAAAAGTTGGCGTTTTGGCGGGTTTGAACTGGAAGCCTTCACGATTCACAAAGGCTATGTTTCCAGGCGGAAAAGATAGGGGGTTTTCTATTCCCAGTTTCCAGAGGGCTTTTCGGTTTGTGGCAATGGCGGCGACGCTTTGGTTTTCTCCGTAATAAAGCGGTTGAACTCCTACTGAGTCTCTTCCCGCCGCAATCCAACCGTCTTTTAGCATTAGAAACGAATAATCTCCATCCGCATTCGCGATTAACGTTTGCAGGAGGGCTTCGCAATGGAGCGGTTCCTTGGCAACCTGTTCCATGACAACGGTTTTTGATATAGGCGAGTATACTCTGCCTTCAAAAACAAGCGCTGCATCATCCAACTGCAAAAACTCATAACCGCTCGCCGATTTAGATTTCGAGGAAACATAGCCAACCATAGTTGATGAAGCTAAGCCTTGTCTACTCATGATATCAAGGTTTTTATCTAAAAGACTCTTCGTCGGGGAAACTAACCCAAAATTTGAAGTCCGCACATCACCGAGCGCTTGGAGTAATTCAAGAACCCGCCCAACTACGTTATTGCGCTGCTTATCTAATACTGCAACTGTAACTTTCATGCACACACACTCAACACTGCATACACACTGCAATAGCATTGGTAAACATTAACTTTTTACGTTTTCCATGTAAAACGAGGAGCAAATGAAAACTTTTTACTCAAGGCTGGCATGTGGTGTTTTGTCTGCCCAGAGAAGATTGTTGTGAACAACGAGTATTAAAAAAATAAAAAAAGGAATGGGCGATTAACTGTCTGTTGATTTCTAACAGTTATCAGGCTCTAGTAACGAGGAAAACAACTAAAAGAAAGCCTAACCAAACAATTCCAATAACTGGTACGACCGCGTACCATGGAGCAAATAAGTTTGCGATTATTGCTCCACTGAACGCTAGCCACATCAGCGTCAGAATGGCGACTACGCTTTTCCGCCATAGGCTGAGTTGTTGCCACCCGTCTAATGGTTGCATCTTTTCACCTCTTGAGCCAGTTTATTGGCTCTGCTTCAGGGTGGCGCTTCTTCATCTCTGTTCACTTTGGCGAAAATCTTATTAAGACTACGCCAGTTTAATTTAACTGCCGTTAAATAGCAGAGGCTGATGAAGCGCCAGAGCTGAGGCTTCATTTGCCAAAATGTAATAGGTCACCTGCTTGTTTATATCCCTTTATTGCGCTTTGAGTGTTGTTATCGTAACTTTCAATTTGAATAGCTTGACACCTTTATGTTCATTTATTTATAAGTGAAATACAATTGTCTGAATTATATAAGAGCGATTCTGTAGAAAAAAAGAGTGGTTTCAGCGAAAAATTATACATTCAGTAAAACATTCAGTTAAACATGCAATATAAAACAAAAAATTGGAAGTAACATGCTATTGACGCCTCAAAAAGGAAAGAGGCAAGAATGTTTTCACCTTTATGTCCTAAATTGTGCCAATGCTTTTTGAAGCTTCATAAAGGCACTAAATGATAATTCGTCGCCTTCATATTCGCATCTGTATAATCCTTGCAAGTTTGAGGGTAAGGGAACTCGCTTGTCAGTCAATAAAATGACTTTCTTGTTGTATGCCAGAAATGCTCCACCTATCTCGATTAATACATTTGGGTTCACGTGGTAGGAGCCGTCGGCATTTTTTTCCTTTTCATCTGCGCTAACGTTTATGATTGCGCAGTTACAGAGTTTCATTAATGCAAAGATTTTTTCTGGGATAGGGATCGATGTTGTTTCTACTTCTTCGGCTACAGTGCTTTTGAATTGTCCAAACTCAAGGATTTGTTTTATCTGTTCTAAAATTGTTGAATTTTTGCTGTGAGAAATGAACACATTGGGAACAAAGGATGTGACACATGGCGGTTTCTCCTCTTTCGCTTCTTCGGCTGGAGTTTGCGGCTCCTCTACTATCTCCTCAACAATAGTTGAACCTTCTTCAACTTGCGTTGTTTGTCCACTTGACAATTTGTCAAGACGCAACCAAACGTTTTCTTTGTAATAAACTAACAATCCCCAATCTTTGAGATTTTGAGCGATTATGCTTAAACAAGCATCAACATCATTTTTAGATACCTCAAAATCTCTTATGAGCGTATTTTTAAGCAGGTCCTCTCTTGGAAATTTTGACTGATCAAATCGCTCAAGGAATTTCTTAAACAAATCAACATTTTTAAGCGCTTGGAGTATCCCTTCGTTTCTTTCTTCATCAGTCCGAGGAGCAACAATCGACTTACCAAGATCAGTTAACGCAATTTTATCTGCCGCATAACCACCCTGCGTTAGTCCATAGCGAGACGATGAGGTAATTAACGTTCTAAAACCGCTACTTTCCGGAGAATAATCAAGTGATTGAGCAATATCCAATCTGTTATATGGTTGTCCAGCATTGTTATCCTGAATAGCTTGCGCTATTTTTAGTGCAGCTTTTAGCGTATTTTTTGGATATGCCATTGAAGCATATTTTCTTTTTTCTGCATCCTCGCTTTTTGGAGCAGTTTTTTCTGCTTCGCCATTTTTTGCGGTAGCTTTGCTCATTTAGGACACTTCTTCAACGTGATTTATTTAATGGCAACTATATTGTGCCTTTTTGCTTTTAATTCTTATGATTAAAACGAAATAAACGGATTATGGCGACGGACTAGCCTCCAATGTCAAATACACTTTTTTATTTAACAAAACATTAATCTTTAATCTGTATATCCCTAGCTTTGAGGAAACACTAACTTGCCTATCTTACCTATAGATACTGGTCGTTATGGAACGCCAGAAATGCTCAAAATCTTCGAAGAAGAAAATCGAGTTCAAAAACTGCTTGATGTTGAATCTGCCCTGGCTTTAGCGCATGCTGAAGTGGGCAATATTCCAAAGAAAGACGCTGAAAAAATCGCCGCCATGGCTTCCATAAAGTACGTTAAAGTTGAACGAGTAAAAGCGATTGAAAAGGAGATAAAGCATGATATTGCCTCGCTGGTTCGTGCGCTCTCCGAGGTTAGCGGGTCAAGCGGCGCCTACGTGCATTTGGGTGCAACAAGCTACGACATCGTTGATACCGCTAACGCGTTGCAGCTAAAGGATGCTTTAGGGATTATCGAGAAAAAGCTAGCTGATTTGAAGGGAATTTTGAAAAAGCAAGCGGCTCAGCATGAAGAAACGGTAATGATTGGCAGGACCCACGGGCAACATGCTTTGCCGATTACTTTGGGCTTTAAGTTTGCGGTTTGGGGCTACGAGGTTGATAGGCACATTGAACGGCTCGGCGAGTGCAAAAAACGCGTCTTAGTGGGGAAAATAAGCGGCGCAGTGGGTACCCAAGCTGGTTTAGGCGAGCATGCCGAGGTGATTCAGGAACTCGTAATGAAAAGGCTTGGTCTGCGTGCAGCCGAGATTTCGACCCAGATTGTTCAGAGAGACCGCTACACCGAACTCGTATGCATCTACGCGATGGTTGCTTCTTCGCTGGAGAATTTCGCAACCGAGATACGGGAACTTCAAAGACCCGAAATCGGCGAGCTCTCTGAGGCGTTTGAAGCCAGCAAGCAGGTCGGCAGCTCCACGATGCCGCATAAACAGAACCCTGAAACATGCGAACGCGTTTGCGGTTTAGCCAGAATCGTCCGAAGCCTTTGCGCTCCCGCATTGGAAGACATGATTACGTGGCATGAGAGAGACTTAACGCAGTCGTCAGCCGAACGGTTCATTCTGCCCGAATCAAACATTCTGCTCGACTACATGCTTAGCTTGATGTGTAATATCGTCGCTAACCTGCGGGTCAATAGCCAGCGGATGCTGCAGAACCTGAGCTTGACACAGGGACGAGCAATGTCGGAAGCCGTTATGATGGCGTTGACTAAGAAAGGCGTAAACAGGCAGGAAGCACATGAGTTACTGAGGAAACTGACAATTCAAAGTGCACTGGAAAAGCGCGACTTCAAGCAAGTTCTACTGCAGGACAAACTGGTAAGCAGCAAACTGAGCGAAAAAGAGATAGACGAAGCATTAAACCCCAAGAGCTATTTGGGCACGGCAGTTAAGCAAGCAGAAAAATTCGCAAAAAGCTGAAAATAGCCTTTAGTTTTTCTCCCTCGACAGTTTTCCTCTTTCTCTCTCTCAGCCTCACTCGGTTCATTCATTAGCCTGAGAAGTTCTTTGTAATTGAAGTTATCCCAACGCCTGCGTTAAGATTGAATGCTCCCATACCATATGCACTTGTTGGTACCCCTGTAATATTAACCGATAATCCGCCCCAAGTGGCAAACACATTATAAGTCTGTTGATTTGGAAGAGATGTGCTATAGAATCCATTTTGAACTGTCGCGAAATATCCTGAATTTGTCGCTGTGTCCAAAAATTCTATTGATGTAGGCTGAGTTTCTAAACCTGCTATAGTAATTGTACCTGATACTTGGATTTTATTAATTATAAGTGTTGAAGCTGGACTTGGGTATGGCGTTGGAGCTTGAAGTGGTTCACCTGACGGTGGAGTTGGAGTAGAAGTAGAGCTGCTTCGTCCCGTTTCTGTAGTGAAAAAACCACTTGAGAATCCTACCACTACCGCCATTAGCATTATCGCTGTAACTGAAACCACAATTCCAATATTTCGTTTCAAATGCGGTTTCGTCGGAGTTGTCATTTATCCGAATTCCTTGCCTTAATCTTTTTAGCCAGTCTACAGATATAAACTTTGTATTACAATCTTTTATGAGACATTTTATTTTTATTAAAAAATAGTCGACCATTTTGTTTGAGTTTTAAGCGGAGCCAAGCAACTTAATGATGTATAGGGTAAAATCGTCATAGTATAGGAATGTCGTAAGCACGGAAAAGAACAAGAAAGCAGAGATAGGCGGTTAATAAAAAACAATGTCTAAAAACTACACTTTTCGGGTTTCTATCATATGCAGGCAAACAAAAAAGAAGCGCGACCTGAGTGAGAATTTAAAAGTCAGAGAGCGCTCTCTGCTTAAATTCTTGCTCTTTGTCGAGTTTTTCCCATGTGTCCTTTTTTACGAAGCCGCCGACTTGTTCCTTAATTTTCTTAGCTAACCTTGGCCCCACAAGCGGCAAATTAGTCAAGTCTTCGATTGATGCGTGCTTTATGTCTTCGATGGTTTGGTAGCCTGCATTGAACATTATGCGTCCGCGGACTCTGCCGACGCCTTCCAGCCGAACGATGGGCAACAGCTCTTTCTTTATGCCTTTAGAAACCCGTCTCCACCAACTCGTTAGTTAGCGGCAAAACCTCTTTTTCTCCGAAAAGCCTAGCTAACTCGTCAGTCGCGTGAAGCAGCCACTTTGCATTCTCAATGGTCCGATACAAGTCGCCGGGCTGCACGTTAAACTGCTCAATGAGTTTTTCTTCGCTGACTTCCTCAATCCAACTCTTCATCACCAACGCCGTTTTGATTTCGCCAAGAAACTCCTCGTATGAAAAGTGGTCGCCCCACTCGTTTGGAACGTCAGTGAACAATTCGTCTTTGTGCTCTTCAAGCGCAACAGCCAGCGAATCACACTCACGCGCGTATGGTCTCATGACGGGTCCCATGTCGGGCGTGTGGGAAATCAAATGAAGCAAACCGAAATCTGTCAGGGATGCGGGTTTGTTTTTTAAGGCGTCGCGGATTACAACTGCTGAGAGCGGGTCAATGTAGAGTTCACTTATTCGTTTCCCGAACTTTGTGGCGTAGAGGTTGTCTCCGCTATAATCAATCATTTTCTCTTCATAGAGGTACTCTAAAATTTTACCGATAATGCTCTTTATCGCCTTCACATCGTACTGGTAAGCATAGAAGGTTTTGCCGAAAAACTCGTAAATCCCATTCTCTGAATGCGCAAAATCTGAAGCAACCGTTGCCAGCACGTGCCCTCGAATTATTTTTTCAACTCCAAGCCGCGACCAAATCCGCTCGGGCTTAGCTAAAACGTAGCCTTCCATCAAGTAGTCTGCTTCATCCGAGGTTTTAGCGATAAGGATTGATTCGCCCACCTTATCGTATTTTGGTCTTCCAGCCCTACCCGCCATCTGCTTATACTCCAACACGCTGATGGGGTAGTTTCCGTAGCCTGGCTCAAAACGCCTGTAATCCTGAATAATAACCGTCCGCGCCGGAAGATTAACACCAAACGCTAACGTAGGCGTGGCAGTCAACACTTTGATTTTTCCCTCCTTAAACGAATCCTCAATCAGCTTACGATGCACGCCCGCCAAGCCAGCATGGTGAAAAGCTGTGCCGCACCGAACAAGCTCAGCGAGGGTTTCGCTAATTTGGGTCCGCTCGCCCGCCGACAGGATTTTTTCTGCTTCATGCTCCAGCGTTCGCTTCATAGGCTTAGATAAAACTTCACCTGTGTGCTGGGCAATGATTTTTGCCGCTGAAACCGAGTTTTTCCTTGTCGAAGCAAACACAAGTGCTTGCCCACCAGTCTTCAGCGTGTTTAAAACAAGGTTTACTGCGGGGTACCGGGTTTTCTTCTCGATTTTTCTTGCGTCCCCATCCTTGTACTGAATTTCCTCGTTTAAAATCACGCCCTCCTTAAGGCAGACTGGACGCCACTCAGTCACAACGTAGTTAGCTTTTAACCACGATGCAATTTCGTCAACGTTGTTTATGGTAGCGCTTAACGCTAAAACCTGAATGTCAGGATTAACCTGCAGCAGCCTAGCCAACACCACTTCAAGAGTTGGACCGCGCCCCGCATCGTTTAAAAGGTGAACCTCATCCGCAACCACCAGCGAGATGTCGTCCATCCATTTAGCGCGGTGCCGCAGAAGCGAATCAGCCTTCTCATTCGTGGTAACTATAATGTCATAGCGTTCAAGCCAAGTATCTGCAGTGTCAAAGTCGCCTGTGCTGATGCCTACGCTGACTTTTCTGCCGTCCGCCTTCCTGATTGAAGAGTATTTTCTGAATTCTTCAAACTTTTCGCTTGCCAACGCTCGGAGTGGCGAGAGGTAAATTACTTTGCCATTCTTCTCCAAAACATGCTTGAGACCACAGAGTTCAGCAATCAAAGTTTTACCCGAAGCGGTTGGGCTAGCCAAAACGATGTTTTTGCCGTCTAAGACTCCTGCCTGTATGGTTTCTTCTTGAGGAGGAAACAACTCCACAATCCCCAAGTTAAGCAGTATTTCCTTGACTTGTTCTGGAACGGGCAACTCTGCAATCTTCAACTTTAAACTCGCCATTATTAGTTAATTTATCAGTTACTTGAACGAGCTAATTAATAGAATTAGCCGTTGCGAAAACTGTTTTTTCAGCTACATTTTTCTATTTGAACTAGATATTAGCAAGGTGACGAGTTATATTATCCCTCAAAACAGGAGGATACTGTATGGTTGAAAACGTGAAAGAACTCCTTAAACTGCATGAAGGTATAACACACGAAGTTTACCTTGACAACGAGAACTCCAGCATAGTTCCCCAAGAAATAGTTGACGAGATGCTGCCCTACTTTAACAAGAAAGCCTACGGCAACCCGACGCTTACGCATAAGCCAGGCTGGGAAGCCTTCGAAGTCATAATGAATTGTTTCCAGAAAATCAGCAAGACCATGGGCGCAAAAATCCTTGAAGAAATCACCTTCACCCCTAGCGAAACAGAAGCCAACAACCTAGCCATCATGGGCACGTGCTTTGCGCAAAAAAGCAAAGGCAAAAAAATCATCATATCCGAAATCGAACCGGTCAACGTGATGCAGGTTGCTGAGATGATGCAGAAGTTCGGTTTCACAACCACAAAAATTCCGGTAAGCCAGGAAGGCTTCATCAACCTTGAAAAACTCAAAGAAGCCGTCGACAGCGAAACCATACTTGTCAGCGTTTCAGCCGTAAACAACGAGATTGGCACAGTGCAGCCGATTAAGGAAGCGGTTGACATTGTTAAAGCCAAAAACCCACAAACACTCTTCCACACAGACGCGTCAGACGCTTATGGCAGAATCCCCTTTAACGTGCAAAACCTAAACGTGGACTTAGCTACAATCAGCAGCTACAAGATTCAGGGTCCACGGGGCATGGGAGCAATGTACCTGCGTGACGGCGTAAACATGGAACGCATTCTTGAAGGGCAAATTGGAACACAGAAACTTTGGCCAGGAATCGAAAACACCCCATTAATCGTTGGTTTCACGAAAGCTTCGGAGCTTGCTTTCCAAAACTTCGAAGCCAACACCGCTAAGATGCGAATGTTACGTGACAAGCTTGTTGACGGCATATTTAGCGAACTGGATGACCTGCGCTTTAACGGTCCAAAAGGTGATAAGCACTCCCCAGACAACGCCAACGTCAGCATTCTACGCGCTGAAGGTGAAGCACTAACCATTGAGTTAAGCCTTAAAGGCGTTTACGTTTCCAGCGGTAGCGCATGCAGCCGAAGACTGCTTCAGCCAAGCCACGTTCTTGTCGCCATTGGCCGCAAATTCAGTGAAGCACACGGCAGTATACTCATGAAAACCACTCGGTACCTTACAGAAGAGGATATAGCTTACGTTTTGAAAGTGTTACCTCCGTCTGTGAACCGTATTAGAGGGATAGTTGGCTCAACAGGAGTTGATTAAAAATGTCGCGTATACCACTACCTTACAACCCAAAAGTCATGGATTTATTCAGAAACCCCAAGAATCTGGGAAAAATGGAAGATGCCACTGTCGTAGCAGTCGCTGGAAACCCAGCCTGCGGGGACATGATAACCTTCTACCTAAAAATAAGCAGCCAAGACATAATTGAAAGGGCAAGTTTCGAAAGTTACGGTTGCGCCGCAAACATCGCCACATCCAGCATAGTCACAGAAATGGTGAAGGGCCTAAGCCTTGAAGCTGCATGGAAAGACATAACTTGGAAAAAAGTAACTGAGGAAATCGGTGGATTACCAAGCGTCAAATTCCACTGCGGAGTACTCGCCGTAGGCGCCCTAAAACGTGCAATCAGGAAATATTTTCAAGAAAAAGGCGTAGCCGCGCCCAGCTGGTTGCCAGCGGAACACACTTTTGAAGAAAAACAGGCGCTGGAAGAAGAAGAGCTAGCAAAGATGCTATCAAAGAGGCTAAAGACAGAGGCAGAGAAGTAGTCGTGGACATACAAGCGGTTCGTCAAGATTTTCCAATATTAAAACGCCAAATAAACAACCATCCCCTAATTTATTTTGATAATGCTGCAACCACCCAGAAACCCCGCCAAGTAATAGGCGCCATAAGCGACTTTTATGAAAACCACAACGGCAACGTGCACAGAGCAGTACATACCCTGTCTCTGGAGGCAACGGATTTTTATGAGAAGTCACGGGAAAAAATCGCAAAATTCATCAACGCCAAAGAGCCTTCAGAACTTGTTTTTGTTAGAGGAACAACGGAAGCCATCAACTTAGTTGCGTACTCTTTGGGACTAAACGACTTAGGCAAGGGTGACGAGGTTTTAGTTTCCCTGATGGAGCATCATAGCAATATTGTTCCCTGGGAAATCATCTCTAAACTACGGGGTTTCACAATAAAATATGCCAATGTAAAAACTGACGGCACATTGGATTACGATGATTTTGAAAGCAAATTTTCCAGCAAAACAAAAATTGCCTGCTTAAGCCATGTTTCAAACGTTACAGGCATAATTAACGATGTCAAACGAATTGCAAAGGTTGCACATGACAGTGGCGCGTTAATGCTGGTTGATGGTGCACAGTCAGTGCCGCATTTGGCGGTTGATGTTCAGGATTTGGATGCAGATTTTCTGGCTTTTTCAGGACATAAAATGCTTGGACCCACAGGCATCGGAGTACTTTACGGCAAAAAAGAACTACTTGAAAAGATGCCGCCATTCCAAGGTGGGGGAGAAATGATAAAGGAAGTCGAGTTCAACCAAGGCAAAGGCTGCAGCATAAGCTGGAATGAACCGCCATGGAAGTTTGAGGCAGGCACCCCTAACATTAGCGGCGCCGTCGGCTTGGCAGAAGCCGTAAAGTATCTTGAAGCTGTAGGCATGGATGAGGTGTTAAGCCACGAGAAAGCGTTAACTAAGTATGCAGTTGAACGCATGCAAGAATGCAATAAAGTTACGATTCATGGTTCCCGTGACCTTTCTAAGAAATGCGGCATAATACCTTTCAGCGTTAAAGGATTATCGTCACATGATGTTGCTCTTATCTGTGACAATTACGGAATAATGATACGAAGCGGTTACCATTGCGCACAGCCACTGCATCAACAAGTTCTAAAACTTCACTCCTCTGACCGAGCAAGCTTTTACATTTACAACACACGCGAAGAAATCGACCGCTTCGTTGAAGTCTTAAAGGAGATCGAGCAACTCTAATGGCAACTGTTGAAGATTACGTGTCGCGAATTGAAGGAACATGCGGTGAAGAAAAAGACGTCATAGTAGTTTTCAAGTACGACAAGAAAGATGAAGCCATGGCACACATTTTAAAGAAAGCCCAATTGAAAAATACTATAGCTGGAATAATTTTTGAGTTAACGTTCCAAGAACACTTCTTTCCGACTCTACACAAGTGGAAAAGCTATTTTCCGCAGCATCAAAAACAGGGAAGAGCTAAACCAAATTCTCAAGGCACTTCTGCTTTAGATTAGCTTACACTTCTGAGTTTTAATCTTAATTTGATTATGATTTTGCTGAATCAGTTGAAGACGGGAATAAACGTCTCACAAAACAGCCTTGGTTTGCCAATTTGCACGCCAAGCCAAAGTTCTAATTTCAAAGTTAAGTGGTGATTCAAAATAACTGCGGTTCACAAAGCGGCATGGGAAATCGCAGTCGAGGGACAAATCTTAAAAGAAGCCGGCGCTAAACTTTATCATCAGATTTTACGTCAACAATTGTTGTTGAAGTTTTTATGGGCAGGAAACATTTCCACTTCTCTTTGAAATCAGCCAACGACGCAAGGTACTCGGACGAGTTGACGTCTCCGGTCAAGGTTCTGCTTTTATGCTGACAATTTATTTGTGTGGCAAGAACGTCGAAGCCTTTAGTGTATGCCCGCATGCAAAAATCGGCGTCATAGAAGTGAAATGGGAATCTCTCATCAAACCACACCCCCTGTCTGAAAACTGATGCGTGAGCAATTAGGCATTGCGCATCAAGCGTTTGGACAACGGCGTCTTTAATCAGTGGGGCACCAATGGGTTCATTGTTCGCTTGAACTATCTCCCCCAGAAAATGGTCTACTGCAAGACGCCCACCAATTGGACCGTATACTGCTTCAGTGTCTTTCTCTTTCAAACGTAACCTCAAGTCTTCTCGCAAGATAAAGTCTTGGTGGCAAAAAATAAACCATGTTTCCTCAGATAGATGCCTTCGAACGGTCTCGTTGTAAAACTTCGGAAGAGGCTCATTCTTCACGTTGTGGTACGCGATTACTCTGTCGGGAGAAACAAAGGGGCTTGAGGAAAAGTACTGCCTGAAAGCCTCTGGGATGTTGTAAACCACAACGAACTTCGTCTCAGCTGAGTCAAAGCGGCGCCTCCCTTTCTTAATCCAAGCTTCCATCTCAAGCGGAACCTTAACTATTCTTCTAAACCATCTTTCAAAATGCTGCAGATTACGCCAAGGTGAAGTCTTCTGAATTTTTTTTGGACAGATTTTCTGGAGCCTTCCACTGATGGGATAATCGATGCTATTGGCGAACTGGACGCTTTCGAAACCTAGAGTTGCAGCTGCATTCTGGAACCACTTTTCATCAAAACGGTAGATATGATGGGGCGCTCTCGCGCCACTGCCCCACTTGTAGAAGTACCGCACTATTGCTTTTCTCTTGGCAACGCGACACATTTCTTTCAGCATAAGAAATGGCTCCTTAACCTGCTCGATGGTAAAAGCGGAAAACGCGACATCAAACGCTTCATCCCTAAATGGCAGAAACGCGGCGTCGGCGACGACAAAGTTATTTGCTCTTTTTTTCGGAGATACCAGACCTCGGAAGAGGTCTACATTTACGTCACCTCTCGGTTCATTTCCCGAGCCAACGTCAAGAATGTTAAATTCTTCGGGATATTCGTCACGCATGCAGTGCTTTTCCGTTTTTATAGACTAATGCAGAGACTTAATAATTATAAGTTATGGCTATTGCTGGTAACTTTAACTTAGTTTGCTAAGTATAGTTTCAATCGCATCTTTTTCTGCTCGCCCAGTTTAGAAACTGGAAATAAGTAGACGCTTAAGTGGCTGTGGCAAGGCATTTTTAAACCACTGTGGCAAGGCATTTTTAAACCACTGTGGCAAAGCATCTTTAAACTCCCTATGCAATCCCAAGCGTATAGCAACTCTGCCTTTCCATGTTACGGGCACGTAGTAACGTGTTATCGGAAACTTGACAAACCCGTTGCTTTCTTTAAATCTATCAAGTGACGGGTGGTTGCCTATTCTGCCCATACATAAGCCACCGCTCGCCGTTGGATGCGCAGACTTCAACCGCTTTAGCAAGGAGTGCGTTGTTTACTGCTTTATCCCAGTGCTTCTGCATCGAAAGAATCTGAGAAATAATAGCTATGTTGTCACCGTGAATTATTTGGATGAATCCTACAAGTTCTTCTTGCAAAAATGCGCCAATGAAACGTGGAGTTTTGGGCTACTGAAATGTTCCGAGCAACTGTATCTAGCGATTCACCATAGTGTGGGAAGGTATCTTCTTGCCTTATTGGCGTTTCATTGTAAATTTTCCAAACCCCTTCAGCGAATTTCTCGCTTGGCTCGACGACAGCTACTTTTATGCCACTTTTCTCCGCCCGCCTGACCATGTTCCGCGTCTTTTTTCCAACGTTGCTCCACCAGCCATCATAGTCTTTTATTTCAAGCAAAGCCACGTTATCCTCCTCTTTTATCCAAGTGCTAGGCGCATTAGTGATTGGGCAACACCATTTTCTATCAAGAAAAGTGAAAATATCTGTGTTCCTTTCCCCTAGCTTCTCAATGAACCTATCAGTGGGAACAATATTTTTTTCGTACTCTTTAATGTCATGGGCTATTTTGAAGAAAACTTTCGTCTTTGACCGTAAAGTTTCAACCTCTTTGTCCACTTCTAAAATGCTCCTTAATACATCATAAAATGGTCCCCTATGGTTTTTTCCTCCCTTTTTAAAGAGCCATTCAGGATGAATAGATAACACGTAGTTCTTGATTAATCCATTCGTCAGCCTGTTTTTTACTGCCTTCAAAACCAAGGCTATAACGTACAGTGTCTAAACTGCAGGTAGTAAAATCATGGAAGGATTTTAATGGAAAATCGCTGGGAACCTTAGCTTGCTTTTGCCCAATTTTTCGTCCCCACAACAACTGGGCAATTAACCGTGGGGTTCCATGAATGGTATAGTACTTTACAGTTCGGTTGGTTTCATTTTCTAATATTTTCCATTCGCGATAGGGGTCATTTGCAATGTGCAGAGCTACCTCATGCTTGTCGGGGTTTAGCAAGTCGAGCAGTTTTTTGTCAGGTATTGTGTATGGGGTAAAGAACCAGTAAGCCATAACTTGCTTTAGGCGACTCGTTAATCATTTTAGCAATGACCCTGAGCGTTTTTCAGGTAATCCTTGCTTTTTCTTTTTTTGATTCCCAAGGCTATGTATAGAAAACTTTTAGCCCTCGATGGATAAGGGTAATCTACGTCAAGTCTTAGCTTTATCATTGCTTCTTCATTTGCCAACTAAGGGAAAATGCTATTTTAGTTATAAACCCTTGCCATTATACTATAATGACGCTGCCGTTACAGCTTGGTAGTTTTTTAACTGATTAACGTTTGAACATGCGACCAAATGCTATCTTGGAAAGTTTCAGGATTGAGAACGGCAATTTTGCTCCATAATTCCTTTCGCTTTTTTTCCCACGTCTACGCTTTGCTCTGTTGACTCCAGGCATCTTACAATTTTTTCTTTCAAATCGTCGTAGCTCTGCCATCGGAATTCTTCTGGAATAAATTCTTTCATTCCCCCACTGTTATGCACCAACGTTAAGCATCCGCTTGCTAGTCCTTCTATTGGTGCTATGCCGAAGTGTTCTCCCTCCATTAAATGCACGTACACTCGGGAGTCATGAAGCATTTTGACTAAGTCTTGTCCAGGCAAGTTAGTCTTCAAGGTATAGTTTTGGGGCAGGTTTTCTGAGAATTTGTTAAACCAGCCTTTTTCTGCCTCGATTAATCCGCCAACGCTTACAAACTCGTATGATGGCAAATCAGCGGCTAACTTTTTCATTATTTCATGTCTTTTCACTGGAATAAAACGAGCGACGTAGATTACTCTTTTACGCCGTTCTGATAGTGGCTTATCGCACCAAAAATTATCCAAGTTTACAGGTGGGTAAACAACAATTGGGTCTTTTACACCGTGAGGTTTCCAGTAACGTTCAATCATTTCTCGGGTATAGTTGCTGTTGCAGAAAACCATGTCAAGTTTACTTATTCCTTGTTCAACCCACTTCTTAAACAGCCAGAGGTAAATTCTCCTTCTCAGCCTAGCACTGGCGTAGTCGAAGTGTATTTCTGGAAAGTGAACATAAGCAATGTTCTTTTTGGCTTTATTTAGGAAAACAGGTTCAAACGGGGCGGATGATTGTGTGGAAAACAAGTAGTCATATTCTAAGCTGTCTCTATACTTTTTTAGTAATTTTACAAAACTGCGGCGTCTTTTATAGATGGTGAATGGAGGCTTAACCTCAATTCTTTTTCCCAATGAGCGAATAATGACGCTTTTAGGAAATTCTTCACCTACAATCTCTCTGTACCGGTCAGCTTCAAAATCAAAAGTTAACAATTCCACGTTTTGACCGTGAGCGACTAATGTTTTGATTACGTTGTGGCAAACTCTTTCGCCTCCGCCGTAAATGTCTAAGTATGGGTGAACTACAAGGAATTTTGCCAAGTTACTCCCGCCTAGTCTCTACTTTCTTGATTATTTGACATGCGTTATTTTAGTTAACCCTAAGAAGGTTTCACTTATAAGCTTAGCATTAACAAGTAATCACAGAGCCTAACGAATTTGAGTGGGGCACCACGTAATTACAAGAAGATTAATAAAGCCACATCAGATTTTTCTGTGATATCCTGTTAGGGAGGATAAGGATTGAAAGTTGATTTGGTAATGTGGACTTTAAACGGTGAAAAAACGTTACCACTCGTCCTTAGCCGCATTAATGAGATTATCCCTAAAGAGATTGTTAATCAAAGATTGATTGTTGATGATGGCAGTAAGGATAATACAGTTCTTATTGCAAGAAAATATGGTTGGAATGTTATAAAGAATGAAGGCAAAGGAATAAGTGACGCTGCGAACACAGCGCTTAAACAGGTCCAAACTAGTTATTTTTGCAGTTTTGAACAGGACGTGTTTTTATCCAGCAATTGGTGGATTAAAGTTTCTGCTTTAATTTTGAATAAAGAAGGTGTTGGTGCAGCTTGTGGACTGCGTTTCCTTCCTAGAAATAATTTTTGCTTTAGTGTTGAACCTTATCAGTTAACTAGGAAAGATATTGATTTTTACGGTGGTTATGGAAAAACATTAGATAATACGATTTGGAATACAGAGGCTTTAAGATCTATTGGAGGATTTCCAAAGGTCAATTTTGCTGGTATCGATACCTTTGTTTTCCATTTGCTTGATTCAAAGGGATATAAATGGTTGGTGGATTATAATGTTAAAAGTTTACATTTACATTATGGCGGCCTTTTGAATGAGTTTAAACATTATTACTTTTACGGCTCAAGTTTACCTCAAATTTACAGTCGTCTCAAAAGCCTTAGTTTATATGAAAACGAAAACCTAAGTTCTCTCCTTCTTAGATTTGCTAAATCTCCAATTTCAAGTTTTAAGATGGCTATAAGAATGCATGATTCCAGATTAATGCTAAGCTACCCTATCATCAGATTATGTTGGCTCTTAGGATATATACACGGTACAAGCTCCAAAAAAATCAGCTAACGAAATAAATTCTTTAGCTTTATATTATGCGGGTCCCAAAATTGATAAACTATTTATCTGCCGAAAAAACCATTATGCACTATGCCATTATGCTCAGAAGCGAACATAAAAGTCGATTTTGTTATCCCTACAAGGGACAAACCAAACGACAGCTTGCTTCACAGTCTAGAGCACATGCCATGCGCCGGGCAAATAATAATCACAAGAGAACGACCACTAAGCACTGCACGAAAAAGAGCTGTTTTGAAAGCTGAAACTGAATGGGTCGCAATGGTCGATGATGACATGCTTTTGCCGAAAAATTGGTTGCAACAAGTTACCGCAAAGATTGCGCCCAATGTCGGCGCTGTGGGAACAGTTGCAGTTCATAAGAACAAGCATGTTGCCGCCTATGACCGAGTGGTTGGAACTGTGGTTAAACTAAACAAGATAGACACTTCCCCACACATCAACAACATAATTATACGGCGTAAATTAATGGAGAATTACAATCCGCCGTCATTGTTCTTTGGCGAAGACCAATATCTCAAGAGGTACGTTGAAAAAGCAGGGTACGTCTGGAAAGTGCTGCCGTTTCTCGGGGCGACCCATCTTGGCTCATCCAAGAACTATGTTACAATTGGTATAGCGTATAGGCGGTATGGTCACTTTACTGCTTTTCAGCTTGTGAGAAGAATGGTTGCCAGATTCATTTTTACGCCGTTTGCAGCATTAAATAATCTAAGCCTTAAAACGTTCGAGTATTTGTCTAAACTCAATGTTGAATTTATAGCTGGTTGGGCAAAAGAGCTAGTGGCTGAAAAATTATAATTCTAATAAAAAGACATTGCATTCAGAGACGGAGTTGGTGTAAAACGACCTTGTACGCGAAGACAAAGTTGGTGTATCATTAAAAGGGTTAGAATTTACGAAATTATAATGCTCCTATCGATTCAAGTACCTTCTGTCGAACATAATAGCTATCGACACGAGGATTCAAAATAAAATCTTGCATTATTTTGGGATGGTCTTCCTTATTGACGACTCCAAAAGCTGGACAATTAACGCCGGTCAGCCCTGCTCTAAATAAGTTGGAGGCTTTTTGCCAAAAGAAACTATAATCATCCACTTTGTCCTTAAGGATATCAATAGTCTCATAAAAGCCTGGCATACCAAACATTTCAGCATGGTTTTTGCTTTTCTCAAGGAAGTTACGTGGAAAAAGAGACCAATACCTGAAAAGAGGTTTGGGTAGATATATGGATCTTGAAAGAATGTTGTTACCAGAGTTCACATAAGTCCACTCGATCCCTCTTCCAAAATAATTGAGAAGCTTTCTTGGATTTCTTAAACTTTTTAGGGCTTCAGAAGCGATGAAGGCTTTGCTGGGACCTAGTGTCGATGCGTCTCCAATTGCTACGATACCATTTAGGTTCTTGGAAAATCTTAATCTAAATTCTTCAGCCCACTTATAATTTCCCATTAGATGCAAATATGGGAAGCAGAACGTATGGACTTGGGGCAATATTTCGGGCAGGGCTTTGATAAAGCCTACATCTGCTTCGTGCACTATCTCGTTGGCTTGAACGTAAAATATATACTCGCATTTGCACTTCCTTCTTATTGCGTTTGTAGCATCTGTTAAAACGGTTACGCTTTTTGTATTAAGCCAATTGTACCGGAAAATCTTGATTTTCTTGTTCAAAAGCGAGATCTGCCTTAGCATTTCAAATGTCCCATCGGTGGAGTATCCATCTGATATCAAGAACTCATCGCATATTGGCAAGGCTGAGGCAATAGCTTCTGGAAAAGGATAACCTTGTTTCAAACCATTCTTAACTATCATAAAACATGAGATCATGTACCCACCACCTGTTTTCAATAAAAAATGAGCAACTATTTAATACTTGTCTGAATTTTGGAAGCTTTACCCAAAGAGTTTTGCCTTTTGTTGCATCAACACTTAGTTAGCCTTTAAATCCTCAAACACCCCTGGAAGAAGCGGTAAATCGCATGCCCCTTCTAGATTCTATTGAAATGGATTATTCGCATTCTTCTCGAGATTTTTTGGAGGTTCCTTTGCTCTTTTGCCCTGTAAGTTCTTTCTCTAAAGCTTCAGCTCTCGCTGCAACTTTCTGAACTTCCAATTTAACAGTTTTGTCTTTAACTTCTTCTTTCCGTTTCTCATTTGACTCCAAAATCAGCCGCAAAAACTCCGAGTCATAAGCCGCCAATAGCAATTCAGTGTTCGGTATCAAGCAGTGACCCCCAATCACATCTGGAAACATAACAGGCCTATCAAACCTCAACCGATGGGTATCCTCAAGAAAATCAACCGTTTCATCGAAATCAGCGCCAAAAGCCTTGGAAATGCGATGCATCTCTTGAAAACAAGCAATCATCCAGGCGCGATATGTAGTCTCAAAAAGCTTAGCCAACTCCGTCTCGGTGCAACTCTTCAAAACTTTAACTTTAAGATCCAACTTTTCAAAATGCCGTTTCGCAGCATCTGCCGCAATGTCGTCTGCGCCGCCAACATACTTAGTCCAACGCTTCATTTCCCACTTCATATATTCAGCACTTTTATGTACACCACGAGACGGTGAATGGGCGACTAGGCACTTGCATCTTTCTGCCACTTTCATTGTGGTTCCTGGAGGAACAGTGCTGTTAATGATTGTGAGTTTTGGCTTAAACTCTTCAATGTAGCCAACGGCTATGTCTGCAAAGTTTTGTTGGTTACTGCATGGTAGGCAAATGTGCATTGTGTCTATTCGGTCTGGAACATTTTTTCTGCTTAGACCCAGCTCTTGCATTTTTATTTGATCCAAATCCAAGCCGTAAACAGCAAAACTCTTTTTTGCATCATTTATCAGTGCAAAAAGGGTGTGTCCGATTTCGCCTAAACCTACAATCAAAACTGTCTCTTTAGTCAAGACGCTTGCCTCCATCGTTGGAAAGTCAAGTTAAAGTTAAACTATTTAAATCTGGAGCCCGAAAGAACAGTTTATGCTGAATCCAAAGAAGGGCACTGGCATAGTTACAGGCTCCAACGTAGAAATAGGCGAAAACGTCGCCATTTGGAATTATGTTGTAATAGGCGATAACACAAAAATCGGCGACGGAACCAGCATTGGAAGCTTTTGCGATATAGGCAAAAACGTAGTTTTAGGCAAAAACTGCAACATACAAGCGCACGTAACCATCTCGAACGGCTGTATACTTGGCAATAACGTGTTTATCGCTCCCAACAGTTCGCTTCTAAATGACAAGTATCCTAAGAGCACTTTCATGAGTCCACCAATTATCAAAGACGACGTTGCAATCGGCGGAGGCGTCACTATACTGCCAGATGTAATTATAGGAGAAAGCGCTGTGATTGGCGGGGGAAGCGTCGTCACAAAAAATGTGCCTCCGAGAACCGTGTTAAGTGGCGTTCCAGCAAAGGTAATTATGACGTTAGAGGAATATGAAGAAAAACGGGGCAAGTTCATAGCATCAAGAATAGGGTGGATAATGGATAAATGAAAATATGGTACGACGCCTGCACGGGCAAGCATGTCAGGTACGGCACAGCGATTGCACAGCGCCTAAGAAAATCAGGGCACGAATTTGTTTTTACAACCCGTGAGCACCCAGACACGTTACCATTGGCGAAGATTCTTGGAGAAAAACCTATTGTTGTGGGTAAATATAACCCGTCAACGCTTTTCTCGAGGCTGGAAGAGAGTGCTGAACGAATAATAGAGTTTTCTAAGCTCTTCAAGGATGATCCTCCGGACATCGCCATAGCGCATCAATCGGTTGAGCTTTGCCGAACCGCCTTTGGTTTAGGAATCCCAATAATTTTGACTGCCGATACACCTTACGCTACAGCCGTTAACAGGCTGACGATACCTTTTGCGCACACAGTTGTGGTCTCAGAGGCTTTACCTAAACGTTTTGTGAAGGAACATTGCGCCAAAAATATTGTCCAGTTCAAAGGGGTAGACGAGGTAGCCTGGATTAAGAATTTTAAGCCTTTAAAAATTGACGGGCTAAAGAAGCCTTTGATAGTTATTAGGCAGATGGAAACAAAAGCAGCCTATGCCGGAGGAAAGCAAGACGTCGCTCAGGTTCTTGCAGATAAACTTGCCAAGTTGGGGAATGTGCATTTTATCGAAAGATACAACGGCCAAGGCAAAACGTTCGGAGTTAAAGAAGGGTTTGTGGATTCAGCAAGTTTGGTAGCGAATGCAGATTTAGTTATCAGCTATGGAGGAACTATCGCAAGAGAAGCAGCCCTTCAAGGTGTTCCCAGCATAGCTATTTCTGATATGGCTAAAACTTACGTTAACCAGTATCTAACTAAGAAAGGCTTTCCACTTTTTGCTACAACGGAGCGAGGAGTGCTTGGGTATGCGAAGAAGTATCTTGGCAAAAAATTCGATGTGCGAAGCGAGCTAGCGAAATTAGAAGACCCTGTTGATGTAATCGAAAAAGTTGTATACAGTTTTAAGCAGCCGTAACTACGATTTTATCTCCAGCTTTCGCATGAAACTTTTCCGCCGCGTTGCCTTGATTTATCGCTATTTCCAAAAAATCATGACTTCCAATTAGAGCAATAGTTTCTTTAGGCTTTGATTGAGCGTAGGTTTTGCCGAGCGTAAGTTTTAGCGAAATGTTAGGTAGTTCTACGTTGACTTTTTCAGCATTATTTTGGACCATGTCTTTTTCGTTTATGTTTGTGATTATGTTGCCGAAGCCGTCAATGTGCATGACTTCGCCGATTAGCGAGCTGTTTGTTCGTTTGATTATAGTGAATTCAGGGTTTATTGGGTTGTTTATTTCTGGTCCAAATTCGCTCGGCGGTACTCCTTTGTCTAAATGTGCTGCTGCAGGTGCAAAAATGTCTCTGCCATGAAAAGTGCTGGAAATTTGGGGTAGCATAAGCTTGGGATTTGTGAGATGGTTTATGTGTTCTATGCCTTGGCTTTGGGCGGCTAAAATCAAAATGCCGTTATCTGGTCCAACAAAAAAGCTCTTCTTAGTCTGTATTAATATGGAGCGTCTTTGTGTGCCAACTTCTGGGTCTACAACTGCCAAGTGAACGGTGCCTTGTGGAAAGTATGGTGCAACCGACGCCAACATGAAAGCAGCCATTCGAATGTTAAATTTTTCAACTTCGTGTGTTATGTCGATTAGCGTTGCTTTTGGGTTTATGGTTAAAATTACTCCTTTCATCTCTGCCACATAAGGGTCTTTTAGCCCAAAGTCGCTAGTCAAAGTTATCATTCAGGGTTAACCGCCATGAACAACTGGGATAAAGACGATTTCGTCTCCATCGTTTAATTTGGTGTCTAAACCGTTTAGAACGCTGATTTCCCTGCCATTAATGAGTATCAATGCGTTTGATCTCGAATTATTGAGTTGGTCGCTGAAGGTTTTATCTAGCTGTGGCATTTCTTGGCTGATTTTTGTTACCAAGTCTTGTATTGACATTCCTTCTTGGAAGTTAACATTTAATTGTGTTTTTCCTGAAATTTGCCGAAGAGCACCGATGAACTTTAACGTTAAGGGCATTTGTTTTCTTCCCGTTACTATGTTATAAATTATTTTTGGTTAAAAATTTTTGTGCACTCTTTAATTTCAGCTTAAAAGTTTTGGAACCTTTCTTCGGTCAATGTTTCAACAATATCGGTTGCTATTTCAACGATTGAATCTGCCTGTTTCATCATTGCGTCACCGTTTACTTCTTCTAATTGTGATATTTGCTGTACGATGCTTTCGAGTTCCATTAGAAAACGCAGAACCGAATCATTCGTAAGCGGATTTTTTGTTACCTCTTCTCGGAGGAGTATTTCTATGAAAGCGGGTTCGCCTAGACTGTAGTATATGGCGTTTCTTGCTTTTCTGATTGCTTCTAAAACCAAGCCTGGTGCCATGTAAGGTATTTTTCGCGCTGCTTCCAATTCGGCTTTTGCTTCACGCAGGTACCTTAGCGCCCAGCCCTTTCTGTACTCATCCATCATGAGGTTTCTTATCCTAAAGTGACTTTTTATTCTGAGTCTTCTTCTTCAGAATCAGAATCAGTTGAAGAGTCAGCTTGAGCTAATGATAAGGTACGGGTTATGTATCCAGCAATCTGATTTCTTACTCGCGTGGTTGTTCCTTGCGTTAAAGAGTCAACTGAACGCTTGTTCTCATCAAACTTGGTGGTAAATTTAGTTGGAAAACGGCTCATGAGTTCTTTGCCCGCTCGTTTAACCTGATCAGTCTTAACTTTTCCCAAATTTCAATTCCTCGAGTCATCAATGTTTTAGTGTCCGACGCTTAAAAACGTAGGAGCAATTCTCAATAGATGATAGGCTTAATTTAAGTTTACGCCTACTAACCAGCTTTTAGCTTACCGATAAGTTTCTAGTGGGCTGAAGTTTTGTTAGATTAGTTTTATGTTAAAGAACTCTTCAAAGTTTTTGGCTATTTGCTCGGCAACGTTATCAACTTGCGTTTTCTTGATTTCAGCTACTGCTTCAACGACGTTGCGTATGAATGAAGGCTTGGTTAATTGTCCATTGTAAGGGCTTTTCCAATATTTCACTGGACCATCAGTTTCTGTTAAAAGATTTGTCAGTGGCACTTTCTCTATGACTTCACGGATGCCGTTAGAATAGGTTGCTGGTGGACCTTCAGTGATAAAGTATCCATTGTCCATGGCTCTGTATAGTGCACTCATCGGGTAGCTAAACCAGTGCAGAAGCACCCGCTTAAGATGGTATGATGGAAGCATGTCTACTATTTTGTCGGTTGTTCCGCGTGAATGTATAATTACTGGAAGGTCAAGCGATTCGGCAAGATGAAGCATTTTGTCGAAAACCATCGTTTGTTTTTCCCATATGGTTTCATACTTGCAGTCTAAGCCGATTTCACCTATTGCTTTAACCGTGTTTTTATGTTTTTGGATTAAATCTATAGTTTCTTCAAGTTCGTTTTCCTTGAGAACGTTTACGTTCCACGGGTGAATCCCTAAAGCGGGGTAAACTAAGTCAGGATATTTTTCCGCCAGTTGAAGGTCGCTTTGGCAAGTTTTTAAATCCATCGAATTTGTCACTAACGCTGCTACGCCTGCGTTTTTTGCATCTGCTATCAGCTCATCAATATGACCAATATATTCGGCATCTGAAAGGTGAACATGTGCGTCTATTAGCTTCATTTTTCCCAGCGCTATAGTCAGGGTTGACCGTTTTTATAATTTTTCTTTGTTTATATGGCAAGTTTATGTTACCAGTAATTTAGACGGAAAGGATAACAAAGGTTAAATATTGCTTTAAAATGAAAAAGAGGCTAGGAGTAGTCGTTATGACTGAATTAGAAATAGCTGTAGCTCCCATGCACAGGTTATGTAAGAAAGCTGGTGCTGACAGAGTGAGCGAAGCAGCAGCAAAGGAACTTGCAAAGGCACTTGAAGAAATCGGCGTAAAGATTGCTAAAGAAGCACTGGATTATGCCATGCACGCTGGAAGAAAAACCATCAAAGCAGAAGATATAGAGATCGCCGCTAGAAAAGTCATGGGAAAATAGTAATCTAATAACAAGTTCTCTCCCTTTTCTTCTTTTTTGTTAAAGTTGTTTGCGCTCTAGTGCTCGAAAGGAACTTTAGCCTCCTTGAATAAAGCGCTTTATTATTGCAGGCGGTTTAGTTTTTTGTTAAGAGTGAAATCGCCTTTTTTAAGCGGTTGCTGAGGAGTCCCAGAGGAACTGGAAGTATTCTCGCGCGAAACCTATCAAGCCCACGTGGTTGCTCCATATGACGAGGCTTGGTTTGTCTTCTCCTAGGAAAAGCATGGCTTCTTTGCCGTCAGCAATTATGCCGCCGCCGAACATATGGTCTCTAATTCGCAGCTCATTTAAGCCAGAGTATTTTTTTATGAAAAGCCAATCTTCCTTTTTTCCAGCAGCCATAAGTTTAACCTTGACCGTTTTCTTCAAGCCATTGCCCAGCAACGGTTCAGCCATGGCGATTACTGGTTTTGCGAATTCTGGTGCTGCAATCACGATTTCTTTTGTAGCGTTCTTCAGAACCTCTTCAACCTTAGTTAAAACTGCTTGTTGACCCCGCAGTATCAACATGTCTGGTCGCTCAACGAGTTCTCGTTTTTCATATAGGGGCTGTAGTTCTTGGGCAACGGTGTTTTCCCAGTTCAAGTATTTGTCTTCCAGCCGCAGCTTCGTGAACCTTGTTGCTTCAAGCGGCGGCACGGGATAGTACTTGAATGGTCGGCTTTCGCTGCTTTTAATCCAGCCCTTTTCTTTGAGCGAATTGAGAACTTCATACATTTTGCTGTAGGGCACTTTGGCTTCTTGGCTTATCTCCATAGCCGTCATTTGTCCACCTTCCAGCAAAACTATGTAAGCGTCAATTTCGTAGGCGTTTAAGCCCATTTCTCGCAAAGCAGCCCGAGTGTTCTCGTTAATTGACATCTTTTCCCCTCAATCACCTTAGGAATCGTTTGGAAACCTTATTATCAACACATGTGCTCTTAAGCACTTCGAAAAACGCTCACATGTAAGAAGGCAAAAAAATTGAAAGACATCAAAACTACAAGAAGCATTTGCCCTGAATGCCTAAAAGCTATAGACGCAACCATCTATGAAGACGACGGCAAAGTCTTCATCAAAAAAGAGTGCCCTGAACATGGGGCTTTCCAAGAACTTTACTGGTCAGATTACGACCAATACATGCGGGCAGAAAAATTCCGCTATGACGGCGAAGGAATAAGCAACCCTCGAACCGAGAAAAAGAACGGGTGCCCATACGACTGCGGCATTTGCCCCGAACACAAATCCCACACTGCCCTCGCAATAATCGATGTCACAAACAGGTGCAACCTTACCTGCCCTGTTTGTTTTGCGAATGCTGCGGCTGCAGGATACGTTTATGAACCTACTAAAGAGCAAATCACTGGAATGCTGGAGAACCTTCGAGCCAACAAGCCAGTGCCAGCCACGGCGCTTCAGTTCTCTGGTGGAGAACCCACGATACGCAAAGATCTCTTCGACTTTGTTCGAAAAGCAAAAGAGCTTGGCTTCAGCCACGTGGAGATTAATACGAATGGTCTTCGACTTTCGCAAAGTGTAGATTACTGTCGAGACCTCAAAGAGGCGGGAGTAAGCACCATTTACCTGCAGTTCGACGGGTTAACCCCTGACGTTTACAAGTTCATTCGCGGAGTAGACCTCCTTGACATAAAAATGAAGGCAATCGAAAACCTTCGCCAAGCAGGAATAGACAGCATAGTATTAGTCGTCACATTGGTGAAAGGGGTTAATGACAACCAACTTGGCGACATAATCAATTTTGCCGCCAAAAACTTCGACGTGGTAAGATGCGTAAACGTTCAACCAGTCAGCCTCTGCGGAAGGTTGCCACAGAAAGAACGCGAAAAAATGCGTATCACAATTCCTGACTTCATGAAAAAAGTTGAAGAGCAAACAAACGGAGCAATAAAAGTATCAGACTTTTACCCTGTGCCCACGGTTGTGCCAGTTTCAAAAGCCGTCGGCGCACTAAAAGACAGACGATATTTAGAGTTCACTGCGCATCCCCACTGCGGTATGGCAACTTACCTTTTAATTGAAAAGGGAAAAATCGTTCCAATCACACGCTACGCAAACATCGACAAATTCATCGCAGTAATGAACAAAGTCTACGAAACCGCGTCAAAAGGAAGCAAGAACAAGGCTAAACTGCGCTTGGTTACTTCAATGCGTCATGTAAAATTCGGTTTCCTAAGAAAATACGTTCTAGGCGTCATAACAAGCGGCGACTACGAATCCCTCGGCGATTTACAGAGACAGGCAATTCTGCTTTCATCAATGCATTTCATGGACCCATACAACTTCGACCTTGAAAGAGTACAACGCTGCCTAATTCACTATGCTGTGCCAGATGGACGCATAATTCCATTCTGTACCATGAACTCAATCCATAGAACTGAAGTTGAAAAGAAACTTGGCGTTCCAATCAAAGAGTGGAAAGAAAAACATAACGTTGAAATAAGCCAGCCATTCTAAGATGTTAAGAACAAAAAAAGCAAAGTGAAAAATATGGGTGGAAAAAAGAAGGTCGGCATAAAGCAGATGGAGAAGCAGCAGGTCAAAGAAGACGAGTCGAAAGAAGCTAAGAAGAAAGAGAAAGCTGGACCGCCAAAAGAAAGAAAATCTATAGGAATAATGTCTCCAGACGCAAAAAACGAAAAAATCGTCGCCGAAATAAAGAAAATGAACGTTCTAACACCATACGCTGTATCAACAAAGTATAACATTCGAATTAGCACAGCCAAAGACTTCTTAGAACAACTTGAAGCAAACGGTGCAGTGCAACTCGTCTCAGGAAGCCACAACCTCAAAATCTACAAGCCTGCAGCAAGCTAAACTTGCTAACAACCAATTATTTATTCTAATCTTATCTAGATTCGGAGTTAGTTTTAATTTGTCGGAATTTCCAGAAAGAGTTTACACAGTTGAAGAAGTAAAAACCGCTAAAGAGCTAATTGATAAAGGCTACAAACACAACCTAACAGTTGAAGGGTCACCAGACTTTAAAGAAAAAATCAACCAAACCCTTGAACTAATCAAAACGGCAGGTTACTTCGAGTTTTTAAGAGCGTACATTAGGAAAATAATGGAAATCGACGGCATAACTCAATTGCGCGAAACAGAAGTTGCCATCTGGGCAAACAAGTTCGCCGTAGAAAACCCAGTGGACGCCGCTAGCTTATTCATCCAAAAAGCCTATCACATGAAAGAGTACCTGGAGGGTGAACTATACTATGGCGGCAACGCAGAAAAACGCTCAGTTGCTAAACGCGTTGAGTTCCTGCAGGTTTTAAAGGATAAAAGCGGCGACAAAAACGTAAAAGAAGAATGCGAACGGCTGCTTCAAATGTGGAAAGAGAGTTCATTAGCCTTTTAAGCCGTTAACAATTCAACCTTTATCGTTGTTCCACTTTTAACTTGCTTAAAAACATCCAAATTACTTGTTATTTTGCCAAGTATGCTCACGGGACTATAGGGCTGTGACTTGCCATAGAATACGCATAAAGCGCCGCCCATAGGCCAAAAAGCGATAGTGCCAGTTTCCACAGTTGGCTTAGCTTTTTCTTCACCCATTTTAATTGGGATTTCAAAATAAACTTCTTCCTTCCATAATGCAGCTCTGCCTTCAACTGGAAGCTTCCGAACGATTGTGTCAATGGTTCTTGGCGCTAAAAACCTGACTAATTCACCTTCAGCTTCACCTAAGCCTTCTATGACAAACTTGACTTTTATACGGGAAACGTCTGCTGCTTCATTACTCAACTGCTTCATGCTCCTTTAAAGAAAATCCAATAAACCCCAAAGAACAGGCTATTCATAACGCAACGTTCAATTTAACTCTTACAGTTTGCAACAGCGACAAATCACACAAACCCAGCCGCCAATCTGGTTATAAGAGGCTTAGAAGAGTTTTTCCTATATAATCAACTTGTTCAGCTGTGACTCCTGGGTGAATTGGCAGAGAGAAAACCTGTTTTGACGCTTTATCCGTTTCAGGCAGTTTAGCGCTTCCAAAGTTTTCGCGGTAAAACGGCATCTGATGCACAGGGTTAACGTAATAGACTTCGGCGCCAACCCCTTTTTTCTTTAGTTCATCCACAATCTTGTTCCGTTCTGATTCTGTGCCGTCCTTCAGTCTCGCGGTGTATAGGTACCAGCTGTGCTGTCGGTCTTTTGACTCACAGGGTAAAATAAGCCTGCTATTTTTTTCCAGGATTTTTGTTAGTTGTTGCGCGTTTTGGCGGCGTTTAGCCAAAAAAGACGGCAGCTTTTCCAGTTGCACGTTACCTATTGCAGCTTGTATTTCGGACATGCGATAGTTGTTTCCAAGAATAAGTGATGCGTACTTTGCTTTTTCTCCATGAGTCCTAATCATCCGCAATGTTTCAGCTATTTGGTCGTTGTTTGTTGTGATTACTCCGCCTTCGCCTGTGGTTATGTTTTTGCTTGCGTATAAGCTCCAGCAAGCTGCATCAGCAAAGCTTCCCGCAGGTTTACCAGCGTACGTTGCTCCATGCGCTTGAGCAGCATCCTCAACCAATGCTAACCCATGCTTCTCGGCGATTTCCCTTATAGGTTTCATGTCGGCTGAAAAACCGTACAGGTCCACGGGCAGTATAGCCTTAGTTTTTTTTGTTATTGATTTTTCAACCGCACTTGGCGAGAGATTGTAAGTTTCAGCGTCAATATCAGTGAAAACTGGTTTTCCGCCAGCTAACACGATTGCTTCGGCAGTGGCTACGAAAGTGAAGCTGGGCAAAATAACCTCATCACCTTGCTTTACACCAACCGAAGCAACGGCAGAGTGCAAGGCGGCAGTGCCAGTGTTAACCGCTACGGCATGCTTGACGCCAGCGAATTTGGCAAAATTTTTCTCGAACTCTGTTACCATTGGTCCAGCGCCAAGTCCGCTTGTTAACATTCCGCTTCGCAGAACTTTAACTACTGCTTGGACTTCTTCTTCGCCGATTTTTGGCATGTTAATTGGTATCATTTTTTAGCCTCACTTGTCAGGATACTGGTCACGTGCTACTATTTCATTTTTTCCGACTATTAATAGTAATACGATTATTCAACAGCCATTTTTTGTATACTTTTGTAGTCGATTACGACGTTGATTTCATGTGCTCTAAGATCTTTATCCAGTTCTGGGTCGCCAGTATCAACCCTTAAGCTTTTCAACCTATCCAATTTGCTTTTAGTCGCAACCACAACAATGTTGTCTAAGCCTACTTGGCGGATTACTTTGGAGCTTATTTGCTGGTTTCCTCTGCCAAAAATGAAGCCTTGCCCCCCAATCGGCGTCACAATTATCCTAGCAGCCTGTCCCTTTGTGGCTTCCAATATTTGTTTTTCGTTTACATCACTTGCAATTATTCTCTTGTCCTGAAAGAGGTCTACTCCTAACAAGCGTTTTTTTCTGGTCTAAAAGATCACCGATTGTGCGCGTGGTGGTTCCCGGACCGATAACGTAAGTTAAGTCTGGTTTCATTTCTTCAATGATATAGATTGCCATTGCTGCTTGATTGCGGACTTCATTCTCAGTCATTGGACTTTCAAGTTTGTTCCCCTGAATCAAGTGAGGTTCAAATGGGCTGAGCATGTACCCGTAAAGTTCAGCAGAAAGGCGACCCTCCCTGAAAGCTTGCTCATCCACATCCATGACCTCAGCTTCATGCAGGGGCAATCCACCCCAAAGATAGCTGATGGCTACTCTTGCTGCTGCCTGAGGAGTTACAGCAAAAATAGCGCTATGCATTTTGACACCTGTTGGAACACCCAGCACAGGAACCTTCAAGCCAACGGCTTTTAGTATGTCTCGGGTTGTTCCGTCGCCGCCGCAGAAAACAAGCAAATCAACATCAGCAGCTAACATTTCCCTTGCAATGTCTTGCGTATCTTCAGAAGTGGTCTCACTCTTTGCTTTTGCCCTTAACCTCAAAAGTGAAGCCGCATTTCTCTGCTTGATTCTCACCCATGCAGCCAGCGCCAACAATTAGCCGTAAGCTTTCTTTAGCCGCGACCAGTCCAGCGAGAAAGGTTTCTGCCCTTTGTGAAGCTATGGGTTTAGCACCCAGGGATATGGCTTTTTCTAAGACAGTTTGCCGTCGGTTCCTTTTAATCCGACAGCACCGCCCATTCCTGCAACTGGGTTAACGATGAAACCGATGGTTTTTGTGAGCAGACTTTTCTGGGAAACGGGCAATATGAATAACCTAAGTTGGTATTAGGTTGTTAGAACAAAAAGAAAAACATGTCTATCTTTAGGTTATTTTTTGCCTACTTACGCTTCCGATTTGCATAAAAAAAGCACCGTTCTGCATGCAAAAGTGCTAGCATTAGTTCTATGCAGTTCTATGTTGAATCATAGTTGAAGCATATTAGAAGCATCTAGTAGACCGGAGAGTAGGCTTGAGCACACACAAATTTCCTAAGACAAAACGCCGAGTGAATACATACAGAAAAATAAAACAATAAAAGAAAAAAGTATTGAGTTTTAGAGCGTTTCGCAGCTTATGTATTTCTTGTTAACCTCGTCCAGCCATGGGTACAGTTTGTGCAGTTTCTTCATTGATTCCTCGACTTTCTCAGCCGGGTACTCGTATGGTTGGAGGTTGCCGCTGAAGTATTCGTCGTATGCTGCCATGTCAAAGTAGCCGTGACCGCAGAGCACGAACAGGATGGTTTTTGCTTCGCCTGTCTTTTTGCAGCGTAGTGCTTCGTCAATGACGCCTTTGATCGCGTGAGACGGTTCAGGCGCTGGGATTATGCCTTCGGTTTGAATGAAAAGTTTAGCTGCATCAAAGACTTCTATTTGGTTGAATGCTTCTGTAGTCATTTGCTTTTCCTGAACAAGCACGCTTATGGTTGGGGCGATGCCGTGGTAGCGGAGCCCGCCTGCGTGTATGGGTGCAGGAATGAAGTCGTGACCTATAGTGTGCATGGGGACAAGCGGGGTTAGTTTTGCGGTGTCGCCGTGGTCATACTGGTATTGTCCCTTTGGTGACTTTGGGGCATGCGGTGGCTTCGGTGGCGACGAATTTGGTTTCTTTAGGTGCTTTCTTTGCGACCTTGTCGTGGTAGAAGGGCCACATGAGTCCTGAGAAACTGCTGCCTCCACCTATGCAACCGTAAACCACATCAGGATAATCGTCGACCATTTCGAGTTGTTTTTTGGCTTCTAATCCTTCAACTGTCTGGTGTAAGCAAACGTGGTTGAAGACGCTGCCTATGGCATAGTTGGTTTCTTCTTCGTTGACGAGGGCGTCTTCGACGGCTTCGCTGATGGCTATGCCGAGGCTGCCCTTGCTATCTGGGTCTTCAGCTAGGATTTTTCTTCCCGCCTCTGTTTTGTTACTTGGGCTAGCAATACATTCTGCGCCGAAAGCTTTCATCATCATCTTTCGATAAGGTTTCTGGTCATAACTTGCACGAACCATGTAAACCGTAGCTTTAAGCCCGAACATCATGGCTGCAAATGCTAAGGCGGAACCCCATTGGCCTGCGCCTGTTTCTGTTGATAGGCGTTTTGTGCCTTCTTTCATGTTGTAGTATGCTTGGGGTACAGCGGTGTTTGGTTTGTGGCTTCCGGCTGGGCTTACGCCTTCGTATTTGTAGTAGATTTTTGCTGGCGTTTTTAGTGCTTTTTCTAGACCGATTGCTCTGAAGAGTGGTGATGGTCTCCAGATTCGGTAGACTTCTCGGACTTCTTCGGGTATGTCTATCCATCGTTCTTGGCTTATTTCTTGACCGATAATTGCTTTTGGGAATATTCTTGGGACGATTCCGACGCCTGGCTGTTTTGTTGCTGCATCGATGAATGGTGGGAGCGGCTTAGGCAAGTCGGGAACTATGTTATACCACTGTTTTGGTATATCATCTTCTTTAAGTAAGATTTTTCTAGTTTGGCATTTCTTTCGCCTTTTTGTCTTTAAAGCTATGAAACGTACGTTTAAGTTTTATTTAAGGCTTTTGTGTACAGATTTGTCCATCAAACACGATGACCATTAAACAACACATTTATACTCAGACGAACAAAAACATACAAAAGCGAAACAAAATGTGGAACCAAATAAAAAATCAACTACAACAATACCCCGAACGACTCAAAGTAGCACGCGTCCTAATAGAAAACGGATTAAGCGTCCAAAACAACAAAATATACCTAAACCAAATCGAAATCCCACCAGTACGCATAGCAAGAGCCGCCGGAGTAGACCGACGAACAGTAAACGAAACATTAAACACAATAAAAGCCAGCCCAGAACTCAAATTGATTTTTGAAGAAATACGTCCAGCAGGACATTCACTAAAAGAAATCGCCAAACACATCAATCTCGGAGTCTTAGAAATAACCCCTGTAAACGCAAAATCGCCAGGAATCTTATCCAACGCAGCCATGATTCTCAACAGGGCAGGATTAAGCATCAGGCAAGCTATCGTAGATGACCCAGAACTCTCACCGGAACCAAAACTCACTTTGATAGTTGAGAAAAAAATCCCAGGAGAACTAATCCCTGAAATACTGAAAATACCCGGAATAGCCAAAGTTTCAGTCTACTGATCCCGTGGCAAAAATGAAACAAAGAAAACTGTAAAAACAGAATAAATGATGCAAAAAACGCTTGCCTAAGCGTTATTAATTATACGCTGACTAGAAAAACTTATATGGCTAGTAACATGTTGTTGTTGTTCGCATTAAAGGAGATTACTTGATTTGTCATCATTTCCAACACAAGCGGGCGGAGTACCTGTTCTCGTTTTAAAGGAAGGTTCAAACAGGTCCCGCGGAAGAGAAGCACAACACGGAAACATAACTGCCGCTAAAGTTCTAGCTGAAAGCGTCCGAAGCTCTTTAGGACCAAAAGGCATGGATAAAATGTTAGTTGACAACTTCGGAGACGTCACAATAACAAGTGATGGCCGAACCATCTTAGATGAGATGGATATTCAGCATCCAGCAGCCAAAATGCTAGTTGAAGTTGCCAAAACCCAAGACAATGAAGCTGGCGACGGAACAACATCCGCCGTTATAATTGCAGGCGAACTTCTCAACAAAGCAGAAGAATTAATTGACAAAAATATTCACCCAACAATCATAATTGACGGCTATAGGATGGCAGCTGAAAAAGCGCTAGAAACCCTTGAAAAAATAGCCATCCCCGTAGACCTGAAATCTCAGGACTACCTGAAAAAGGCTGCAACAACCTCAATGGGAAGCAAAATCGTTGCTGAATACAAAGAATACTTGGCGGATTTAGCTGTTAAGGCAATGTTGGCAGTCGCCGAAAAACACGACGGAGTCTACAAGGCAGATGTTGACGACGTAAAAGTTGAAAAGAAAACAGGCGAATCCCTAAGCGACACCACCCTAATAAACGGCATAGTTTTAGACAAAGAAATTGTTCACTCAGGAATGCCCAAGCGAGTAGAGAACGCAAAGATTGCATTAATCGATACTTCGTTAGAGATTGAAAAACCCGAGTTAGATGCTAAAATAAACATTGAAAGCCCCGACCAGATTGAAGCGTTCCTTAAGCAAGAAGAAACAATGCTAAAAGACATGACTAACAAAATTTTAGCTTCAGGCGCAAACGTAGTCATCTGCCAAAAAGGGATAGATGACATGGCTCAGCATTTCCTTGCCAGAAAAGGAATAATCGCCATTAGGAGAGCCAAAAAATCCGACATGGAAAAACTCGCAAAAGCCGCTGGAGGAAAAATAGTATCCAGCTTGGATGATATTTCACCGTCAGACCTTGGGTATGCAGCTTTGGTGGAAGAGCGCAGAATTGGCGACGACAAAATGACTTTTATTGAAGGCTGCAAGAACCCAAAAGCAGTTACCATCTTGATTAGAGCTGGAACTCAACGTATGACTGCAGAGGCAGAACGTTCAATCCACGATGCTCTCTGCGTTATCAGAGACCTAATTCAAGAGCCAAAAATCGTAGCTGGAGGAAGCGCTCCAGAACTTGAAATGGCAAGTGTACTGAGAAAATATGCTGAAACAATGCCGGGAAGAGAGCAACTTGCAGTCAGAATATTCGCAGAAGCCCTCGAATCGATAACTGTAACGCTTGCCGAAAACGCTGGCTTAGACCCAATTGACATACTTTCAGAATTACGAGCTAGGCACGAAAAAGGAGAAACATGGGCGGGCATAGAAGTCCTAACAGGAAAAGTCCAGGATATGTCAAAAGTAAACATTTTTGAGCCGCTCTCAGTTAAAAAACAAATAATCAAATCAGCAACCGAAGCAGCATCCATGATACTCAAAATTGACGATGTTATTGCCTCAGGCAAAATGAAGGGACCACCAACTCCAGCCAGGAGGCGGCATGGGTGGAATGGGTGGAATGGGCGGATATCCAGGCGCTGGAGAGTACTAAATATGTCAGAACAAAAAATAACTGTTGGACCACCAAAAATTACTCGCTTCGAGAAAGCAAGAATAGTTGGAGCTAGAGCGCTTCAAATCTCGATGGGAGCACCGATTTTGGTGGATGCAAGTGAAAATACAAACCCGATTGACATCGCTCTAAAAGAACTTGATGCTAGAATACTGCCGATAACGATTAGAAGGACATTGCCAGACGGAACTTTCCAAGATATTCCGTTAAAATGGCTAACTTAAACTTAACTTCAATTTTTTTCTTTTAATTTTTCCAGTTTTGCTTGCGCTTCTTTAAGGGTATTGCTGATTTGTTTCCAGTGTGCTCCTTGCCAGTAGACTTGTCCGCAATTTGGGCATTTCCAAAATTTATCGTAGTAGGTGAACGTGTTTTTCTCTAGTTCGCCTGAAAGTTGCTCTTTTGGCGTAGCCTTAAGTTTTGTGTTGCATACTGGGCAATGGGACTTTTCCATATCTATCTCTAATGTTAAGCTGTATCGCTTGGCAACTTCTGCCAGCCGTTCGGATTCCGATTTGCCTTCAAGGTAGAGGGCATCTATGCCTTTGGCGTTGGCGCGTTGGTAAAGCTCTAAATCTTTAGTTAATAAAACGCGGCTTTCCTTTTTTGCCAGTTCAAGAAGCCCAGAATCACTCAGCTGAATGGAGTATAAGACGTCATGCCCCAACATGCGTAGCCAACGTGCCAGTTTTCCCAGCATAGCATCCGCTATGAACTTCACACGTTACCTCTCCGAACAATTGAGCCGCTACCCGCTTTAGCAACTATTTCCCCCTCATCGAAAACTAACAATCCGTTAACAAAGGTCTTTAATGGCTTACCTTGAACTTCCCACCCGTCATACGGGGAATATTTCGCTTTGGACTTGAATTTTGAAGCATCAATTTTGAATTTGCGGTTAAAATCTACCACAGTTAAATCTGCATTCTTTCCCTGCTCCAAACGACCACGGTCATTCAAACCGTAAATCTCTGCCGGTTTCTCCGCCAGAAGCTGAACCGCCTGGGCGAAGGACAAACGATTTTTCTTTACAAGCGTCAAAATAAGGGGCAATGTGGTTTCTAAACCGGGCACGCCAACTTTAACATCCCAAACACTGCTTGCCGACTTCTCGCCTAAAGCATGCGGCGCATGGTCTGAACCTAAAGCATCAATCCAACCTGCTTCCAAACCTTTCCATAACGCTTCAACATGATTTTTGCTGCGAACCGGGGGCGCCATAATCAGCAATTGCCCGTAATGTTCCAAATCAGCAGTAGATAACAATAGATGATTAGGGGTAACTTCACATGTTACTTTTCTTCCAGATTTTTTTGCTTCAACAATGGCGTTTAAGCCCTCTTCAGTTGAAACATGACAAAAATGCAACCGCACATCAGTTTGCGCACTTATTTTTAGTAGGCGTTCGATGGCTTTTAGCTCAACTGTTTCTGAGTGTGCCTCTTGAAAAGCGGCAATGCTACTTTTTTTGGCTTGCTCAAGTTTCCCTTCGTTTTTTGTAAGCAATGATTTATCTTCAGCATGCACCGCCAGTGGCACCTTCATCTCGGCGACTTCTTTGAATGCATCAAGTAGGGCTTGGTCGTCATCTATGTTTAGTCCGCCGATTTGGCAACCCATGAAAAGCTTGAAGCCTACTGCCCCTTCGGAAATGATGTCTTTTGCTTCGGCCAATTTTTTTGGAAATTCAGAATAGAATCCCACGTTAACGAGAACTTTTCTTTCGGCGATTGCCATGCGGTTTCTTAAGGTTTCCAGGCTCATTGTTACTGGTTCGTTGTTAGGCATGTCTAAGACTGTGGTGAAGCCCCCAGCGGCTGCGGCGGCTGTTCCTGTTTGGAAGTCTTCTTTGTACGCTTTTCCCTCGTCCCGCAGGTGAACATGCTCATCTATCAAGCCTGGCAGGACTAGGAGGTTTTTTAGGTTAGTTTTTTGGTCAGCGTTTGGCATTTGTGTTTCTTTGCCGATTTTGAAGATTTTGCCTTCTTCAATGGCTATGCTGCAATCGACGATTTGCCCGTTGAGGTAGGCTTTGGCGTTTGTGAGGACAGAATCAACAATCAAATCAGTTCACGGTCTACATTGAATAGCGAGTGGTTTGCTAATTAAAGTTTATTTACGACATTTGCTTAGGGAACAACGCAAAGCTACTTAAAACGTATCTATTGAGAAAAGCTAAAATTTCGTGTTTATCGAGCTATGGAAAGAACAAGCTTAAAAAGAAAATATTATTTTTCTTGCTCTAGTTCTATTCGGCATTCGTCGCAGATGTTTTGTCCGTTTCGTTCCTTAAGGCTTTCGGAATAGACGTTGCAGCGGTCGCAGTATCCTGACACAGGCGTCTCTTCGGTTTCTTCAGTTCGGTCGGCATCTTCAATACGTGATTTTTCCTGGATTATTTCTATCAGTTCAGGCATTACGCCAAGGATATCTTTGCTTGAGATTATTCCGACAAGGTTGCCTTTGTAAATAACGCCGAGCCGTCTGATATCTAGCCTGTTCATTCGACGCGCTGCTTCAGTTATTGCTGCGTCAGGTTCAATTGTTACCAAGGGAGTTGTCATGATTTCTTTGGCTTTAACTGTATCAGGTTTGAGGTTTTTTGCTAAAACCCTAATCACTAAATCTCGCTCGGTAATGATGCCGATTGATTTTCCAGCTTTATTTGTAACTATTACGCAGCCTAAATCGTTCTTGTCCATGACAACTGCAGCTTTGTTCGAGGCTTCATTTTCCGCCATAGTTACTACTGGGCTACTCATTACGTCTTTTACTAGCATTTTTGTTCTTAATCCGATTTCAGACATCGCAAATTTCACTTCTGACAATTTTTAGAGAAGGTCAGCTTCACTGCAACAATAAAGAGCCGCATAATTTAAGATTTACTTAATGAAGAAACGCTTTCTGTGAAGTTTTATTAGACTCCTTAAAGATAGGACACAATGCTCAATGGGGAATAACTTTATGCTTCAAACAAACTTGGAAAAACTAATAAAAATATCAGTCATGGGTGAAATAGCCAGCCCAACAATCAGGTCAATCTATAATGTTTCGGCAACAGGGAAACCCTTGGTTTTGCCTGGAGTAGGCGGCATAACGTATAATCTAAGAGTCGGCGATCCAGCATGCGGTTGGGAAGCTGATCATGTAGAGCCAAGCGTTAGCGTGGAAAACAAGGAAAACGATGCCCGCTCAGGGCAAGCTGCTAATACCGCATTCAACGTGCTATCATGCGTTGGAAACAAAGCTACCGTAGTTAACGGTGACGCTAAGGGCGCTAAGGGAACTGTCACAGGCAAACATGGTGGAATCGAGCATGTGCTGGTTGATTTTCCCTCCGAGGTTTTGGAGAAGCTTGTGCTTGGAGATAGGATTCTGGTGAAAGCTTTCGGCGTGGGTTTAAAACTGGTTGATTTCCCAGAAATTAAAGTCTTGAATATGGATCCAGCGTTGCTTGATGCTTGGAGTATCGAACCGAAGGGTGACAAACTTGAAGTGCCGGTTACGCATATTGTCCCAGCGGCTATTATGGGTTCAGGTTTAGGAGCTAACCAAGTTAACTCGGGAGATTATGATATTCAATTGTTCGATAAAGCAGTCGTTGAGCAATATGGGCTTGAAAGTTTAAGGCTTGGCGATTTAGTAGCTATTATTGACGCGGACCACTCGTTTGGTAGAATTTACCGCCAAGGCGCTGTTTCAGTAGGCGTAGTAATCCACACAAACTGTGTAACAGCAGGACACGGACCGGGAGTTACAACCTTGATGACATCGCCTGATGGAAAAATTATCCCCAAAATAAATCAAAAAGCTAACATTGCTTCCATCTTAAAGTTAAGAGCATATATATAAGATAGTTTAATGCATATTTGGAAAATAAGAGAGAAAGAGGTTAAAATAATTGCCATCTAAGCGAAAGAGCCGAGGAAGAGCCAAAGGAAGCAAAGGAAGCAGCAGCCTTGTTCAATGCGCTAATTGTGGAGCCATGGTGCCGCGCGATAAGGCAAAGAGAAATACTCGTCGTGTGTCGTTTGTTGAGCCTCAGTTAGCTAAGGAGCTTAGACAAAAAGGCACATATCTAGCTTCGTGGGTGGACACGAAATACTACTGCATATCCTGTGCCGTTCACCGCGGAATCGTTAATGTTAGAGCCGAAAGCGAGCGTCACTCAAGAGCTAAAAGACGATACTAAATAGCTTATACTGTTTTTTTCTTTAATTCCTTGTAAACGTGAAATGCTCTTTGTATAACGGTAAAGTTTGAAAGCACCGCTAACAAGGCTATACCATAACCCAAGGCTGGTAGCCAGAAAAACGCGATTATGCTGACAGCGGCTAGAATAAGCATGCGTTCAGCTCTTTCAGCGAGGCCTATTGACTCCATTTTTATGCCTGCTGCTTCCGCTCTTGCTCTACTATAACTTACCAGCAGAGAACCTGCGAGAGTTGCTAAGGCCCAAACTGGACCCCAAACCGTACCCCAAGCCTGGTTGCATAATCCAGCGATTATTATGGCGGCGTATACTATTGCGTCTGCATACCTGTCAAGAACGGAATCGAAGAAGCCGCCGAACACTGTTACCTGCTGAAAAGTTCTGGCGATGATGCCGTCAAGCGTGTCGCAGAATCCTGATGCTAAAAGCAAAGCTGTTGCCAAAAGAAGAAGCCACTGGTAATTTGGAGCCATTACATATGCGCCGGCTGATGCGACAGCTAGTATGAATCCTATGAGGCTTACTTTGTTTGGAGTTAAGCCTATTTTATGTGCGGCTATTGCTTGTGAAGTTAGCATTTGCTGAACTTTTTTCTTCAGTTTAGTTAGCAAGTTAACATCCTGTGAGCTTGTTGAGTGTTAAGCTCATTATGGGTTGGGTGTAAAAAAGCCTTTCCAGTTAGGTTGCCGTCAAATGTTGAACAATTTTTCTTATAAACGGTTTTTCAATGGACTTATTAGGAAGAACTTGTATAAGTTGGGCAGTAACGTTTCCGTTACTAGTCAAACGCAAGTAACAGTGACGTTACACAAAGCAAACACAAAGGAGTAAAGAAAATGACTCAAAATTCAGATGTTATCTTCGTCGGGAATAAACCTCCAATGAGCTATGTTCTGGCAATCATAACAAGCTTCTCCTCAGGAACCCTTCAAGAAGTCACTTTGAAAGCTCGAGGCCAAGCCATAACTACCGCTGTTGATGTTGCTGAGATAGCAAGAAACCGGTTCATTAAAGACCTTAAAGTTGCTAAGATCGCTATTGGAACGGCTGAGATGCCACCACGTGAGGGAGAGAGCAAGTCCAGAATGGTTTCGACGATGGAGATAACGCTAAGCAAAAAGTAAAACTGGACAGCAAACAAAACCAAGAAACCAAATCCAAACCTTCTTCTTATTTTTTAACACTCAGTGCTTTTTGAAATCGATATTTTCAAACAACACTGTAAATGTCGCTAAAGTTCAGATGCTCGTTATTTTAACGAATACACAAAACGGTTGGCTGTGCATTACCTGAATTATTTCCCAAGGTGAAGAAGGACTCATAGTGGCAGACGAGCCATCTCAGCTAGAGCAATCATGCAAAGTACCACGCTGCAATTTTAGGAATTATTATGATGACAACCGTTTTGGCGTCGATACTTTTGAGCAAATCTTTGAAAAAAAGCCCCTAAAAAAGCACTGACAAAACAGAGGCTTAGGATACAACCGCTCCAGATTATATATCGACGTATCCGCTTTAGGCTTTGCTGTTTGCATCGTAAAGTTAAATAGCTGATTTTGTTAGTTAGAGAATTACTCCGTGTGAGAGCAATGTTAGATATCAAGCTTATCCGTGAAAACCCCGAGACTAGTAAAAAATAATTTGGAAAAGCGTGGGCAACCCTGAAACCACCCAAATGCTAGGGGATTTAATTGCTGTTGACAAGGAATGGCGATTTAACCTCACTAAACTAAACGAGCTGCGCCACCAGCGAAAGCAAGTAACCATAGAAATCGCCAAACTAAAAAAAGCCGGCAAAGAAGCCGACAGCGAAGTCGAGAGAGCACAAGACATCGATGAAAAAATAACAATCATTGAAAAGCAAGTAACCCAACAAGAACAGAAAACCCATGACTACCTCATGCAGCTTCCGAACCTGCTGGATGAGAGTGTTCCGCTTGGAAAAGACTCAAACGACAATGTTCGAGTAAAAACTTGGGGAACAATCCCGAAATTTAATTTTCCAATAAAAAACCATATCGACTTAGCCTTAGAATTAGACCAAATTGACATGGAAAGAGCTGGAAAAGTATCTGGCGCAAGATTCTTCTACCTAAAAAACCAAGTCGCACAATTAGACATGGCGCTGATGAGCTTCGCCATAGAGGAACTGACAAAAAAGGGCTACACACCAATCATTCCGCCGTATTTGATGAAGCGTGAAGCATACGAAGGCGTAACAGCACTTGGCGACTTCGCTGATGTTCTCTACAAAGTGGAAAACGAAGACCTGTACTTAATCGCCACTTCTGAGCATCCTATGGCTGCAATGTACATGAACGAAGTGTTAAAAGAACAGGACATGCCGCTAAAACTTGCGGGAATAAGCACGTGCTTTAGAAAAGAGGCGGGGGCACACGGCAAAGACACAAGAGGAATATTCCGAACCCACCAATTCAACAAAATCGAACAATTCATCTTTTGCAAGCCAGAAGACTCAGCGAAGCTGCATGAGGAACTGCTGCAGAACGCTGAGGAATTGCTTCAAAAGCTTGAATTGCCATACCGGTTGTTAACGTTTGCACAGGCGACATCGGAACCGTAGCGGCCAAAAAATACGATATTGAAGCTTGGATGCCAGCGCAAAATGGGTACCGAGAAGTTGTTTCGTGCAGCAACTGTACTGATTATCAAGGAAGACGTTTAGGCATTCGTTACCGGGAAAAGGAGGGCGCACCGCCGAAAGGATTTGTTCATACATTAAACTCGACAGCTGTAGCTACAGGCAGAACGATAGTTGCCATAATAGAAAACAATCAGCAAGAAGACGGCACAATTAACATACCGAGTGCTTTGAGAAAATACATGGGTAACAGAGAAAAAATTGACAAAAAACGCTAAACCTTTTAATATTTCCTTGAGAATGTTGAGGCACGTTTGGAGAAATAAATTTGTCTTCAAAAACAAAACATATACGTGATAAGTGGCGTGGAAAAGGATGGTACATGGTTGTTGCGCCGTCCTACTTTGGCAACGTTGAGTTAGGTTCCATACCAGCGCAAGAACCAGAACAGCTCATTGGCAGAGTTGTTGAAGCCACTTTATATGATATAACAAGCGACTTTTCGCATCATTTCTTGAAAATGTTTTTCCAAGTTAACGAGGTTGACGCAAAAACCGCTAAGACGCTTTTTAAGGGTCATGAGTACTCGCGAGATTACCTTCGAAGCTTGGTTAGAAGGAGAACAACAAAAGTTGATTCATTAATCAACCTAACTACAAAAGACGGCTATAAGCTTAGAATTGCAGTTTCAGCCCTGACACTTTCAAGAATAAAAACGTCTCAAGAAAAGATAATCCGCAAAATGATGGAGAAAACAATCCACGAGAAAGCCAATGCTTTATCGCTGGACCAGTTCGTTCAAGAAATGGTTCTTGGCAAAATCGCTTCAGACATCTACAACCAAGCTAAAGAAGTTGCGCCATTAAGGCATGTTGGCATAAGAAAATCCAAACTATTAGCGCAACCACAAGTGCAGGCAAAAACGCAAGAAGCCCCAGCAGCTCCAGCTCCAGTAGCTCAAGCTGAAGCATAACCCATTCTTTATTTTCAAATTCTTCTTCTTTAGGGCAAAATACTTTAGAAACGATAAGCTAAAAATTTCTTTAATGAAACGTTAAGGGAGCATTGTATTTGTCGGCAAAGGCGGGAGTTCATGAAAAGGGAACCTTTACGGTTCAAGACACTATCGACAACATTAAAAAAGACCCCAATTACCACAAAGCTGGGGCGATAGGGCTTTTTATCGGTGTAGTTCGAGGGGAAACTTTCGAGGGGCAAAAAGTTGAAAAGCTCCAACTTGAAGCTTATGAAGAAAAAGCCAATCAAGTCTTAGGCAAAATATGCGATGATTTATCCGAAAAGCCGGGAATAGTTAACGTTCAAATTCACCATTTACTCGGCGAATTCAACGTTGGAGACGATTTAGTTTATGTTGCGGTCGCTGGTTCTCACCGAACAGATGTTTTTCCCGTCCTGCGCGAAGCTGTAGAAAGATACAAAAGCGAAGCACCAGTTTTCAAAAAAGAACACATTGTGGATGCAAAGGGTTCTGCAACTGAGTATTGGGTTTCAGAAAAACACAACCATAAACACCTTCATTAAATGACTGATGGCTTGAAAAGTTATGATTACGGCTTTAGCAGGTGGTGTCGGCGCAGCTAGGTTCCTAACTGGCTTAGTGAAGCTTGTTAAAGAGGAAGACATTTCGGTAATTGTGAATACTGGCGATGACATTGACATGTTCGGTTTGCACATTTCGCCAGACATTGACATTGTAGCGTACACTTTAGCAGGTATCGTTGACGAGGAAAAAGGTTGGGGAATAAAAGGCGACACGTTTCAATGTCTCGAAATGATCAAAAAATTGGGCTTAGAAACATGGTTTAATTTGGGCGATAAGGATTTTGCAACTCATATTTTTCGTACAAATTTGCTAAACAAAGGTTTCACGCTCTCGCAGGTGACCGACCAGATTTGCCATGCCTTAGGGCTTAAGGTTACCATTTTGCCAATGACGGATGACAAGTTTGAGACTTGGATAAAAATTGAGGAAGGGTTAGTTCATTTCGAAGAATATTTTGTTAAAAGACAAGCCAAAGATAAGGTTTTAGGTGTAGAATTTGTTGGCGCTGCTCACGCGAAACCTTCGCCTAAAGTTGTAGATTCAATTATTGATGCGGAAATGGTTGTTATTTGTCCCAGCAATCCGGTAGTTAGCATCGGCACCATTCTCTCGGTTGATGGAATAAGAGACGCATTGAAGAGGACAAATGCCAAAGTTGTCGGGGTTAGTCCTATAGTTGCTGGTGCTCCGATTAAGGGTCCTGCAGATAAACTGCTGCGTGGTTTAGGTTTTGAGGTTTCAGCGTTTTCTGTTGCTAAGCTTTATGCGGATTTTCTTGATACTTTTGTGATTGACATTAAGGATGCCGGGGAGAAGAACCAGATAGAACAGCTTGGAATCAAGGTGAAAGTGACAGATACCGTGATGAAGAGTTTAGAAGATAAAGTGCGGTTGGCGAAGACTGTTCTGGAAGACTAAAATAAAAATCTGTAATATATAGACTAGGTTACTCTCTATATACTATTTGGACAGTATAAATAAGGCAAAAAAAAGAATGGTTTACATGAGAGTGCCATGCAGAGAAAGAAAACAAAAAAGCGATACACAGAACTCGAAGCGCCATGGTACTTCATCCATGTTTGAGGCATGGTTAAGCGTCTTAATAGTTGATTGAGGGAGTAAATTGTGAAGGGAAAAGCAGGTAGCAAAAGGCAAGCACAAGCTAAAAAGAGTGATCTTGTGGATTGGCTTTTGGCGATTGATGCATGCTAAGCGTGACATATCTAAAAAGTAAGCATTCGCGAAGAAAAGACATGCGTGTTAAAGTTATCTCTGGATGCGGCATTAAGAGAAGGGTTATATCTGAAACCCATTCAATAATGTTAGAGCAGTGATGAGAGTGGAAAGAAAAAGTTACGATTGGTTTGAGCAGCGCCGCAAAACCAGAGGATTAGAACTTGCTCATGATCAAATAACAAAGGCTTTTGATACGGTAACATGGCTGCATAAAGCAACCAAAAGCTTTTCAGAAAAAAACTTTAAAGAAGCCCAAAAATACATTGAAAACTTGTATAAAACTGAGGAAGGCGTTGACGCGCTTCGAACAGACGTCTTCATGGAGTTATCCAAGGGTGCAGCTCTTGTAGCAGATTATCGTGAAGACCTCTTACATCTTGTTAAACGGTTAGATACGCTTGCAGACCACACTAAAGATGCTGCAAGATGCCTTGAAATGCTCTCCGGGGCTGAAATCCCGCAGGAGCTAAGCGAAAAAACCGTTTTCATGACTGGAAAACTTGTGGAAACAGCACAGACATTAAGAAACAGCATAGAAAAAATCTCATCAAACCCAACAGAAGCCATAAATGAAGCAAAAAAAGTCGGCGAAATAGAACACGCAATAGACGTTGAATACCTTAACACTAAAAAATTATTCGTGAAATACGGCGTAAGCATAAACTGCGGAGCCATGGTGATATTCGACGACTTGATAGAATTCATCGAACAAGCAGCAGACATGTGCGCAGACACGGCAGACTACATCTTGATACTCTCAAGCAGAGAATAAAACCCTTAACCGTTTCTTATAATATTTTAATTTAGCGCTCAAAAAGGCTAAATTACTTTTTAACTGAACCCCTGAAAAATTTAGTTTTTTACGGGTTGATGGCGGGCCCGCTGGGATTTGAACCCAGGACCTCCGGCTCCGCAGGCCGGTGTCATAATCCGTACTAGACGACGAGCCCCAATACTTATTTTAGCCCAGAAAATGAGGGCAGAATAGTAAATACTTTGCTTAAACTTAAAAATAGTGGTCTAAGATAGCATGTGTTATTTTGCTTTTTTAGGGAACGTTATTTTGAATTGTGTTCCTGCACCGACTTTGCTTTCAAAAGTTATTGTGCCGCCCTGTGCCTCAACTAAACGTTTTACAACGGCTAATCCGAAGCCTTGCCCTTTAGATTTGGTGGTCATAAGTGGCTGGAAGATTTTAGGTTTTATTTCGTCTGGAATACCCACACCAGTATCCGCAGTGATTATGAAAACATTATCACCTTCCTCAAAAATTCTTATTTTTAATTTGCCGCCATTTGGCATGGCTTGAATAGCGTTTGTTGCAAGGTTTACAAGGATGCGTTTTAGGAAAGTTAAGTCTAAATTCAATTTTGATAGTTCCTTATCGCATTCTGCAAAGGCGTGAATATTGTTTGGTACATTCACTGTTGAAAGTAGTTGTGGAATGGCACGGCGAAGGTCAACTTCAACCAGTTCAGGTTTGAGGGGTCTTGCGTAATCTTGCAAGTCAGAAATAATCTTGTTTATGTAATCTATTTGCTCTTGTATAGTACCTAAACTTTCTTGCGTATTTCTTTTGTATTGGCTATCGGGTGAACTATCGACATCTTGTTTTATCAAAAACAGTTCTCCGGCAATAGCTTGCAGTGGGTTACGAATATCATGGCCAATCATGCCTGCGGTTTGTCCAATAGTGGCTAAGCGTTCAGCATCTTTCAACTGTTTTGTTCTTTCATCAACAAGCCGTTCAAGATTTTTTGCGTAGTCCTCAACTTTTTGCTCTATTTGCTTGCGTTCAGTTATGTCCTGTTCTATTCCAGCTATTCTTGTCGGTTTTTTATCTTCGCCAACTTCTCTAACCATTCGCTCAGAATGTATAACTCGCATTGAGCCATCTTGTCTGATAATGCGGTAATCAAAACTGGCTTTAGAAAGCAAACCGCCCGTAAAGAGCATTTGCTCCATTGTTTTGTTTATTGCTTCCCTGTCTTGCGGATAAATTCGAGCGACATAATCAGTCGTATTTGGGCCATACCGTTGCGGTTTCAAGCCAAAGATGCGAAATAGCTCTTCAGACCAAATTGCTTTATCCTCTTTAACATAATACTCCCAGCTTCCCACATGAGCAATTCTCTGCGCCATTTTTAACCGCTCTTCGCTTTCTCTAAGTGCCTCTTGAGTTTTGACGCCTTCAGTTACATCATCAAAAATAGTTACAGCAGCATTTGCTTTGCCTTCCTTATCGCAGAGCGGTTTTGCAGCTACGTTTACAGTAAAACGTTTTCCATTAACCTGCTCAATAATTTCCGGCGGTGCGCCACGCGTTGTTTCTTCTTTAAACAACGCCCTGTATGTATAAAGTTCTTCGGTTGGGCAAATCGTGCCATCCAGCTTGTATATCTTTACTGCAAGATTCCCTAATTCGAGCCCACACGGGTTCATACCAAGAAGCTCAATAGCCCTTTTATTGGCGTAGATTACTTTGACCCCAAACTTTTCAGTAACCATCACGGCTGAAGGAATATTTTCTAAAATATCGTTTAGCCGTTCTTTATCTAAAATTAAACCGCAAAATGAAGAGTTAGAAGTCAGGGTTTTATCTTCGCTAACATTTACTTCGGACGTTTCTTCTTTTAGTTTTATGTTGGTAGAGCTTTTTGATAATTCAACCATAAATTCCTCCAACACACCCTAAAAAAACTTAATTCTGTAACTATTAATAGGTAAAAAGATAAGTTAAGTCTTTTGTTTTAATCAAAAAAGCCCCTTTTAGTTACATAATGATAGCATTGTAGATAATGCCCAACGTGTTTTTTTTAGTGAAGGGCAGCAAGGAGCGGTCTTAATTTTCCTAGCGAAAATTAGTAGTAAAATTGAGGTATGATAGGGTCGGCGCATTATTGCCGTGAGAATTACGCTAAAATTATAGATAGGGGTACGCTTTTTGCTTACTTATTTGTATAGCTAAAAGCGGGCATCCTTGCGAGTAAGCAAGGCGTGTACAAGCCATTATGCTGGTTATGGACACACAGTTTCGTAATTCAAAAAAGAAAGATTCTAAACTGCTAACTTTTGCTCAGGACCCTTTTGAGAGCGGCGATGACGTTTTGTTTGCCCATGGCAAGCACATATGGACCTAAACGTGGACCCTGCGGTGCACCCATTAAAATCTTGTATAGCGTTTTGAAGAAGCCGCTGGGCTGTATGCTGTTGTTTTTTGCAGCGTTAAAGATGGCGTTTTGGATTTTATCTGGTTCTTCTTCAGTTTCCAGTTCTATGATTAACTCGCTGATTGCTTTTTTCTCTTCGCTTGTTAGAGTGACATCTGTTTCTTTGATTTCTTCAAAGTCCATAATCCAGTTCAACGCGTACTCAACGCGCTGTCTTCAAGTTAGCATCTAAGGCTTGCCCCTTTTGCAGGTAACCGTAGCTTTGCAGTTTCTCAGCCACATAATCGTTTACACATTCTTTAGGCGCCATTTTAACTAGAAACGCCATCAAATTATATGGCACGTGAACGCTGGGTTTAGCCGGCGGCTTCATGACATAGCAGTACTCAAACAAACCTCTAAGCTTCGTGGCTTCCTTTTCGCCGACTTGTTTTTTGCCGAAATAAACGTCTTCGAGGTAATCAAGCTCATTCATGTACAGTGGAATATCTGATACGTCTAGGGTTCGTGTGCCGACAAACCGTTTAAGCATCAGCAAAAGCAGCGACTGTGGAGAACCATAACGGAACCACACCTGAGGCGTGAAAACGTTGCCTGCCGATTTGGAAATTTTCTTCCCGCCCTTATCGAGAAACATTTCGTATTTTGCATGTGAAGGCGGCTCAAAACAGAGAACTTCGCGGCAAATTCGGTCGTTGATGCGTACGGAGTCAGCTATGTCTTTCCCATAAGCTTCAAACCGTATGTCCAGCGCTTTCCAGCGGGCTGCAAATTCGCTTTTCCAAGTTAGCTTGCCTTCGCCGCTTTTTATGTCCACTTCGCCTTCATGACCGCAACCTGCAATTAGTTTGCCGCGGATTTCAAGACCTTCACATTTATACGAGACCTTGTCGGTTTTGGGGTCGAACTTGTAGGCTCTGGTCGTGTAGAGGTGCCCGCATTTTTCGCAGACCGCGAAAAACGGCAAAACCTCAGTGTAGGTTTCTTGACCTACCTCTTCTTTGACGATTTCGCCTACTTTCTTGGCGTTAGTAAGTATGGTTCGAATCTCATTTAGAAGCAAGCCTTGTTCGTAGACTTGTTTGGCTGAGTAGTACTTGTATTCTATGCCGCATTTATCCAGGGCATCCAGCAGTAGCGAACTCATGTGTTTGCCGTAGCTTTCGTGGCAGCCGAAGGGGTCAGGTATGGAGGAGACTGAGAACCCAAGGTACTTCTCCAGGTCCTTTGAGAGCCCAACGGGAACTTTGCGTAAACCATCTTTATCGTCGCAGAAAGCAACAAGTTCAGAATTACAATTAAGGTTCTTCAAAGCCAACGTAACCGCGTAGCTACGCGATGCATCACCTAAGCTGCCGATGTGGGGAAAACCTGAGGCGCCAAGACCCATCTCCGTGCGCGAGTTTACTCATGTCTCGGTTTAGCGATTGCTCTCTGTTCGATGACTTTCTTGGCCATCATGTCGTACCATGTGCCGCGTCCAATCGTCTCTTCACTCATAAAGTTGAGCCTTCTGCAAATGTGACTGTGCATTGGAATAGAAAAATGTTTAGAGCCGAAAAAAGGCTCAAGGTTTCTTTCGTCTTAGGGCTGAAGCGATGGCTATGGCGCCGAGCACAAGAATTAGCAAAGCAAGGGAGTAAAGCCAGTTTGTGCTGTAAACGAGCCAAGCGACGCCTAAAGCCATGATAATTACGCCCATTTCCAATGTACCGAATGGTGTGCGCTCGTATTTCTGAGGGCTTTGAGCACGCATAAATGCCATGACCAGTTCCCATGCCCCGAACAGAATGAAGATTGTGGGAAAAATGTTTAGCCAGGGACCGATTAATTTTGCTGCATATGCCAGTATGGCAACTACTACGATTATGAATAAAACGCCTATTGAGAGCAGTTGCCGTCTACTTTCAGACATTACTATGCCATCCTACGTTATTGTTGCGCCGCATTCGGGGCAGAACTTGGAGCTTGCAGGAATTGAGTGGCCGCATTTCGGACAGTTTATTGTGGCAGCTGATGGAGGCGTAAGGGTGGTTCCGCATTCAGGACAGAACTTTGATGTTGCTGGAACATGCGCGCCGCATTTGGGGCATATCACGAGTGCTGCTGTGGGCGCTTGTGCTTGAACTTGACCTGCTGAATTCATGATTTGAGGTATAAGCACCATGCCTGTGCCTAAGCCTGCTCCGCCGCCACCACCGCCTCCTTGACCTAGAGATGCCGCTGCACTCTTCACTGTTTCCATGCGCAAGACTGTGTCTGCTGGGGTGCTTCCAGTTTTAAGCCAGAACAGCCGTTCACGGTACTCAGGTGTGGTGTCGATGCCTTCGAAACGTAAGTCTGTTAGTTCGATGCCTAAGCGTTTGAAGTAGTCTAAGACCGAGTTCTTAACAATAATAGATGTCTCTTGAAGCCTAGTAAAGACTGTAATCAAGTCGTAGTGAGAGAGTTCTGCGATTATCTTTTCGTTTAGGAATCCTCGGAGAAAGTCGTTGACACCGTTTGTGTCGAAAAGATTTTGTCCACCCACAACCTCATTCACGAACAGCGTTGCATCTTCGATTTTAAACAGGAATTGCCCAAACACTTTGAGTGGAGCCAGCTCTGTGGTTTGTGCACTTGTACCCCATTTGCCATTGAAAACTTTAGTGGCGATGTAGATGACCATCGCTGTAAACGGCTTGTTGCTACCGAACCCTGCTATACGCGTCAGCACACTTGTAAGCAAAGGCAGATTCAACGTTGTCAGTGTGTGCCTACCAGCATTGAAAACGTCATAGGCTTTTCCGTCTCTGAAGAACACTGCCATCTCATACTCATGCACGATGAGTTGGGCACCCCATGTAATATTTTCTACTGGATATCTCCAAACTATGGCGTCTGGACCGGCATCCTTAGTTTCCCATTCTATTACTTGTGGCATTTTAACTCATTCCTAAGATTACTTCATTACGTTGATCAAACGTGTTTTCTAAACTTTCAAGTTTGTCAGTTACATTCTGGACCCTGGTCTTAAGGTTCGTAGTTACGCCGCTGGCTAAATCTGCTTTAAAAGCGTCAATTTCAGTAGCCAATGCGTTTATTCCATCTAGAAGCTTATTATCAAAATCTATCATATGGTCAAGATTTTCCTCTCTGACTTTGACGGCGTCAAAGAACCCGCTGTACCCGTAAGAAGCATGATTAACTTTCTCAACAACACGGTCCATCTTAGCTAATAGGCGATCCATGTCTGTCAGGACGTCGAAGTAGCGGCGGTCAGCTAACTTCTGCTCAATTTCCCTCAAATCTGTCTTTTCAATGGACAGTTTCAGGTATAGGTGATTTCTGATTAGCCTGTCGCTTTCGCGGCGCAGTTCCTTCTCTTTGTAACCGCGGAAACCCGGAACAAAAGCGGCTATCTTCTCAGGAAGGGACATTTGACCTTGAACCTTTGATAATTCATCGTTTTTATCGCTCATTTTACATATCCGCCTTTTTTATTATTCGTTGATAATAAAAGGTCGCTTTTAAAGTTTGTTAGAACATATCAAGCTTAGAATCTGGAAGATGGAATATCACCTTTTAAGGCTGTTCCACCGGTTCCTTCGATTATCAACTGGTAAACTTTGCCTTTGTACTCATATTTGATGAACCAAATGGGCGCATGCAAATAGACCTCCTGTTTGGCGGTGACTTCGGTTTTTATCTCAACTATTTTATCCACGTCTTGCTGGAGAAGGAAACGATGGTGATCCTCGATTTGTTGCTTGGCAATTTCCAAGGCGGCATCACGGTCCATTTCACTGTTTAACAGTTTGGCGAAGCCTTCGATTTTGCGGAAGTCAAAGGGAATTTTCCCTTCCAAAGGAACCAGGTATTCACGCGTGGGGAAACCGGAAGCTTCACGCGCCAAAACCAGCCACTCATATTCCTTGGAGATTGTGCCCTCTTTAACGATGGCTGGAGCTATGCGTTCGAATATGCCCTTGTAAGTGCTTTTAGCCTCCACTGAAACCACCCAAAATGGCAAATAAACCAAGTCTCTCTCGGTAATCTTTGATTTCTTAGCGAGGTCACCTGGCTTCAAGAAGCCGCCGCGCATCCAATCCTGAATCGGCCCGTCTATACTTTTTAGGTCAAACCTGTTGAGAATAAGCGAATGCTCAAACGTGAATGCTTGCCCAGTCTCGATGACGGTGTTGAAGCCGCAGTATTTGCAGGTAGCAATTATTTCTCCTGGTTTAAACTCAACTGGAGCGCCGCAGTGGCTGCACTTGATTTCTTGAGCTATATTATCCATGTTTAAGCACTCAAATGTTCACGTTTCAGAATTTCTCGAGCGACTATTACGCCTGAAGCTGAAGCTTGAATTAAACCGCGTGTCACGCCTGCACCGTCGCCGATGGTGAACATGTTTTGGATTTTGGTTTCTAACGCGTTGTTTAGTTGCAAGTGTGAAGAGTAAAACTTGACTTCTATGCCGTAGAGCAGTGTATCTCTTGAGTGGACTCCTGGCGCTATCACATCTAAGGCTTGAAGCATCTCACGTATATCGGCTAAGTAACGGTAGGGCAAAACGAAGCTTAAATCGCCTGGTGTGGCGTTCTTCAAAGTTGGTACAACCACGCTTCTGGAAAGGCGTTCGGGTGTTGAGCGTCGCCCAACGACCAAGTCGCCTAGCCGCTGAACCATTACTCCTCCGCTTAAGAGGTTTGAAAGTCTGGCGACATATTTGCCGTAAGCAATGGGTTCTTTGAAAGGCTCCGTGAAGGAGGTGCTGACTAGAATGGCGAAGTTTGTGTTGTCGGTTTTTCTTTCAGCGTAGCTTCCGCCGTTGACGGTTAAGACGCCGTCATATGATTCCGTGGTGACTTCGCCGTAAGGTGATACACAGAAAGTGCGGACTTGATCGTCGAAAAGTCGTGAGTAATAAACAAGTTTTGGCTCGTAAAGCGCTTTAGTTAGGTTCTCCATGACAGAAGCTAAAACTTCGACGCGTACGCCGATATCAACTGGGTTGTTTATGGTTTTTAATCCTCGAACTTGAGCCTCTGTTTGAAGCCATTCTGCGCCACTTCTGCCAGGAGCAATTATGACGTATTTGCCTATGATTTTTTCGCCGTCTACTGTTTCCACTCCTTGGATGAGGTGGTTTTCAGCGATTAAGCCTTTCACGTCTGTTTTTGGTCGGAAAGTGATTTTGCCGTTGAGCTCTTTGCGCATTCGATGGAGCGTTTCTAGGCATTTTTCTGTGCCCATGTGGCGAACTTCTTGCCTGATAAGCTTTAAACCAGCAAGTGACGCTTGACGTTCGATTTCATCTACTTTTTCGCTGTCTCCGCCGTAAACTTGCTCGCTTGCCCCGAATTTTAGGTAGATGCTATCCACGTATTTTACCAGGGCTTGGAGCTCTTTGGTTGAAACGTACTGGTTTAGCCAACCGCCAACTTCTGTTGACAAAGTTAGTTTTCCGTCACTGTAAGCGCCTGCTCCACCCCAGCCTGAAAGAACTGAGCATGGTTCACAATGGACACATTCGAACCCTCGGCTGGATGGGCATTTGCGTTTGTCTATGTCTGGTCCTCTGTCGAGTATCAGGACGTTTAAGTTTGTTTTCTCTGTTAGTTCTAACGCTGAGAAGATGCCTGCTGGTCCTGCACCCACGATTATTACGTCATATTTCATAGGCACTGCCCCCTTGGAACCCAGAACTACATGTAACAGGTGGCATATATTTGTTGGTGCATAACTTTCAAAGGGGATTACCCTCGTTTTGAGGAGTTGCTCAGATATCTCAAGGTTAAAGAACATTTATAATAACAAAAATTCCAATAGTGCATGAAGAAAAACATGTCCGAGCAAGACACAATCCGAAAACATAGATGAATTAATCTCCGACTTCTCACGCTTCTACATACTCACCATACTGTACGAGGGACCCTCACACGGTTATAGCATAATCAGCAGATTCAGAAAAAGAGTCAAAAAAGAAGTGAGCCCAAGCCTAGTTTACCCGTTTCTGCAGCAACTAGAAGAAAAAGGCTTAGTTAAACATACAATAAAACCGGTGGGCGAGAAAGAAAGAAAAATCTTCGAGCTAACGCAGGCAGGCAGGGAATTATGCACTGATCTTTTCAAACGCTTTGCCGAGTTGGTAGCAATCGCTATTGAACCAAGCCTCTACGTCTGCGCCCACTGCGGATGCAAAGTCTACGAAGGTGGCTACCGAGAAGTCATCGATGGCAGAGAAACAGCGTTCTGCTGCATACACTGCGCTTACTCATATAAGGAAGCAAAGAAACTGGCTAAACAACTAAATGAAACTGGGAAGCAAGCGTGACCGATACTAACCTTTCTTTAAAAATAATTAAAAACAAAAAATTTGTTGAAGACTAACTAGTCCTTTATTGCTTCAATAAAACTCATGACGTTCCAAAGTTTTACCCGCGTGTAGGGCGGCATGTTTGGGTCTTGCAAAATTTCATCCAGAAGCGACACGGCGTTTGAAGCTCTCACTGCAGGCGTATATTCAGAGCTTAGCAGGGAATTCACTGCGTCTTTTGCGGAACGCCTGATGTTTCTTGGCGTTGTGCTGTCCTCAGAGACCTCTCCAAGCACTGCTAACGCTTGCTTAATCTTAGCTTCATATTCTTCAGCTTTTTTCTTTCGAACCATAAATCGGCACTACCTACTGCAAGTCACGCAGTAACTGCTTATATAAGCAATTGATACGTATTTACTTTGGGGTTCTAATTGCAAGAAAAAAGAAAATACACCTATTAAACGCATGGCTGACTTGCTAAGGCAAGGTGACACTTTAACCGACCTGTCATGCCCGGTCTGCGCTTCCCCGCTCTTCAGACTAAAAGATGGCACGTTGTGGTGCGCAAATGATGAAAAAAAAGTAGTAATAGTTAAAGCAGGCGAAGAACCACCAAAGCAAGCCGCAGCCAGTACAGTCTACGATAAACTCGAAGCAACACTCTTAGCGAAGATGCAAGAATTACAAGGCAAAATCGAAAAAACCGAAGACTTAGAGGAACTGCAAAAACTCAGCGTTGCACTATCTGAATTACTAAACAGTCTGGAAAAGATTAAGAATATGAAGAAAGCCCTGAGCAGGACTATCTTGACACTTGGTTTTTACGAAAATTTCCCCTTAAACATTCACTTGGTTGAGAGCTTTAATTCAACTCTCTCAAGCAAGCAACTTCAGCAAAGGCTAATCCAAGTTCTTTATGAAATAAACAGAAAGGAATTCAGTTTTGAAGAAGCCGCTAACCCAACTATACCTGAATGTAAATTAATTTTCGAGTTCGGTTTGGCGGACGCTGAAGACTTCAACTACATTGATGAGGAAGAAGTAAAAAAAGTACGAAACCTTCTGGAAAAAGAGCATTTGCGTACAATGGATTTCTTCTGCGCCATACGTTACTACAAGGGAGAAAAAAAGAAGCCCGCTAAAATTTGATTATTACCTTCTCCGAACTGTATATAGCAGAGACATTTTGGAAATTCAAGTTTTCCATAAAAAAGGGCCCAAGATACATATCGCCAGAAGATTTAACACTGTTTATTTTTAACAAAACAAATGAAGCCTCAAACAGAAAAATTTTGAAAAAACAAACCTCTAGCATAGTGTAAAGACTAATGAGGGAGAGACTAATTCTACATCCGAAAGTTATATTTCTAACAACATTAATTCCGTAAAAGCGAAAGCCGACAGAAAAAGGCAGACTTACAAAAGAACCGAGAAAACAGGAGCAAAATTTAGTTGATTCCAATAGAAGTTTCTGCTCTCAAGAAATGCTATGGAGATTTAAAAGCCGTAGATGACATCTCATTCACAGTTAACAAAGGCGAGGTTTTCGGTCTTTTAGGTCCGAACGGCGCGGGCAAAACCACCACCATAGAAATTTTAGAAGGCTTAAGAGCAAAGGACGGTGGCGACGTGAAAGTTCTTGGTCTTGACCCATGGAAAAACGGTTATGAACTTCACAAGAAAATCGGCGTCATACCTCAAGAGTTCACTTTTTTGGAAAAAATAACCCCAAGAGAAGCCATAATATACTATGCTGACCTCTTCGACATTAAAGTTAATCCTGACGAAATTTTAAAAGAGGTTTTGCTTGAGGAATCCGCTAAAGTCAATTTTGATAGTCTTTCCGGCGGACAGAAACAGAAAACAGGACTTGCTCTCTCACTTGTGAACACTCCTGAAATGCTCTTTCTTGACGAGCCCACCACTGGATTGGATCCGAACGCTCGAAGAGCAATCTGGGATGTCATACGTGGATTGAAAGCTAAAGGTAAAACAATCATTTTAACGACTCATTACTTAGATGAAGCCCAGCAATTAGCGGACAGAGTAGCCATCATGGACCACGGGCACATTCGTTGCTATGGGAACCTCAGATGAAATCATTGCGCAGCATGGTTCAGGAGAAAGACTTGAAATTCACGGAACCGAACAATTAGCTCATTACATCAAGGCAAACACTGAACTTCAAGTTGACTACGATAGGCATAGAAGCGTAATTAGTATACCGCTTAAACAGAAAATCGATGCACTAGCAGCTTTAGCAGCTGCTGACCAATCAAAAATGGACTATGGAGAAATTCAGACACGCCGCGACAGCTTAGACGACGTGTTCATCAAGCTTGTAAGCGGAAGAGTAGATGAACATGGCGAAATCACCATTGAGAACGATGAAAGCAAAAGCAAACCTGACAATCAAAAGAGGAGCTAAAAAATGGGCAGCGGAAAAAGAATCCTTTCAGATTTCAAAGTATTTAGCCGTGGGTATCTAAGAAACAGGTTTGGATTATTCTTCGGATTAATATTCCCAGTAATTCTAATCTTAATTTTCGGCGCAATTTTCGCGGGGAGCGGCAGCAGCGCTGTTAATGTTTATGTTCAGAACCAAGACACTGGCCCGTTTGCGTTACCACAAATGAATATAGCCCAACAGTTTGTAAACTCGCTTAACAGTTCTGGCACAATCAAAGTCACATTGGTACCTAATTCGGAGAATTTTTCAAAGTACCTAGCCGCTCACTCAGCATCTGACGGCATTATCATTCCTGAAAACTTCTCCGCCAACTATTTGGCAGGCAATCGGGTAAACGTGATTGTCTATGGTAATCCAACATCAAGCACCAGCGGCATCGTAACTGGGACAGTTAATGGAGTTATAAACTATTTCAATCTGAACTATTACAAACAAAATGCCACACCCATAATCAGTATAACCCCCACTACTGTGAACACTCAACAAACCAAATACATAGACTTCCTAATCCCAGGCTTGATTGGTTTTGCCATACTTGTAAGCCCAATGTTCTCACTGGTCAACATATCCTCAGAGTACAAGAAGACCAAAATCTTCAAACAACTATCACTTACACCTCTCACAAAGATAGAGTGGCTTGCCTCTAAGGTGATGTGGTACATTGTTTTGACGGCTTTCAGCTTTCTACTTATGGTAGGCGTAGGAATCTTTGCTGTTTGGCGCTCACATAACGTTAACCGTTTGGCTTATACCCTTCCTAATTCTGGGTCCAACGCTGTTCGCTGCGTTAGGCATGCTGGTTGGAACCGTAACAAAGAACCCTGAAACTGCAGGCGTAATAGGCAACATAGTGACTTTTCCAATGATGTTCCTTTCCGGCACATTCTTCCCCATTAGCATCATGCCACAATACCTACAGAGCCATCGCTCACGTGCTGCCATTATTCTACATAATTGAGGGCTTAAACAACGTCATGGTTTACGGAAACTACATTGGAGCAATAATTGACCTTGCAGTCGTTGCAGTGATAACAGCTGTAATCTTCATTTTGGCAGTTAGACTGTTCAAATGGAGAGAAGACTAAACCACAAACTTTTCATTTTTTCAATTGCTATTCACACATTTTAAGTAAACCCAAAACTTCTGAATACAGTGCATCTGCTACTGCATCTTTTGGTTTGTCACCATCTATCCTGATAAGCTCACCTTCATCAACGAACTTAAGGTAGACTTCTCGAACTTTTCGCTGTATTTCTAAAGTTTCCATCACAGACTTCTTTCTCTGCAAACGCTCCAGCACCCGTTCTGGAGATACATCGATAAAGATGCTGAAGTCTGGTTGCAATGCACGAGCATTAATAGTTTTAATCCAATCCAAGCTAAGACCAGCGCTGCCTTGGTAGGCTAAAGACGAGTAAATGTAGCGGTCGCAAATCACTAGCTTTCCTTCGGCTAAAGCGGGGGCTACCTCATTTTGCATATGCTCAATACGGTCTGCCGCGAACAGTAGCGCTTCAGCTTCTGTTGGAAGACGTTTTCCTTCATAGAGGCAGCATTCTCGTATGAAAGTGCCTATTTTGCCTTGGCTGGGTTCGGCAGTGTAAACTGCACTGTATTTTTCAGAGAGCCTTTCGGTTAGTAGTTGTGCCTGTGTGGTTTTTCCGCTTCCGTCTAAGCCTTCGATGCAGATGAAAACGCCTCTCTTGCCCATGTTTTTCAACTCAGCTGGTTAGCGTTAGACATTATAGGGAGATACATAAATATAACTTACAAACTGTGAGGCTTGCTTGTGCCTAAGGCTTACTGGGGAGAAATAAAGGATCCCGTACATGGGTACGTGTACATTACTGAAGCAGAAAAAAACATTATTGATTCGTATCCGATGCAGCGACTCAGGCGACTGCGGCAACTGGCAGGTTCAGAATACGTTTATCCAGGAGCCAACCACACACGTTTCGAACACTGCGTCGGCGTCATGTACTTGGCAGGCAAAGTTTTGGAAAACCCCAACGTTTCACGCGTCGTAAGCGATGAAGAAGTGGACATGTGCAGGATTTCAGCGTTGCTTCATGACGCTGGACATGGACCTTTCTCGCATGTTTTTGAGCAATTACTGATAAAGGACTTGGAAAAAACGCATGAGGACATCACTTCATGGATTATCGAGAAGAGCGAAGTAGGCGATAAACTATCAAAGATGGGTTACAAGCCTAAAGAGGTAGCTGGACTCGCCGTTGGGAAACTGCATAAACCTGGCAAAGCGTTTCTTGACCAGATAATAAGCAGCGCCGTGGACGTTGACAAACAGGACTTCATCGTCCGAGATACCTATCACACGGGCGCCGAGTACGGTTTCATCGATGTTTTCCGCCTCATACATGCGCTTGATGTTTTAGGCGAAAATCTAGCCGTAGAACTAGGCGCACTATCAGCGTTGGAAGCGTTCATGATTGCTAGGATTGAATCGTTTAAAAGCATTTATTTTCACCGTGTTGGCAGAGCAGCGCAGATTATGCTGGCGACCGCCATGGAAAAAGCAAACGGCGAGTTAGGGTTGACGGCGTTTAAGACACCTGAAGACTATTTGGCGCTGGATGACTACACCGTCTGGTCAGCCCTCAAAAAATGCGAGGCATCCAAGGGAATAATTGGCAACTTAGAAAGACGCAGAATGCTAAAATGCGCATATGAGCGAACCTTCTACGAGAAGGACACAATGATCTCCAACATTTTCGGTCGCGAATCATACAGGCGCCAAATGCAAAGTGAAATCGCCAAAGAAGCAGGCGTAGACATTGAATCAGTGATAATTGACGTGCCCACAGTGCCATCCGTACCTTACCATCATGCCGTACTAATGGAGTCCATGGAGATCCCTGTTTTCATAAGAAGCCAAGCGGGTGACAAAACGCCGCAGCGGCTAAGTGAGATTTCAAAGATTTTTGAAACACTCAAAGGCTTCATGAATATACTGCGAGTATACACTGATGCAGCTGAACGTGAGAAAGTAGAGAGGGCAACAGCGAAAATCTTGGGGAAAATTCCGTCTGCAGCAAAAATCTCTTTTTAACGCTTTCTTAAATACTAGTCACGCTTAAGAAGAAAAGTAGAAGAACTCGAAGGCTGGGAAGGGAAATACCATGGAAAACAACTCAGACAAAAAAGTCATAAATGTAAGAATTAAAAGGAAAACTGAACCAAAAACAGAGCCCTCCATACTTTTCAGCCAAAAAGAGATCCGAAAATTCGTCACTGAATTCGTTTCTTCATGGATTAGAGGAGACATTATAATCCGCTTCCCAACCGCAGCGGAACTAGCGAAGAAGACACCGTTGAGCATTGCGTTTCCAACCGACCCCTCCGTTAACGCGGAATTAAAAATTAAAGAACACTATGTGGACCAGTTATCCATTATTGCTGGAACAAAACCCGCAACCGTTGACGAACAAGAAAAAGCAATTTCAGACGTTTTCAGAATGCTTTTAATGTTCCGCTCAGCAAACAGAATCGAAGGCAAAATCATCTCAAACGACCTAGAAAAAAGAATAGAGGAACTCGAGAAAACCGCCAAGAACCAGGGCAAGCTTGTTGAGCAAATAACTGGATTTTTGTTTAAGCCAAAAAACCAAAACAATAAAGCGCAAGCTAGCTAAAGCCCGATTCTTGAAGGCCAAGCAACGGGTTAAGATAAAGTGAAAGTCATTAATCGTCAAAGGTGAAATAAACCAATTATCAAGTGTACCAATAGTTCAGATCAATGTCTGTGTTCACAGTTTTAACGGGTTGGGAATTACTCGATTGTACATAATCATCGTAAACCAGAAAATAGGTCGCGCCTGGAGCAAGCTTTACATTGAGGTAGCCAGCAGTTTGTTGTCCGCTATCGTAGCTAGTAGGCAAGCCAAACCCGCTGACAAAATTGGTTTCATTGACGATAACGACTCTGATTGTGCCCTCGCCGAGGACAGAGAAATTGCCTGATACTGTTATGTCAAAAGCACTTGAGGGAACAGTAAATTGGATAAAATATTCATTATCAACAGTGACATTTCCATTTATGAGCGTCTGCTGGAATGGCGCTGGAGTATTTACCAAGTGCACTGGGGGATTCTCAACTCTCCAAATGACATATGTGCCTACACCGACAGATAAAGCCAGAATGACTAAAAGAATCAAAGCCCTAATTCTCTTTACCATATTCTCTAACCACTAATTCTATGTAAGACTCTTACGGGTAACTTAACAATATTCGCTTGAAGCGTTTATAAAATTTTAGTAGTCGCTTAGGCGCAGACGCTTTTTAGGTCACCACAACAAACTTAACAGTATCCTTGAAGGGTAAGGTTTATTCGAAGGAAAAAGCATTCTGCTTGATGCTTTTAAGCAAAGGGCTCCGGTAGTATAGTCCGGTCAAGTATACTGGCCTTTCGAGTCGGCGACCCGGGTCCAAATCCCGGCCGGAGCACCAATTATTCATGCGCCTGAGTATGTGTTTTTTCTGGGCTTCCATACATTTGTTCTATGTGCCTGTCTAGTTGGTGTGAGTTTTGAAGGTTTTTCCGCATATTTGGCAAACTACTTTACCCGCTTCTAAGCCGCGTAGAGGTTCTTAATGCAAAGGTGGCGCTTTAGGCAGAATGGACCGATTTTGAATTGTTTACGATTTGATGGTTTCGTCATAAAAATAGCACTTCATGATAAAATGTGTTGAAGGTTTCACTTATAGTTTAAAGTTAAAATCAAGGGGAGAGGTCGGTCAATTTTGCAGCGAAATCAGTTGCAAAATGAGGGGAAGGGGTATGCTTTTTAGCTATTGGAAATAGTTGTAAAAAGAGGTACAGGAGGTAGATGTCGCATTTTTACTTGATATGTTAAGTAGCAAAAATAAAAAAAGAAAAAACAGGATTTTTTATTGTGGCAATTGTTTTCCGCAGTGAGGGCAAAAAGCGGTGTTTGGCTCTACAGGTGCGCCGCAGTTGGGGCAGTATCGTGTTGCTTGCGTTGCTTGTGTTGGCGGTGCTGTTGTCGGAGCTGGTGTCGTTGGAGGAGTGTAAGCGTATGGTTGTGAAGGCACTTTTATTGAGAAGAATGCAATTGTCGCAAGTATCCAAGCTACCAAAATCAGAACTAGACCTAAGAAGAAAACAATTGTCAGAATCGCTCCAATCCATAATAGCAACCCTGCAGTTTCAAACATGTGCTCGCCTGATTTCTGTGCAAGCGCGTTAAATGCCCTTCTGAAGTACAATGCTGCTATCAAGTAAAACACGAAAACAATCAATAGCAACAATAGTAACGATAGCAATCCGAATCCTAATGTGAAGACGCTGAATAAGCCACTTATTGCAACTATGGGTACTGCTACTGCAATTGCAATCAAAGCAATGATACCAAAGATAACCCCCCACAGCGCATTCTGGTAAATGCTCGGCTCTTTGTAGTATTCTGATAGCCCTTTCATGCCTATCAGAACAAGGATGATGCCCACTATGCTTACAATTGGAAATATTAGCAGTATTGAACCGATTCCAGCCAAGTTCTTATTAGATTCTAAGTCACTCATTTGAGCATAACCTCATAAAATCGCTTCTATTCTCTTATTGTTTTTAAATAAAGCTTTCGATTGGAATAAGTAAGCAACCAAGCGATGATAAAATTTTTCAAAAATCTTTCCAAATTACTTCAGACATCGAGGCGGCTGTTTTGTCTAGCACTGCATTTTTAACAAAGCATTCACACAAACAAATGAAGGCGAATAATCACTTTGACAACTAACAGCATAAATTCGGTTTATAAGCAACTTTTAGCAAAAACTGAAGATCTAATGGTGCTGCAAACAGCCGAAGGCGTGATCCACTGGGACATGGAAACTATGATGCCCCCAGGAGCGGTAGAGCAACGAAGCCTACAACTCTCCTTGCTAAGCCGTATTAATCACAAAATGGGCACAGACCCACAAATAGAAAAACTACTCAACGACACACAAGCAAGCCCCGCGTACGAAGCACTCGGCCAAGCGGAGAAACGCAACATTTACCTAATCAACAAAAGCTACCGAGAACAAATTAGTTTGCCTGAAAAACTCGTGGCTGAGCTTGCCAAGCAAGAAGCAATAACAGTAAACGTTTGGAAAAAAGCTAAAGCCCAAAAAAACTTCAGCCTCTTCAAAGCGGACTTACAAAAACTTTTAGATTTAAGCAAGCAAGCGGCAGAAATCCTCATGAAGGTTAAGGAAACTAAAACGCCGTATGAAGCATTGATTGATAATTTTGAGCCTAAAATGACTACGGATCAGATTACGGCAACATTTAATCAACTTCAACAAGGCTTAAAACAGCTAATAAGCAAGATCCAAGCTAGCTCAAACAAGCCAGATACAGCATTACTTTATCAGCCAGTTCCAGCAGAGAACCAACGCAAAATTGCGCAACTCTTAACAAAAACATTAGGTTACGACACAGCCTCTCCTGCCGCACATGGAAGAATTGATGAGACAGAACACCCTTTCACCACAGGCTACTACGATGATGTACGCATAACGACCCATTATTACCCAAACAATTATGCTAGCTCAATCTTCTCCGTACTTCACGAGAGTGGACACGCGCTCTATGAGCAGAACCTCAACCCAAAATGGAAATATCAACCAATAGGCTCCACATGCTCATATGGAATACATGAGTCGCAATCACGCTTTTATGAAAACGTAATTGGCCGCTCGAAAGAGTTTTGGACAAGCTTTATGCCTAAACTCAAAAAAGCAGCGCCCACCCTTGTAAACGTTGAATTAGACAAGTTTGTCAGAGCCATCAACAAGGTTGAGCTCTCAAAAATCCGCATTGAAGCCGACGAGGTAACATACAACTTGCACGTGATTATCCGCTTTGAAATTGAAAGAGACCTTTTCGCCGATAAAATCGCAGTAAACGAACTCCCTGAGGCTTGGAACCAGAAATATGCTGATTATCTAGGCGTAAAAGTTGAAGATGACTCAGAAGGAGTAATGCAGGACACGCACTGGGCAAGCGGCTTATACGGTTATTTCCCAAGCTACGCACTTGGCAACATTTACAGTGGACAAATAACCGCAACCATCACCAAAGACCTGCCGGATTGGCGCAATCAACTTGCATTGGGAAAACTAAACCACGTTAATGAATGGCTAAAGAGAAACATTCACAGCCAAGGAGACCTCTATGACCCAGAAGAACTAATCAAGAAAGCCACTGGAAGAAACCTGAATTCTGAACCGTACCTGCAATACTTAAATGAAAAATACAGTAACATTTACGGATTTTAAGCAGACGGCTTCTTAGTCAATTCCTTGTATACATAAATAATAAGATAGGCTGCAATTGCACCGATGAACAGGTAAACGCCCGTATAACCGACAATTGCATTATAAATGTTGGCGCCAACGAGGAACAGCAAGAAACCAAGTATGAATATTCCTAAGCATGCCCAGTCAGTCCAAGACATCCGATTGCCTCATAGGAGGCATTCAATAAAACTTCAAGGTATATAGATTTACCGCTGGACCCTTTCCTGTGAGCAAGTTGTTTCGGCTGCCCCAAAGAAAATAAACATTAAACGACAACCTACCGCTAAAACCACCTCAAACATCCTTAATACTTTTCAACAGCTTCCGACATTTTTATATATAAGATAATATACAGAGAGCGCTGAGGCTAAAAAATGTCGGGAGCAGATGTTAAAAAGCCAGAAACTCGAGAAGAATTCATAAAAACATTGACCGAAGCAGCAAAAAAAGAAGTTGGCTCAAAAAATAAGCCGACAAAACCGACAATCGTCGGAACAGCAAAAGAATTGGAGATCCACAGAGATACACTTTACACGTGGTTAAAAGAGTTTAATGTCGATTTTAAAGAGATTGTTGATCGCACGCCGACAACAGTTGCAGACGCCCCAGATGAGAATTCAGGAAGCACTTACTTAATCGGCGAATCTCTGGTCGGAGAAGGAAACGAAGTTGCACATATCGACCTGATGATAGGTGACAAGAATGGCCCAGTGGGTCAAGCATTCGCTAATGGCATGACAAGTTTATCAGCCGGTCATACACCACTGCTGGCAGTCATAAGACCGAACTTACCGCCGAAACCCCACACGCTAATAGTGCCTAAAGTAACCATTAAGAACATGGAGGACACAGGAAAAATTTTTGGACCCGCACAAGCAGCAGTTGCCAAAGCTATCGCTGATTCTGTAGAGGAAGGAATTATCCCCGCAGACAAACTTGATGACTGGGTTATAATTTGCAGCGTGTTTGTTCATCCGCAAGCAAGCGATTACCGAAGAATATACCAGTATAATTACGGCGCAACAAAAATGGCGCTTCAACGAGCATTAAAGAAGTATCCATCACTGGAAAAGATAATTTATGAGAAAGACCGCTCTAAGCACCCAATAATGGGCTTCAAAGTTCCACGCTTATGGAGACCCCCATACCTACAGATTTCTATGGATGCACCTGAGCTTGAGAAAACCAAAAAAATCCTCGCTCAACTTCCAGGAAGTGACAGAATCATCATTGAAGCCGGAACACCACTAATCAAACGCTATGGAACAAGAGTAATCAGCGACCTGAGACAAGTAGCGAAAGACGCGTTCATTGTTGCAGACCTAAAAACACTTGACGTTGGAAAAGTCGAAGTAGACATAGCCTACGAAGACACCGCAGACGCAGTGGTTGCTGCTGGACTTGCGCCTCCTGAAACTCTTGATGCGTTCGTTCATGAAGCCAAAAGACTTGGAATATACGCTGTCATAGACATGCTAAATGTTGAAGATGTTCTCGGAAAACTTAAATCGCTAAAAGAGTTCCCAGACGTCGTCATATTGCACAGAGGAATAGATCAAGAAAGCGGAAGAACCTGCGGACTTGAACGCATAAAAATAATACGCCAAGCGTTCCCAAACAAAAAATTCCTAATCGCAGTTGCAGGCGGAATAGTACCAGAAACAGCCAAAGAAGCTTTAGAGCAAGGTGCTGACATCCTAATCGTCGGAAGATACGTTACACAATCAAAAGACATTGAACGCTCAGTAAGAGACTTCCTTGAGCTAACACCAAGCATGCGAGAAGACATCGATCTATTTAGAGTCCACACAGAATAAACTTGAACCCGAGCCAAAAGCTCGCTCTATCTTTTTCTTTTTAGTCAGCCCTGTTATGGGAAAACAGTTTTAGAGTTATAAAGGCAGCTAAGAAAATCACAGCTGTAATTAGGAAAGCTGGAAGATAATTCAAGCTATAAGCAAGGAAAGGCCCAAGGAAAGCGCCTATTGCTGCTCCTAAACCGACAAGCCCATCGAAAAAGCCAGCTTTTCCTTGAGGTATAAGCTCCATTGACAAGGAAAGCATCATAATGTAATACATGGCGTATGCGAATCCGATAAAAATTAGCAGAATCCCAGTCATAATTGTAGGCGCAAAAGCAAACCAAATAACAGCGACGAGCGCAAAGATTAGTAGACTACGTAAAAGCACAAAGCGCGGCATCTGTTTCCTTATATTCATCGATTGTGCTCTTCCACGGATCAAGAAATAGCCTGTTGTCGCTCCAATAGAGTTCAAGATGTACGCTACATAAACCATGCTTGTCGGCAACCCTAAACCTTCTTTTAGAAATATTGGCAGAGGTGTGAAGAAGAGGCTTGTTGCAAGAGCAAACATAACTATCGCGAAGGCAAAGCGTAGAAAACTGTCCTCTTTTAGTGGACCATCCAAGCGCTGTCCATCCATAAGCCTAGATGAGGATTCCACGCCACGATAGGTAAAATCTATCTTTCTCTCTATGCTTACTAAACGTCTTTCAAAAATCATCAAGGGATCAGCAATCAGCGCAAAGGCCAGTACGAATGCAACGACGCTTAAAGCGCTACAAAGGTAAAGGGTGTAAGTTGCCAAGATAGAAAAGCTAAGACTAGATGCAAACATGAATAGCCCGATCGTTAAACCAACAATGAAGCCAATTTCTGTGAGACCTTCATAGAACCCGAAAGATTTCTCCCAATCAATGCGACTATAATGCTCTGTGACAAGCACATTTTTCGGCGATTCATGCGCCACATGAAGCATTTGCATGACAACATACAAGACAACAAAAATGATTAGATTCTGAGCAAATGGAAGCGTCATGAGGAAAAGAATTATAGCTATTGAAGCGAAAGAAAGAAGAATAAACACTTTGTAGTGACGGGTGGCATCACAGAGGTATCCCCAGAGAAATGAGGCAGGGATAGAACAGAATATCGCTATTGACATCATGACTCCCAAAGCAAGCAGCGGTCCACCTAAGATACTGGTATTTTTGAAAACTATCACGTATAGCGGTATGAAGACCGTTAGCAATCCGAACGCCATGTCATGGAAGAAGAACCCCAACCGCCACATAGCCAAATGACGACTTCAAAGTTAAATTAAAGCGTTTACCTGAATAATCTAAACTCCCTTAAAAAGTCTGCATTGAGCCAATAAACTTCATAAATCCTTAATAGAGAGAGCACCCAATTTCATACTCCGCTGGAGAGTTAATCAGCAAAATGGCAAAATTTAAGGTAATAGTATCTGATCCAGAAGCAGGAACTTCAAAAGTTGTTGAGCTTGAAGAAGCACGGGCAGCACCCTTCATCGGTAGAAGAATTGGGGAAACAATAGACGGCACTGTCGTAGATTTACCAGCGCATAAAGTGCAAATAAGGGGCGGCTCAGACAAAGACGGCGTCCCAATGAGAGGAAACGTTCATGGTGGTGTCCGCCGAGCCGTGGTTCTTAGCGGTGGAGCAGGCTTTAGCCCAAAGAAAAAGGGAGAAAGAAGACGCAAAACAGTTCGGGGAAGCACAATAACAGATGAAATTGTTCAGATTAACATGAAAATTGTTGAAAAACCAGCCGCAAAAGCAACGCTGAAGCTAAAGCTCAACCAGTTGCAAAATAAGCACAAGTTTGATAAAGTGAATGCTTAAACCTTATAAACTCCCAATAGTTCTTTCATTAATTCATCAAATTTATGTAAAGAGAGAATAAGATGAGTGACACGAGTAAAGCCTTGCCTAAGCAGCCAGAAGTCAACATTGGCACCATAGGTCATGTAGACCATGGGAAAACAACGTTGGTGCAAGCGTTAACTGGCGTTTGGGCGTCAAGGCACAGTGAAGAACTAAAAAGAGGCATCACCATAAAACTGGGCTATGCGGATATGCCTATTTACAAGTGCCCAAAATGTGAGCCGCCCAAAAACTACACAATTAAGCCCTATTGTGAAAACTGTAATTCTGAAGCAGAATTTGTTCGAGCTATAAGTTTTGTTGACGCACCTGGGCACGAAGCGTTAATGGCCACTATGCTTTCAGGCGCAGCCATTATGGATGGCGCAATTTTGGTTATTGCAGCTGATGAGCCGTGTCCTCAACCGCAGACACGAGAGCACCTTGCAGCCGCTGAAGTTAGCGGCATAAAGAATCTAATTATTGTTCAGAACAAGATTGACATTGTAGATGAGAAAAGAGCGCTAGAAAGCTACAAAGAAATCAAAAACTTCATTAAAGGCACAGTAGCGGAAAAGGCGCCGATTATTCCAATCTCAGCCCAGCGTGGAATAAACATTGACGTACTCCTGAACGCTATTGAAACAGTTATTCCAACACCGAAAAGAGATGAAACTAAGCCGCCGCTCATGTACATTATCCGCTCATTTGACGTTAACAAACCAGGAACCACTATTGAAGAGCTAGAAGGCGGCATCGTCGGCGGAACAATAGCTCAAGGAAAATTTGTTGTTGGAGAAGAAATAGAAATTCGCCCAGGCATCAGCGTTGAAAGAGAAGGCAAAACCGTTTACGACCCATTAATCAGCGAAATAGTAAGTTTGCACGCTGGCGAACGAAATGTGAAAGAAGCCACATGCGGAGGCTTAGTTGGAGTAGGAACATTACTCGACCCATCCTATTCAAAGGCAGACGGCTTAACAGGCAGCATTGCTGGAAAAGCAGGAATGCTTCCGCCAACATTAACAGAGCTTACTTTGGAAACACACGTTTTGGAACGCGCAGTGGGAACAAAAGAACTTTTGAAGGTTGAAAAATTTAATCCCGATGAAGTGTTGCTGCTTCATATAGGTGCAGCTGTAAACGTTGGAAAAATCGTTTCAATAAAGCAAAATGTGATTAAAGTAAAGTTGACTAGGCCGATTTGTGCATTGCCAGATTCCAGAGTTGCCATCAGCAGGAAAATTACTGCCCGCTGGAGACTCATTGGATACGGACTTATCGTAAAGTAGGCAACTAAGCTTATTCCGTCGGTTTTATTATGCCGTTTTTCTTTAGGAAATCGTGCGCTTTTTGCAGTACGTCCTTAGCATTTTTAAAAGTTAGTTTTTCCATGGCATGCTGGTAATCTAGCCAAGTATAGCCTATGTGCTCGAAAGACAACTCCACCTTATCGGTGTATGCTTCCATTATGAAGAATACAACTTCTTTATGGATTGTTAAGCCTTGTCTCCTGTAAAAGTAAGCGATTACTTCTCTGAAACCATCTAGGAATTGGGCCTCAGTTATGCTTGTTTCCTCTTTTAGTTCACGGATAACGGTTTCTTTTTCGCTCTCATTAAGCTTCAACATTGCCCTTAACAAAATCCCAATGCCCCGCTGCATAATTAAGAAGAAGATATTTTGTCGCATCAGCGTTTTTTATGAATACTACAGCGCCACACGATTTCTCGCGAAGCATACATTCACCTGACTGTTGCTCAATTCATTTGCTCAAGGTATTTAAACTAATAGTAATTTTAAGGCTATGCTGCACCTATCAACTGAAATAAAAGTTATGAACGAAATGTTTTAAGCATGCAAAAAATAACTTTTTAAGGAACCAGGAGCCATGCCAAGTGTCAGTTTCAACCAAGAGAAATGAAGCGTTAAAAGTTATCTTAGATTCAAACGCATTATTTGTTCCGCTTGAGTTTAAACTTGATATTTTCGTTGAAGTCAAGCGTCTGTTAAATCGGAATGTTGATTTTGTTTTGCTTTCGCCTGTTAAACGTGAACTTGAACTGCTAGCCACTAAGGATTCGCCTAAAATTCGCAGGCAAGCTGTTTACGCGTTGAAGTTTGCTGAAAAATGCAAGTATGTTGCGGTTGATGAAGATGAAAAGCTGTCGACTGACGATGTTATAGTTAAGGTTGCTAAAGCTTGGAATTCGCCTGTGTTCACCAACGATAGGCAACTACGGAGGAAGCTAAGAGATATAAGTGTGCCAGTGATTTATGTGAGACAAAAATCGCGTCTAGAGATTGACGGGTTGATATAACTATGTTTAAGCTCATAACACTACAGGACACTATCCGTATTCCGCCCGAAACCTTCGGCAACCCTTTAGAAAAAGTTGGTCGTGAACAGGTTAAGCAGAAGTATGAGGGAGTTGTAGATGAGGAATTAGGATACGTCATCGCAGTTACAACTATAGAAGTAAGCCCTATTGGCAAGATAATTCCCGGCGACGGAGCAACCTATCACAAGGTATCATTTTCTCTGCTAACTTTCTACCCGATAATTCAAGAAGTCGTGGAGGGAGATGTGGTTGAAATCGCAGATTTCGGCGCTTTCGTACGCATCGGACCAGTAGACGCGTTACTTCATGTTTCACAACTTATGGATGACTACATCTCTTATGATGAAAAACAGGGAGTATTGCAGGGAAAAGAAACTAAAAGAAAACTAACAGCAGGCGACCAAGTGCGTGTTAGAATAACTGCGGTTTCGCTTGGTAGAGCAGGAAGCTCAGGAAAAATCGGTGTCACCGCTAGGCAACCGTTCTTAGGTAAACTTGAATGGTTAAAGGAGACAGCTGAGGCGCCTGCAAAGAAACAAGCGGAAAGCAAAGAAAAAGCTGAGTAAATGGGAGTGAATTGGAATGAGTGAAAAAGCATGTATTAACTGTCATTTTATAACTAAAGAAAACGTGTGCCCAAAATGCAGGTCCACAAGTTTTAGCGAAGACTACAGCGGCTTAGTCGTCATGTTTGACCCTGATAACTCAGTTATTGCAAAAGCCATGAACATAAAAGAGAAAGGCAGATACGCCTTAAAAGTGCGCTAAGCAGCTTTTTTAGGCGTAGAACGGTAACTTCATACGACCCTAAAACTGTTTGTTCAATAAGGTTGAAACGATGACTATAGTCTACACTGTAACACCGGAGCTTCGAACGAAATTCAAAGAACCATTCGGCACCTTAATTCAAGGCTCATTTGACGAAACAATGGGTAAAATGAAAGAGTTAGTGGATAAAGAGAAGCCGCCGAGAACAATTTCAGTGGGAGATGTAGTTTCCCGCAACCTTCATGAGCACAACATCCACCCACAACTAACAATTATTGACAACTAAATTTCTCAGAAACCAAAACATGCCCGAAAAAGTCTCAGTAGAAAAAACAGTCCATGTGAATAACCCCCAAGGAACAATCACTGAAGAAGCAATTTCTGCAATCAAGGAAGCCCTAGAAAAAAATGAGCACACACACATTGTCGTTGACGGGGAGGAAGATTTACTTACACTCATAGCGCGTTTTGTACGCTCCAGAAAACTCTTTTGTAGTTTATGGGCAACCGTATTCGGGCATAGTTGTTGTTAAAGTTACTTCAGAAAAAAAGGCTCAGGCTGAGGAATTCCTGAAAGCTATGAAACCCTTCGAAAAGCTAAATAGGAAGAAAACTGTATGAACTTACGCCTTAAGTGAATATTAATGCAAATCAAAATAGAATCAACCAAGAATAACCCGCTTCTGAAAAGGAAAGAAGTAGGCTTCACTATTATTCAAGGTCCAAAAGAAAAAACTCCTCCGAGGCTAGAAGTGAAAAAAGCCCTAGCAATTGAAATGAAAATTGGCGACGACGTAGTTTTCGTTAAAAGAATGCACACAAAAACGGGAACAAGCATCACGCAAGGAGTTGCTAACGTGTACCAAACAGTTGAGCAGGCTAAAATAGTGGAGCCTGAATACATCAGGAAACGTAACAGTCCACCTGAAAAGCCCAAAGAAGAGGCGACAGCATAATGTCAAAGAAACCAGCACCGCCGCCAAAGAAAGAAGACAAACCCGCAGCAGCACCGAAGGAAGAGGCGAAACCAGCGGCAGCCGCTGAAGCAGCGCCAAAACCGCAGAAAGGCTGAGAAAGCAAAACATGAAAAGAAGCATCGAGAGGAAAAGGGAGTTCATGCAATGTACAAGGTTGAAGACAACAAGGTTAGCAGAGCACGTCCAACCTGCGAGCGGTGTGGAGCAGGATACTTCATGGCAGACCACCATGACAGGTACACTTGCGGTCACTGCGGTTTTACTCGTTACAAGCAGAAATAAACAGTTTTAAATCTCCCTTTTACGATTAGGTTCTGATGACCTGAAATGCTTAGAGTTAACGTTGTGATAACCAGCATTACTGCTGAACGCTTTTGGGATATAAGAAAACCAATCCCGCCAATTCAGATAAACACTAACATCAACGTTGTCGGCATGGAAAAGAAACAGGATGAATCTTTGGAAGTACCGTTTGTCCTGTCAATTGCGTTTAATCCATCCATCGCTCAAATGAGCATAAAAGGAAACGCTTACGTTACAGGCGAGAAAAACGAAGTTGAAAAAGCCCTCAAAGACTACGAACAAAAAAAGCCGCCGCCACAAATAATTATCCAATCAGTATCAAACGTTGTATTCATCGAAGCAGTGCTTATATCAAGAATACTGAATATTCCGCCGCCAGTTCCGCTGCCGCAGATTCCTGAAGCTGGAAAACAGCCAAGCTCTAAGCCTGAAGGAAGAGACTACAGCGCGTAACTATTCAATGCTGTTTATAGGAACCCTTTAAATTTTCTAGCAACAGCATCAGCAATTTTTAGTTCTACTGGAAACCCAAAGTACCTGTGTTTCCACCGGTACTTATCAATTCGATTCATTATAGTGTAGGCAATCTTGTAGGCTAAATCGCGTTCCTTTATTCTTGATTGAGGATAAAACGCGCAAGCGCGTGACAGCTGAAATTGTGTGCAGTTTTTCTACTTGTGCTTTGCTGAGCCATGGTGGGTCAAAATGGAAAACTTGGATGCTTCCCCACTCTTCAAGCGACTGAGGCGCCTTAAACTCCGGAGGCAAAAATTCCATTACTGGACTTGGAAACGGCGTGTAAACAAATATGCCGTAATGCTGCGTCTTAGGGTTAACTTCACACATTTTATCCATCAAATCAAAAGTCTGGTTTAAATCTTCATCAGTCTCGCCTGGAAGACCACTCATCCATGAAACGTAAGGCTCAATTGATGGTGCCCAACGCCGAAGATTCTCAACAGACTGTAACATTTGGTCTGCAGTAACGTCTTTGCAGATAAGCTGTTGCAGACGATCTGAACCTGATTCGCCTCCGAAATCCAATTCAACGCATCCAGCTTGCTCTAAAAGCTCAAGAAAATCCTTATCGTAAGTGGACATATAATCGAATCGGCAGTTAGCTCGCCATTGAACATCAAGTTTTCGTCCTAAGAGTCCATGGCATATTTCTTCAACTCGTTTTTTATCCACGAAAACGTTATCGTCAATGGGGTCGATTATTTTAACGTGTGGGAACTTGTTCAGTATGTATTCAATTTCGTCAAGGACTCGCTTGGCGCTTTTTGCTCTCCACTTGTTTTTGTTGAAGTAAGCTGTTGTAGCAGAAGCCGCATCTGTGAGGGCAACCTCTGCTTGTTTGGATGTGGAATCGGCCTGATTTTACCGATGGATACTTATCCATTTGTAAAAGATCATAGGGCAAAGCTATGGGTATGGCGTCTAAATCGATTACTTTACCGTCAGGATTACTTTTGATTGATCCGTTAAAATTGTAAGTTACACCTGCGACGTCGTCGAGAGGTTGGTTCAATGCAAGTTTGTTTGCCAAATCTTTTATGATTAATTCGCCTTCTCCACGAACCACAATATCAACATAGTCGTTGCTTGCTGTTTGCTCAGGCAACAAGGTCGGGTGAACGCCACCCCAAACAATCGGGCAAGAAGGATTTTGCATTCTTACAAAGCGGGCAAATTCTAAGGCGTACTTGATTTGTAAACCGCTCATGCAGCTTATGCCGACAAAAACTGGATTCCCAATTTTAAAATGTCGGTAATCTTCAAGCCGCATATCAAGAATCCGCACATTGAAATCTTCTTCCTGCAGACGAAGCAGCTAAATACAGAAGAGAAAGCGGAACCTGAGGGTCAGGCGCCTTGAATTTTCCTGGAAAAACAAGCAAAACATCTCTCTGATTACTACCTAAATCTACGTTGCAAAAATGGGATAAGCATATCTGGGAACTAAACAACCCTAAAAAGCCTCACTAGTAGACTAATCAGAATCCCCTTTTAATCCTTCCTAATTTTAAAACTCAAAGCCTAGTTATAGAACCATATCAATATAGAGAGCGCTGTATACGAAAGCATCAACAAAACAAATTAAAAAAAGCAAAAAATTGCTTTATTTTAGCGGCACATACATTGATGAACGTGATGCGCCGATACCTGGTGTTCCATGCCTAACAGGCTTGTTAGTTATTGCGAATTCGCCTAGGTAATGCCCGATCATTTCAGGTTTCATTTCGACATTAACGAATTCTTTGCCGTTGTGTATCTGGATTTTTATGCCAACCATTTCTGGCAGAATAATGAGGTCACGTACGTGAGTTTTAAGGTTGACTTCTTTGCCTTGTTTTTGGGCTTCTTTAGCTTCACGAAGCTTCTCCAGCAGTATGCGTTGTTCAGGAGTTAAACCGCGCTGTAGACTTCTTCTTTGTCGTGAGGGAAGCAGATTAATGAATTCATCCATAGACATGCCTGTCAAACTGCTCAAACTGTGTCCGCGGTAACTAAATTCTTTGGGCATTTTTCATCTTCACCTTAAACTCATATTAAACGCTATAAACCTTCTGCCAATTCTTAGCGGATTGCGCGTTTCTTTTTCTGTCCTGGACCACTTGCAGCGATCAACCCGACTTTTTGTCCTGGTGGAGCCCCATGCGAAGTCGTTGTGCATCTGCGAGAGCTTCGTTTGCTGCTGCCGATATGGATGGCATGCTGGAACCATTTTGCGTCCGCTAACTCGTGGATACTTGTGACCTTTAGCTTTCATTAAATGGAACATCGATCCTGCTTTCAGGAAAGGCTTCTCGATTCTTCCAGCTGCGGAGACTACGCCTACAGTTGTCAAGCAGTAGTCGTTAACGTATCTTGTTCTTCCAGAAGGCAAACGTATCATTGTGCCTTGTGGAGTGTGACCGACAACAGTGGCGTAGGCGCCTGAAGACTTCGCCATTTTGCCGCCGTCGCCTGGACGGAGTTCTAAATCGCAAACTATTGTTCCTTCAGGTACTTTTCCCAAAGGAAGAATGTTGCCTATTTCAGCCGGAGCTTTTCCGCCGTAGCGGATTTGTTGTCCGATGAAAAGGCCTTCAGGGACAACTGTGTAGCAGGATAAGCCATTTTCAAATTTAACCAGTGAGAGCGGTGCACCGCTGCCAGGATTATGTACTAGAGCTTCCACTTTGCCAGCTAATGAAGCTTCAAAAGATTCTTTCGGCGCTATTGTAGGATACTTTGCAGGAGCAACTCGTTTGTGGGTTGAAGCTCGCCAGTTTTGTCCACCGCGACCGCGTCTTTGAACACGAATTCGTTTTCCCATAAGTCATGCCTTCTATTAATTTAGAGTATTCCAAGTTTAATGGCGACGTCTGAAGCCTTGAATTCAGGGGTAAGCTTCACAAAGGCTTTTTTCTACGCCTTGAGGAGTGATTAGCAGATTTACTTTGGCTTACTTTAACTTCGTAAAGTTCCTCAACAGCTTGTTTCACGTCGCTTTTTCCCGCTTTTAAGTTAACTACGAATATGAGTTTGTTATCCCGTTCAACCATTACGCTTGCGGATTCAGTCATTAACGGGAAAGATATAACTTCGTTGCTGTCCATTATGCACTTTCTCCTTCACCGTAGAGTTTATCTAATCTTTCAATAGCGCCATTAGTCCAAAGCGTTAATCGTCCCGGATGAGTTCCCGGCGCCAACATTTCAGTATTAAGATTAGCAACCGTGGTAACGTCAACGCCTGGAACATTACTTGCAGCGTTCACTAAGCCTTTATTCTCAACCACCACAATTAGCGGTCCAACGGCTTGCTTCATTTTTCTTCCTCTATGCTTGCCTTTGCCTGCGCGGATTTTTCGGCTGTCCCGCACTCGGGTAATATCTTGTATGATACCTAAGCTTGTGAGGGTTTCCTCGACTTCTTTAGCCTTCGTTAAACCTTCAATAGCGTTGTCAACTATCAAGGGTATCTGAAGAACATTTTCGATCTTGTGGCCGCGTGAAGCTACTGTTTCTTTTTGTGCAGTAGCTGCAATCGCTGAAAATAACGCTAGTTTAGCCTCTTTCTTTGGTATGCTTTTTAGTATTTTCTTTTCAGCTCTTGGCGGATGAGGTTGCCTTCCTTTAACTGTGCTTGGAGCAAAAGCTGCTCTTCCACTGCCGCCTTTGATGCGTGGAACTCTTGACAATTGCGCTGCCTGTTCCGCGTGATTCTGCAGTGGTTCTTTTTCCAGCCATGGGGTCTCTGCCTTGCGGTTGTATCCTGCTGGATTGTATGGCTAGTACCGCACGTTTTATTACGTCCGGTCTTAGCGGCGTTGAGAATATGTTGGGAAGCGTTATTTTTCCTGTTGATTCGCCTTTTAAGTCAAAGATTTCTGCTGTTTTTTGTGGTGCCATGGCTTTTCAACCTATTTTCCTTGTGGAGATTCCAGCGATATATATGTGATTTGTGGTGCGTGCTTCTGGGATTTCTGTTGGTGGACGTGCAGGAACACGCAAGCGGATTTGGCGTTTTTCTGTTCCAGGTATGCTGCCTTCGATTAGTATGTATGGTCCTTTTACTTCTCCATAGCGGATGTATCCGCCTTTAACTGTTACTTCTTTGCCGTCCTTGCCGATTTTTAGTATGCGTTTGTTGAATTCTATGCGTTGATGATAGCCCATTTGTCCTGCTCTTGGAATTGAATACATTAAGTGGTGCGGATTCCATGGACCTAAGGTGGCGATGCCGCGTTTTGTTTTTCTTCCCTTATGCTGCAGGATGGTTACTCCCCAACGTTTTACTGGTCCTTGGAAGCCTTTTCCAACTGTGACTCCTCCAATGTCAATGTATTGTCCGTCTTTGAATACTTCTTCAGGCGCTACTGTTTTGCCTAAAAGTTGCTTGGCATATTCAAATTGCTGCTGAATTGTGCCTCCGCCGATTTGGACTTCGCATACTTCAGGCTTTTTCTTTGAGAGGCTGGTTTGTGATGGCTGCGTTGCTGTGATAACCCGGATTGCGGATGTCACGTCGAGGTTTTGCTGGATTTTCTCAAGCATTGCTTCGGTGTTAAAGTTTTCTGGAAGAACCAGGGTTCGGTCAAGGATTGCCGGCGGCTCTTTCATCCATGCTTCAGAAATGTTCTGGAGCCCGTAGGGTGTTTTAGTGTAAGTTCGCATGCCACAAACAAGTATAGGTGGCGTTTCTAGTATGGTTGCGGCTTTCATGACTTCTTTTCCAAAGTGAGGTGAACGTTTACGGTCTTCAATAGTGAAGACATAAGTCATGCCTGCTTTGTAGGCTGAAAAACCTAAAAGTTTAGGAGAGTCAGATTTTATTTTTGGCCAATAACGGATTCGCGCAACTGGTTTCTTAGCGCGTTTCCTAGGTAAATAAGCAAGTGAACCATGTTTTGGAGCATGAGTTTTACGATGTCCCATTTTACTTCAGCTTCGCGCCCTAAGCAAATAGAAAATAACGTTATAAACGTTACCATCCAAAACAAGAAACCACCGCAGATTTAAGCATCTAGCCAAATTTTTGTGCCTTAGAATCTATAGAGCTTGCTAATGTTGGTGCTTGTCATCGTTGGCTTTAACTTTGAGGTCTGGTTGCATGTTGGGCCGCTTTTTGTGGCTGAATTTTGGCACAAATAGCAGACCCTTATGTAGGTCGGGCTTTTGTGTTTTTGCACAGTCTACCCCCCGGTCTGCTGAATGATCCTAATATACGCCAAACATGATTCAACATACTTCAACATGGGGGGAAGGTTGTGCACTTTCAACATAGAAACAGCGTTTTTTGCATGCAGAACGGTGCTTTTCTTATGCAAATTGGAGGTGTTTTCAGAGTAATGCCGCCAAGTTTTTTCGAAGCCTAAGGAAACTTCGTCAGGGCTGGAAACGTTTTTACACCGCTAAGGCAAATGTTGTATGCAAGCCGGGGTGGCGGAGTGGTTAACGCGCCAGCCTCGAGAATTGTAGAAAAGAGGGCTAAGACCGAAAGGCAAGACAGCTGGTGGGCTTCGTGCTCGCAGGGGTTCGAATCCCTTCCCCGGCGCCAACCCAATATATACTGTGGATACCACACCAACCGTAGAACCACTTTACATGATGTTTACAAATAAAGTATTCAGCATGAGATTCGAGGTCCTGAAAATGGTTCAAATAAAAAAATTCGAGGAAATTGATGAAAAAAAGCTCCGAGAGCTCTTTGAAAAAAGAGGTCACGGAATTCTAAAAGAAGGTTTTTTGGATCAGGTGAAGGGCGTACTTACTGGTAAATACCCCGGGTTCGAGGTACATCAATGTGAGTGCGGCGAATTGATGTGTTTATCACATGAGAGAGCAGAAGAACTCAAAAAGAAATATAACTCCACCAATGTGCCCTGCAAAGCATGCAAAGGTTACGGTGAAGAAATGCTGAATTTTCAGTTCCTCGACCGTTTTAGCGAGATAACTGAGTTTATTGATGAACGAGACGAGTTTGTGACAAGAACGGAACAGAACATGAAACCAGAAGACGTAGAAACTCTGGGCAACATGGCACTCGGGCTCTTTCCTTCGAATACACATGCTGAAATGTTAGTAGGATATTATGACTTCATGCAAATCTTGTTTAGCCATTTCTCTGAAATATCGTACATACCTATTTCAGAAGTAAAAAAACTCTTAGATGATGCATTAAAAGTCAATGAAAAAGAATTTGAAAATCTCTACTTGTCTATCTGTGATTGGAAGAAAAGCCATCAAGCTACAATGAATATCTACGGCAAAGAGGACATGTTAAAAGTTTTACGATCACAAAACGCAACAAGAACAATGAAAGATGATCTTATGCTTACTAAAAAAGTAACTGAAAGAATGGAGATACAATTGCAGCTTTCAATGTATCAAGACACGATTGAAATAGATGTTTACCTTGATTTTCTCTTAAATATACTAAATATTGTTAGAGGAAAAAACATTCTGGATAACCCATTTTCAGCTGTAGTTTTACCGCCAATTAGGGTTAATGGAAATCCCAGAAAAATAAATAGCCTGGCTGATAAGGTTGAATATCTCCAGTCGAGCTTGCCATTCGACATTAAATCAATTTATAATACCCATCTCAGAAATGCACTAGCACATAACGAACTGGAAATTCGTGTCGCGGAAAAGTTGTTATTGCTTACTAATTATTCGGAAAAAATGACTTTTGAGGAATTCCACAAAACATTTGATGCCTTAAAACACTTGCAAGGATCAATTGGCACCTACCTCGCCGATTACCAGATTGCAAGATCCCGCCCGAAGGTTATTAATCAAGGGTTAGCTGCTGCCGTTTTAGGGTATACAGACTTTTTTGAAGAAGAAGGAAAATTACAGCCTAAATCGCCTTGCGATGCCCAACTTAATCTATATCAATATTGGGATTTCGCTACTTTTGATAAGGACTTGCGAATTTTCCCTAAATATGAAATTAAACTAAACAAAAATGAGAAAAATCTAATACTTGATTTCGGTGAGAATGGTGCCCTATTTGTTTTTCCAAATGACACTCAGCTCATTGATGGGCTACAACAAATTATCTTGACTAACAGAATACATGTAGTCTTATACACGGTTGCTCCAACCTTACCTTTTTTCGCTAGGAAAGCGATAATGAGATGTTTAGTCGGAAAAAAAATAGATGTTTATACAATAGCAATTGATGAAAAAACTGTTGATGCTTCAAGTGATCTCATAAAAAGCATCTTGAAATTTCTCAAATAGTGCTATCCTTTAAAAATGTGAAAATCCTCTAAAACGAAGAAGACTCTAGCGATTAAGTCCAAACAATTGGTTTTCTGCAGTTTGGGCATTCTCTTGCCCATTTGCGTATCGGCGTCCCACAGTATGGGCATTTATCAGGCGGCGGGTTAGACTTGCCAGAAAGAACCTGCGTAAGAGCCGCAATCGCCACAGCACCAATCCCAATGGCAAGGAGCGCTTTGACCCAATCGGGAATATCGTCGTCATCATCCTTAGGCATTCTTCTTCGCCTCATCATATGCCTTTTTTTGGGCTTCCGCCAAAACTTTCATGTGCTCTATAACTATTTGCTGAAGCGCTTCACATCGGGAAATTCCCTTTCTTTTTGCGTACTCAGCTACATAATTCCAAACGGTATCATCAAAATCGGGACATCTTACGTCTACCATAGCAATCAATTGGTATATCGCAAGAGTTATATTTAAGTTATCGCTTATCTGATAGCAAATATACAAATATATATGCGGATATGGAGGCGACAATGTGACAGACGGTAAAAAAATTGCAAAAGCGGTATTAGCGACTGCTTCAGAAATCTCAAAGAAAGAAAAAGAGAAAGCTATTCAAAACGAGAACTATGGAGACGCTATTGTTGCAAGTATCTTCCAAGGTCTATTCCAAGAACTTAGTAAATAGATGCGTGTGCGAATATTAAGAGCTAAGAGAGAGGGCAGGTGAGTTAGTGGGCTTCGTGCTCGCAGGGGTTCGAATCCCTTCCCCGGCGCCAATCTACTGGTAACTTATAAGCTAAGACGATCAGGAATGTGAATTGCTTTTATTCTGTTGGTGTGAAGGTGTAAAGCGGGAAACTTTTTTTGGGCTTCAATTTTTATCAAGCATTTCAGTTTTAAAAATGAATTCTTATTGGCTAAAAAACATGCCAAAGTGGCGTTTTACTTTCACTCTACCCGCCCGGGCTTTGCACGCACAACAATTAACAGTTAAAAAGACAGAGCTAAACAGTCACAAAGATGACCCTTGAAGGGTAAAGGCCAAAACGACGGTATACAAAAGCATCAACCAAACACACAAAAAAACGCAAGGCAAATCTTATCTAGCCATTTTATAATTAACACTTATTGCAGAAGGCTTTGATTTATGGCTGAAGAACACACAGCATTATCCGTTGCTCTTTCTCAACTTAAATTGGCTTGTAAAAAATTAGAGTTGGATACTGGCATGCATAAGATGCTCAGCCAGCCAAAACGCTCCATCAGCGTCAGCATCGACATCCGAATGGACAACGGAACCGTCGGCGTATTCAACGGTGTCCGAGTGCAACATTGGGATGCGCGCGGACCATTCAAAGGCGGAATCCGCTACTACCCAAACATCACCCTTGACGAAGTCACCGCGCTGGCAATGTTGATGACTTGGAAATGCGCCATAGCTGACATACCGTTTGGCGGAGCAAAAGGCGGCGTATGCGTTGACACTAAAAAAATGAGCAAACATGAGCTTGAAAGATTAACAAGAAGATACGTCAGCCTAATCTTCGATTATTTGGGGCCACACCGTGACATTCCCGCGCCGGACATGTACACTGACGCGCAAACCATGGCTTGGATAATGGACACCTACAGCCAAATGAAAGGCTACAGCATACCCGAAAGCGTCACTGGCAAACCAGTCGAAATCGGAGGCTCATGGGGCAGAACGGAAGCCACAGGCAGAGGAGTAATCCACTGCGTAAAACAAGCGGCAGAAAACAACAGTCTAAAACTAAAAAACGCCGCAGTAGCCATTCAAGGCTTCGGCAACGTCGGCTACCACGCAGCAGTCGCAGCGCAGGAAGTAGGCTGCAAAATAATAGCCGTAAGCGACTCAACAGGAGGAATCTATTGCCCAGACGGCTTAAACCCGCCGGATGTTCTTGCGCATAAAGAAAAAACCCGCTCCGTCCAGAACTACAAGGGCTGCAAAAACATAACAAACGAGGAACTGCTTGAATTGCCCTGCGACGTGCTGATTCCTGCGGCGATGGAAAACCAAATCACCTGCAAAAACGCCGACAAAATCAAGGCAAAAATGGTCGCTGAAGCAGCAAACGGACCAACCACACCCGACGCTGACAAAGTATTGTACGAAAAAGAAATCTGCCTAATCCCAGACATCCTCGCCAACAGCGGCGGAGTAACCGTGAGCTACTTTGAATGGGTCCAAAACCTAACCCGCGAGCAATGGCCACTTGAAAAAGTCAACAGGAAACTGGAAACCAAAATGACCAAAGCATTCAACGACGTAGTCGCTATTGCGGAAAAGGAAGAGAGCGACATGCGCACAGGCGCATTAATGCTGGGCGTGGGAAGAGTGGCGAACGCCATAAAAACACTAGGACTCTGGCCATAAACACGAAAACAAGCAAGAAGATGAGTTAAAGAAAGGTATGAGGTCTCTCCGAGCAGCAGAGGACAAGCTTTCTTTAGCTTTGTTTTTTCTAGTGCAAACGCTTAAAACTGTTCTTGCTATATCTGTTGAACCCCACAAAGGGAAAAACAATCGGACTTGGGAGGGAAAAGGGAGTTGGCAGCGAAAATTCACACCTTAGATTTCTGTTATGAGAACTCGCTGGTTAAAATTGTGGCAAACAGGAACTGCCCTGAGATTAAACTTGCCGGATTAACTGTTGGCCCCTTTGATGAGGGAAATGAATATGAAGTTTATTTTTGGGTGGCAAAAGAGTTAGCGAATGCAGGAATGGTTCATTTTCGAGAAGACGACATCCTCGACGCAACCAAACTTTTCAAAGTGCAATGGAAAGAAGGCGTACAAATCCCAGGACAAATATCCGAGCTTTCAGATGACTTTTATCCTAAACTTCGCAGGTTTATCGCCGACTTGAAAGATCAAGCCGCGAAGCAATCGGAAAAATACCAAGAATACGATAGAGCAAAGCAATTAGCACGCGACATCGTAAATTCTAGGCTAAAAAAAATAGTTGCCCTATCTTCTGCTCCAACTCAAAGTGAGCAGGTTCTAAAAAAGTTTACAAGCGAGGAAAAAATCCTCTATGAACAACTAGTCAAAATAATCTCTGAGTGGAAAACAAAGATTCTAGAAAGTGAAGGAGAAAAGTAAAGATGGCTAACGAACAGGTAACAGTGGATCCGCAGCAGCGTTTTCAAGAGTTCTTTAAGAAAGAGAAGTACCGCCAAAGAATCGCGCAGTTAGCCATCACGGGAAAAGGATCAGTAACAATTGATTTTGAAGAACTTTATGGATTTGACCAAGCACTCGCTGAACAATTACTCAAAAAACCAGAAGAATACTTACAGCATGCGGGAAAAGGAGCCTACGAACAACTCCGAATAGAAGATGCAGAATACGCTGAAAAAATAGAAAAAATTAATCCCAGAATCGTAAAGCTACTCGGAAAAGAACAGCTAAGAAAACTCGGCTCAAGACAAATGGCAAAACTAGTCATGGTTGAAGGCATAGTGGTCAGAGCCACACCTGTCCGACCGATGGTCTTGCAAGCAGCCTTCAAATGCAAACGCTGTGGAACCATGAACATGGAAGAACAAACGGGACAATTCCTAAAGGCACCAGCTATATGCCAAGCTCCTGACTGCGGAAGAGATGGACCATTCGAGTTTGCCCAAGAAGAATCAACCTTTATAGATTCCCAGGACCTCCGGCTGCAGGAAAAGCCTGAAGATTTACCTCCAGGGCAATTACCACGTACATTAGCCGTGAAACTTGTCGGCGACGACATAGTTGATGTTGCAAGACCAGGAGATCACATTGCCATTGTCGGAATCGTTCGCGCTTTTGCGCCTTCACTGATGGGAATGGGAAAACTCAGAACATTCATTCTTCAACTTGACGCTAACTCAGTAGAAGTGCTCGGAAAAGAACCCGAAACATCACCGCCCACGCCTGAAGAAGAGGAAAAAATGCGTGAGCTCGCAAAAGACCCGTGGGTGCACAGGAAAATCATGAATTCAATAGCGCCTTCAATCTTCGGTTACGAGCACATTAAAGAAGCCATAATGTATTTGCTCTTCGGCGGAGTCTCCAAAAGCCTACCGGACATAAACATAAGAGGAGAAATGAATGCTCTTTTAATCGGTGATCCTGGGACCGCAAAATCGCAACTTCTTCAGTACGTAGCTAGAATAGCGCCAAGAGGACTTTACACTTCTGGTAGAGGAACAACCGCCGCAGGCTTAACTGCTGCAGTAGTAAGAGAAAAGGGCGGAAGCATGAGTCTGGAAGCAGGTGCACTCGTGCTAGCCGACAAAGGAATAGCTTGTATCGACGAAATGGACAAAATGCGTCCAGAAGACCGAGTTGCAATACACGAAGCGATGGAGCAGCACACGGTTTCAGTTGCAAAAGGCGGAATCGTCGCCACACTAAACGCCAGAACAGCAGTGCTAGCAGCGGCCAACCCGTCTTTAGGCAGGTATGAACCAAACAGGACGGTTGCCGAAAACGTTCCGCTGCCAGTAACTATTCTTTCGCGTTTTGACTTAATTTTCGTGCTACGCGATGTGCCTAACAAGGAAGCAGATGGAAAAATGTCTCAGCACATCTTGGAAATTCATCGTAGAGGAGTAAGCCCTGTAGAAGCACCGGTAGATGCGGAATTGCTGCGGAAATACGTTAGCTATGCTAAAGGGATTAAGCCTGTGCTTAGTACTGAAGCACTAAAGCGGCTAAGCGACTTTTACTTAGCCATGCGCGCGGCAAGCGAAACTGAAGGTTCACCAGTGGCAATAACCGCACGCCAACTTGAATCGCTTGTTCGTATCTCAGAAGCCAGGGCACGCGTTGCATTACGAAAGGAAGTTACAGGTGAAGATGCAGAGGCGGCTATAGTCATCATGAAGAGGTCTCTGGAAGAAGTGGGAATTGACTTGTCTTCGTACAAAGTGGATATTGATTTGATAATGACTGGAAGGTCCAAAAGCATCCGAGACAGATTGCACGTTATCCTTTCAGTGCTGATGGACATGGAGAAAGTGACAGGCATAGTTGAGAAAGATGCACTTGTCAACGAACTGGAAACAAAGCATAAGATACCCAGAGCCGAAATTGAACGCATGATAAGCCAATTGCTACGTGAAGGAACAATTTATGAACCCAGAGAAGGATGCCTAAAGAAAACCTAAAAAAAGGCGAGACAAAACGATGAAGCCAGTAGTAGTTGTTGCGGGAACTAGACCTGAAATAATCAAGATGGCTCCAATAATCAGAGCCCTAAACAAAACCAAAATCCCATCAGTATTTGTCCATTGCGGCCAACACTACGACTACAGTATGGCTCAGCAATTCATTGAAAACCTCGAGTTGCCAACACCTGACTACTCCTTTAAAATTGAAGCTTCTTCGTCTGGAGCGCAAACAGCAGAAATAATGATGAAGATGGATAAGTTGCTGGAGAAAATTGAGCCTTCAATTGTTTTGGTTGAAGGTGACACAAACAGTGTTTTGGCCGCAGCTTTAGCAGCTAATAAACGGGTGATCCCTATTGGGCATGTGGAAGCTGGTTTGAGAAGTTTTGACCTGCGCATGCCTGAAGAACATAACCGCCGTTTAACTGATCACATATCTGAATACTTGTTCACGCCAACAGAGAGAGCAAAGGCAAATCTTTTGAAAGAGAATGTTTGGGGCAAAATCTACCTGACAGGGAACACGGCTATAGACGCGGTAATCCAGCATTTGCCTATCGCGGAAAAAAAATCAACCATAATGGAAAAAATCCCTTTTGAAACGTTCGCTTTAGCAACGGCTCACAGGGCAGAAAACGTTGATAACGTGTCGGTTCTTGAGTCCTTTATGGATGTTTTCTCAAAATCCCCAATTCCAATCGTTTATCCGATGCATCCGCGAACAAAAAAGAGGCTCCAAGAAAACAAGATGCTTGCTCAAATAGAAGCATTAAGCGATGTGTTGATTCTTCCGCCCTTGGGATACTTGGACTTTTTGATTTTAATGAAAAATTGTAAATTGATAATTACTGATTCAGGCGGTATTCAAGAGGAAGCCACTGCCCCAAGCATAAGGAAACCAGTGCTGGTAATGCGTTTGTCAACTGAGAGGCAGGAAGCAGTGGAAGCAGGATTCGCCAAAGTGGTTGGAACAGATGGAAAAAATATTTTGGCAGCTATGGAAGAAGCAGTTAAAAATGAAGTTGAGTTGCCTTATGCTTCACCTTTCGGCGACGGCACAGCAGCCCAAAAAATTGTTGATATATTAAAGAAAAGCTTTGCTTAAGATATGTAAGTGGTTTTTTTATCTTCTTCTTTACGTGTTTGTTCAGCTTGCAAGGCTCGTTTTTCTTCAATTTGCTGCAGGCGAGTCACCATTGTTTCTGCACGGGCAATTTCCTCATTTAATCCTGTTAGGTCTAAGTCGAAGTTGAAGGTTGATTTTAAAACTTCCAAAACGCTTTTTGCCGCAAGAGGATCAGGCAGGTAACCGCGTGTTTCACCAAGCAGGCAGAGAGCATTTATTTTTTTGAATTTTGCTAGGCCAAGTATTAATCCTGCTGTTCCAACAATTGGGCTTCCTGAAGTGCTAAGCGTTGCGCCTGCTTGCAGTGCTTTGTCTAAGATTTCCTGTGAAGTTGCAGCTATGAAGACTTTAGGTTTTTCTTTTGGCTCCATTCGGTAACCGCCGATGGTTGCGATTGTTTTAACTTTGTACTTTTCTGAGAAGTCAAGCATTCGGTCAGCGATTTCGTATTGCCCTTCGATTGTTTGCGATTGGCTATCGCCGGTAAATAGAATCAGATCGTTTGGTCCGTTTGGATTTTGGTAGTAGTAGAATGCGCCTCTTAAAAGGCGAACGTTACCTTTTTTGTTGACGAGGACAAAATATGGAAAATGAGGCGAGTAGAGATAAGCGATCTTTTTGGCTTTTAACTGTTTGATCATGTAGCGAAGGGCGATTTTACCAACAAGCCCTAAACCTGGAAGACCTTCGATGAGAACAGGATTGTTCGGTTCAATTTGGACGAATTCTTTGATGTATGTTTCTTTCATTGTTGTGCTACTCCTTTTCATTGCCATTCGGTATTTTAAGTATTTATCATCAGGCGAGAATTTGGGTGGATGTGGAATTCTGACGGGCCCACCACAGTAAGGGCAACTTTTCTTGTTAAGTGTATATTTTTCGCAGTTTACGCATTTGCGTAATTGCCAAACCAACTATTTTTCCCTTCTAAAAGTACCTTGCCCACCTGATTTTGTGACGTTTAAGATGACGCTTTCTGCTGATTTTTTCAGACGAGATTTCTGAGACGTGAAGTAAACCTCTCGTTTTGTATTCATCAAGTTTAGCGTAAGCACCATAAGCCGTAACGGTTTCTATAGTGGCGATTACCAAGTCACCGGCTTCTGACCATTCGGGCTTACGCTCAGCCATTCACTACGTCATCCCTTATTCAAGAACCGCTTGTACTTCGCCTTTGATTTTTGCTCTTCCGCCAGATGGTTCAGCTAGTGTTTCTCCGCATACATTGCAGGTTATCTTGTTGACAGCGTTGCTGAAGATTAATTGTTCGTTGCCGCATTTTGAGCATTTAACTCTAAGGAAGACGCTTCTTGGTTTTGGGATAAGTTTGCTCCATTCAGACATGACTTTTTTCCTCCATTATTATTGTATAACTAGTTTTCTGAGGCGTATACCGTCTTTATGCCTCATGTAATTGCAAACTTTGCATTTTAATCGCAGAGTTTGTTTTTTGGTTGTTTTTGCGAATTCTCTTTGAAGTGGATATTTTTGTCCACCATAACCCTTCTTTTCTCTTTCGTGGTGGCGTTCGCCATGAGCTAAGGCTCTGCGCTTTCCAGGCTTGTAGAGGGTTACACTGTGAATTTGATGAGCTTTACATTTCGGACAGTAAGTTTTAACTTCTTTAGGAACGTTCACCTTGTTCACTACCAGCTTTGCATAAAAGAAACATACGCATTCTTATACTTTTTCACCTATCTGCCAAAAAGTGAGGGCTTTCAGTCAATCGAAGTAGCACTTGGAGAGAATTCTATAGCCTTCTTATTTGAGCAGTCAATAAAATGCCTAATGGCCTCTATGAATTCAAAGGCTTGTTAAAACCCCCAATGAAACGAAAAGCTTGTAATTTATTGCTGGTCTATTCTGGCAAACTGAAAACTGGTGGAAAGGCGCATTCTTTTTAAACCGAAAAACGATTTTAATTTATATCTAGTCTGCAGGTAATGCGTTGATGCAAATTCTTTCAAAACTCAAAGAGCATTCAGATACCATAGTTAAGCTGTTGCCATTGTTTGCTTTTGTCGTTCCGTTGGCTCTGCTGTTTGGGTTGAACCCAGCCGATCCATACCTTAATCTTAGCGCTCAAGATTCTTTTCAGGTAATGTGGAAGGGCAGAACCTTCGAGTTATTTTTTATTTGGTTGATAGCGCTGGAGTTTATTCTCAATTGGGAAATCTTCAAGTCAAAAATAAGCAAGCAAAACAAAGCAAAGCTCGCCGCTGTTGCCGTAGCCTTGCTGCTTCCAACGTTATACGTGATTTCGGAGTATTATTTTGGGTTAAACGCTGCAATTGCAAACTTTTCCCTGCAAAACGGCGTTGCTTTTTACGATTCAATGCCTCTTGCAATTGAATACCTTGTTTTCTCAGTTCTTTTTTGCTTAACTATTTTCCTGTCTTTTGGGAAAAAGGGTTTAACAGGTTTTGCTTTACCTGCTTTGTTTGTCGGTTTAGTCGGAGTTATATATACTATCGATAACGTTTTTCCCTACGGGGAGTTTACTCCATTCCAAATATTGGTTCCAACAACCGCTACGCTTGCCGCTCGCGTCCTAGGCTTAATGGGATGCACGACTTCGATGGTAACACAAAATGGCATGCCAACCCTGCAAGCTACAGGACCATTGGGAACAGCTACATTCGCTATAGCTTGGCCTTGTGCAGGCATTGAAAGCTTTCTTATTTACACGGCTGTTGTTTTGGTGTTTTTGCAGCAGATGCCAATCTCTTGGAAAGCCAAAACAGGATACTTCATCGTTGGCGCAACCGTCACATATTTCATAAACGTTATGCGGATAGTCACCATCTTCACTATCGGCATGCAGTATGGCATAAACTCAAACCAAGTGCAAATGTTCCACTTCTATTATGGCCCACTGTACGCGATAGCATGGATTGTTTCTTATCCACTGATCATTCTTGTAAGCCAAGGTTTATGGCGAAAAATTAAAAGTGGAAAATCAGCTCTAACCACGGAAACCTTAGGAAACCTCAACCAACACAGCTAAGCCCTGTTTAACCAACATCTTCGCATTTTCAACAGGCAAAGAAGCAACATCTTCAACCATAAATGGCCCATAAGTTTTCATGTCTAAACCAATAATGGCTGGAGTACTTTTTGCAAATCTTAAAGTCATTCGTTTATGACTCACATCAGCTTCCACTTTAGCAGTTTGACCTTGCATGAGACCTTCAGCAAACTTCCGATATGCGCCGCTGAAAGTGACAAAACTCTCGCACATCTTGGTTTCTTCAACCGTTAACAACTCTGAGGGCAACGTTTGGTTTTGGGTGATTGTTTTGACTAGTTTTTTGTATCTTGCCCAAAGCAGTTCCTCAAGCATCCGCTTAACGTTCTGCGCTTCACGGTCAAGCAGGTTTACTTTAACTGATTTTTTGTCAAGCATCCTGCTCTCTTCTCTTATGCGCCTCAGGTAATCTGCTATTTTAGCGTAGAAGTCAGGCGGTAAACCTCCAAGCGAAGCATCTTCAATTTCTCTTCGCCATGCCGCGTAAAGTTCATTGTACATTTAGTTCGCCACCTTAGCCCTTCCCTTACAGATAAGCATAACTGCCGCCGCAACAGGCAACTCTTTCGTCTCATTCTTGTATGGACCCAACGTTTCTCCACCCAACTTAAACTCTGGCGCATCAGAGACCAACACTTTTACCGCGCCCTTTTTAAAAGCTACCGCTCCAGTGAACGGATCAAAATCCTGCAGGTTTTTAGCTGGAAACTCAACTTTTTTTAGTCCTGTTTTACCATGCAGAGTGCCGTTCATCCTGATTAAACGGTGAATATCAGTGGTGACAACCGTATCAATCTTTGACGACTGCAGATCCCTCACATGCTCAGCCAGTTTTAGCCAAGTTTGAACACTGACACCGTTAATGCTTTCCCATCGACCATCATTTATGCAACGTTTAATGATAGCTTCCTTGTTTTTCAAAAGTGCATTATTCTTTAAACCAATGTCTTTCAAATCTTCCGTGGTTGCGTTGAGGAGAAAATTTTGCATTCCTAATTTTAGTCGCTTGTTCCAGCCAAAGTTGTGTAGATTAAATTTTTTAGTCGCGCGTTTTCCTCGTTTTTCTTTTGCGTCTTTATCCAGTATAGTTAAGCCTAATCCAGTAACGTAATCAACGATTTCTTTTCGTGCCATAGCATCTAATGAACGTACTGCTTCATTCTCAACATGTACGTGGTATCCTCGGTGACCAGAAAAAAACACGTGCAACTCATCTGAAGAAAAACCAAAATCGTTCTCTAACATATCAATTAGCTTGGCGGCTTCTTCGCGAGCTGATTCTATGCAAAGCTCGCATGGCCAGGTTTTGGTTTCAAATTTTGTTCCTTCGCAGGCTGGGCAGATTTCGGGAGTTATTCCTCTGCCGCTGAAGCCGCATTTGGTGCAGGTGAATTCATCGTGGATTTTATTGCAGGAAGTTGGAATGTGATCGGCGTCTATGTCGAAGACTAAGTCAGCGCCTAACCAACCTTTTTTGTCCATGTCAAAATCTGGGTTTTCATAGTAAGCGCAAGAATGATAAACATCTGATGGAACAGTCTGGTTCAGCACTGACCTCAGGCTGCTGATTTCTTCAAACCTTTTGTGCCTAACCATAAACCGTTCCTTGAAGAGCAGATAACCAAATTCTCTTTGGTCAAGAAGAATCGGTGCAGGAATAATAGTGGAGGGGTCTCGGTAGTATTCGCAGAATTTTTGATAAACGAAGTCTCGAGAAGCCTCCATGTCCCCTTGCCCCCTTTGATAAGTGATTATAATGATTACTCTTCCCAAATTTATCTATATACCGCCTGCCTAGCCAAATTGTATATTATTTCAGAGTTTAATCAAAACTTCAGACAATTTAAAGACCCAGCAGTAAATTAAAGAAGTCCGCACCGAAAGCAAGCATGAAAATAATAAACATTAACCAGAGTGCGGTGATCTCTAATTCTTTTTTCTGCTGGGGAATCAGAACGTATACAAAAATGAAAGGCAGATACCAATTTTGGAAGTAAGGCAGCATAAAACTTGGCAAGAGAAGAAAAAGCGCTGACAGAGAAAGCAAACTGTTCTTGTTTAGCATGTAAAGTGCGTAAGCCAAAGTGACCGCCAGTATCAGCAAAACTAAGAAGGATTGAAGCCCCCAAGAAATTTGCGTATTGGATGAAAAAGCGTTGATGCCATTCATTATTAACTGTGGTCCAGCTGCCAGAAAGTACGGCGCGCTTAAATAAGCAGTGAAGATGCTGGCAAACCCGAAGATGACGCCAGCGATTACAGCTTTATTTCTTAGTAAATTGCTTAACTTGTTTGTTTGGAAAAGTTTGATTAAACCCACAATGATTAGGGGCAAAAGGAAAATGCCTGCTTGATATTTAAAAAATATAGAAACAGCAATAAGCAAAAAGAAGTAATCGTAACGCTTCGTCATAAACATGTATATGGCAAATAAAGAAAACAGGAAAGCAACTGAATCAAACATTCCGTCAGCAGCGTAAACTACCAAACTAACATAAATGATGTAAACTCCCAAAAGTTTGAGGAGCAAAGCCATGTCCTTTTGCAAGAAATTTTTGAGGAAAAAATAAACGCAAACAGTGGCAAATACCAGAAATATAGCTATTTCAGTTTTGTAAATCAAGGACGGGTCAAAACCTTTTTGGAGAAGAACACCAAATGGCAAGAACAAGAAAATGCTGCCTAATGGGTATAGATGCGGCATTTCTGGCCATGTTACAAACTTGTAGTATGAATTATCAAGGTTTGATAGTTTGCCTAAGGGTTGACTAAAAATTGAAAAACCATCTTTAAGAAACAAACTGGAAACATAAGAGTCCCGGGCATTATCGGTATACCAGTTTTCGAATGTTGCAAGTGGATTAGAGTTTACTGCTATGAGGAAAAGCCAAATCATCAGCGACAATAAAAGTAAAATTAAGAGGTATCGGCGGTTTTTCTTGCTAAGAGAGGGTAAGCTGAGCGCATTTGACTTGAACTTAGTAGAGGATGATACGATTTTTAACATTATAAGCATTGTTAGAGCTAAACTTAGCAGGAACACTATTTTTGAGGGCTCGTTAAGCCATGAATATGGAAAGGTACTGTTTGGTTCTTGGGTAGATGCTTGGAAATGAACCGTGCCGGCATTGGGTGAATCAGAGACAAAAACCGCTTCATAGTAATTAGCATCTGCAGTAAATGAGTAGGTGATGTTTGATTGTGTTAAAACAGAGTAATCCACGCTGCTATTAATTATAAAAAAATAGGGTCTAGTGGGAAAAATAATAGAAAAGTTTTTCTCGAAAGCGGTTGGACATTGTACTGAAATTGAAATGTTTTCTCCGCCACGAAAAGATCCTAAACCTTCTATGTATGTTTCTTTTGGGCTTAATTGGAAAGTATCGTTAACCAAAGAATATGGCTGATTACTACCTGAATCTCTTGGAAATAAGCTGATGGTGGCAAGGACTACGCTTAGCACTAGAACTATAATAGCTATAAACAAAAGAACTTTAGTGCTGGGGCGTTTCATGAGCGGCATCCTTTAAATGAAAGCAACCAAGGGGTATTTAATTCTGCCATTAACTAAAATAAGCCTTTGCTTAACAAGCTTACGAACGTGAGACCGCTTTTAAAGTGTAAGTCAGGTAGCTTTCAATTTCAGTCCAAGAGAGTTTAGATTTTCCTCGTTTTCGGTTAACAAACAGAATAGGGGTTTCTTTTACGTTAAAATTCCTCAAAAGAGCTTGCCTTATGGTTTCTATTTGAATCTCATAAGTATGACTGTGCAAGTTGCCAATGGTTGCTCTTAGAAACTTTGTGGAGTAGCAGCGAAAGCCGCTGGTGCAGTCATGAGGTTTTAAGCCAAGGGATAACTTGGCGATGAAGTTAGCAATTCGACTAATTACTTTTCTGGTGAAAGGCCAACCGCTTATGTTGCCTCCTTTGCAGTATCTGCTGCCGATTACTATTCCGTAATCAGCCTTATACATGCTCGATATGAGTTGTGGGATAGCTTTAGGGTTGTGGGAGTAGTCAGCATCCATTGTAACAATATATTTTGGTGCTTGTTTTGAGGATAAAAAAAATTTGAACCCGTCGGTTATTGCTGTGCCTAATCCGCTTTTTTTAGGTCTAACATATAAAAGAATATTACTGTATTTGTTCTGTTTTTCTTGCACGATTTTTGCGGTTTCATCTGGGCTTGAATCATCGATGACAAGTATTGAAGCGTTTAATTTTAAATCTTCAATGTCTTCAATTAAGTTAGAAATATTGTCTGCTTCTCGATAAGTGGGAAGAATTATCCCAATTTCGGAGCTGACTACATTATTATTTCCAATTAATTGATAATTCATGGGACTCTAACCTATTTTACTATAGTGACCTAATAAATCTTAGCTAATAAAACCGTTTCAGGCAAGCTTTTGTTTTCGCTTATAATAGGCAAGCGGATGATAAATTCGGCGGCACAAATCATCTTTGTTTTTGCATACGCCATGCGTTTGCAACACTGAGCATTGAGGGCAAGTGTAGCGAGTTGCAGAGCCTCTTTCTCCAGCGATATGCTCGATTTGATAAAGTGTTAACCTTTCATTGTAGTCTGAAAAAGTCTTGAACAACTCATTAAGAGCTTCAGGTGACATTCCTATGTTGACAAGAAAAGAAGTTAAGTGTGAATCTGCCAATGTGCGAAAGATGATGACTTTTTGAGGCATCTTCATAAAGCATGTTTATGCATGGCGGAAAAGCTGCTTGAACAACAATCTTAGGCATTTCCTCAATTTCTTGTCCCATTATCTCTTGAGCTAATTTTGTTAGATTATTAGCGATAATAGTAATATCTTCAGGCAGGTTTTTGAGGTCTGGAATATCGAGCCTTTTTTCTATTCTCCGTTTAACTTCCTCTTGAAGAAGACGAGCTACCCTATCTTTGTTTAAATAAACCATACCCTTGTCTATAATCTGATTAACAAGTTTCCATTCATATCCATGTAAATGAGCGGCATTTTTTAAGTAAACGGTAAACCCTATACGAAAATCTATTGTAAGGTTTTCCATCGCTAATCGTCCAATCAAAATCTTGGGCTATTTTTAGGATTTTTTCATTACGGTTCTCTTGAAGCTAAATCTCTGGATGCTTGTTTTGCCTCAGCCAAGGCGTATCTTTTCTTAATAAAAGAATTTTCTGTTGCAATAACAATTAACGAGTGCAACTGGAAAAGAGAGGAATTTCAAGGTCTATTTTTTTCAAGTTTCTGGTGATCCACCTGTTTATTATTGCTTCGTTAACCCTTTCTTCAGCTCGCTTCAGAAGCTTGAGTCTCATGACCCATGCTTGTTAAATCGTCTATTTGCAGGTTTAAGGGTTTGATGTATTCGGCGGTTTCTTTTAAAAAGGGATATTTTGCTAAATCGTTCTTGGTGAATCCTGCCGATTCCATTTGCAATTTAAGTCACGTTATTCTGTTTCGATTCTTGGTGCCAAGAAGAAGGTCAATTTTCCCTCTTTTGTTTGTTGCTGGAAGTCTATTTTCACAGGCATATCGGTTGAGAATTCAAGCGTCGCTATGTCGGATGTGGCTGACGCCGCTTTTATTATTTCAGATAAGTAGCTTAGGCTAAATGTTGCTTTGGCGTTTTCTTTTACTTCCAAATCAAGCAATGCATCGCTGCCTTTCTGGAGAGTTATGGTTGCACCCATTAAATCTCCTGAAGCACTCAGGGTTAGTTTTTCTGGTTCAGCTTCAATTCGCACGTGGTCGCTTACCAGTTGCGCGTCTTCGATTGCTTGGCTTAAGCCTTGAGTTGTGGTTTTAGCTTTTACGTTGAAGGTTATTTTTGGAGTGGGAACTTCTTCTTCTGAGGCTTCAAGGGTGGGCATTGTGAAGTTTCGGCTGTATTTTCCAGTTATTGTTATTTGTAATCGTCCAGTTTTGTCATCTAGGGATAACTCAACTGCCTCGTCTCTTCCAGCACGTTTTAGGAGTTTTAATAGTTCACTTATGTTAATGCATATTTTGGCTGGCTCTGTTGAGATGTACTCTTGAAAAATGGATTTTGGCCATTCAAAATCAATCATGGCAACGCGTGATGGGTCCATGGCGCGAAGTTTTAAGCCTTCAGGGTCGATTTTGAATGTTGCTTCATCTACAAGGATTGAGATGGCTGTAGCCATGTCTCTTAAGAGTTTAGCGTCAGACACTTTGAGCTTGAACATGGTATTTTCTTCCCTCGCTTATGCATATTACTGTGAAGTTATATAGCTTTTGATTAAGCATTTAGCTAATAAATAAATTGTCCTATCTCAAACCAAAAAATATGCACTTAAAAATAAATTATATGAGATTGGATAAATTTAGAGTCAAGCGCGCTTCACAATAGATGAGTTATTGTTTAACTAAACAAGAGAGTTCGAACAAAGAATCACAAGTAGAAAACAGCGTCTTAGCTGTATTCTCTGAACGTGTAATTGCATTTGGTGCAGCGGAGAAACTGGGTTGAAGATTCATCTGCTCCACGCGTCTGCACCTGCCAAACATAAGCCGTGTTGTTTCCGCATCTTGGGCACTCAATCCGCACAGTTGGCAATGTATTCAATTTCTGCTCTTCTTTACCGATAACAGCTACAAATTGCTGAGGATTATGCTGAATAACCTTCGGCGCCACTTTGGTTCAACTTTTTCGCCAGCTTCAGGCTTTTTATACCCACATTTTGGGCACGCAAGAACTAAAGAAGCATCTTTACCATTCTTGGATTTCTTTGGTTCAAGACGCGAACCACATTTAGGGCAAAATTCCATATTCCGTTATCCACTACCCGTTTTTGATTCCCTTAGCATTGTACCTTTTAAACCTTTTCCAACTCACGCCAAATCAAGGACTGATTCCAGAGGCAATAAGATGTGCAACGCGCAAAGGCTCGGGAAAACTGCTTCTTATCGAAGTCAATTCAACAATTTCTCGGGCATCAACCAATGAAATTCCAGCTATCTCCATGTAAATCTGCTTACCGTGGCAACAGACTTCATGGATCTCTCCTGCCTCAAGAATCATTTTCCAACGCTCTTCACTTTTAGGCAAATTATTAAGCGCCTTGCGAATGGCTTCTAAATCAGGTTTATCACGCGTTAAGGCAATAACTGGAAGCTTTGTTGCCAAATTTAGCCTTTTGATATCCACCACGTTAAAACCAGCAAACGTTATCCCGTTTAACATTACTAAACGCAACTGTTTACAATGAGGCGAACTGTTAATCATTGAAGCTATCTGTTCAGTAGCATCAAAGCCATCAATTGCAATTCGAGTATGCATCACTCCATCAAGCCAGCAACTACCCCTGAAAACAACACCAACAACAATCACAACACCCTCGGTATGCGGAACAAATTTTCCGTCGTCCACACCAAGCACGCGGATTTCAGATTTTATCACTCGAAAGCCTTTAACTTCCAAACCTTTCCCCTGAAAGCTATAAGGATATTTTAGCTTTTAAATGAAACCTCAGTAAACTGTCTTGACTTTAATGAACGAATATTAAAAACTAAGGCTAAAAGTTAAAACAAAAGAGAACTAAGCTTTTAGAACATGATCTAACTCTTTGCTAAAAGCGTCATTTGCTTCTCGAACTTTCTCAACAGCCTTAATCAACGCGTCTTCAGGCTTAGCGTTCCCTTTCATTCTAACGTAAATAACTGGGGTTTGATGCCAAAGGATGCGGAACATCGTACCCTGCAAAATCCACCGTTTTATCCTCTAAAAGCCTCTTTTGTAACAAGTTACATAAGCCGTGAGTGCCGCCTTCAATTTCTATTTTAAGCTCATTCTCTGATTTTTTTAGCACATTAATTTTCACTTGTCAGTTCCCCTTTTTTCGCTATATCGGTTCTTTTCCGTAATCGGGTGCGATTTTACGATTTTCTGTATTGCCGCATTTTGGACAATGCAGTTCATACCGTTGAGGTTCCAGCAAATTGCCGCATCGAGAACAGAAAGCATACACTATGCCTAAGTTCTTGTCGTTGGTTGATAGATGGAAGATGCGGTTTTTTCCACTGATCACTTTAGCTCTGACAATGTCACCGGGCTTGCATACATCATTCATTGAATCGATATACCTGTCTGAAACATCGGAAATATGCAAGATGCCGCTAAATTCGCCTGAGAGCCTTTTGTTTTCTATTTTAAAGATTCTTACCAAAACATTATCAGACTGGGCATTACCAATTTGCCCTACAACCATACTTGAAACTTTCGGGACAAGTTCACCATTGACTAGTGGGTAAACAGAAACCCGTTTGTTTAGCAAGTCAACCAATGCGCGACCAACAATTTTGGAGTAGATAACGCCGTCTTTAACGTATGTTCCGGAGTCTGGAATAAACTCTTCAATAACACCTAAGCGTTCTCCAGGCACCACTAAATGACCGCTTTTTTGTTCAGGTGATTTTAGACTCATGATAGTTTCCCTTTTATGTTAAATAAGCTAAACAGTCGCTGATTGATAAATGCATATGCTTAGTTTCCAGTCGCATCAATAAACCTTTTGATTAATAAACAAAATTAATTCCAGACCAAAAAGGCCTAAAAATTTATTCAACGCTTACCTTTTCGATAACATATAGGTCAACGACAAATTCATGCTTAATTTTTGTGTGAAAATCAAACATTCGGGGAATAGTCATGAGCATAGCATAAACTGCTTTAACAACGCCATTATGTTGCGCCACTAACCTTTCTAAAAAGGGAGAAGGCGAAACCTGCAAAAACCCATTGCTTGCTTTAAGCTGCTTGATTAATTGCTTATCGGTTTCTGGATGGTTATGAAGAGAGTAAACGCAATTTCCCAACTTCCAACGCCTTTACTAAAAACGCTCTGTCAGCCTCCCGTGTTTGCACCCCAAAAGGCGGATTCTGCAAAACAGTATCAAACCTGCCCGTGATAGCACTTGATGTCGCCAATAACCCACTGAACGTTACCAGCTAAACCAACTTTCAAAGAGTTTTCAACGGCAGTTTTAATGGCTAACCTATCAACGTCAACTCCCACAACGTTGTCAGCGCCAAGGTAAGAGGCGCCTAAAGCGAGCCTACCTGTTCCGCAGCCTAAATCCAGCACTGTTTTGCCAATAATGTCGTTGTTCGCGTAGGCAGCGATGTACAGCATGGTTGATGCAATCGATTCTGAAATAGTGTACTGTTCAAGTTGCGCCTGAGGAGAAGGCTGAAGAGCAATTTTTGAGAGAAACAGCTCTAAATCTAATTTTCGAATAATCCTTTTTTGAGCATGTTCTCCCATGAAGATTCGCCAGAAGCCACCATGAACTCGTTAATAGTTAGCACAGGCTTTGAAAACTTTCCTGAAGCATCAAGAGAAATGCGAGGGCATGCCGTGTTGACATATGCATCGATAGATGGAAACTCTAGAAGTGTTTCAGGAGTAATTTCCCTAACAGCTAACAGATAAGCTGCTTTCCCATGTTTCTCTGCTAACGCCTTAACGCTTAAGGCTTGATCTAACCGTTTTTGTCCCAGGTTTCAAACCAACAAAAACCCCGAAAGTTTTAGCACCTCGCGCTTCTTCAATGCATGCCCAACGTTTCTTGAGGATTTTTTGAGCTTCATCATTAATTGCGAAAGCCCTGTTATCGTATGGGTCAGCTATGAAGGTTGGTTTAGAAGTGCTTAAAGCGATGCCTAAAGCGTGGAACATTCCGCCGCCAACAAAAAGGAAAGCTTCTACCTCGTCAGCGATTGATTTCACGTTGCTGTAATTGCAGCCGATAACTTGCCCAGGCATAACTCATTTGCCCACTGTCGCCGATTATCACTGTTTTCCCAGCCCTGATTAAAATTTCTCTCGCCTGGTTTAGCGCTTGCAAATGCTGCACTGAAGTGGCTAAACCAATCTTAGTGTAATTGCTCAAAAGCGGCAAAGATTTTTTGACAGCTTTCTCAACTGTTACTGTTGCTCTTGCTTCAACATAGATTGTTGGAATCTGCTCATGCTTTACAAGTTTTGAGTGCCCAAAATGCACTATCAAATCTACGCCTAAACTTTCTGCTTCATTAACCGCTATATCGCAGGCGCCGTAGCAGGGGTCAGCGGAAATTATCGGAAGCGCACCGCTCTTTTCGATAATTTTAGCTAAGCGTGGACCTTCAGGTTTTAATCCTTCTGGCAGTTGCAGTAGAACCCGTTTGGCGCCAAGTTTGGTTATCTCTTGCTTTATTCTTTCTTCTTCAAAATCAAACCCTTTCATACTTTAATCCGACCACCTGACGGGGTAAAAAAGAAACTAAAGAGAAAAGCAAAGCAAAGGGCTACACTGTTGCATAGGGACTCTTTATGCTAGCGTGGCCATTCCCAGTCTTGAGTTGGCTTTTTAAGAGGTTGCCCACGAGCTAAAGCAGCTTGTTCCGCGAGCCGTTCAAGAATTATCTTTTGTTCTAAGCTGGCAACATTTTTTCTTGTAGCTACTACAGCGTCGTTGTTTACGGATATGCTATCAATTCCTGCTCGAACGAGGAACTCTGCGAAGTCTGGAAGGTTTGATGGTCCTTCACCGCATATGGAAACGGTGCACTCCGTTTTCATGAGCGACTTTGATGAGGTGTGCAATTATTCTTTTTACTGCTGGGTCTCTTTCGTCGAAGTAGCCCATTTGAGCTAAGCGTTCAGAGTCGCGGTCAATCATTAGTACGCCTTGAGTCATGTCGTTTGAGCCTATTGAGAAGCCGTCGACGAGCTTAGAAAATTCGTCAGCCATTATTGCTATGGATGGTGTTTCAGCCATAAACCAAATTTTAAAGTCGCGAGAGCGCTCTAGACCTTCTTCCTTCATAATTTCGAGAGCTTTCTTGGCTTCCCAAAGAGTGCGAACCATTGGAAGCATGACATAGATATTTTTGAGACCCCATTCTATACGGCATTTTTGGATGGCTTGGCATTCAAGTCGGAAGGCTTGGATATACCATTTGCTTATGTAGCGGCTGCAGCCTCTCCAACCGAGCATTGGGTTTTCTTCGACTATTTCGTATTTTTCTCCACCTTTCAAGCCTCGGTATTCGTTGGTTTTGAAGTCGCTTAAGCGCACTACAACTGGTCGGGGCTGGATTGCTCGAGCAACGGTTGCAATGCCTTCGGCAAGTTTGTCTACGAATTTTTGGCTTTCACCTGTTTCGACAAACATCATTGGGTGCTGACCTATGGCGCTGGCTAGTATGAATTCGATGCGCATTAATCCGATGCCTTCGAAGGGCAGGTTTTTGTAATCTTCAATTTTTTCTGGAACACCCAAGTTCATGTAGATTTTTGTGGCTGTTACTGGAGCGTCACTTGCTGCTTGCATAACCATAGCTGGTCCATTTGATGGTACTGCTGGTTGAACGGCTTGGGCCATTATGCCTTCGTAAACTATGCCGTTTCTTGAATCCACAGTATATTCTTTGCCTGTTTTCATTACTTGAGTAGCTGTTTCTGTACCTACCACACAGGGGATGCTAAGTTCGCGGCTTACAATTGCTGCGTGCGATGTGACTCCACCTTTGTCGGTGACTATGGCACTTGCCATTTTCATGAATGGCACAAAGTCAGGGTCAGTCATGCCTGTTACGAGAATATCTCCTTTGTGCATGTCTCTGTTTGCGTCGTCAGGATTTAGGACAACTGTTGCTTTGCCTACGCCGTAACCTTTTCTTCCAGCCGAAATGCCTCTCACTACCACTTTTAATGTTTCTTCAGCTTTATTTTCTTCAGTTTTTACGGGTGTTTCCATTGTTTTTGAGCTCCAAACTGTTTCTGGGCGAGCTTGAACTATGAACATGTTTTCTGGGATAAGATAGGTCTTGGTCAATTGCCCATTCAATATCCATGGGTTTGCCATAATGCTTTTCAATTCGCTTGGCAAGTTCTGCAAGCGTAAAGATTTCCTGATCGCTCATGCAGGTTACTTTCTGCTTATCCTCGGGCACATCCAAGTGCACTGTTTTGCCTGTTTTGGGGTCACGAAGATACATAATTGTTTTACGCGAAATTCTTCTTTCCGTAATCTTGACTGTGTTCTTGTCCACGACAAAATCATCAGGGTTAACAGCGCCTGAAACGACAGTTTCTCCTAAGCCGTAGTTGCCTTCGATTACAATTTCATCTGGGTTACCAGTTACAGGGTTAATGGTAAACATGACTCCAGCACATCCAGAGTTCACCATTTTTTGGACCCCAACGCTTATGAAGACTTTTTCATGCGCAAAGCCTTTTTCATTTCGGTAAAAGATTGCACGTGGCGTAAATAGGCTTGACCAGCATTTAACTACTTTATCAATAAGGTCATCCGCGCCTTTAACGTTTAAGAAAGTTTCTTGTTGACCTGCAAAGGACGCGTCAGGTAAATCTTCGGCTGTAGCGCTTGACCGCACAGCAACGAAAACGTCCTTTAACTCAAGCCGTTGGTTTAGTTCTTTGTAAGCTATTCTTATGGCGTTTTCAATTTCTTTAGGCATCGGAGTTTTTTCGATAAGTTCACGTATTTTCTTTGACGCCGTATCGTACTGTTTGGGGTCATTTGGGTTTGTAACTGTTTCCTTAATTATTTTATAAATTTGCTCGGCTATTCGTTTTTCTTGAATATATTTTTCATAAGAATAAGCAGTTACCGCAAAACCTGGTGGAACAGGTAATCCGGCATTAATCATTTCGCCGAGACTGGCATTTTTGCCGCCAACAACAGGAATATCTTCTTTTCTTACATCATCAAACCATAAAACCAATTCTTTCTCTTTAACGCTCAAGTTGTCTCCGTCTCCGGTTCAGACTCCTCAGCTACATTTAGAGAAGGTGGAATCTTGGAGATAACTATTTTGCAAGGTATAGGAAGTTTTGCGCTTCCTCTTTTGAGCGATTCTTTGGCTGTTTCAGCAGCTGCTGCTTTTACTTTGACCGTTATGATGGTTTGTCCTACCTCTACTTTTGCTGCAGTGCCGATTGCTGTTCCGAAGGAACGTCTCATTCCCTGTTGAAGTCGGTCAGCGTGAGCGCCGAAGATCATTTTGTTTTCTCTTAGAATAATGTGAGGGTATGGATGAACAACCATAAGATAATCATTTATGAGTTTATCTATTAAGATGCGGTTTGTAGCCACACGCGCTGCTTCTAAGGCACTATGGCGTATTTGAGCTCGTTCTAAAGCTATTAATTTAGCTTCGCAATCAAAGGTGCCCTTCGTATCACCCATAGTAAACTTTACTATTTTGGGTGGGGGAAAACCTCTAGCGTATTCTTTTCTTGTGTAGGCTCGATTTTTCACGTGCCTATAATTTCGTGCGTGCATACAACGTCCCTTTTTAGCATACTCATCCAGCGGTATTTAAACGATTTGTAACTTCAAGGTGAAGCTTCGCGTGAATTTTTTAATTTCTAATTGTCTACTTTAACATTTGTTCAGTTAAACGGCGGCGTTATTTCTTATATACTTAGTTAACTTTTCTTTTCCAGATGCCAATAGAGTTGTTTATTTCAGGGAAAAACTGGAAGCTTTCGTTAGCGGAGCTTGCTTCTTACTTGAAAGCAAGAGAAACCAAATTTGAGGTGCAATTTTTTTCTAAAGAATTCTTTGCGGTTAGCGTTGAAGAAGGCGTTGGCGCTTCTGTTATTGAGGATTTAGGAGGAACAATAAAAATTGGTGAGGCAAAAGCAAAGTTTCCTACTCTAATTGTTAAGGAAGCGTTTCTTGAAAGAAGCAAGCAAGCCCAGTCACAAATAGCTGCATCGTTAGCATCAAGCGGTTTAGTTGATGATATGGATAAGTCTGCTGAGAAGATTTTTTTTGGAGTAAGCGTGTACTGCTGCTGAGAAAACGCTGCGTCCATTATCAGGGGTTATTCAGCGGTTTATCGGAAGCACTGTAAAGGATGAGTTGGCTGGTTATGGCAAGAAATCAAAATTTATGGGATTTTCAAAAGATAGAAGATTCGCTCAGCTAAGCCATGTTGAAGTTTTAAAGAAGAATTTAGTTGAAAACAAAGCGGAAGTGTTGCTGTGTGTTGGCAAGGAAGAAACTTGGGTTGCCACCACAGTTGCTGTGCATAACCCGTTTGAATTTCAAAAAAGAGACATCTACAAGCCTAATCAACGCAAAATTTTTGCTATACCTCCAAGGTTAGCTAGGATAATGGTTAATTTATCCGCTTGTACGCCTGGGAAAGTTTTGCTTGACCCATTCTGTGGTGTTGGCACAATTCTTCAGGAAGCACTCCTTGCGAGGGCAAAGATTGTTGGTGTAGATGTTAATCCTTGGTGTGTTAAAGCAGCCAATGAAAACCTTGAATGGATCAAAAGAGAGTATAGCCTTGAGGATGCGGAGTTTAGGGTTGTGCAAGGAGACGTTGGCAGGTTGGCAGAGAAAATTGGACAAGAAGCAGTAGATTGCGTCGTGACGGAGCCTGATTTGGGTCCAGCGTTGCGGCAGGTGCCAACTGGACCATACGCATTAAAGATTATTCAGAAGCTTGAGCCCTTGTATTTTACTTTTGTTGAAGAAGCGCATAGAGTGTTAAAGAATGGGGGACGATTGGTTCTTGTATCACCTTACATTATGACGCGTTCAGGACAATCGGTAACTATGCCTATTGGAGAGAAACTTGAGAATTTAGGATTTAAAAGAATTCAGCCTTTCTCAAAAGATATGTTTCCTGAAGATGCAACAGGGCTTGAAGAGTTAATCAATGCGCCCTCTTTGGTTGAGGTTGATGAGCGGCACAAGATTTGTAGAGAAATTCACATTTACCAAAAATAAGCCGTTTGTTTTCAGGGTTCTGGAAACTTCATGGGTGATAAATCTTCCTGTTAATTTTCGGGTGACAGAAACAAGGTGATTCTCCATGTTAATCATCGGGTGATACGATTTTGAAGACATTAACTTTCGGGTAATGGGTTCTGTTAACTTCATGGGCGATAAATCTTCCTGTTAAGAATCGGGCGACAAAACAAGCGTTTAAAATCAACATGTTAACAGTCGGGTGATAAATGAGTTTAGTTGACAGTTACTTTTCGGTTGATGATTTTTGTTGTGAAAATTCGTTTGGTGACGTTTGAGATACGTTAAAATGTCTAAGTTCTTCAAATGTCCAGTTTATTATGTCAAACAATAAGTCATCAAAAGGTCTTACGTTTTTACAGTATTCGGCATGTGGTTTTTCTGTCATAGTCATCGAAAATTCTTGATTCAATTCTACGATAGGCTTGAGCCTCAATTCTCTCAAAAATACGAAAAACATAATTTTTCTAGCACAGTTAATTAGGACTAAAGTCGATTGATATTTTTTGTGAGTTGCAATATTTTTGAGGCTTGTATTTGCAAATCGTCAATAGTGAAATGTAATTTTTCAAAAAATATGCATTCTTTATAAAGTGTTAAATATACCTTCTTTTTACTATGAATTATGTCCTCAGAACAGCCTGAGCCAATTTCTGTAAAACCTAAACAAATTATTATAGGTTTAACTGGACCTTTTGGAAGTGGCTGTAGTACACTTGCTAAAGTGCTTGAGAGAGATTATGGATTTATTGTAATATGTTTGTCCGATTTCGTTAGAGAAGAATGGCGGGTTATTCATAAACCTAAAAAATTGGACGATGTGAATAGGGCAACTCGTGAAGAACTGCAAACGATTGGAGATAATATGAGACTAAAGGACGGCAATTCCGTTTTGGCAATAAAAGCATATTCTAAATTAGTAGATAAATTAGAAAAGGAGAAAAGAATTGATCCCCTAAAAATTGTGTTTGATAGCATTAGAAACATGGGAGAGGTTGAGTATTTTAGAAACATATTCTCCGATTTCTACTTAATCGCTTTGGATTGTGTTGAATCAGACAGGTGGGCACGTGTCCAGGAAAGGTACAAAGGAGACTACCGTGCTTTTATAGAAAATGACTGTCGTGACAAGAACGAAGAGGGGCTCTCACATGGTCAACAGGTTGCTTTGTGCGTTGACGACGCCGATGTTATTATCAGGAATGACAATGATTTAATGTTGAAGAGTAAGATGGCACAAGAACAACGACTTTTTGAAAAGATGCAAAACCTAATCGAAATGTTTGGTGGTAATCTTCAATTGCCAACAGAGCAAGAAACGTATATGAGCATGGCTTATTGTGCCTCATTGATGTCGAGATGTTTTAAGCGACAAGTTGGAGCAGTAATAATTGACCCAACAAACAGGGTGGTCAGTGTTGGTTACAATGACAACCCACCCCCCTTAAAATCGTGTAGTAAGGAGTTTTATGACTGTTATAAGGAAATTCATATCAGCGAAGTAATGAGTGAAATTAAGTTCTGCCCAGAATGTGGAGCAAAAATTGAAAATTTGAAATATCCTTATAATTGCCCTTATTGTAAAAAGAACATTTATCGAAAAGTGGTTCATGACAGAGCGCTAAGTCGGTGTAGTGCTTTACATGCAGAAGAAAGAGCAATAATTAATGCTGGAAAACAGAATCTAAGAGACTGCACATTGTATGTAACCGCTTTTCCATGTTTTTTGTGTACTCATAAAATATTAGAGGTTGGCATAAAGACTATTTGGTACGCAGAGCCTTATCCTGATGTTGATGGACTAAATGTCTTCGAGAGGGCAAAAACGGTAACTCTACACAAGTTTGAGGGAGTTAAAGCGCGAGCGTATTTTCGATTGTTTCCGCATTGGAGAATCCAAGAAGAAGAAAGGATGAATAAAAAAAGATTGAGATAGCATATATATTGCCACATGTTATAAGCATATTAAGAAAGCAAATCCTTAAAAACAAATTGAGTAGAATACGAAACGGTGATAAAATGGAAAAATGTCCTAAGTGTGGTCAATGGACCTTTGCCTTGAACACTCAACGAGGCGTAATGTCTTGTCGACGTGTTGAATGCCAGTTTGAACAAAACATTGATGTTAACCAATATCTAATCGATGATAATATTCTGCCAAAATTGACGTTATCGTTAAGGCTTAATGAAACTGCAAATGTTAGCACATGCTTACGTTGATGTGAAGAAACGTTAAGTACAATTGTCTACTCTCGATAGTTTTTTAGCTTTTGTCTCATTTCTCAGGAGGATTCTGTCAAGCCTTCGGTTGATATGTAACTTTTGGGGTTGGCTGTGAAAAGTCGGTTGATGTTCACCCAACATGAAAAAGCTTTTTCGTTGACACATTCTTAAAGTTCGCCTTGCTTTCTGAGCGTTGTGTTGTAGAATAAATATGCGAAAAACTTATTCCGTCAGAGGATAATACTTCGATAGGTGGTATTTGAAAATGAGAACTAAAAAACTCATAATTTATGAAGACCGAAATACTGGCTCACTTTTTATACGTGCTACAAAAATTGTAAAGGGTGAGTTTAGGTTAAAGGATGATTCTTTTGGAAAAGCTGTAAGCGGAAATGTGACTGACAACGAATTAGGAAAAGCTATGCGACAAATTCTTCAAAACTGTGATTAAATGGAAAATCTTAAATACTGATTAGCAGATATGATTAGCATATTCGCTAATAATATAATATAAGATGGCAAGAGGAGCAATTAATGAGAAGTCGAATAGTGATTCCCAAGACGGTTTTGTC
>CAWAUU010000034.1:0-44891 GCA_963785215.1 Candidatus Bathyarchaeota archaeon
CTTTTCTACAATGTGACTTAGATTATGGAGTGGATGCAATCTTGCCTCCAGTTCCACTCATAGATGACGAGAAAATGTTGGAAGTAGCCATAAAAATGAATGCTGATACAAAAGAATTGGCAAGAGGAAAGAAGCATTGTGCTACATATTTTCTGTTTAAGAGTAGTGCGCTATCGGATTGGTCTTTGCTGGACAAAGCTTTAAGATACATAGGAGAAAACGCAAGTGAATCACTAGTGGCGGTAAAATTCAAGAATTTAGACCTCACAAACAAAGACCTGCAGACAGAGAGAGATAACTACAGAGAGTTCATGTCTACCTTAGAGTTTTTCTCGCGAACTTTCAAGAATCGAGCATGTATTGTGTTAGAAAACAATTGTCAGAGTTTCGTTTCTCCTATTGCTGGTTTTGATGTTGTTTCCAGTTCATTCACAAACTTTGACATGGAAGTTAGCTTTGGAAAATATGCACCATATGGCAAATACCTGCATCCTAACCTATTGATACATAGACCTTTTGACAAAATGAAAGAAATTTACGATAAAATTGGAGCTTTGCCTCATAACTGTAGCTACTGCAGAAGCGTAAAGGTGAAAAAACTACAGGATTTTTCTGCTAATGAATGGTATGTAGTGAGAAGAGGACATGTAGCGTCATTTATGGATGAATGGTTTGGATATATTAAGAAGGCAATTAAACAAGACAAGAACATTGAGCTAATTGTTGATAGACTGAAAAATTCTAAAATACAAATTTTGGAAGATTTGTTACCGAATCACCAATGATAACTTTTTACAGTATTTAATGCGCGTGGATAGAATATAGGCAGGTCAGTGCAGTAAAGTAATCATCCGAATGTTAACGGGAGAGTTATCGTTATCACCCGATGTGCACCACCCAGAAGAAAATTGTCCATCACCCTAAGACGCACCAGAACCGTTTTCAGATATGATTATTAATTTGTTTTAACGAACTAAACGGGTTGAGGCAGGAGATCGTTGGATAATAATGCAAGGCCCGATTGGGATAGATACTTCTTAGATCTATGTGAAGCTGTGGCTAGACGTGCTACCTGCGACCGTGGGAGAAGCGGTTGTGTAATTGTTAAAGACAAAAGAATTATGACCACTGGATATGTTGGCGCTCCTTCTGGTTTGCCACACTGCGACGAGGTTGGGCATGACTTCCGCAAAGTGTTTGACAGCAACGGCAACGTAACCCAGCATTGCGTACGCACTCTTCATGCTGAACAAAACGCCATCATTCAAGCAGCCAGATTCGGCATACCACTTGAGGGAGCAACACTTTTCTGCAAAATGACCCCATGCCGAACATGCGCCATGATGATAATTAACGCGGGCATAAAACGAGTAGTTTGCGAAAAGCGTTATCATGCTGACGCTGACACTATAGAGTTGTTCAAGCAATCAGGTGTTGAATTAGCCATAATGAGTGATGAAGTCGAAAAATACGACAAGCAATGAACGACCACAATTTAGCTTAAGTTTTTTGTGTATATTTAGCTCTTGTTTTTTCTTCTTTAGTGCTTTTTTTCTATCAAAAAACAGACTTTTCTATGTTGAAAAGCACTGTTCTGCATGCAAAGTGCGCGGTCTTCGTTCTATGCACATCCATGTTGAATCATATTTGAAGCATATTAGAAGCATCTAGTAGACCGGGTAGGTAGGCTGAGCACACACAAATACCTAAGACAAAAACGGAGCTAAACACATACAGTTTTTTCAGTAGTAAAATGAGGGAGGGTAGGGTCTCTCTGTCCGGCTTAATTGAGGTTTTTTTTATTTTGTTCTGGGAACAACTATCCACTTAACGTTATCAAACCCATACTTTGTTATTAACGGGTCAAGGAAGTCTGGGGCTAAGTCATCATCTATTTCTGAGAGAACCACGGTGTCGCCTATTCTGTAGACGTCGCCTATTTCTGTGAGGTCTTTTAGGGCAGCGTATTTGCCTTTGATTTCCCAGTAGCCAGGCTCATCTCTGCCCAACTTCCATAATCCAAGAATACTGATCCTCAGGATGCTTGCCTTGTGTAAAGTTGAAACTGCAAACAACATCTCCAACAACTTTTGGATCGTCGTTCTGTTTTAACGTAAAACCAAATCGTCATTTTGCAATCACCGACAATAATCAATACACTATACCTTTATTTGCTTTTCAGCACAACCAACCAGCGCTTGCTTAGCAGGTTATGTTTTAGCTTCTATAAGTGTTAAAGTCTCAAAGAAAGGCAGTTTACGTTCAGCTTTAATGCTTGCTTTAAGATTATGCTCGCCAAATTTGCTAATCGTTTCTTCAACATTTGCAAGTGTAGATTGCATTAAGAGAATTCGACCGTTGGGTTTCAAGTGCAGCGGTGCTTGGAGATGAAGCGGTCGATAACTTGCCGTCCATTAATGCCTCCTGCCCATGAGCGTCCAATCCAAGATTCCGCTTCACACTCGGCAGCAGGAAGATACGGTGCATTAAAGAGGATTAAATCAAATCTTGCGTTTTCGTTTAAAGCGGTTAATAAGTCAGTTTGAATGAAAGCCATTTTACAACGTAGATTATTAAGCGCCGCATTCTCCCTTGCGCAGCAAACAGCATAGGGATTTAAGTCAACCGCAACCACGTTGCCAGCTTTTTCTGCCGCCAATATGCCAAGCATACCACAGCCAGCACCAACATCCAATACCTTTGCGCCTTTTTCTACGTCAAGGTTTTCAGCGAAAAGAAAAGAGTCCTCTGCAGGCTCGTAAACATTCTCCCAAACATTAAAAACGTAATTGCCAAAATGCACTCTCTTAACTGGAAATGGCATTTGCTAATACTCCGAAGTCTTTAGGGGATAGCTCTCTTGCGCGCCTATCGTGAAATGGCAGGGTAAGAGCCAGTTTTTCGGCGTCTTGTTTGCTCAACTTTCAAGGTACTCTTAATGAATGGCGCAAGCGCTTTGCCTAACTTTCTTGTTACGCTGAGTAAAAAGCCACTTAACCATTTGCTTGAAAAACATTTCATCCTTCACTTCAAACGAACTTTTAATCCAAGGCTTTATCCGAACGATTACCGAATCTACTTCAGGTTGAGGATAAAACATCTCTTTAGGAACCGCATCCAAAAGCTCAACCTCTGCATGCTGATAAGTCAATACTGTTAACCAACCATAATCGTCACTGCCTACTGCCGCTATAAGTCGACTGGCAAATTCTCTCTGCAAAATCATCACTGCACAATCAATTCTGCCTTCAATAAGCCACGTAATGAGATGAGAAGACAAATAGTAAGGGGGAATCGCTATGACCTTGTTAAACTCAGGCAAAGCTGCCTTCAACACATCACCTTCTATTACAATCACATTGCCACTGCCTTTGACTTGTTCACAAAGAGCTTTTGCAACCTGCGGATCCTTCTCAACCGCAATTACAGCCTTACACTTATCAGCCAAGAAACAACTTAGAAAACCGAAGCCTGCGCCAGCATCCAACACCACGTCTGAAGAGCCAAGCGTGGCATAAGTGCACAGCTTGCCGTAAAGTGAAGACTCAACCATGAAATTCTGCCCCAAAAGCTTATTCGGGGTAATTCGATAAGTTCGAAGCAGCTGCTTCGTTTCCTCAAGGCTCATCGCTTTATGCCTTACTGCGCCCTAGTGAACAATCGGTACTTGCTGTCGCTGTCAAGTTCTTCCATAACTCGCTTAGTAATCAACTTTACAGGATTAGGCAACTCTGTGCGCTTCTGCAAATCCTCAAAACTTTCAAACGGCTTTCGAGCACGTTCATTGATAACTTGCCACATATACTTCTTGCCGATACCTGGAACAAGCTCTAAAGCATGCATACGAGGGGTAATTGCTCGCGCTGTGTTGAAAAAGTTCACAAACCATTTTTCACGATTCTTCACTATAAGACTTATCACACTTGGAAGCTCCGCTTTAGCGGATGCAGTTAACTCTTCAAAACCAATGCGGCCAATAATGTACGTAACCTCTTCACGAGAATCCTTTCCCACGTACACGCGGTCGCCAGGCTTAAGCATTAAACCCTCTTTCACCAAAGCCTCCAACAGCGTAAAAAACTCTTCACCTACACATTGAATTAAAGCTCCCGCTCGATAACCTGCCCGCCCAGTCGGACGGAACCCTGGCTTGCCATGGGATAGGAAATCTAACACGTAAGCGTACTCTTCATACCGCTTTTCCATAACAGTCACTAAGCCCTCTAGTCTATTGCGCTTACTGCTTAAAAATACTTAGCCGCTTTCCGCTACTTCAAAGTTCTATTCTCATTCAAAAGCGCAACTATAGCGTGTAATTTTGCTGTCTCGATAATCTTGCGACCGCCAGCTAAGAAAACCCTCAGCTCATCAACAGTTTCAGGCATACAATTTATAATTTGAATCGCTTCAGCCTCGTCAATTTCGTATTCTTTGACAAGAGTTTGCAAGAGTTCTTCCGCCTTCTCAGGATCAACTTTGGAGAACTTGTTTACATAATCTAGTGTTCGGCGCTGGAACTGGTCTAGATTTTCCTCGCCAATATCGTCTAATATCTTCTTAACCTGCGGTAATGTCAAGCGACTTTCGCTTATTTCCCTCTTGCTCATTTTTCTCCACTGCCCATGTACGACTCTATATGTTCAGAGCGAGTAATAATTTGTTTAATTGAATTACCTTGAGGGACACTGATTACGTACCCTCGACCTTGCTTTCTAATTATGGTGCCTATCTTACCGTGGAACCGTTTATGAGGCATACTTTTCTGTACGCTAGAATCCATCCTTATTATCACTTGAGACCCAGGCTGATACTCTTGAAGTATTTTGCCAATGTTTGGCTTACCTTTTTCTCGGGTTGGCTTTCTCAGTAGACTGCGAGTTCCCGTGTAATATCCTTTTGAACCTTTCATCTAATTTTCACCTTTTTCTTAATCATCCATTATAACTCTTAAAACGTCAAGCTTAAGCGTCTTCGCTCTGTTTCCAAGCATATCCGAAACGTTCGGTATTGTTCTTCCTTCATCTCCAGACACCAATTCTTTAACGTAGAGGCCGCCTTGGCAACGAATTTCCATTAAAGCCCTCTTAAGCGACACCTTCTTAACTTTAACCTTATATATGTACCTTTCTCGGATTAAATCCGCCCTTCTATGCAAAACACGAAGTGGCGTCTGCTGCTTTATTGAAGCTCCACTAAGCGTCTCTTCCAACATGCGCAATGCCTCATCGGAAACTTCGTTCTCAAATTCAGCTAGTAACCGATACTCTTTCTGTGCGCCTTCACCTTTCTTGAGCCGCCTAACCACATCTTTAGTGGCAAAACGCAACCGGGAAACCTCAACCTTACCGACAGCTTCAGCGTTGATTTTGGCTTCAATTTCCTTCAAATCAACAAACCGCTTCTTAGGCTTAGAAACCTCAATAACAAAAGGTCGACCAGTACCCAGCATCCGTGCATCAATATCTTCGCGACCTGACGCGTGAAACGCTGTTTTCTCGCCCTCAGTTGCTTCCAACAGGGGCTTTGAAGAGAGCTCTTCAACCGATTCAGGATACATTTTGCCTGTTCCGCCGCATTTCTCACAGCCTCTTCCTCGGCAGCTGGAACAGAACCATTTAGACTGCGGAATATCTCGCACAAGCTTGCGATACCTGCCGCCGACGAAAAGCGGGTTAACCTGAAGTCGCACTTTCTGTTGGAAAGGGTTGATTACTACGACCATGTCAGGCACTAAGTAATCCACTTCTTTACCAGTGCGTTCAGCAAGGGCTTTGCCAAACAATCGTCCAAATTCATGCTTAATACTTTCGCCATAGCTAAGGTTCAGGGCAGCCTTAAACTCGTCTTCGCGTTCCTCAACCTTAACTGGCAATTCAATTCCTACCAGAAAGGTAGTAAACTCATAACCTTCGAGGGCGCTTAAGGATTTCTCGGTTAAGCTGTCAAGAAGCTCAAACTTGCCTTCGCAAAGGAAACACTGTGTTTCCGCGGCTTCTTTGGGAACGCGTTTTTTGAGGTGTTTTAGGGTTTCTTGTGCTTCTTTTGAAAAACCATTTGTCGCTAAAATTTTAAGTTGTTTAATTCCGTCTAGGTTTTTTTCTTTGGCAAGGTCGTTGGCTTGCAAGGTTAAACTGATTTTTAGTGCTGAGCCTCGAACGTTATTTTCCATGCTGTAACCAAGCGAAGCAAATTGTCTGCCAAGGCAGTGGTCGCAGAGGGGATATTTGCTAAGAAGTTCAAATGCTTTTTCTAAAACATCCATATTTGCTTAGCCTACTGGAAAGTTGGATGACATCCCTTGTCCACCGAGTCCGAAGGGCAATTTCTTTTTACGCTTAAACGTCTTTAGCATTTTACGCATCATAACATACTGCTTGAGGAGTTCTTTAACTTCTTTTTCAGTTGTTCCTGAACCGCGTGCCACACGTCTTGCCCGAGAAGAGTTCAAAACTTTGGGGTTTTCCCTTTCTTTAGGTGTCATGGATTGAATTATTACGCCCCATTTATCCAAGCGACCTTCAGCTGTATTGAGCATATCTTGCGGAATATCGAGAAGACATTCCAGGTATCATCTTTAGCACTTTACTGAAGGGACCCATTTTTTTGACGGCTTGGAACTGCTCGTACATGTCGGTTAGGGTGAAATTACCGCTGAGTATTTCCTTGGCTTTCTTTGGCGGAACCTTGATTTCGGCATCATGCACCTTTTCCAACAGCGTTTCTAAATCGCCCATGCCAAGAAGTCGACCGACAAAACGCGAGGGAATAAACGCCTCGATATCTTCGATTTTTTCACCTGTACCAATAAACTTTATGGGAGCGCCAGTTGCTGCAACTGCTGAAAGCGCGCCGCCTCCACGCGAGGAACCGTCAAGTTTTGTCACTATAATTGCGCCTATGGGTGTTGCTTCATGGAACGTTTTAGCTTGAATAAGGGCTTGCTGACCTATGGTACCGTCGATAACCATTATGACTTCGTCAGGTTTGACGTGTTTTTCAAGGTCCTTCATTTCTTTGATTAAGTCTTTCTCTTCTTTGTGCCTACCTGATGTGTCAACGATTATCAGGTCCTTGTCGTTGAACTGTTTTAACCCTTCTTTGACGACTTTAATTGGGTCTTTAGCTTTCAAGTCGCCGTAAATTGGAATATTTATTCTAGCGGCCAATTGCTGAAGCTGAGCAAACGCGCCTGGGCGAAAAGTGTCAGCGCAAATCAACGCGGGCTTTAAACCTCTTTTCTGGAAATACCGCGCCAGTTTTGCTGCTTGAGTGGTTTTTCCTGAGCCTTGGATTCCAACAAGCATTATGATTTTTCTTTTTCCAGGCTCCATCTTGATTGGAACAGGCTTGTCACCGACAAAGCGAGTTAGTTCTTCATAAACAACTTTGATTACGTGTTCGCGTCTTGAGATGCCTGGAGGAACTTTTTCTTTTAATGCTCGCTCTTCTATGCGTTTGGATATTTCAAGGACAAGTTGGACGTTAACGTCTGCTTGAAGTAACGCCCTTTGTATGTCGCGGACAAGTTCTTTCACTGCGGCTTCGTCCACTACGCCAGCCTTAAACAGTTTCTTTATAGCATCTGTTAGAGAAGAACCTAACTTGTCTAGTGCCATCAGAGTCTCCAGCCTTAACATTCTATAATTCTTTTAGATAAAGATTACAGCTAAAAGCAAAAGAAATAAACCTAAATTTTTCAATAATCCCTGCGAAAGCCATTTTTGCGTAGAGAATGGTTGCTCTCTATGAAGCCTCAGTTCCCCATTATAGCTATCTTCACAATTCAGACGGCTCTTCATGCATCATTGGCTTCAACAAAAAAGGCTCCAACTAGAAAATAAACATTAACGGAAAATCTTTTAACAATACAGGGAAATATTGGTACATGACTGGGGTGTAATAGTTGACGGCAGAACGAGCAATCCACGCAGGCATTTTTGTTTTGTTACTTGTAGGTTTAACGGTTTTAAGTGCTTGGGCAAGTTACACTTACCTGCAATATAACCTCATACTTGTAATCGGAAGCATTCCATTAAGCTGGGGAATAATTCTCCTAGCAATGTACCTTAGCTTCAAAAAGCTCGGTTGGAAATGGTGGAGCTAAAAAAAAAGACAAAAAACTCTCAGATAAGTAAGAAGAGCAAAGAGTAGCAATTTGCCAACTAATTATTTTACTCTGACGATTTTTACTCTTCCAAGTATTTTCCAGTATTCAATTTCTGCGCCGGGGGCAAGCTTGGCTTTGAGGTCTTCCTCTTCAGGAAAGGGAGCATCTAAGTACTCGTAGGTTTCCAGATCCATAATTTGAACTCCCGTGGGGTTAATGGCGAAAACTTGTCCAGGTCTCTTATCAATTAATGGAATTTCAGCGCCTAAATCAACGGGTTTAACGAACTGCCTTTTTTGACCATCAAATACGCCGATAGCAACTATTCTGAATTTGGCGGAGCCGTGTTTTCCAGGCTTTGACTTTGCAATGTCCACTATTTTGCAGGGTTCGCCTTCAATCATCATGTAGCCGCCAACGCGTAATTCTCCGACATCAACTGGTCTGCTCATACACTCACCAACAGTATAGTTCTATCAATGCAATTCTAAACAACACCCATATATAGATTAAGGTAACGGTATTTACTGAACGGTGAAATTAGTGTTCAAAAGTGTGGGATTAATCGCCCGTTACGATAAAAAACCAGCCTTAAAACTTGCAGAAGAGCTAGCGGAGTATCTTAAAAAGAAAGGATTGAAGGTTTACATAGAAGATACCCTAGCGGGAAAAGTCACCACACAGGAAGAGATGGTTCCTCTTTCAAAAATGAAAACCGACTTTTTAATAACAATCGGCGGAGACGGAACAATATTTCGTGCATGTATAAGTGTGCCTAAGCCTGAACCGCCAATTTTAGCAATCAATATGGGTGTCAGAGGGTTTCTAACAGAAGTCGAACCTAAAAACGCCTGCGAAGCAGTCGAAAAAATCTTGAAAGGCGAGTACAAAATCGAAAAATGCGCTAAACTATCTGTAAAAGCGGGCGAAGAAACAATGCCAGACGCCTTAAACGACGTTGTTATTTCTGCTGGCGAACCATCAAAAATACTTTACACGCAGATATGCAAGGATGGAAAGCCAATTCTTAAATGCCAAGCCGACGGACTAATCGTAGCTACCCAAACAGGTTCTACTGGCTATTCCCTTTCAGCAGGAGGACCAGTTTTAGACCCAGCGGTAGATGCTTTCGTTATTACGCCGATCTGTTCGTTGACTGTGTTCCATTCGCTTGTTTTTCCAGCCGATTCCACCATTACCTTCAATGTGATTAGGCCAAAGGAAATGCTTGTTTTAATTGATGGAAACTACCGTAAACTTGTAAACTGTAAAGAGCCAATGTTAAAAGTCACTGTATCAAAAAATGTAACTTCTTTTATCCGCTTCGAAACCGACTTTTATGACCGATTGAGGAGTCGGTTACTTTTTAAGGGAACAGAATGAAAACTCAAACAAACAACCAATGCAAACGAGTCATTGTCTTAGATACTTCCGCTTTCTTGGCAGGCTTTGACCCGTTCTCTCTAAGCGAAGAGCAAGTAACCGTTCCCAAGGTTGAAGAAGAAATAAGGAAAAACTCAATCATTTTGGTAAGATTTAAAACAGCATTGGAAAATGGAAAGTTGAAGGTTAAAGCTCCTTCGGAAGAATTCTTGAATAAAGTTAAAGCGTCAGCAACTAAAGTCGGCGACTCGTTCCTATTATCGGAAACTGATATACAGCTTTTAGCTTTGGCCTTAGAATTGAAAACAATTGGGTATACGCCTCAAATTGTTACGGATGACTATTCAATTCAGAATGTTGCGACGCAGTTAGGAATGGAATTTTTAGCACTCGCCACTTTCGGTATCAAGCGCCTTTTAGAGTGGATAAGATACTGCCCAGCGTGCCACCGGGAATACCCTGCCAACTGCTCATCCAAGGAGTGCCTAGTTTGTGGTACAGAGCTTAAGAGAAAGCCTCGTAGAACAGTGAAAAGCTTGAAGCCAAAATAGTTCTATGTTTCTTTTGCTACCTCATTAATCGTATCTTCAACGATGTCCAGCGCTGAGCCTAGCAGGTCACTTTGTATAGTAAGCGGTGGAGCTATCCTTAGCGTTGAAGCACCACAAGTAACAAGTGCTACTCCACGCTTCCAGGAGCGCAAAATAACCTGATAAGCCTTCTGCGGCGCATGCTTTTTTGTTTCCTTGTCCTCAACAAGTTCGACACCAATCATTAGACCTTTACCACGTACATCTCCAACTATGCTGCTGGTTTCTTTCAATTCCTCCAACCTTTTCATCGCATAAGCTCCTTGCTTGTTGGCGTTATCGAGCAACTGCTGCTCCTTAATGACGTCTATAACCGCGTTTGCCGCAGCGCATGATAATGGATTTCCGCCGAAAGTGCTTGCGTGCGAACCACCAGTCCAATCCATAATTTTCGCTTTAGCAATTGTTGCGCCGATGGGTAAGCCTGAAGCTAAAGCCTTTGCAGCGCAGATTATGTCTGGTTCGATGTTCCAGTGTTCAATGGCGAACCATTTTCCTGTTCTGCCTATGCCAGATTGCACTTCATCGTCGATAAGCAGTAAACCATTCTTGTCAGCGATTTTCTTTAGCTTTTGGAAAAACTCTGGCGGAGGAACCACATAGCCGCCTTCGCCCTGGATGGGTTCAAAAAGAATCGCTGCCACATCTTCAGGAGGCATATACTTTTGGAGCACTTGCTCTTCGATAAAGTCTGCGCACCAGTAGTTACAGTTTGGCTGTTCCAATTTGAATGGGCAACGGTAACAATAGGGATAAGGAACATGAGATACACCAGGCATGAGGGGAGAAAAATGTCTCCTTTGCGCGGGTTTGCTGGTAGTAAAAGCTAACGAACCCATCGTGCGACCATGGAAAGCGTTGATGAAGCCAATAAATAATGGTTTACGCGTGTGCCATCTAGCAAGCTTTACTGCCGCTTCAACCGCTTCAGTGCCGCTGTTGCCAAAATAGGTCTTTTTCTCAAATTCGCCAGGAGCAATTTTTGCTAACTTTTCTGCTAGGTTGATTACTTCTTTGTAGTAGAAGTCAGTGTTAGAATAATGCAGAAAACGGTCACATTGACCTTTTATGGCCTCAACCACGCGAGGGTGATTATGGCCAACGTTCATACAGGCTATGCCAGAGTTAAGGTCAATGTACTCGTTTCCATCAACGTCCTTAACTATGCAATCGTTTGCTGACTCAACAACAAGGGGGTAATACCGCATGTATGATGGGGAAACAAACTGTTCATCCTTCTGCACAAGCTCTCTAGCTCTAGGACCAGGTGGGGAAACAACAATTTTTGGATAAACAACCATTTCGAAATAACTCCAACAAAAGCGACTAGTAAAGAGGCAATATTAACCTTTATGCACAAAGAAATACAGCGGTTTAGCTTATAGGAGCACTAGGAGCAAGATTAAAACTAGTCCTTCCAAACCGAAGACTGGAAGCAACGTTTGTTTTGCCTTTTGAATTGACTTGTCAACAAGAGTAGTCATTGATTGCAAACGGGCTTCTCCGATTACTCTGACTTGGGGAACAACAAGGTGTATGCATCCCGCCTTGGATGGTTCCATGTTTGCCTCTGCCTTTTTTGCGACATCACAAATATAACGAATCAATATCTCATGGCTCATAACTTCACCGACAGGATGGTAACCACGCCGCCCAGTAACTATGGCGCTTACAGCATGAGTGTCGGTAGTGAAAACTTCACTTTCACCAAAACCTACCGAAGTTAAAGCGGCAAGGATTTTTTCTCTTAAACCAGAAATCATGTTGTTTCCGTCAATTACTACGTAAGCGGTTTTCTGTTTCTCTACTTGAACAACTATTGCAGTGATTCCGCCAGTACCCATGCCATCTTTTAAATTAAATTCTTTAGGGAAAACAGTTGCGGCGCCAACCATGAACGGTTTAGTTGGTAATGCAACTGCTTTTTGAAGGCAGTTAGAAGCGGCGATCTGCAAGGCATCTAAATATTCTTCAGTATCGACTATGTCGTTGATACTGTTATGGGTGTTAATCACTATTGCAGATTTTAATCCATACTTTGCCGCTTCCTCACTAACCATGCGCCCTAGCTCTTGCGGTAAATCTTCAGTGGTTTTTGGAGCAAGCGTAAAAGAAAGAAACACGGTATCCCCGAAAATTTGGCATGAAGCGGTAGCTACATCCTCAGTGACCTTTACAAAAGGAGAGGCTAAGTCAGCCGATGCCTTAAACTTCGCGGAAGCTATTACTTGCGAAACTATTTTGTGATTTTGCGCTTGCGAGGCTAAATCAAGCTCATGTCCAAGTATGCCTAAAGGAACACAGGCGTCACATCCGAATTCTTTTTCAAACTCATGCTTAAGAAGAGACGGCAAAAGACTACTACCAATGTTCTTGAATGGACCAGGATGTACAAGAGGAACAATTATGGCAGCTTTAGGTTTGGAAGAGTCAAATTTTAGAAGAGTAACTTCGATATCGGCAGTTTCGCCCGTCTTTTCAAATAACTCTTCAAGAGGCGCGTTAAGGCCAACTATCCAGTTAAGCATAAAAGCTCTAAATAGTGACAAAGAAGGTATCGAATAGGTCTTCTGACCCAAACGGTCTAGGGATGAAAGGAACAGGAAAACTGCAAGACAGCCAATTATTGGAGAAATAGCTAAGAAGGGTAATAGATTTAGAATGGCAGTCGAAATGCCAGTCCAAAAAGCAGTCCAAAAAACAAGAAGTGCCACTATGCAGAGGGTTGGATTTAGCAAAACGGACACAAGTTTCCTCCACGTGGCCGCCGAGGATGTGGCAATAAACACGACTGCTCTCAGAGTTATGACAGCGGCATAACCTAAAAGGGAAAGTTTAACCCATAATACCAAACCAAATTGAAAACTTAAAGCAACACCTATTACAATGAAAAGGAGCCAAAAAAGCCACCCGAATAAAGAGAGCATTATAGTGCGGCGCAACGAGTAAATTGGATCACCTCTAAGAAGCAGCTTGCTTATTATTAAATCAGCTATAAGCGTTAGAACGAAAAGTGAAAAGCCAAGAACCAAAACACCAGTTATCCCTTGGGAAGGGGAAGCAACAAAAGTGGAAAGACCAATTACAAAACAGATTACAGCGACTGCAAAAAGCGCTTTTTTGAATGATGGAAGGGAAAACATGGAGGAATAGTGTTTAGCTGCACCATCTATTGAGCGATTAAGTGAACTCTTACTCTCCATATTTCCAACTCAGTTTAGCTTTCTTATGGGATTAGCGAGGCTTATTAAAATTTAGCTAAGTTAGAGCTTCTATTTAGAACCAGTAAATACAAATTTTTCTATAACACGCAATTAAGACAACTGCAATTTAGCACTAAGGAGTTTAAAACCAAAGAAACAAAACGCTACTTTGCGGTTTTCAGCATAGAAGTTAACATGCTTTTACAGGGGTAATTGTTTTATCTTTAGAATGACTATTATATTAGTTTGCGAAGTCTATGGCAGATCAAGATTTGCCCCTCTCAATATTTCACATGCTGGAGAGAAACGTGGGCAAGAAAATCAGAGTTATTATAGATCCAGCTTACGGTTTTGAAGGCACCTTAGCCGCCGTAACGCATGAACCATCAGGAATCTGGCTTTCAGAGGCAGAAGCAATTGTTTTAAGATCAACTATTGCTCAGCCTATCCCGCAAGTTGCAAGTCGAGAAGAAAGAAGCGAGCTATTTCTTCATTTAAATTCGGTTCAAAGAATAGAAGTTTTACACGCCACTACACCGAGGCGGTAAAGTAAGCGTTTAACCTGCGAAGAATACTTTTGCTAAAACAGAAAGAACTATCAATGAAACCGCAAAGACGACAAGCAGTTCAGGTCTAATTTTTATTCCTTCGGTCTCTTCCTCAAAGAACCTGAGCAAACCTGCACTTGCCGCAGGCATTGGACCTGTCTCTTTCTTTTTCTTTCTGCTACTCACTAAATATCCCTGCCTCTTCAATGTACTATTTGCATTAATTAATGTTACGCAGATTCCAAATTTTTTAGGGGTACTGATAATATTTAACTTGCGCAGAGTTAAGAGTAATCACTAAACCTGGTGGGTCTATGCAAATACGTGAATTCCAAGAAATGATGCGGCAACTATATTTCACAAGAGATTCCGAACGTGGAGTAGGCGGAACCTACAATTGGCTTGTTGATGAGGTTGCAGAGTTAGGAGAAGAATTGAAAAAAGGAACAGATAAAGAGGCTACTGAGAAAGAATTTGCAGATGTAATTGCGTGGCTTGCGTCTCTTGCTAACATAATGGGAATCGACCTTGAAAAAGCAGCCATCAACAAATACAACTACAAATGCCCAAAATGCCAACAGTCACCATGCCAATGCACATTCTAACTAACTAAGACGTTTCTGCCCTAAACCCGTAGACACCCAATAATACGGCCGACGTCCTTTACGGTGAACTATGCCTTCGTTTTCAAGAAGGCGCAAGTGATGCATGACAACGCTATAAGATAAAGACCCTTCCTTTGCTATCCTTACCCCATCACATGGCTTGCTCTCAAGAGCCTCCAGTATTTTGGTTCTGGCTTTAAGACCGCTACTTACGTTTCTTATGTTTTTCAAGTAAGCGTTCGGATGCAAAGTTTCCTTTATGCTAGTTCACCAATAGATAAACAGACGATTTACATTGAAAAGCTTTAGGTTAATTAAAATCAAAAAGTTTAGCTTGCTTTGGCTTTTTGTTATCGAACATGGAAGCTATCTCTTCTTTTATAAGGTCCATGCGCTGGGTGTAATAGTTTGGTAAACCGTATGTGTCAACAAGTTGCTGAGCCGCCACAAGATACTTCTCTATGCCGCCACGGTAAACAGTAAGAGTTAACTTTCCACCGCAGAAGGGGCATTTCCCTTTGAGAGGCAGTCGACGGAACTTTTTGTTGCATGATTTGCACCTAAACGCTTGCGTTGAGAAAGCACGCAAATTCCCAGCTATGTCTCTGATGAAATGAGTGGTTAAAACTTTTAAGGCGACACGCTTGACATCTACAGCGTCAATTTTTTCGCCTAACTCCAGTTGCATGTTGAGTTTTTCAATCATTGATTTGAATTCTTTATAGGCGCTGTTAGCGTTGCCGAGGTTTATGTTTGTCACGGGAGTGGTGTACTGGAAGCCTTCAAACTGCGCTTCAGTCCCAAGCCTATGACTGATAACATCCATAATTGAGCTCACTGGTCTAGCTTCAGCTTTCTCCAGAGTTTTTCGGTAAAATTCAAGCGGATAAGAAGCGTCAACGTCAAAATCATGCGCTTGTCTCTGCACTTCCTTTGTGTTAACAAACGGAATTAATAGTATAGGAGCATCCATAATTCCGCCTATCTGATCAGGCAAATAGACACGAGAAAAATTCAGAAGCGTATCCAATGCCAGCATAATCGCGTCTTCATCACCGTCGCAGTCCCGGCGTTTGGCTGAGTGCCAAATCGGATGAGCATAAATCACGTTACGATTTGTGTAACCCACTATGCGGCCTAAAATGCAAGCACATGTGTGGGGAGCTAAACCAAAAATCAAATGCCCAACAAGGTCTTCAGGCTTCTTAACGTTATAGTAAGCTGGAAGCTTGTAGACTCTTGTCAGCAGATCATCAATGAAAGCTGCTATCTGAATAAAGTATTCCCCAGCTTTCCAAGGGAATTACAATATCCTGAACCTTAAGCTCACAAACCTGATTAGGATCAACCAAAGATGCGCCGTGCGTATCATAGCCGTATCCTAGCTGCCTGATTTTTTCAACGGAGCACTCCAACTTCGGCAGGCGTAAAATGCGTTAAAGGAGCATTTGTAGCGTCAAAGCGGATTGTTCCATCCTTGTAAACTGATAACTCGTATCTTGCCCGCAATACTCCTTTTTCGATAATTTCAGGTGTTTTATCCTGGTTAATTAATCCTTTAACACCACGTAGCATTTTTGGAACTGGATAATTAAGTGACTTGCATGCTGCATCAACCATTTCTTTAAAGTTAATCGGTTGCCGCTGGTACTGAATAGCTTCCGTTTTACAGGTGGGGCAACTGTTATCCTTCAAAGCTCTACCACAACGAGGACAACTATTCTCTGCTATAGTGGCGCATCCGCAACTGGAGCATTTTACCCTTAAAGTGTAAGTTTTACAGTTAGGACACTTCCTCTTAACCATCTCGACAAACACAGGACCCTGCTTTGCCGCTTCCAAAAGGTCTCTATGTGAACCGCCAGCTAAACTTACTGGAAAAAGAACGTGGACAAGAGGCTTCATCTCTCGCCTTTTAGCCTTCTCGGGCCTTCCCATGCGTGCACCCACAAAGGTAGGCGCTTTGTCCTTAACTTGCACTCCTGAAAGCATGCTAATTGCCCCAAACACTGTAGTAGTCTGGGTGCTGTCAACCATGTTTGCGGTACCGTAACCAAGACAGAACGCTAAAGCGGCAGCATCTTCGCCTTCCAGCAAAATCTTATTACTTATTAGTTTATGTGGAGCAAAGATCAGCCTAAGTAACCTTACAACATCTTCGTTGGCTTCGCCGGAAATTTTGCAAACAACTCCATCTTCAAAGGCAACTTCACAAGAAGCCAACCACTTTTTCAGCAACTCAACCTCTTGAACACCGGATAAGCTTGACCAAAAGAATGTACGAGCTGGGTGCAAAGGTATGCCCAATGCGAAGGCTGAGAAGTATTGCCTCTTTAGCCGTAGGTTTATTCCTAAATGGGTCATCCAGAAAACTATTTAGCCTTCCTACAGAAACCTGAGTGGCTTCTGCTGCTTTCTCATAATCTAAGCTAAATTTTTCCGTAAGAGCCCCCTGCAGGTCTTTAACCCACCATTCCTCAACGTACCCTGAAGGAGAAAGTCCCTTGCTGGTATAGAGAAAATCGCCAAAACTAATCAGGATATCCCCCAAAAACAAGATTTTTTGGACCTTACCTTTAACTTCTGCAAAATTTTCCAATGTTACTCGGACCACAGAGTTATCCTTCAGCAAAACAATGGGAGGCTCAATAGTATCCACAGGGAGTGTAACGCAGCCTTTTCCTGGAAGCTCTAAACGCATTTGGGTGCCTGCAGCAAGAAAACTCTCTACAACAAGCATAGTGGCTGGATGAATGCCTACAGCTGAAAGGCCAGTGTTTCGTGATCTGCCATACCTTAACCTAAATCCACCACGCCTTGAAGGAAAAGCAAAAATTGGTCGTCCGGCAATCACATCATCCATAAAGCCGCCTGATTTCTTTTCGGATTTCTTTTTGAATTCTCTCAGCCAGTCCCAGCCTTGAAAACCAAGCTTTTCAATAATTACCAAAACTTTTTGGGCGCGTCCAACGATGCCGTCGTTTACTACTCTCAGGGCTCCGCCTCTTACACGGTTAGTTTCTATCCGTGGAAGGTTTCGGTATGAGGAGACTTCTACTGGGTCTGATTCAGTGCCTGTGACTTCAACTGGAATTAGATTAAGTGCCTTCCTTAATTCGTCATCAGGAATGTGATATTGAAAACGGCCCACTGACCGTTCATATAATCTTAACTCTTCTATAAAACGGGAGATTTCTTCATCTGTAGGCTTGTATTTATCCAAGCCTAATTGGCGACGCACGAAATCGCCTACGACCAAAGTTAACGCCTGGTCTGTTCCGCCTGCTGACCTGATTGGCCCTGCAAAGTAAATGGCCAGATAGCGTGTCCTATCGGCGTTAGTTTTTATTTTGACTTGAGCTATGCCTTGTATTGGCGCTGCAGTTAAGCCTTCAGTGAAAATTGCCAAGGCAGTTCGAATCGCTTGTTCAGCCGCTTTTTCAGGTTCCATGTGACCGAATTTGCCCAGAACGATTTCTTCAGCAACTTTAAATGCGATTTCTTCTCTTTGCATTTTAGTGCTTAATTCTCTGATGCTGAGCGCCACTTCTTTGGGTCCTACTAGTCCTTCTACTAAGTCAGCAATATCTTGGGCAATAATGCACTCTGTTTTTAATGCGGGATCAAAGCCTTCTGATCTAGCGCTGTCGCTTATTGCATACAGTCGCTTTAGCTCATTTTCCATTGTCTCAACGTAGTTTTGATAGCCCTTGCTGATATTCAAAGCGCAGCTTCCCTTGGCAACATATAGAGTAATGGGTTATTTTGGCTTTCTAAAAACTAAATACAAAAGGCAAGAGAAACTTGCAAGCATTAAACCTTAATGCTTTTAATTGCCTCGATGATTTCAGAAATCCTTTGCTTAGCATCACTCGTCTCAGTGACGTTACCGGTGACGATTATGTCTGCTCCTGCAGAGACAGCAGCTATCGCTTGCTCTTTAGTTCTTATTCCCCCGCCCACTATGAGGGGAATTTCAAGCAAGTGTTTGACTGCGTGAATCATTTCTGGAGGTACAGGATTTGCTGCTCCAGAACCGCCTTCCAGATAAATGAAGCGCATCCCAAGGTATTGACCTGCAAGGGCATGAGCGGCTGCAAGTTCAGGCTTCGTAGTATGGCACTGAGATAGCTTTTCCTACAATGCCGGCAGTGCCGCCTTCCCCAACAATTATGTAACCCATAGAAATAGGTTCTAAACCGTACTTTTTGACAAGTGGAGCTCCAAGAATCTGGGCGCCCATAAGAAAGTAAGGATCAACCGAATTTAGAAGCGACATAAACCATATGGCGTCTGCATAGCTGCTAATTCCAGTTATGTTGTTTGGGAAAAGTATTGTAGGAATTTTTACGGTGGACTTTATGGCTTTTACGACGTCGTCAAGGTGGGCTTGAGACGCAAATGTTGAGCCTCCAATCATTATGGCGGCGGTTCCGCTGTTTTCAGAGTTTTCAGCAATGCGTGAAGCTTGTCGGGCTGATACTTTTTCTGGGTCAATGAGGGTTATGTGGATTGAACCTTCGGTTTTTATTTTTTCGAGTAAGTACTTTTCAGTAGGCCCTAGCAAAGCGATAATCCTTCGATTACTCTTTTTTTATGTTTGTTACAGGTGTTCTTTTTGTAGAACCATAAACTCGGTCTGTTAGCATACAGTAAACGTCAACTTCACCTTGGGCAGGTTTAACTGGGAATTCTTCTTTAAGACCGCAACTACTGCATTGTGCAACAGCATGGCCACCTTCTTCTCTGAATATTTCAACTTTTACTGTCTCTTTTCCGCATCTTGGGCAAGAGAAGAATTTAGGTAAACGTTTCTTAGGAATATGAACTACTTTTTTCCTTCTTCGCCCCAAATATAACAGCCTTCTAAATCGATGATAATGTTGATTAATATTTATGCTTGTCCTTAAATACTTGCCTAGAAACCAAGAATATGAGGCTGCGTGAAGCCAAGTGAAATTAACGCCTTCTGTCTTAGAAATGGATTTCTCAGAAGCTCAAAAAAGAATTTGCCGCTTTATTAAAGAGTACGTGGAAAACGCTGGAGCAAAAGGCATAGTGCTTGGCCTATCAGGAGGAATCGACAGCGCAACAATAGCAGCACTTTCAAGTCTTGCAATAGGCGGAGACAATGTGTTAGCGCTTATGCTACCGGAAAAAGAAAACTTTAACCAAAAAGACATCGACGATGCAAAAGTTGTTGCAGACAAATTTAAATTGCAAACACAAATCTGTGACATATCAAGTGTTTTAGAATGCTTCTACAAGGGTATTCCAGTGTTTGAGCCAAAAGACAGGCTTTGTAAAGGTAACATTAAAGCAAGAACTAGAATGATTTACCTCTACTATTACGGTAACAAGCTTAACAGAATCGTTTGCGGAAGTTCCGACAAATCAGAAACAATGATGGGTTACTTCACTAAGTGGGGAGACGCCGCAGCTGACATAACGCCAATTATGGATTTATACAAAACGCAAGTCCGCAAACTCGCAATTCATTTAGGAATCCCAGAGGAGCTTGCATTAAAACCCTCCACACCAGCGCTTTGGCCAAACCAAACTGCAGAAAACGAACTTGGAATCAAATATGAAACATTAGACCTAATTCTTTATGGGCTGGAGCGGTTTATGACTACTGAAGAGATTGCTAATCAACTAATCATTCATAAATCAATTGTAGAAAAAGTTAAGGTCCGATGGCTCGCAAATGAACATAAAAGGAGAATGCCAATAGCCCCCAAAATTGGGTATAGAACTGTGGGAAATGATTTTAGGCTTCCAAGACATACCTATTGAAAGTGGAAACGACATGAAAGATAAGATAAAACTTGCCCTTGCCCAAATAAGCAGTAAACGTGAAAACAAAGAAGCCAATCTGCAGAAAATAGAAACATTAACCTTCAAAGCCAAAGAGCAAGGGGCAGATCTAGCTATTTTTCCTGAGCTTTCATTAACTGGTTACGTGGTTAGGGATCAATTCTACGAGTTGGCTGAAACAATCCCCGGACCAACAGTTGAGAAGGTGGAGGCGTTGGCAAAGAAGACAGGAATGCATGTTATTTTTGGGATGCCTGAGTTAAGCGAAAAAACCCGAGCAACAGTCTTTAACACTGCTGTCTTTGTTGGTCCCAAGGGTTTAATCGGTAAATACCGTAAAATGTATTTGCCAACCCACAGCGTGTTTGAAGAGAAAAGGTATTTCCGTCCAGGTTATCAAACAGCCGCGTTTCAAACGGATTTGGGCAACATTGGTTTATGCATTTGCTATGACATTTTCTTCCCTGAAGTGCTTAGGCTTACACGTTTGAAGGGTGCACAATTAATCGTTTGCATATCTGCATCTCCAGCGGTGCGTAGGAGTTACTTTGAAACTTTAACTTGCGCCAGAGCAATAGAAAACACCGCTTACCTTGCTTACGTGAACCTGGCAGGCGTTCAAGATGGCTTGCAATTCTGGGGAGGAAGCAGACTGGTTAGCCCAAACGGAGATCTTCTTGCAAAGGCAAAGTACGATGAAGAGGACTTTGTCATCTGTGAAGTAGATTACAGTGACCTAAGAACGGCAGAGACTTTCATTCCTACCTTAAAGGACTTGCGACCTGAACTTTTTGATAAATTAAAAGAGTACTCAGAACTTCTTTAAGCAAGCATGTAAACGGCAACTATTGAGAAAGATAGCGGCAAGGCAAATCACAAAGACATCACAAGCTCCATCACAATGCTGTGATATCAAGTGATTTAATTGATAAATCACCGTGATTTCAACGTGATAGATGATGTCACGCTCCCCCTATTGACGTCACATGCTTAATGCAGGACATAAAAAAGTGAAGTTGTTAAAGATTACCAAAAGAAGTAGACAACGATAGTAAAGGGAACGTAAAATTGCCAACTAAAGCATGAATATTGGGCAAGAAAGTGTTTGTAAAACTACATTTTTTGTTTAAAATTCACGATAAAGCTCGCGCCAAATATTCAATAATTTTGCCATTTATCTGTTAATTACACTCTTTATCGCTTTAATTGGGAAAAAGAAGTCATATTTGCTTTATTTTGCCGTTTAACTCATTTTTTGGCTTATTAGTTACGGCTAAATAGTGCATTTTTACTTGGATAAGACTTAAAAAGTCGACTCAGTATACAAAAGCGTATCCATTCAGATAGTTGAGGAGACAAGGAGTTTGAAGCTAAAAGACGGCGTTCAAGCCTGGTTAAACGGGGCATTAAACGACCCCATTGTGAAAATATTGGCTAAAAACAGCCAATTAACCAAAACCCAGCTTGAAACACTGCTAATCGACATTTTAGCCGAGAATATTTCAGGCAAACAGCTAAAATACGATGAAAAAGCCAATTTAAGGCTAACTAAGGCTAAAATAAGCCGCGGATCCTTTAACAGGACGTTAAAACAGTCTAAAGAAAACGTGATAAAATCGATCTATACGGTACTACTTTTAGGGTATTTAGGGGTGTTTGACAGCACAACTCTTGACCCGTATCTCGAAATAGCCAATAAACTGCACGAATATGTGGAGGCACACCAAGAGACTCCCGACAAGGAAGAGGAGCTAAAAGACCATCTAAAAGTCATAGAAATCATACGGGAAGAGCTTGAAACGAGCCTAAAACGGCTTTCTAGTCCATCAGAATAGCCTTTGTGACGTCACAAATCACAGATTAAATCAACGATTTTTAACCAGCAAAGCGGAGCAATAAAGCCAAAATATAAGTGCCACTATCAAGCCTTAAAGTTCAAAATAAGCTCAAAACAAGGATATCTCAGCAATCTATTTGCAAGGAGTTACTGCCAGGAGAGGAACTGTGACGTGTGATATCATAGTAAACATGCACCGACATCACCACAAACCTTAAAAAGTCCATGGATTACTGTGATGTGTGATGCAACCGATTAAATCACGCATAAATCACAGGGATGGAAAATCACGGTTGACTTTGTAACGGTACTCTTAGGCGTTTTGCTGGCGGCCACAGTTGCAGCCTCAGTTGAGTATTATAGGCAAATACGTAAGGCACAAAAAGAGTATGAGAAAGCCAAGGGTATTGTCGAAGACATTGTTCTTAGTTTTAACCGAGAGCTCAAGCGTGAAGCCGACAAATTAGACTTAATCGCGTTCAAAATAGAGGGAAACTTGGCTAAAGCGGATACAAGCCTAAAAAAAGTAGATACTTTAGAAAAAAGGATGGTGCCTATAGAAAACCAAATTGGTACAATTTCACAGACAGTTTCACAGAGTACACAGAGTAGCACCGACATTCTTTCAGGATTAACAGGTTTAGAATTGAAAATCAAAGATATTGAAGCGTCACAAGAGACATTAAAGGTAAAGATAGTAGGTTTTGAAGAGCAAATCCAAAAGTTCAATGTTACTCCAGAAATTAGTGAACCCGTCATACCCATTAAACGTGATAAAGCAATGGCTGCATTAACAGATACAGAAATCGCAGTACTGGAAATGTTATCTTCAGAGGGTCCCAAGACAGCGCCAGAGATCAAAGACAGAGTTAAGCTTAGCAGAGAACACACAGCAAGACTAATGAAGAAACTCTATGAAGAAGGATACCTAGAAAGGGAAGTAGGCAAAATACCCTTCAGATACAGCATCAAAAAAGAGATGGAAAAGCTGCTAAAGAAACCCGAAAATAGTCAGTCAACATAAAGTCGCAGTCTACTTCTATGCTCTTATCCTTGTTATTCTAACTAAATGCTCGCAAATTAATTCTTAAATTATACTAAATTTATTTTGTGCTTTGTTCACTTAGCTGCTAAATTCACTTAATCCTTTGTTTTATAGTTGCCTGGGAAAGGTTTGCAGTTTTATACTTCAAATTATTTGTTCCACCAGTCCTTAAAAGTATTCCTTTGCTTGTCATCCTTGAAAGATAAGTTGAAACGGTACTAAGGCTAACTGGCTCCTTAAGCTCCTGCTCATAAACGGATTGGATATCCTTTGAAGAAAACCAAATTAACGGAAAACTTTTCTGAATTACTAACTGAACTTTTTCAAAGCGTGAAAGCATGCGATTTGGTAAAGAAGCCCCTGCACCTACAGTCGGACCCTCACTCGGTGCACCGCCTAGCAATTCAACAAGATCTAAGAGGCGTAGAGCTTTATCGCGGGTTACTTGACCCTCGAAAGCAATAGTGTATCGATTACCATCGCTATCGAACAGCTCAACGCGTATTTTACGAGCTGGCATTTGGTGTACACCACAAGGGTTGTTCACAGCTTTACACTTCACAGCTTATAGCTGTTATGGTGAAGGCTGAAAAGTATAAAAGGCAATAGACAGCTTATTCTTATGAAATCGCTACAATTTGCAGTCTATTCAGCATAACGAGCTTCACAGTAAATCAGAATGGCTGGAAAGTTAAAGTTATGGTTTGGTTCTGCTTTTCCAGTAGAAGCAGAGGGGTGGCTTATTCACAGTAAAAAGACGAGAAAAATGTAATATGGAGTAAAAGGAAACTGATTAAGCGGTAAATTTAATGCTATTTCACATGTATTCACAATATTGTGAACGAAAATTTAGAATCGCTCAGAGATAAAATTCTCAAAGTAACTTAACTTAGAATCTGATGAGATTATTGTAAATAAATTTTAGTTTCCATTTTAATTGCGATGATTTATCATGTTAAAAATCTTTGCACAGACACCCCTATGTTTCCTCTCGAAGCTTTCAAGCAAAAAAGAAGTTGAGAAAACACTGGAAAAATATTTGCAGTATTTTTATCTAAAAACTTGGATAACAAATATTAATATATAAAATTATTACTTAACTGTCAGAGTATATTATACTAAATATCAATAAATAAACTATTTTCCTTTAATCTCAGAATTTTTTCCAGTAGAAACTTTGGGGTGTGCCTCGCTCTCAATTTACTTAGTTGTTATCCGACGCTTTCATTGTTCTTTAGGATTATTGTGCTTTAAAACCAGTTTTTTGTACTGCATGGTTTATCTGTTCCACACGAAATAACGGTTGAGCCTCTGAAAACGAGGGGCTGGGGAAATGGGCAATCCAAACATATTAGACGATGTATTCGAAAGTTTCGTAAATGGGGTTCGGCTGTTTAAGGACAGAGAAGTTCTGAGACACGATTATCTTCCTGAAAAATTACCACACAGAGAAGACCAAATAAGATTATTAGGACAAACAGTCGCGCCAGTCCTTAAACATGCAAGATGCTCTAACATTTTTATTTATGGAAAAACTGGGACCGGTAAAACTGCGGTAACAAAATACGTCTTAAGCCATCTAGAATCTAAGGCAAAGGAATATGGTGCACCCGTAAAATTTTGTTACATAAATTGCCGAATGACTGGTTCAGAATACCGAGTTTTCGCAACTCTAAGCCAAAATCTTGGTATGACTATACCTTTTACAGGCTTATCTGTTGGTGAAGTGTTTGATAGGTTCAGAGCGGTTTTAGATTCTTCGAGAATAATTTTCATAATAATTCTCGATGAAATTGATGCCTTGATTAAAGACCGCGGAGACGCGTTTATGTACGAGTTAACAAGGATAAATGAAACTCTAAGTAAGAGCAAAGTTTCGATAATCGGCATATCAAACGACCTCCGTCTGAAGGAATTTTTGGATCCTAGAGTTTTTAGTTCTCTCAGCGAGGAAGAACTAGTTTTCAGGCCATATGATGCAGCTGAACTTCGAAACATTCTTCTTGAACGTTCAAAATTATCTTTTCAAGATGGCGTTTTGTCTGATTCGGCATTAAGTATTTGCTCAGCTTTGGCTGCTGCAGAGCATGGCGATGCGAGGCGGGCTTTGGATTTGTTGCGTGTTGCTGGAGAAGTTGCTGAGCGACAAGGCGCTAAGTTGATTACAGAAGAGCATGTGCGTCAGGCAGAGAAGCATATTGAACACAACCGAGTGGTTGAAGCGCTCAAAAATTTAACATTGCACTCAAAACTGGTGCTTCTTAGCGTTTATCACTTGAACAAGCCAGGTGCTACTACAGGCGAAATATACGATGTTTACAATGAACTGTGCGGCGAAATGGGTGCTGGTCTTCTGACACAACGTCGATTAGGCACGCTAATTAACGAGCTTGATTCCATGGGACTTGTGAACGCGAAGGTTGTTAGTATGGGTCGGTATGGCAGAACCAAAAAAATCAGGCTTGAAATTTCAAGAAGCCTCATAAAGGATGTATTTGGCAGCGATAACAGCTTTGGCAGCTTACTCGATTATTCCCTGCAATCCTCGCATAAAGGATCAAGTGATACTTAGCTAAAACCGCTGGAAAATTAGTTAAATGAGAGAATAGTGGTCTCCAACGTTTGCAAGTTTACCACTGGAACTTTTCCCGGTGTAGGAACCAACCCTAATTTCTCCATATAATCAGTCTGTTCTTGCCAACCGCCTGAATTCACAACCAACACTCCCCGATAATTGCAGTAACCTAAAACGTGAATATGCCCGGCATGAAAGATGTCTGGAACCCTCTCGATGACTAGGTAATCACGGTTTTCTGGAGACAGCATGGTTTTTCCACCGTATACTGGCGCTAAGTGTCGACTTTGCATAAGTAGCCTCATTGCCTTTTCTGGGTGATCATGATCCATTCCAGGTATAACCGCGATAATATCATCTAAACTGCGACCATGATACATTAAAACTTCTACACCGTGTAGACTTAACAGGCATGGGCTTCCAACAGAGTGAATGTTCTTCTTACCTTGCATTCCAGTCAAATAACCTTCTGGTATGGCAGGCTGGGGTAAAGCTTTTCGCGACGCATCATGATTACCTGGGGAAATAATTATTTCAATGTATTCAGGGATTTTTTCCAGATATTTCGCGGCAAAATTGTATTGTTTGTGAACGTCTCGTATGGAGAGTTCTTTTGCTTGGTTGGGGTAAACTCCAACTCCGTCAACAATGTCGCCTGCGATTAGTACGTATTTTACTCTGCTTGCTATTTCCTTCATTTGCTCGTTTCCATATTTTCCCTTAAGCCAGAGTATGAACCGTTTGAATGCTTCTTTTTGGAATTTGGTGCTGCCAATGTGAAGGTCTGATGTTAAGACAGCGTAAACTGGTTCTTGGGCTCTTTGTTGGTTTTTTCTGCCTATTTCAGGGAAAATTATATCCTCGGCTAGGAAAAGGTTACTTCTTGTTTTTATCACTGCCAAGCATACTACTTGGTCCTGCAAAAGAAGAAGCGCTTTTTTGCGGACTTCTTCTGGTGCTTTTTGAGGCACTAAGACAGTTGTGCTACCCAGCAAGTCTTCTACTGATAGTATCATTTGGTTTTTTGATTCTCTTTTTTCTGTTATCATGCAGATTATTTTGAGTTTTGTTTTAGCTGGTGATTTGAGTGCTTCTAGTATTGGTGTTGCAGCTTTAACGTCGATTCTTTGTCTTAGCAAACGTTCAATTCGTTTAAACCTGTCCTGGAAATATTCCAGATATTCTTCAAGGGTGCCGTTGGAGCTAAGTTTGCCTGTTGCGTCTTCCAGAATGTTGATGTTTGCTTTTATGTCCTTGGCGTAGGGATAAAAAGTGCTTTCAACTGTACTTATTTGCTGTGGTGCGGGTGGCTCTACGACGTTTTGTTGTTGCTGAGGTTGTGTTTCTATGGCGGGTGCTGTTAGCTGTTGCACTAAGGTTTCTAAGAATACTTTGTCGATAAAGAACGGTTTTTCTTGCAAGTCTGCTATCCTTTGAAGTGCTAAGTTTATAATGTCAACTGGATCGGTTGTGTCTGAGTTTTGGCTTAAGAATTCAAAGGCTTCGCTGTTTAGTTGGTATCCTGCTGCGATTGTTGCTTCGATTGCTTTTTGCAGTTTTTCTTTTTCGCTCATTTTGATCGTGTTCTTGTAAGCAAGTGGGGTGAGTGCATGCTTAATGTTTAGGCTCTTATGCTTTTGCGTTATTTACTGTTTTTTGTTTGCAGAATAAATTTTTGAAGTTTAAGGGTTCTGTTGATTTTATTGGTGAAGTATGCTAGCGTTTACTGTAGCGTTGATTACGTATTAATCGTTAATTATTCAAAATCAACTTAGTTTATATAAACGATCTATAGTTTAGATATGTTATATCTCGTTTGGGGTACCGTTATGGGTGACTTACGGAAAGTTCAACAAACACCAACCGGCACTTTTTTTGTTTGTGTGCCTAGAGCTTGGGCTCAACAGAATGGTTTAAAAAAGGGCGCTTTAGTGAGTGTGGATGTAACTAGTGATGGCAAGCTTACTGTTGATTCTGAATATAATGTTGAGCAGCAGCCTAAACTTGCTTCTTTAAATGTTGGTCCTTACTTGGGCCGGGAGATTGTTGGTCGTTATTTGCTTGGTTATGACGTGATTCGTATTGAGGCAAAGGACCGAATAGCTTATGACGTTAGAAACACGGTGAAGTCAACCGTTGGTTCACTGATTGGGTTAGAAATTGTTGAAGAGACGTCTTCAGCAATAGTTTTACAGTGCTTACTGGAGCCATCTGGATTTTTGCCTGAAAAAATTTTGCGACGCAACTATGCTATTGTCGCTGGGATGATTCGTGACGCTGCTAACTCTTTTGTTAGTGGTGATTTGCAACTAGCTAAAAGTGTTATAGCCAGAGATGACGAAAGTAACAGGTTATATTTTTTATTAGTTAGAATCCTGCGAACAATAATTCAAAATCCACGCTTAAGCGAGAAGCTAAGGATCACTCCGATAGACTGTTTGGATTATCGTTTGGCTGCAAGTTTAATTGAAGGCATAGGTGACGCATGTGTTCAGGTGGCTACAAAAACCATAGCACTCGATGGAGTGAAGCTTTCTGGGGAAATGCAGAAATTACTTGTTGATTTGCAAGCTGTCTGTTTTGAAGCTCATGAGCAAGCGTTGAAAGCGTTTGTAACTAAAGACATCTCTGTAGCTGAGAATGTACGCAACCTCCGAGGAAAAATGGATTCAACTTACTCAAACATTGAATGCGTCGCAAAAGATTCCTCTGTAGATTTGATGCCTCAAGTTCTGGCAGCTGTATCTTTCCTTAGGCAGATTTATGAACGCAGTGTAGACATGGCAGACTTAGTCGTTTAACTTACTTTCACTTGATCCTTCTTCGTGGTAAAGGGTTAAATTTGCTGGTTTGTATTAAATTCTAGGCTGACTGATATGTCAAGTATTACCGATAAAGTGGCTAACGCTCTCTACTCTTCTGGATGCTTAAAGTTTGGAAGCTTTAAAATTAAGTCTGGCGCAATCAGCCCATACTATATTGACCTTGCACGTTTGCTTTCTTCACCAAAACAAATATGCTTTATAGCCGATTTGGCTGCTGAGCATATTAGGCAGATAATGGTTTCTGAAAGAATAGACAAATTGGCCTCTATTGAACTTAAAGGCGCGCTAATAGTGCCAAGCATCGCCTGCAAAGTAAACCTGCCCTGTATTGTAGTTAGGAAAGAGGAAAAAGCCTACGGCGTTACAGGCAGAATCGCCGGCGCAGATGTAGCCAAAGGCGATAATATCCTTTTCTTCGATGACGTCATAAGTGAAGGCTTATCTAAAGTTGAAGGAATCAAGCCTCTGCAAGCGCTAGGCGGTAATGTTAAGCACTTGCTGGTTGTTGTTAACCGGGAGCAAGGCGGCAAAGAAAACTTGGAAAAGCTAGGCTTTAGAGTTCATGCTTTAGCTAAAATCTCCGAGATCGCTGATTCACTGTATCTCAATAAGCATATTTCGAAAGAGCAGGCTGATGACGTATTAAATTTTGTAAAACAATTTCAAGAAGTTAAGAATACCACCTAACTATTTCCTCTACCGTGTCACTGGAATAACCGCTTTTCATGAGTGCCTTCTTAAGGTCCTTTAGCTTGTCGCTCTCCACTCTCTATCCCCTCATTATATTTCAACCACGTGACCGCTTAAAATAGATATACCCTATATTTATTGGATGGCTTTCACAAGAGTATACACTTCAAGGGAAGAAACATAACAGATGCAAGCCCAAAAACCAGTGGTTGAAGCTCTTCTTAGTCCTGAAACTTATCCGGAAGACCCAGGCAAAATCGAATTAATCCAAACACACATATCCTTTGTCTTCTTAACCAAAAATTTTGTTTACAAAGTCAAAAAACCCGTAAACTTTGGTTTTCTAGATTTTTCTACACTTGAAAAACGGCGTTTCTTCTGCGAAAAAGAGTTAGAGCTCAACAGCCGACTTTGCCCAGACATCTATCTTGAAGTCGTGCCCATCAACAAATCAAATATTATCAAGATAAACGGTATCGGCGAAACAGTTGAATATGCCTTAAAGATGAAGCGCTTGCCCCAAGAAAAAATAATGACAGTGCTCCTCAACGAGAACAAAGTGGACAATAAAACAATTGACGAGATAGCCAAAAATAATCGCGCAATTTCATTCCAAAGCACAAACAAGCACCGAAATAAAAGAGTATGGTTCCCTTAAAATCATAAAGACTAACTGGGACGAAAATTTCTCTCAAACCCAAAAATACGTCAACCAAACAATCCCGGACGCTGAGTACCAATTTATTCAAAACAGAGTCAACAACTTCATGGAGAAGAATAGGTCGCTTTTTGAAAACAGAATAAAAAACGGCAAAATTAGAGATTGCCATGGCGATTTGCATTCAGGAAACATCTTTATTACTGACAAAATCTGCATTTTTGATGCCATAGAATTCAACGATCGCTTCAGATACTCTGACGTAGCCTCAGACGTGGCCTTTTTAGACATGGATCTAGATTTTCAGCAGCGGTCTGATCTGTCAGCTTACTTCATAGAAAGATACATACTGTACTCTAAAGACCAACAATTAACAAAGCTGCTTCCGTTCTACAAGTGCTATAGAGCGTATGTACGCGGTAAAGTAATCAGCTTCAAACTTGACGACCCCAACGTTAGCAGTGAGGAAAAGATAGCCGCAACAAAAGAAGCACAAGCCTACTTCAAACTTGCCGCCGACTACGCGAAAAACCTGTAAAAATCATTCAATTATGCGAATTGGTTAGCTACCCAATCTGGAACTTGAACTGTACCCATAATGATTGGTTTTTGGTGGCAATCGCTTCCGCCAGTCATAATTAACCCCTGTTCCTTTGCGAATGCCACATAGTGGTTTGTTGTTTCTGCCGTGTTTCTTGAGTGCCAGCATTCAACGCCGTCAATGTACGGCAACATTTTTTCTCGAATAATTTCCGTTTGCTCAACTAACGATTTAGTTAATGCAACCAGCGAAGTTCCATGCGGATCATTAGGGTGAGCTAAAACCAGTTTTCCGCCCGCGCCCCTGACAAGTTTTGATGCTTCTTCCAAGTAAAGCGGGTACTTGGGAACATCACATTTTACAAGGTATTTATCGAAGGCTTCTTGCCTCGTTTTAACGATGTTCTTCTTCACCAAATAATCTGCAATGTGGGGTCTGCCAAGCACTCCGTCAACTGACTCTTCAATCTTCCTCAAATCATCCTTAGTTAATGCTGGAATGTTTTCTTTTTTAAATTCAGCGTTTAGGTTGTCAAGGATTTTTGCTGCTCTTTCTTCTCGATATTTTGCCATTGTTTCAAGCTTGCTTTCAAACGCTTTATTGTTGGCATCAAATTGGTAGCCTAAGAAATCCAGCGAAACTGCTTTGCCTTCATGATACTTTGGGTGTACAAAGGTTACGTTTAACTCGACTCCAGTGACGTATCGGATGCCTTCTTTTTTTGCTGTTGCGATGGCTTGAGTTTGGCAGCTGATGGAATCGTGATCTGTAATCGCCATGAAACCGATGTTTCGGTTTTTTGCTTCCTTAAAAATTTCTTGAACAGTTAATTTTCCGTCTGAAGCGTTGGAGTGAATATGCAAGTCGATTATCATTATTGAACTGTGTCCCCGTTACTTTTTTTCCATCCCTATAACGTACCAGTCCTTAGCGTTATCATGGCAGGTGTCAACTGTTAGATGCAGTATCTTGAGCGTCGGATACCTTTTCTTTAGGTCCTCAATGTCAACCGGTTCAAACTTTTTCTTATTAGCAAGATAAGCTTCCACCGTTAAAGCGTTTGATTCATACTTTTCTTTAGTCCGCCTCTCAATTCTGGCAATCGACACTTCTTCAGGACAGCTTGTTTGCAAAATAACAAACGTCATGTTATGTTTCGCTGCAATTTCAGCTGCTCGCCGCCTTAAATCTTGAGTAACAAAGGTTGCATCCAAAATAATGCCGGAAACAGTCTTTTTTAGCTAAATCGTCTGCTCTTCGAAAGACTTCATCATAGACAGATAGGCGTTTATTCATGTTTCCTGCAACTTTTGCGTCAAAAACATCCTCGTTTTTTAGAACTTCTAAGCGGATTATATCGCTTCGGAGAATGGGGTACCCTTTGATTTTTGAGACTTCCTCTGAGGTTTCTGTTTTCCAAGTTCCAGGCAATCCGCATGTAATTAGTAACGTTTTGGAGTCTAAATTGTCTTTAATAAATTTGGCAAAAGGTTCCTTCAATCGTACAACCTTCTTACTGTTAGCTTTCGACGAGTTGTAATTAAACTTTTTCCAGTCCAGAAACTGCGTTATGAGCCATTCGCCTGATTTTAACTGCCCTTAACTTGAAGTAAATTCTAAATAGGTAGAAGACACACTCTTTCTAAAAAGAAGGAATATTCATGGAAGAATTCCAAGTTAAAGATAAAAGTTTAGCACCGCAAGGTCATTTACAGATTGAATGGGCATCACGCCATATGCCCGTGCTAAACCTGATTAAAAACAGGTTTGAAAAAGAAAAACCATTAAAAGGCTTAACCTTAGGCGCATGCCTCCACGTAACAAAAGAAACAGCTGTCCTAGTGCAGGCATTAACTGCCGGAGGCGCCAAAGTTGCACTTATGCGGTTCCAACCCGCTCTCAACCCAAGATGATGTAGCTGCAGCTTTAGCTGATAATGGTGTTCACGTTTTTGCTTGGAGAGGACAAAACACTGAAGAATACTACAAGTGCATAGACAACGCGTTAGATTACAAGCCATCCATAACCCTTGACGACGGCGCAGATTTAGTCGGCACCCTACACAGCAAACGCCAAGCTCAACTGAAAGACGTTAAAGGTGGAACAGAAGAAACCACCACAGGCGTAATCCGTCTAAGAGCAATGGAAAAAGACGGCAGCCTCAAGTACCCAATCGTAGCCGTAAACGATGCGTACACAAAATACCTCTTCGACAACCGATATGGAACAGGACAAAGCACCATGGATGGCATCTTGAGGGCCACAAACACATTGATAGCAGGCAAAAACTTTGTAGTCGGTGGTTACGGTTGGTGTTCAAGAGGTATAGCTATGCGAGCTCAAGGCTTAGGCGCCAACGTTATAGTAACAGAAGTCCAACCTACTCGCGCGTTGGAAGCAGTAATGAACGGTTTGCGTGTCATGCCAATGGCTGAAGCAGCGGCTATAGGCGACATATTCGTAACTGCTACAGGAGACATCAGTGTGATACGAAAAGAGCATATGCAAAAAATGAAAGACGGCGCCATAATGGCTAACAGCGGTCACTTCAACGTGGAAGTAAACATAAAAGATTTAGAATCGCTGTCAACCGCTAAAAGAACCATGCGCCCCAACCTAGAAGAGTACACACTAAAAGACGGCAGAAAACTATACCTCTTAGCCGAAGGCAGACTAGTAAACTTGGCAGCGGCAGAAGGGCACCCATCCGAAGTCATGGATATGTCATTTGCTAACCAAGCTTTGTGCTCAGAATACATAGCTAAAACAGCGAAGTTAACGCCTAAAGTGTTCACTGTTCCAAAAGAAATTGACGAAAAAGTTGCCGAGCTAAAACTGAAAACAATGGAAGTAAATATCGACGAGCTTACGGCTGAACAGAAAAAGTACCTTTCAACCTGGGAAATGGGAACAACATAAACAAGGGCATGCTTAAAACCATGACAAACTTTAAATTGCTTGACATAATACATGGCTATAAAGTGGTGACTTAAATGGTTAGCAAAGATCAAGGAATAGGTGGAGCAATACTTGCTGTATGCGTTATAGTCGCTATAGTCTACCTCCTTCTAGTGAGTGTTCCTCAACAATTGTTCAAACTTAATGGAACCGATGTCAGGCTAGATGCAGTACTGGTTCTTGTTTCCGTAGCATTTATCGCTATTCTGGCAATCGGTGCATGGATAGGCTGGACAATGGCAACAACACCGCCTCCAAAACCAATTGAAGAAATAACAACCGAAATTGAAGAGAAAAAAGAAGAACCAAAAGCAGAAGAGCCAGCGCCAGTCAAAACGGATGAAGCACCTGCCACCGAAGCAACAACAACCAAGAAAAAGAAATAAATTAAATAATTTTTCCTATCTTCATTCTTTCATTTTTTTAATTCTAAACATCTTTCTCTCGAAAAAATGAAATATTATTTTAATTAAGTTCTCATTTTTCTAAGCATACATTCAACAATATCTTGGCAAATGATGCATTCATCAGGGATTTGCTGATTTTTTTCTCGTTCACTTAAGTAGCCTAGGTGATATTGGCAGGCAGGTGGTTTTTCTTTGCTTCTATTTGGCTTCTCTTTAGAGGGAATTGTTTCAACTTGTGTTTTTTCGGGTTTATTAACAGCCTCTATTTGCGCTTCAGTTATTTTTGTTAAACAGAATGGGCAAGCGGCATATGTCTGTGCTGGATCCTGCTGTAAATTTAAGGTTTTTAGTGGTGTAGTGAAAGTTTTCCTACATGCAGGATTCGGGCAGGTAAACGTTTTTTTCCCTCGCTTCTCTTTAACCAACGATAAACTGATTTCATTATGAATGGTGCTTACTGGCTTATAGTGTTAATGAATCTGAAATAAAGATGCTAACTATTCGACATTGCACGTTTGGGCTGGGGAAGCAAGCTTCTTTAAGTCATCAGCGCCTTCAGCGTATCCTGAAGCAACTAATACGTCGCCTACTTAGATTTTTGAGTTGAAGCGGTTGCCATAGGAGAATGTTTCGTATTTGTTGATTTGTGGACTCTTATCATATTTTCTTCGCCATAACGATTTTTCGGTTGGCGGTCCTGCCAAAGCCATTTTAACTGCCGATTAAAGTTTTTGAAAGACAATGATGTCTTAAATAGTTTCTGCCGCGAGCAATTTTTCAGCTAGAGCGGTTTTCTGTTACTGGCTTTGCTTGTTTGTGTCTTTGCAAGTTGTTTTTGGCTGGTAGACGCACCATGGATCTTCAGTTAGATAATCGCTTTTTAACTCTGTAGGTTCATGGAGGTCTCCGCAGAAATCTATAAAATCGTTAGAGAGACCATAGGCGCGGGCTCGGCAGCCACCACATAAGGAGCGGTATTCACAGACTCCGCATTTGCCCTTCAGTGAATTAGGATCTCTTAAATCGTTGAAGACTTTTGAGTTGAACCATATTTCTTTAAAGCTTTTTTCCCGTACATTCCCCAGTTTAATTGGTAGGTAGGGGCAGGGTGTTACGTCTCCGTTGGGGTAAATGCGGCAATAGTATAATCCGGCGATGCAACCGCGAATCCACTGTCGCATATCTAAGCCCATGTCTTTGGCGATTCGCATAAACTGCGGTGCACAGGAAGGTCTCACGTTTAATTTGTGATTTGCGGTTTTTGCGAATGTTTTTGTGATCATTTCCTCATATTTTTCTGGGGAAATATCGGTTAATTTTGTGCCTCGACCAGTTGGAACAAGGAAGAACAAGTGGAAGTTTTCAACGCCTATGCTTTCAGCCAATGACATTATGTCGTCTATCTGATTGTAGTTCTGCTGGGTTAAAGTTGTGTTGACTTGAACAAGCACATTGTTTTTCCTCAAAGCCTTACAGGCTTCGACCGCTTTCTCCCACGCGCCAGCCACTCCTCTGAACTCGTCATGCTGAGCTGGAATATTGGAATCCAAGCTTATTGAAACGGTGGCTATACCGGCATCCTTGAGTTTTCTTCGCTACTGTTTCATCAATGAGGCTTCCGTTGCTTCCCAGCCCCATCTTCAAACCTTTCTTTGAGCCGTAGTTTATGAGTTCAAAAATGTCTTGGCGCAAGAGAGGTTCACCGCCACTCAGTATTAACAGTGGCGCGCTAACTTGGTAGATTTGATCCATGAGATTTTTGGCTTCTTGAGTGGTTAATTCATTGTCAAGTTTTTTCTCTGTAGCGTTAATGTAGCAATGGGAACATTTCATGTTGCATTCGCGCGTGATGTTCCATGACATAACGAGCGGAATAAACCGTTCAGACGCCTTTGCTACAGGGGAGTGTGAAAGTTTTAGGTAAAACTCGCAGTTGCCATGGGTCGCTATTCGTTTAGGCTGCCAAAGTGTAAATGGGAAAGGAAGAACTGTGTCCAGCATTGCTTTGGCATGAGCAAAACAGAAATGGGTACAAAAAAGATCAGCTGCCTGAGGGGTTACGCCGTATTTTTCCTCGGCATATTTGTGGCTTCCAAAAATCGGGCAATTCAAAAACTCCATGTGCCCATCCAATGTATCTATGTTCATGGTGTAATTTATGAAGTGGTCGCTTAACATGATTGATTGCAGTTTTTCTCTTTTCATGCCAACTTTAAGCGTCACGTCAAGAGCTATGTCAACGGTTTCTTGACCGAACTTGTCCTGTACCCTTTCCATTGCATTCTCAAGCGCTGGCACGCCGATACTTTTTGCAAGTTCAGCTGTAACTAGTAAACCCTTTATTGTTTCGTACTCTTGGATTAAACGCATCCGTATAATCTGCTCGGCCCAGGAACAGAACAATTTTTTTAGTGCAGCAGACGCCTCGGGGTTCTTGTTGTCTAGCAGGCTTTCGACTGCTTTGTTTTCTTTGGTTAAACCTGTAAAAAGGTTGATTTTTTCTACTGTTCCAAGATGTGGAGTTGACGCTATTTCCTGAAAGTCTAAGGTAAAAGGTGTAATTTCCTTGGTCAGCTCTTTCACGTCAGATTCAAAATCACTGTAAATCTTGCTAAGTTTTAGGGATATATCAGGTAAGTCTACATGCAACTCATCAATAAGCACGCGTGTTTCCGACTCCATCTTGGTAACCATAGCCATATGATACAAGAGTGAACCAGCCATGCCTGGATCAGCTTGTTTGCCGCCGTTTACTCCGATAAAAATTTGAGAAAACAACCGCTTTGCTAAATCAAAGTCTTCTTCTGTTATTGCAGTTAAGGCTTGATTGAGTTTTTGTTGCCTTGCAAGCAAAAGTTGAGCCCATTTATGGCATTGTCTCGCGTCGAATTTTGTTAACGCATTCACATCCTTAAGGTAGTTAAGATTCTCATATGAGGGTAATAAAACCTAACGGTATGTATGCTGAGATTAATAATAATGCGTCTTTATCTGAACTTGTATTCGATAAGCTAATAAAGCTCTAAATGAACATAGCCAGACTAACAGGTGAAAAGGTTTGAGTTACGATTGGATCTATGCTTTAATCGGCTTCTTGATTATGTTTGGCTTGTTAGGCGGCATTGGCATAAACAAGCCTAGAGGAATGAGCGTTAAAATGTGGTGCGTTGGTTACTTGGCAGTTGCGTTGGTTTTCGATGCGCTTGTAGTTTTAGGGTTGGTCGGGCAGTATGCGCCTCTTAACAATTTGCTTTTGGGGCTTTCTGCAGGCGCCGCCACAGGGTTAGCGATTCATGTTATGCATCACATTAATGAAGAAGATGCACACCCAACATTTATGGGTTAGAATATAGAATTTTCTGAAAATTTTTATTTTTTCTTTTTGGAGATTTAGCTCATAGTCTGCCTAAGCTTTTATCAACATATTCAATTTTTAGCTTGCTAAGGGTCTCGGATGTAGGTATGCCGTTTTGGTCCCATCCTGCTTGCTCATAGTATTGTAGCACTTTCTGTTTCACGCTTGCCTTGTCAGCGGCTTGTCCCTTGCAGGGTCCTGAAGGCAGAGGCTCGTAGAACCTCTCTGGGTTATCATCGTCAACTTTAGGATTCCACTTTAAATCAGGTCCGCCGAGAAGCAGAAGAGCGCGTTGTATCTGCAGCGTTTTCATTCCTCCGCCGTTTAGCCATCCTTTGCGACTTAAGCTTTGACCTGTGACTGCATTGTAGAATTCATATCTAAAGTTTGGCGATATGCTGAATGAAGTGAAAATGCACATTACTGCTGAATCGTTGAATATCTGCCAAATCTCGCTGCCCCAACCGTCAATGGGTAAATCCGTCATGGATGAGTGGTCACCGCCCTGTACGCTGCAGGCGTAGCCTATTTCTCGTGAGAAGTCTCTTCCGCTTCGGATGCCATGCGCGCCGATACTGATGCCCTTGCTAGTTACAGTGTAAGGCAGAAGGTTTTTGTCTTTCAACTTTCCAAGCTTAAGTGCTGCTCGGTATGTGCCTTCAGCCAGCAAGTCGCCTATGCCTTCTCTATACGCGATTTTCTTTGCCAAAGCGGCAAATGCGTCAACGTCGCCCCATTTCAACTCTAAACCATCCAAGTCAGCCTTGGTTAGGATACCGCGTTGGAACAGTTCAGCCGCAAAACCCATGACACTGCCTGCTTGGATACCGCACATGCCTAAATCTTCAATAAGCGAAGACAAGTACACGTTCTCTTCAGGTGTAAACAACCCCAAATTTGGACCCAGAAAAGCCTGCAACTCATAATCAGGATTATCCGTTATAGCGCCTTTATATTTGCCTGCGCGGATGCAGCTAATTTTCAAGCAGTTTGTGGGGCAACCGAAATCACTCCATGCAGGTTTTACCCAAACTTTGCTCTCAAACTGATCCACGCCGTAACTTCTCTGGTCATGCCACTCTTCCTGCCAATTCCGAATAGGCTCAGAACTGGTTTCTGCGCCGAAACTATAGCCACCTCCACCAGTTCCCCACCTGCGCCACAACACGTTAGCATAAGAGCCTTTGCAGACATCATCAACCATCTGCTTTATTTTCTCCAAATCTGCGACTTCAGGTAACGGTCCTGTGCCTTTAACCGCCACTGCCTTGAGGTTTTTTGACCCCATAACAGCACCGTAACCACCGTAACCTGCCGCATGAGTCCACTTAGCCACAACAACCGATGTGCGAACTTTCCGTTCACCTGCAGGCCCAATGTAGAGTTTAGCTGGCTCCTTCCAAACACCCACGCGTGGATAACGCTCAGCCAACAACCGCCGGCATTCACGGTTCAACAAAGCGTCAGTTTGTTTGCCATCTTTGCCCCAGATGCTGCTTGCATCCCTGAGCTCCACATCAGAATCCTTAATGAACAAGTAAACTGGTTTCTCAGCTTTTCCTGACACGATTATGCCGTCGTAACCTGCGCATCGAAGTTCCACCCCGAACTCGCCGCCAACCGTGGAGCCTACCATACCGTTGCTTTGGGGCGATTTGCCTGTTACACAAGTTCTGCCGCCTGGGAAATACCCCGTGAAAGGTCCGGGCATAAAAAACAGAATATTTTCAGGTCCAAGCGGGTCAACGTTCTCCCATTTCTGGATTAGTCTTTCGCTTAGGATTTTTGCGGCTAGCGCTCTGCCTCCAATATAGTCTTTAAGCCACTCGTCTGGAAGCGTTGTGTTTTTGAAGCTTGATGTTGAAAGGTCAACTTCCAAGAATTTTCCAGCGTAACCAAGCATTAAAAGAACTCCTCCGCTTTCTCGCCATACAACTTAATGGCAAGGTTTCTAGCAGTTTCCTCAGGAGTACGTGCATAAAGCTTGAACTCGTGATCTCCGCGGTCAACGGCTTTTAAGCAGTTCCAGCCGCCTTCCTGGCAGACTTTGGTGCACTGCGGGTCGCCGCCACAGAGGTCGCAGATCAAAATCTTCTTGCTCTGAGGGTGAACATGCGGAACTTTACCTGGGCAGGCATCAATACATTTGCCACAGCCCGTGCACTTGTCCACGTTAACGATGACGGCGCTGGTTTCCTTGTTCACGGCAAGAGCTTTGAACGGGCAAGCCTCAACGCATGGATAATCCTCGCACTGCGTACATAAGTGGGGAAATTCTGCACCTGGAACCAGCATAAACACGCGAACTCTAGAAGCCTCAGGCCAGATTTTATTTTCATGATGCAGAGAGCAGGCAATCTCGCATTTGCGGCAACCACTGCATCTTGCGAATTCTCGGCTTATCCAGATTGGATTAGTATTCTTTACTGTATTTTCTGCCATTAGTTATGCCACTTTTATAATTGGGATTACGACGTCAACAAATCTTCCATACCTGTGAGAAGAAAAACGTTGTGGAAATCTAACCTCATCCTCCCAGATTAAATCCTGAGCTGACTGGTTGCGCATAAGAAAAGGGATTCGCCCCCTATCACAGTAAATAAGGTTATTTGCATTTGCGTCTGTAGGTATCTATTTCTCTTATTATTCTTGCCAACAGGTTTGGTTCAATTCTGAAGCCTTTGCGCACTAGAGTTAGCACTGTTTCCTTTGCCTCTGCATCATCTAATAAATCACTTCGAAGCGCAGCCATTATTACGTAGAGTACTCCTTTAGCTTTTAGACCCCATGCTTCAGCAAATGCTCGCCCGCTGGATTCATCTATTAATAGCAACGTGCCCATGCCTGTTTTACGAGCTAATACTATGGCTTGAGCCTCGCCCAAGTGAAGTTCAAAAGCATGCTTCATTATCTTCTGGCAAAGTGCAACCTCGTTTTCATCGAGCTGAGAAATTTTTATCCAACCCTTGTCAATGCCCTCTTTGATTACAAGAGCATCGCTGAACCCTTCCTGCAAACCTCTCTCGACCGCTTCTCTGTAAACCTCCTCTGGAATCAGAATCTCATTAAAAAGGTCCCTGAGCAAAGTAAGTTTGCCAATTTTTGAGAGCCAAATCAAAGGGCTAGTATCAGAGACGACAACAGGCAAGGAGTCCAGACTCCATCAAGACTTGAGATCTTCCTCCAAATCACGCTCGGAATACTGGATAAGGACTCCCTTCTCTTCCAGCATATTGTAGAAACTCCACAAGGAAACGCCAGCTAGTTGAGCCGCCTTCCAACCAGTAACCTGACCTGTCCGATAAAGCTCAACAGCCTGCTCCAGACTCTTTTCTTTAACTCCATGCTCCAACAATTCACGTATCAAAGTTGACCTGTCTTTTCCTTCTTTATCAGCTATTTCACGAAGCTTCTTTGCTGTTTCACGAGGCAACCTCAAACTAATCGTTTCAGACAAGCAAACCACTGTAATACAATAGATATCAACCGTATCATATAAACCTCGCCGCAAAACCAACTAAATTCAGCTTCCAAAACGAACGCGTCAACAGAAAAATCGCAAAATAGCACAATAAAATGGCGCCGGGGAAGGAATTCGAACTTCAGTTTACCGGTAAAAAAGTAAAGGATGTTGCGCATGAAGTTTGTTCCAGTATCAAAAAATTCTATATTCCACTGTGATGCGACATGGTTATGCAATTCTGGGAAGTTGGGGTTTACAAATGTATCTGTTTTTTCAATACCTTGTATTCTGCCTTGCTTTGTCTTCTTAAATACGCTGATTGTGTTAATCCTCATTTTATATATTTTTATGGGAAAATATTCCTTTTGTAGCTTATTTTTAAGTGATTTAAAAAAATTTTAAATAGTATAAACCCCGACGTAGGATGCATCAGAGGTAACCTTTGTAGATAATCACTTTCTTAAAACCCTTTGCAAGAATGGGGCACATAAAAATATAGAAGGGAAAAAGGAATAGATACGGAAACGGGGAAAAATCGGCAACTGACAGGTCGAACTCGTAGATATCGATGGGTAGTATTGTTTGTTGTAGTTTATTCTTTAATGGTCTACACTGTTGCTTTTGAATCAGTTCCCCCTATGATTCCAGCGATAATTAAAGCATTCTCTATTACTGATGTGCAGGCGGGTTTTATCATGTCGATCGTTATAGTTCCGGGGCTTTTTCTAAGCTTGCCCTCAGGGTGGCTTTTAACCAAATACAATGCGAAAAAAGTGGGTGTTGCGGCGTTGGTATGTGTGGCGGTTGCTTCGGTTGTGGCTGCTATTTCAAATTCATTTGATTTATTGCTTTTTGGTAGATTGATTCTAGGTGGTGGCGGGATTCTAATAACAATCACGGATTTAGCAATAATTTCTCAGTGGTTCGGGGACAAAGATTTGGGAAAAGCCATGGGCCTCATGGGAGCGAGCATGCCAATCGCGGTGATTATTACTTTTCCAAGTGTGAGTCTTGTGGTGGCGAATTTTGGTTGGCGTTTTCCTTTTTACATTAGTTCATTTTTGGCAGTTACGGCAATTGTGGTTTTTTTGGTAGCTATCAAGGATGGTCCATATTCTCAGGATAAAGGAATAAAAGGGGGACGCAAAGACTATGTTAATCTTGAACTTTGGAAGTTAGGCCTTTGTTTGCTCGGTGCTCAAGGTGCTGCTTTTTCGTTCTCTACGTGGGCTCCCACGCTATTTACGGAATTTGCCCATATGCCCAGTGTTCAAGCTAGTTTCTTGGCGGGTTTATCTGGTTTATTCACGATATTTTTGGTTCCTTTTTTTGGTTATCTGTCTGATAGAATGGGAAAACGGCGACTTTTCATTATTTTGGGTCCACTGTTAATGACTGTAGCATTCGTTACCTTGGCGTTAGGGTCAGACTTAATAATGGCAATGGTAGGTTCTGTTCTGTTCATAGGCGTAACAACTGCAATAATCGCGCCAGCTGCGAATGCAATGCCTCCTGAAATTTTGGGTCACGGTAAAGCAGGGATTGGATTTGGTGTAATAAATGTTTGTGGTTCTCTTGGCGCGGTTTTGTCGGTTCCTTTGATTGGTTATCTAATAGGTGCGACTGGCTCATTTGAGGTATCCTTGTTCGGCATGGCCGCTTTTTCGGTAATGGCTGTCTTAGTAGCCTTTACTTTGAAAACAAAGTAAAAACTTTTCCGAGGTCATCGGAAACCGCAAATTCCAGTTAATTAAAAGTGCTTTCGCTATGTTTCTAAAGACTCAATGACTGGATACATGAAATATCTGCGATGCAAACATCAATCGGCAGTCTATTATCACAACGTATCGGAAAAGCACCGAGAAGGCTTACTTTTTTGCTATAGCTCGTTATCGGGTTGTTTGTGGTCTTTTACCTTGAGACAAAAAGGAATCTCCAAACCTTTTTCTATATTGAAGACCTTGTTATTTTTAGAATTTTACAACTCGTGGCCCAGCAATTGTCTTCTTGGCAAAAACAGTTTCCATTAAAGAATGGATGCGAAAAGACTTGAAGGCCATTCTGACTGACTAGGAACCAAGAAGATATCTAATCGCTCAATATTTTGTATTCTGTTGATTCCATCTGCCATTTTGAAGTACTCTTGGAAATCTTCAAAAACCACATGTGCGAATAGATCATAAGATCCAATGTATTTGACAAGGACAATAAGGTTAGGTATTTTGAGGAGTTCAGTTTCCATCTCTGTTATCTTGCTTTTGTTTGTCAGCTTTATTACAAATAAGCACCAGCGGCATATCCGAGCTTGTTTAGGTTAAGCGTTTATGGTGGAGAGCGTTAGTACGGTTCCTCTAAGTTTTTTGTATCGTTGAATTACGTTTTTGAGTTGAAATATCAAGTTGTTTAGCAATTTTTCTGAATGACGTGCGTGAATTGTGAGTGACTATATTTTGCTATTTTTCTATCAATTTCGTCAATTTTTATTTGTTCATTATCGATTATCGATGGGGTTTGCTCAATTGCGTTTTCTGTTCTGCTCAAGGGTTTGATATCAAATTTTCTGGGTGTATCATTCCGTTGTATCTGTCGCAGATTAATGGGTCTACGGACTTGATTGTGGGATAGCTTCCAAATCTCGTTGAACTCTTACCCACTCCTCTACGTTATTCTAATAGAACTAAAAGTCGAATGTTATATTTTCCAGGATCCCACTTGGGTAGACCGATGTTGCTTTTTTTTTCAGAAATTCTGTAACTGTTTCCTCATACTCAGCAGAAGTGTTGATTCCTATATTTCCTACACATTTGTATCCCAAACTGTACGGGTTTACCTGCATTATTTCTCCGTTGATTATGCCTACTTTCCATAAGTGTTTGTATCGCATTTTCACTGCGCCTACAGAAATTTTGCAGTTTTTGGCAATTTCGGTGAAACTGGTGCGGGATTCCTTTAGAAGGATCTTCAAAATTTTCGCGTTGATTTCATCGATTTTTATTCGGTTCGCCAATCGCTATCACTTTTTGGAATCTTAATACAGTGATGTGTTTTTTGAAATCTTAAACACAATGAACGTGTTAAGCTTTTCCCTCCACATTTTGCAATTTTATTGCATGAAGTATGACTTTTGTATTCCATTATGTGTTAGTTTAGAAAAATTTTATATACTGGGTGCCAGATTACTGTGCTCTCACAAATAAAGGAGAATGAAAAATATATGAAATTTGCTAAAAACAGAATTGCAGCTATTGCAATCGCTATATTCTTAACATTTTCGATGTCAGCTTCAATGATGTTTATCCCAAACGCTAGTGCACATACACCTGCATGGAAGATTCCAACATATGCCTACATTAGTGTTGCACCTAACCCTATAGGTGTCGATCAGCCAGCGTACATATACATGTGGATTGACAAGACAATAGACGGAGCAGCAATAGGTAATGATGTTCGATTCCATAACTACGAACTCACTATTACTGCGCCTGATGGTACAAAATCAACACAGACTTTTGCTGTTGTCTCAGATCCAACATCAAATCAGGGCTATTCCTTCACTCCTACCCAAGTTGGCACATACAGCTTAAACTTTACTTTTCAGGACAAGTATACACGTACACCGAATCCGTCTTTAGCTTTACTGGTGGTGTTGGACCAAGTGCATTCATAGGCGATACTTATCTGCCCAGCTCTGCGTCAACAACACTTGCTGTCCAGAAAACACCAATCGCCACAATCCCAACTACTCCGCTTCCAACTGCTTACTGGTCTCGCCCAATTTACGGTGAAAACTCTAACTGGTACACGATTTCGTCAAACTGGCTAGGCACAGGCACACCAGGCTATGGTGACACCACAGGAACAAACGAGCAGATGTTTTCAGGGGACGCCGTAGGACCTGCCACTAGTCACGTCATGTGGACTACGCCGCTTCAAAGTGGCGGTGTCGTCGGAGGAAACACTGTTGCTATTGCGGGAAACACATACTTCGAGGGGTCTGCATACATTAATAGATTCACCAATCCAATAATTCTTGACGGAATGCTCTATTACACTGAACCAATATCATGGTCTGGCACCCCAGGAGCAGGTGACCAGCGGGGGCGGTTGCTTATGGACCAACTATCTGCGTCAACCTGCAAACAGGACAAGTTATCTGGTCTAGCACTAATGTACCAGCGCTATCATTCGGCTACATATATGACGTTCAAGACTACAACGAACACGGAGTTTATCCACCAATTCTAATTGCGAGTGTAGGCGGATTTGGACCATTTGGATATATTC
>CAWAUU010000035.1:0-48810 GCA_963785215.1 Candidatus Bathyarchaeota archaeon
AGGATGCATCAGAGGTAACCTTTGTAGATAATCACTTTCTTAAAACCCTTTGCAAGAATGGGGCACATAAAAATATAGAAGGGAAAAAGGAATAGATACGGAAACGGGGAAAAATCGGCAACTGACAGGTCGAGACTCGTAGATATCGATGGGTAGTATTGTTTGTTGTAGTTTATTCTTTAATGGTCTACACTGTTGCTTTTGAATCAGTTCCCCCTATGATTCCAGCGATAATTAAAGCATTCTCTATTACTGATGTGCAGGCGGGTTTTATCATGTCGATCGTTATAGTTCCGGGGCTTTTTCTAAGCTTGCCCTCAGGGTGGCTTTTAACCAAATACAATGCGAAAAAAGTGGGTGTTGCGGCGTTGGTATGTGTGGCGGTTGCTTCGGTTGTGGCTGCTATTTCAAATTCATTTGATTTATTGCTTTTTGGTAGATTGATTTTAGGTGGTGGCGGGATTCTAATAACAATCACGGATTTAGCAATAATTTCTCAGTGGTTCGGGGACAAAGATTTGGGAAAAGCCATCGGACCTCATGGGAGCGAGCATGCCAATCGCGGTGATTATTACTTTTCCAAGTGTGAGTCTTGTGGTGGCGAATTTTGGTTGGCGTTTTCCTTTTTACATTAGTTCATTTTTGGCAGTTACGGCAATTGTGGTTTTTTTGGTAGCTATCAAGGATGGTCCATATTCTCAGGATAAAGGAATAAAAGGGGGACGCAAAGACTATGTTAATCTTGAACTTTGGAAGTTCCGCCTTTTGTTTGCTCGGTGCTCAAGGTGCTGCTTTTTCGTTCTCTACGTGGGCTCCCACGCTATTTACGGAATTTGCCCATATGCCCAGTGTTCAAGCTAGTTTCTTGGCGGGTTTATCTGGTTTATTCACGATATTTTTGGTTCCTTTTTTTGGTTATCTGTCTGATAGAATGGGAAAACGGCGACTTTTCATTATTTTGGGTCCACTGTTAATGACTGTAGCATTCGTTACCTTGGCGTTAGGGTCAGACTTAATAATGGCAATGGTAGGTTCTGTTCTGTTCATAGGCGTAACAACTGCAATAATCGCGCCAGCTGCGAATGCAATGCCTCCTGAAATTTTGGGTCACGGTAAAGCAGGGATTGGATTTGGTGTAATAAATGTTTGTGGTTCTCTTGGCGCGGTTTTGTCGGTTCCTTTGATTGGTTATCTAATAGGTGCGACTGGCTCATTTGAGGTATCCTTGTTCGGCATGGCCACTTTTTCGGTAATGGCTGTCTTAGTAGCCTTTACTTTGAAAACAAAGTAAAAACTTTTCCGAGGTCATCGGAAACCGCAAATTCCAGTTAATTAAAAGTGCTTTCGCTATGTTTCTAAAGACTCAATGACTGGATACATGAAATATCTGCGATGCAAACATCAATCGGCAGTCTATTATCACAACGTATCGGAAAAGCACCGAGAAGGCTTACTTTTTTGCTATAGCTCGTTATCGGGTTGTTTGTGGTCTTTTACCTTGAGACAAAAAGGAATCTCCAAACCTTTTTCTATATTGAAGACCTTGTTATTTTTAGAATTTTACAACTCGTGGCCCAGCAATTGTCTTCTTGGCAAAAACAGTTTCCATTAAAGAATGGATGCGAAAAGACTTGAAGGCCATTCTGACTGACTAGGAACCAAGAAGATATCTAATCGCTCAATATTTTGTATTCTGTTGATTCCATCTGCCATTTTGAAGTACTCTTGGAAATCTTCAAAAACCACATGTGCGAATAGATCATAAGATCCAATGTATTTGACAAGGACAATAAGGTTAGGTATTTTGAGGAGTTCAGTTTCCACCTCTGTTATCTTGCTTTTGTTTGTCAGCTTTATTAACAAATAAGCACCAGCGGCATATCCAAGTTTGTTTAGATTAACGTTTATTGTGGAGAGCGTTAGCACGGTTCCTCTAAGTTTTTTGTATCGTTCTATAACCTTTTGAGTTGAAATACCAAGTTGCTCAGCAATTTTCCTGAATGACGTTCTGGATTTCAGTGCTAGTATTTTCATAATTTTTCTATCTGTTTCGTCAATTTTTATTTCTTCTTTTCTAATTTCGATGGGGTTCTGTTCGATTCTGCCGCTAAAAGGTTTGATGATCAAGTTTTCTGGATGTATTATTATTGTATCGTCGACATGAATTAATGCCTCTACGGTTTTGATTAATGGGCTAGCTTCTAAATCTCTTTGTATTTTACTTAATTCCTCTACGTTATGTAATAGTAATGATGAGTGGAGGTTGTATTTTCCGAAATTCCCATTTACCCATCGGATGTAAGGCTTACTTTTTAGAAATTCTACTGCTTTGTTCTCATTTTCTTTAGAGGTTATAATTCCAATTAAGCATTGAAGGTTGTATCCGAGCTTATGGGGGTCTACTTGCATTACTTCTCCGTTGATTATCCCTTCTTTCCATAAGTGTCCGTAACGCATTCTTACAGCTGCTACGCTAATATTGCACTCTTTGGCGATTTTAGTGAAGCTTGTGCGTGACTCGTTTAGAAGATTTTTTAGAATTATAGCATCAATTTCATCGATGTTTGTTTTGTGCCCCATTTTTTCACTTTTACCGCTTTTTTAAATGCAAAGCAAATGTTAAGCATTACTATAACACTTTAAATATTTTAATTATAATTACTTAAATCTGTGGGCAGCCTCCAAAAGAGAAGAATGAAAACCGAAAAGCCAGGTCGCGCTAAACCTCAAGCGTACAATTAAGTTCTTGCTCAAATCAAAAAATGAATTAGTTACGTTGTGCTGAACCCTTGAGTGCCCTTACTTACTTTTTCGCTTTTTATTTGTTAACTATTGCTCCGTGACCGCTTAAACGTTTTAAATTATTTTGATGAGTTTTATTTATTTTGACTGTTTTTAATTGCGTAATTAAGTATATTTTATATATTACTTGTGCGGTAAGGGTTTCTTCATAAAATATAGGAGAAGAAAAATACATGAATTTATCTAAAAACAGAATTGTAACTATTGCGATTGCTATATTTTTAATGTTTTCGATGTCAGCTTCAATGATGCTTATACCATCTGCTAGTGCACATACACCAGCATGGAACATTCCAACGTTCGCTTACATTGAGGTAAACCCTAATCCGATAGGTGTCAACCAGCAAGTGACCGTTTATATGTGGCTTGACAAAACTTATGACCCAGCGTCTGCGTTATCAAACGATTACCGATTCCAGAACTACGAGCTCACTATTACTGCGCCTGGCGGTGCAAAAACAACACAGACTTTTGCTTATATTTCAGACCCAACATCATCACAGTACACTCACTACACTCCTACTGTAGCCGGCACATACTCTTTCAACTTTACTTTTCAGGGACAAAAAATAACTACCAGCAATGATTCACCAACCTCAGCATTAATTGGCGATACTTATCTACCCAGCTCTGCATCAACAACACTCACCGTGCAGCAATCACCAATCCCTGCTGCCACAGGCAGCTCTCCGCTTCCGACTGCGTATTGGACTCGCCCAATTTACGGTGAGAACACTAACTGGTACACGATTTCGTCAAACTGGCTAGGTAGTGGTTCACCAGGCTACTCTGGCTTCGCTTTCTTTGGATTTACTGTGACATCAGATCAGCAGAGTTTTCCAGGTGATGCCGTAGGACCTACCACTAGTCACGTCATGTGGACTAAATCACTTCAAAGTGGCGGTGTCGTCGGAGGAAACACTGTTGCCATTGCGGGAGACACATACTTCGAGGGGTCTGCATATAATAATAGATTCACCAATCCGATAATACTTGACGGAATGCTCTACTACACTGAACCAATATCATTTGCGGGTGCCACTAGTGGTCCAACTGTATGCGTTAACTTGCAAACAGGACAGCAAATTTGGTCTAGCACTTCTATTCCTGCGCTTTCATTCGGTTACATATATGACGTTCAAGACCCCAACCAGCACGGCGTTTATCCGCCAATACTATTTGCGAGTGTAGGCGGATTTGGACCATTTGGATATATTCCCGTTGTTTGGGAGGCTTTTGATGCAGACACAGGAGACTTCATGTTCAACGTAACTAACATTCCCACCGCTGCGCAGAACACGGCCCTCGGTCCATCAGGTGAATACTTGATATATAACCTGGTAAATGATGGCAGCGCCTCGAAGCCACAGTATTATTTGGGTCAGTGGAACTCGTCTAGACTTTGGGATGATCAATACTCAGGTGCGTCAACATCACCACAAGTAGTTCCGCCGATAACTAACGGAGCCGATCCAAGCTTATATGACTGGAACGTTTCGATACCATCGCTAAACACTATGACCTCACCACCTACGATAATTGACACTTACTATAATAATATGATAATTTGCTACAATGGCACTTATCCTGGAGTAACCACTTCTGTATTCGGTACAACAAGCTGGGCCCCTTACACATATTTCGCTATCAACCTCAACGCAACAAAGGGTCCAATCGGTTCGATACTATGGTGGAATACAGTTAACCCGCCAGCAGGCAACGTCACTGTCCTAAATGGCCCCGCTGATCCAACAGCTAACGGCGGTACTGGTGTCTTTACTGAAGCATATAAGGAAACTATGCAGTTTGTAGGATACAGCATGAGTACAGGCAAGTACCTTTGGGGTCCAACTACATCTCAAGTATCCTGGGACTACTATGGCTCCCCATATCTTCCCGACGTACAAGGTGTGGCTGCTTACGGTAAACTCTACAGCAGTAGTTTCGGAGGAATAGTCTACTGTTATGATATGGCAAATGGAGATCTATTGTGGACTTACGGTAATGGCGGGGCAGGTAACAGTACTAACGCTGGCTTTAACACGGCTTACGGCACTTATCCAACTTTCATATACGCTATTGGCGACGGAGTGGTATACACGATTACTAGTGAGCACACTATTGAAACACCGATTTACAAGGGTGCATTAGCACGCGCTGTTAATGCTACAACTGGAGCAGAAATATGGGCTCTTTCAGATTACGACGGCGGTGCTTCAGCAGCCGCTATCGCAGATGGCTTTGCAACATTCTTCAATGGCTATGACAACCAAATTTACGTTGTTGGCAGAGGACCCAGCGCTACTACAGTACAGGTGCCATTGACTCAAATCACAGTAGGGGACCACGCAATTGTACAGGGCACAGTGATGGATATTTCTGCGGGTACTAAGCAGACTGAGCAGGCAGCTGATTTTCCGAATGGTGTTCCAGTTTCATCTGACGCAAGCATGAGTGCTTGGATGAGCTATGTTTATCAGCAGCAACCAATGCCGACTAATTTCACAGGCGTTACCGTAACGTTGACCGCTATTGATCCGAACGGCAATCTTATCACCCTTGGCAAAGCTACAACTGATGCAAACGGCTTATTCAGTTACGTGTGGCAGACTCCAGACGTCCCAGGCAAATACACAATCACCGCTACGTTTGCTGGCACCAACGGTTACTGGGGATCAAACGCACAAACCGCTGTGTACGTACAATCAGCGCCTCCAGCTACTCTTGCACCGACGGCTACACCCACTTCAATAGCTAATCTATACTTCCTACCGGTATCTATTGCAATAATAATCGTGATAGTGATAGTTGGCGCTGTACTAGCTTTGTTGATGCTTAGGAAGCGACCATAAAAATGCCAAACAAAAACAACATTTTCCCCTTTTTTAGTCTTAAAAATCATTAAAAAAGAGCGAAGAGGCTGAGAAGGCTCTGGTTAAATTCACGAATGGCAATGCCTTTAGCAAGCTTTGCATTCTTTTCTCCTTATAGTTGTCCAGAGCCTCAGCAAACCCTAAATTTTCCTGACGCCGTTTATCCTTCATTGTTTTTCCGAAAACATGATTTGGTCTTTCTAAGTGGTGCTGAGTGGAAGGGGTGGAGATTTGAACTCTTGGAGCGTTTAAAAGAAAGTTGGAATTTGGGTAAATAATTTTTAAATAGGTTCGCCGCCAGACTTTGGGTTCGGGACTCCAGTGGTGTCACCACGATAATCTACGTCTCTATCAATTTTACTGCATCATCTGCTTCGCAAGATTTTAGCCGAATCAGCTTTGCGCAAGAGTCGGTCGACTTTTCCGTTCTTTCACTTTTTTGGAATCTTAACACAGTGAGTGTGTTAAGCTTTTCTTCCCCATTTTGCAATATATTTGTAAAAATTATGACTTTTGTGGCTTTTTATGTTTTAGTTTAGCAAAATTTTATATGCTGAATGCCCAAAAAGAGTAGTCTCAATTAAACGTTTAAATTATTAGTTAAACGTTTTAAATTATTTTGATGAATTATGTTTATTTTGACTGTTTTTAATTGTATAATTAAGTATATTTTATATATTACTTGTGCGGTAAGGGTTTCTTCATAAAATATAGGAGAAGAAAAATACATGAATTTATCTAAAAACAGAATTGCAGCTATTACGATTGCTATATTTTTAATGTTTTCGATGTCAGCTTCAATGATGCTTATACCATCTACTAGTGCACATACACCAGCATGGAAGATTCCAACATACGCTTACGTACAAGCTAATCCTAACCCGGTCGGTGTCAATCAGTCGGTGCGCATAGACATGTGGCTTGACAAGGTAATAGGTGGAGCAGAACCAACCAATGACATCCGATTCCAGAACTACGAGCTTACCATTACTGCGCCTAACGGTGCAAAAACAACACAGACTTTTGCCACAATCTCAGACACAACATCAAATCAGGGCTATACCTTCACTCCTACCCAAGTCGGCACGTACAGCTTTAACTTTACTTTTCCAGGACAAACATATACGTACACCGCGCCCTTAGGAGGAGGTATATTGGGTCCTTCTGTGCCAAATGCGTACACAGGCGATACTTATCTGCCCAGCTCTGCGTCAGCAACACTTACTGTTCAGAACGCACCCTTAGGCATATATCCAACTACTCCGCTTCCGACTGCGTATTGGACGCGCCCAATTTACGGTGAGAACTGGAACTGGTACACTGTTTCGTCAAACTGGTTAGGTACAGGCGCACCAGGCTTCACGAGTAATGGAATGACTGGCGGTTTCCCAGGTGATGCTGTAGGTTCTCTCACTGGCCATGTCATGTGGACTAAGCCGCTAGATATGGGAGGAGTTGTGGGAGGAAACGAAACTGTTATTCAGGGAGACACATACGCTGAGGGCACTGCATACGCTGATAGATACAGCAACCCAATAATAATAGACGGATACCTATACTATACGGAACCAATATCACTTGATGGTGTCTCAGGATCATTCTCGGCACAACCTTATGGTCCAACCGTCTGCGTTAATTTGCAAACAGGACAACAAATTTGGAGCAGCACTTCTATACCTGCGCTATCATTCGGCTACATATACGACGTTCAAGACCCCAACCAGGACGGAGTTTACCCGCCAATTCTAGTTGCAACCATCGGAGGATCCTTCTTTGCACCTGGAGCGCCAGTGTCATGGGAATGTTTTGATGCGTACACAGGCGACTTCATGTTCAACGTAACTAACGTTCCAGGAGGCACATCAGTACTCGGTCCAGAGGGTGAACACTTGATCTTATCCTTGACAAATGATGGCACCACCGCGAAACCACAGTATTATTTGAGTGAGTGGAACTCGTCTAGACTTTGGGATAATGAATACTCAGGGCCGTCAACAACACCAACTGTAGTTCCGCCGATAACTGACGGAAGCAATCCAAGCTTATATGACTGGAACGTTTCAGTACCATCGCTCAACACTATGACCTCACCACCTACCATACTTGCAGCTTTCGACGGTAATATGTTGCTTTGCATGGAAGGCTCTTATCCTACTGCCCCTAGTACTATAACGGTTGTACCAAGCTGGTCTCCCTACACGTACTTCGCTGTCAACCTCAACGCAGCTAAAGGTGCAATCGGTACAGTACTATGGACGAATACAGTTCAACCGCCGGCAGGCAACCTTACTGTCGAATTCGTCGGAGCCGATGCAACAGCTGGTGTCTTCGTAGAATACCATGTGGAAACTATGCAGTTTGTAGGATACAGTTTAGCAACAGGTAAGCAAATATGGGGTCCAGTCGGCGATCAAGTAGCCCTTGCTTTCTACTGGAGTGGAGTAGCCGTGGCCTGGGAGATGGCTTACGGGAACCTCTACAGTTGCAACACATACGGAGGAATAATCTACTGTTATAATTTGACAACTGGGAACCTAGAGTGGACCTATGGTAACGGCGGCGAAGGCAACAGTACTAACAGTGGTATGGTGTATCCTGGTCAATATCCTACTATCATATATGCTATTGGCGACGGAGTGGTATACACGGTTACTAGTGAGCACACTTTCGAAACACCGATTTACAAGGGTGCATTAGCACGCGCTGTTAATGCTACAACTGGAGCACAGATCTGGACTCTTTCAGCTGCCACAGGATCCGCCATGTCAACTGCTATGGCAGACGGTTACAATACATTCTTCAATGGCTATGATAACCAAATTTACGTTGTTGGCAGAGGACCAAGCGCAACCACAGTACAGGCGCCACTAACTGCTGTAACAGAAGGCAACAACGTTGTTATTCAGGGTACTGTGATAGATATTTCTGCGGGCACACAGCAAACTGAGCAGGCTGCTGACTTTCCGAATGGTGTTCCAGTTTCATCTGACGCTAGCATGACTCAATGGATGGGCTACGTTTACCAGCAACAAGCAGAACCAACCAACTTCACAGGCGTTACAGTAACATTGACCGCTGTTGATCCGAACGGCAACTACATCACCCTCGGCAAAGCCACAACCGATGCAAGCGGCTTATACTACTACACTTGGGCGACTCCAAGTGTTTCAGGCAGCTACCTCATCACCGCAACGTTCGCTGGCACCAACGGTTACTGGGGATCAAGCGCACAAACCGCAATGACCGTACAAAACGTACCGTCAGTAACACCAACCGCTGCACCTGTAACGGGCCTAGCGACAATGTCAGGTCTAACTATTGGAATCGCTACTGCAGTAATCGCAATAATCATTGCAATTGCCATAGCCGTCTTACTCTTACTAAGAAAAAAGCCATAAACACAAAACAATAATACCACAATCTCTCTTTCCCCTTTTTTAGTCTTAAATTAAAGCACAATGGCGAAAAAGATGGGGCTGAGAAGGCTCTGGTTAAAATTCACGATTTGGCCATAGTAATCGTGATAGCGCATTTGCATTTGCGTTCTTTTCTCCTAAAGTTTCCAGGGCCTCAGCAAACCCTAAAACGCTTAAGATGCCCAATCTCTTGTTATCTTTTTTTAGAAGGCATGATCCACTATAGTAAAATGGCGCCGGGGAAGGGATTCGAACCACGATTTACTAGTAAATAACCGCAAACAGTTTAGTTTCAAAAACTGCCAAAGGCAAGAGCATTTTGATTTTCTTTTTCCTATTTGGTTGATCCTCAATCAGCATTCCGCTTCTCATTTTAGCTGCACTAGCATCTCTCTTGGGCTAACAAGGTTAGCACTAAAATTTTTCGAGATATTCTTCAAACTGCTTTCTATCCCTCAAACACTGGGGGCAAACACAACTGAACGGAAGATCTTTAGTGGTGCATAAATCATTGTATTTGCAGTCTGAACATGGAAAATCTTTGCTACAGCGCGTACAGCTTTGGAGAAAAACAACTTCGCGCGTGGCAATTAAGCGACGGCAAATTACGGAGAAGGGATTCGAACCCAATTTACTGGTAGGAACCATGTCGTTAACCAATAAGGAGAGACAATGGTAATCCGATTATTCACAGAACAAGCATGTTCTAAGCTGCGGTTTTTCTTAGAACGTTGACATGTACTCTTTCGGCAGGCCACGGAGAGAAGCTTTTCACTATAGCTGTTTGAACTTTTGTAATCCCTGGAATGCTTGTGATTTCATCTTGAACCGATATTAATTGCTCGATGTCTTTTATCATCGCCCACACTGAAAGGTCATAGTTTCCACTAGTTTTGATTATCAACGTTACATTCGGAATCTTTGCAATAGTTTCTACCACAGAACTCACAGTTTTTTCATAAGCGAATGCTATCATGAAAATAGCCTGGCCAAGGTATCCTATTTTTGCAGGGTCAATCTGAATTAGAACTTTGATTGCATTGTTGCGCCTGAGCTCTTTGTATCGTCTAGCGACAGTGTCAGTGGAGATTTCCAATTCCTTGGAGATTTTTCTAAAGGACATGCGACCATCGTTCGATAGTTTCTCAATGATCTTCATATCGATTTCATCAATTTTGCCTGCTGCTCTTCCAGAACTGTTTGCTATTGTTTTGCTGCTTTCAATGGCATCGCCTGAGTCCCTCAAGCGCGGGATTATCTCCAAGTTTTCTGGGATGTTTTTTATACCTGTCCAGATTTCTGTTGTTAGTTCCATGACTCCGGGTATTCTTTTTATTGTTTCCTTGACCCTGTCAAGTTCATCTATTGTCCTTAGTGTTACTATTACCCTTGTGGTGGAACTCTTGCCTAGTCGATAAGTTCCATAAATGTTTGGAATTTTTTTTATTTCATTATTAACCTTATCCACTTGCGACAGTTCGGCATTTACTTGGATACTTCCGACTGCGTTAAAGCCGAAGTACGCATAATTCATGTGGACTGTTGAACCAACGATTATTCTCGCTTTCTCCAGTTCTCTGTAATGATTCCATATCACTCTCTTAGATGTCCTGCACTGTTTTGCGATGAGCCCAAATTCCTTGCGGCCGTCCTCTAGTAGGTTCCTCAGAATTTTGTCATCGATTTTATCGATTTCCTTCGTAGCCCCATCTTTCAGCTTCATGTGAAACAACTAAGTTACTGGTACCCCATTTAAATTTTTTTGAAACATACAGGTTGGGCAAATGCCCAATGCGATATTCTATTGCATTGCAAAGAGGGAATCAATGTAACTCAGTAGCGCAAACAGCATCTCTTCCACAAATAACTTTGCAACCTGCTGAAAATGTACATTGCCGCAATAGCAGCCGCAATAATAGTTGCAATCGCCATAATTTTCATATATTCCATTTTTTTTCGTACAATATTACCTAAATCATATTGATTTTATTATTTTTGTTTGATAAATAGGGTTTTCACCAAACGCTTAAATATATCCTGAAACAAACGGGCACTTACAGAAAAAAGGAAAGAACAAAGATGAAAAAACTAAAAAATAGAATTGCAGCTATTGCGATTGCTATAATCTTAACAATTTCAATGTCAGCTTCAATGACACTTATACCAAAAGCTAGTGCACATACACCACCGTGGAATATTCCAACTTATGCCTACATTAATGCGGCGCCTAATCCGATAGGTGTCAATCAGACACTACTGGTTTACATGTGGCTTGATTGTGTTTTTGGAGCGGCTGGTGCATCAATGTTTTCCACAACCGGCGAAGCATTGCTATCAAACGACTATAGATTCCACAACTACGAGCTTACCATTACAGCGCCTGACGGTACAAAGTCAACACAGACTTTTGCTACTATCACAGACCCAACATCATCACAATCCTATGACTTCAATCCTACCGCAGTAGGCACCTATACGCTTAACTTTACTTTTCCGGGACAAGCCTATGATCAATACCCAGGCGATTATAGCCCCGCTTCAATACTGGTTAACGATACTTATCTGCCAAGCAGTGCGTCAACAACACTTACTGTCCAGTCAACACCAATTCCCGCAGCTGTAACTAGCGAACCGTTGCCGACAAATTACTGGCAAGAACCAATATACGGAGAGAACTCTAACTGGTACGCGATTTCGTCAAACTGGCTCGGTTCAGGCTCACCAGTTCCATCAGGATACACCAGTACAACACTGTACCATGGTGACGCCATAGGACCTCTCACCGCACATATCATGTGGACACAGCCAACTCAAAACGGAGGAATTGTCGGAGGAAACATGTTTCCCGATAATCAAGGAGCCGCCTACTTCGAAGGCTCTGCATATGAACCAAGATTCGATAATCCGATAATAATGGATGGATACCTATACTACACCCAAGTAGCATCATTCACAGGCTCTTATATTTTGGGCGGCAGTGCTACTGGACCAACCATCTGCGTTAACTTGCGTACAGGACAGCAACTTTGGAGCAGTACCACTATTCCTGCGCTATCATTCGGTTACATCTACGACCTTAACGACCCAGACCAGCACGGAGTTTTTCCGCCCGATACCTAGCTGCCGTTGTAAACGGTAATTGGGACTTGTTTGATGGCTTCACCGGAGATGCATTATTCAACGTAACTAACGTTCCCACAGGCACAGCAGTAGCAGGTCCAAGCGGTGAACAGTTAAGATATGTCCTTACTAACGACGGCACTCCCGCGGCTCCAAATTGGTATTTGGCTCAGTGGAACAGCTCCAAACTATGGTTATACGATACAGATCCATACACTGGCACTGGAAGCATGTCACCATCAATCATATTAACCAACGGAGACCTCGTCGGTTTCTTGTTCGCTGGCGAAATTCCTATCCCAATCACAGGCGACACTGGTACAGCGCCCCAGGGCTATCCGGTTAGTATCCCATATGGCTCCACACTGACAGTCAATGGCAACATCGGCATCGCGCAAGGTCACGCTATGTCCAGCTATAATTCACCAACTACTTACGACTGGAACGTTTCAGTACTAGATCTCAACAGTCTGACAGGAGCGAATCCCCCAACTGTTGTTGCAGCTAACTACGGTGACATGATGCTTTGCTACAGCGGTTCCCTGCCTGTAGGTTTCGCGGCAAGTGGCACAGGCACTCCACAACTTCCATGGACAATGTTCGCCGTCAACCTCAACGAATCTAAGGGCGCAATCGGTTCGATACTATGGAGCAAGGTGTTTACCCCGCCAGCAGGCAACCTCACTATCCAAGACGTCAATGTTGATTGGCAGACCCGCGTCTTCGTATACCAATACTACGAAACTATGCAGTGGGTAGGATTTAGTCTAAATTCAGGCAACCAGATATGGGGTCCGACTCCAATCCAAGTAGCCTTTAACTATTATGATTGGGTCGGTTATGATCCTGGTGTAATGGCTTACGGCAACCTCTACAACGGTGGATTCGGAGGAGTAACCTACTGCTTTAACGATTCAACTGGAGCTCTAGAATGGACTTGGGGCAACGGTCCACCAGGCTCAAGTAACAGCACTTACGCTGGCACTAACACTCCTTACGGTGATTATCCAACTTTCATCCAATCTATTGCTAACGGAGTCGTATACCTGGCTACTGATGAGCACACTATCACCAACCCAATTTACAAGGGCGCAACACTAGAGGATCTTAACGCTACCACAGGACAAGAAATAACGGGGGCTGTTCTTTCAGGTTACCCCAGTGAATGGGCCTACAGTGGCAGTGCATTTGTTGTCGCAGATGGCTACTTAACATTCTTTAACGGTTATGACGGCCAAATTTACAGTGTAGGCAGAGGACCCAGCGCTACTACAGTAACGGCGCCACAGACAGCTATCACAGCAGGCAACAACGTAATTATACAGGGCACAGTGATGGATACTTCCGCTGGTACACAGCAATCAGAACAGAAAGCAGACTTTCCAAACGGTGTCCCAGTTTGCTCTGACGCAAGCATGGAATCCTGGATGGGCTACGTTTACCAGCAGCAAGCAGAACCAACCAATTTCACAGGCGTTACAGTAACATTGACCGCTATTGACCCGAACCACAATTTCATCACCATCGGCACCGCCACAACCGATTCAAAAGGCGCATTCAGCTACATGTGGACGCCTCCAAGTGTCCCAGGCAAATACACTGTTACCGCAACGTTCGCTGGCACTAACGGTTACTGGGGATCAAGCGCAGAAACCGCCATGGCTGCACAAAACGCACCGGCAACCCCAGCGCCAACCGCTACACCTGTAACGGGCTTAGCAACAATGTCAGGCCTAACTATTGGTATCGCTGCTGCAGTAATCGCAATAATCATCGCAATCGCCATAGTCGGCTTACTCTTACTAAGAAAAAAGCCATAAAACAAAACAATAAAAACAACCACAATCCCTCTTTCCCCTTTTTTCAGTATTAGAAAGCAATGGAGAAAAGATAAAGGCTGAGAGGGCTCTGGTTAGAATTCACGATGTTAGCCATAGTCATCGTGATAGCTTTTGCATTCTTTTCTCCTAAAGAGTGTACCAGAGCCTCAGCAAACCTAAATGCTCTAAGATGTCACTAATCCCTTATTGTTTTTTTTAGAAAATATGACTTAGTCTTTCCAAGAGACGCCCGGAAAAAGGATTCGAACCCCAATTTACAGTAAATAACCGCAAACAGTTTAGCTTCGAAAAATGCCGAAGGCAAGAGCATTTTGATTTTCTTTTTGCCATTTGGTTGATCCTCAATCAGCATTCCGCTTCTCATTTTAGCTGCACTAGCATCTCTCTTGGGCTAACAAGGTTAGCACTAAAATTTTTCGAGATATTCTTCAAACTGCTTTCTATCCCTCAAACACTGGGGGCAAACACAACTGAACGGAAGATCTTTAGTGGTGCATAAATCATTGTATTTGCAGTCTGAACATGGAAAATCTTTGCTACAGCGCGTACAGCTTTGGAGAAAAACAACTTCAGTGTTTAAAATGCCGGCGATTGCGTCCATAATTTTTTCAATATTATTGCAACTTTTAATGGAAAAAACGCCTTGCTCACGATTATAGTCCAAGCCCAAATGTATCAAGAGAATAAACTTTTCTTTTTCAACCCTCGGAAGCTTGAACGCCTTCTTATTTAAAACTGCCACCATTTTCCGCTTCCTCCCTAGTACCTGTTCATTTTCGTTAGGAAATCAACCTCTTCAGGCGTGAACTTAAACCAAGAAGCTATAGGGCTTGATTTTTGGTTTTGCAGTATGCTCTTGACGAATGGAACAAAATCATGTTTAGCTGTTTCATGGGAAACATGGCATTGAGCTCCAATTTTTCCGCATATGCCGTCTAACATTGTTCTTTTGCCTTTAGTCCAAAACAAAGTAATAATCCTGATAGGCGGCGAAATAAATTCAAAGGGCTTATATGATTCAGGTGCAACTGCGGCTGCTTCGGATAACGCGTTGTAGAAGTACTTTAAAAGATGCCAGTGCTCAGTTCCAATCCTTCCTCGGAAAACATCGGCTTGAGAAACAAAATCGTAGGCTACAGCAAGCTCTGCTGGGTCATTGTATCGTCTTGGGAGATTGTCGCTTACTGAAAGCAGAAAATCATCATAGTCAACGCTTGAGCGGCTAAGTAAACTTGATGCTTCAGCAACTGATTTTGCCGAGAAAAATCCTCTTAGAGTTTCGTCCATGCTTATGTCTTTGTTTCTTGAACTCAACATCATGGTATCTTGAAGTGTGAGAACCTGATTTTCTTCGCTTATACTTTGCAGGTCGTTTATGGCTGACCGTACATCGCCTTTGCTGTTTTGGGCGATTCTCTCAAGCGCCTCAAACTCCGCTTTCACATGCTCAAGCAGGCAAATCTTCTGCAATAATGCAATAATAAGCGGTATCCTGATTTGCTGAAAACGTATCAGTAAGCATACTTTCTTTAGTGGTCTTAGCTTGTCTATTTCCGGGTCGTTTGCTGCCATTATAACTGGTACTCGGGATTCTTCAACGATTTTTATTATGGCGCTTACTCCGCCTCTGTCCTCGTTTCCTGCGATGCCGTCAACCTCGTCGAGGAACAAAAGGTTGCCTTTGCTTGGAGCTGAGAAAGTGTCTAAAGCAACAAAGGAAGTGGCTGGTTTAGCAATTTCATTAATCGCTTTTTCGGATCTTGTGTCGCTTGCGTTCATTTCAATAGTGATAAACCCAAACTCTTTTGCGGCGGCGTTGACTAATGCTGTTTTTCCCACTCCAGGCGGTCCATAAAGTAAAACTGCTTTTTTACTTCGCCGCTTACTTTTCAGCCACTCGATAAAGGTAGCTTTCGCTTCTTCGTTGCCGATTATGTCTTCTATCTTTTTTGGGCGGTACTTTTCAACCCATAAAAGATCATTTCTCAATAGGTTTCCCCTATGGCTTTACCAAATTTTGCGAATTGCGCAAGCAACGCGCTTAATTGGATGTCGCTGTTGGCGCCTTGCGTTAAGCGGTAATCATACTCGCCAATGACGTTTGATAGGTCAGCTTTTTGTTCAGGCGTAAGATCAGACATTTTGAAGATTTCTCGCTGTACTTGGCGTATTATTTCGGAGCCTGAAAAACCGTAGGACCCCATTATTTCATACATTGTTTTTCTTGCTTCAATAAAGTCGCCGAATAATGCTTTCCTAATCATTTTTTGAACTTGCATTGGGCTGGCTTCCCCGATGACAAGCAAGACTGTCTTCTCATCTACCACCCCTTCCTTGTAAGCTGAAGCTGTCTGCAAAGCATTTATGGCATGTCTAAGGTCGCCTTCTGAATAATCAACTATTCTTTCAGCTGCTTCAGGCAACAGGTTAACGTTTTCTTTTTTGGCTATGCACTGTAGCTGCTCTTTCATCGCTTGCTTATCTAGCCTTGAAAACCGGAATATAGCGCAACGGCTCTGTATTGGCTCAATTATCTTGCTTGATTGGTTACATATCAGAATGAACCTGGATGTACGAGAGCTGGTTTCCATTATTCTTCTCAGCGCTGTCTGCGCAGGGCCAGTCATCTGGTCACACTCATCCAAAATAATCAGCGCAAACGGCACATTTCCAAAACCCGAACGGCTGTAACGTGAAAAATCCTTAACTCTTTCACGTACAGTATCGATGCCTCGTTCATCAGATGCATTAAGCTCAAGTGTAAAGCTTTTCCAGTTTGGACCAAAAAGTTCGTGCGCTATGCAAAGCGCAAGGGTCGTTTTCCCAGTGCCAGGTATCCCCGCGAACATCAAATGAGGCATCGTTTTCGGGTTTCTCATAAAGGATTTAAGGCTTTCAACGATGTCGTGTAAGTCTACGACCTCGTTTAGGTTTTTCGGGCGGTACTTTTCCACCCACATAAGTGCTTCTTCATTAACTGCCATCAAGGTAACCTTCAACACAAATACACAATAACGTGCTTTAATTCACTAATTTAACTTTTCCATAGCAACATACACGTAATCAGGAAAAAATGCTGAATTCTTAGTCAGCCGATTTTGCTTCCTTCAGCAATATCCTTCTCAGGCACAAGCACCACAACATTTCCTTCACTATCTTCAGCAGCTAAAACCATACATTGCGATTCCACACCCGCCAACACGCGCCTTTGAAGATTCAAAAGGAAAACGCATTTTTTACCCACCAATTCTTCAGGCGTATACCACTTAAGCAGTCCTGCAACCGCCTGCCTTTTCTCCGAACCAAAGTCAACAATTATTTTTATTAGTTTTTTTGAGTTTGGAATTGGCGTTGCTTCAATTATTTTTCCTATGCGCAGGTCAAGTTTTTGGAATTCAGCGAATGATATTTCTTCTGCCAAATAATTCACGCTCAAAAGTAGTTTAATTTTCAGTGATATTTACTTTGCTTTCCTGTGCAAGCCTGATTCTTTCTTCAGTCGCTAACTTGTGAGCTTGCAGCAGCGGCTCGGGAATTCGGCTTATAGCACAGTACTTAACGATTTTGACGGCTGTTTCAAGAGACACCATGTGACCAATACTCACGTAAATGGGCTTTGCACCTTGCTTTGTAGTCACGACGGCACCGATGACTTCGCCCTTATCAACCAAAAAGGTTTCCCCATCCATCTCCACTGGCGTACCAATCAACCTGCTTTTTGCAGCGCCAACAGTTGGTTTTCCAATTGCAAGTCCAAGGTGGCTGGCAAATCCGCACCTGTACGGATGCGCTATTCCCTGTGCGTCAACAAGAAAAACATCTGGCTGAAGCTTCAACTTATTTATTGCTGCCATCGCAGGAGGAAGTTCTCTAAAAGACAGCAAAGTTGGAATATATGGCATCCTGACTTGGCAGGTTGCAACTTGGGCTTCCAAATGCTTCAGCGATTCATAATCTAAAACCGTTATCGCCCCAATGCCAATATTGCCAATGTATGAAACATCAACGCCTGCAACAGTTTTAATTTTTGGCGGTAACCTGTCCTTCAAAATAATCTTATGTGACAAACAAAGTTGAGTTTTATGTGCCTTTTGTACGGAAAAATTCTTCATTAACTTGTGGGGTTTACTCAAATGTTAACCTTTTTGGTTTTACGTTTGGTAGTGCTGCGTTTTACCGGTTGAAATTTCTTTAAGTAATCTTCAAGGGATTTTCTGCGAATTTCCAACGTTACGTCGCCGCGTGTTGTTTCGATTATTCTTCTTGCAATGTCTGATTTGTGCCTGAGTCCTGGAACAAGCATGTAAGCTTCATCAAGAGCCAATAGTTGAATGAACACTTGGTCCATTGCTTCTAAGCATTTTTCTGCTTTTTTAACTTCGCCTTCGCGTAAATTGTCAAGTGCTAAGCGTCTGTATTCGCCTATAACATCAGCTAAACCAAGTACATAGTCAACCGAAGGGACACAAATCTCAGCAGGTGTTACAAAACGCGATTCCTTAACTAGAATCAAAAGTATGCGTGCTTCTGAATATTCCTGAAGCGCTGCACTAAACATGCCACCGTAAATAATCTCAGGGTACTCCTTAGATAGGACTTGAAGGCTTGAAATTTTCATTTTAGCGTTTTCAATGAATTCTTCAGCTTCAGCATATTTTTTCTGGTGAATTAGCAGTATCGCCTGTTTGGATAGGCTTGTTGCTTTCCGCATGCTTTCGTGTGTCTCTTCGCGAATTTGGTTTTTTTGCATGAGTTCGTTTTTTACTTCTTGAAGAATAGTCTCTAAAGAGGACAAACTTATCATCTTATTAGAATGAATTACTGGGTTATTTATTTTAATTTCCTAACAATTTGATATAATATGGCTATTGAGAGCTAGTCCATTTCTCAATTAGGACTTTACTGTCTCCTAAAACGAAGCTTACTTTGACGAATATTGAGTCTGTTACTTTAAATGGAAACATGCTGTCTTCCGCTAGGTCTTTAGGAAGGTAGACAAGGTATTTGCCATCCTTTCTTCTAAACAAGCGCCCTCTTCCTTCACAAACCATAGTAACAACCGCTTGGCAGTTAAGCATAAGGCAAAAAATAAGTATTTAAATTTATCCAACCCTCGTCTGAAGAACGCATTAATCTGATGCAAAGCATACTTGACGTATATCAATGTATATGGGTGACAAGTAACAATGTACATGCGTGACGTGAAAGAACAGTTAAAAACAAGCTCTGTTCGCTAAAAAGCGCTGAAAACAAACGCTAAAGATATCTAGAAATATTATATTTTATTTCGATGAACATAAAACACTCAAATTTTCAAAATGCCGCTCACTGGTTTCCAACCTGAATCGGCTTTTCTAGTCTGCTTAATAGTACGACTCTGCTTTCTGGTGCTTCATTAATAACCTTGTACCCAGTCTTCTCAGCTAACTGTCCAGCAAAATCCTTAACTTCGCTATGCAAAGGCATGTTCTCAAAGCCCAAGCGGAGATTTGAAAAACCAATATGCATGTACGCTTTTGCTTCAATGTATGTTGGATTGGCTTTTTCAACAATTTTAGCGTATTCATCCACATGGCTCATGTTGTGCTCTTTTACAAGCGTCATGCGAATTACTGTGGGGCAATGGAAACTCTGCAACAAACCAAGCGTCTCGTTTAATTTCGTCCAAGCGCTGGGAAATTGAGGGCGGCAAACCTGCTTGTATACCTGCTCGTTTGGTGCGCATACTGAAATGTAGAGTTGGGTCGGTTCTTGGCTTAGTTTTGAAAGTTTAGTTGGCAAAGTGCCGTTGGAAACAAGAAAAGTGGTGAAACCTTTTTGATGAAATGCCTGAATCAACTCTCCAAGCGGCTCGTAAAGCGTCGGTTCACCGGTTAAACTTATCGCAACATGCTTAGGCGCTAGAGCTTCTTGAAATTTGCGCCAGTTTGTTTTTGGGTTTCCCTTGTATCCAGTTAAAATTTTTTCTTGCGCCCTAAGGCTTCCCTGAATAATTTCTTCTGGTGAGTCTACTCTTGGAATTTTCATTTCATCCCAAGTAACCTGCAAGTCTCCGCTTTGGGCTCTCCAACAAAACAAGCATTGCTGTGTGCAGTAGTAAAGGGAAGGTGACATCTGAATGCATCTGTGCGATTTTATGCCGTAAAACTTCTGTTTATAACACTGTCTATCATTAACTATAGATTCATAAAGCCACTTACACCTTTTAACCGCTGAATGACTGCCTACCAAATGGTATTTTTGCTTCTTTAAAGCGCCTAAAAGCGTGGCGGCAGTGCTTTTCTCCAAGTTTTTTCACCGAAATTCATTCACACTTGAATCTTCGGTCCCTTAAAAATCCCATTGATTAAAAGTAATTTTTGGCTTGAAATCAGATTTTTTCAAGTTGTATTACTGGTTCAGGCTTTTTACTCAACGATTTAATGGCAAAGTTTAAAATCAACTCTTAGTTAAATCATTTGTCATTAAACGTATGGATGGCTATCTATCGGGAGAGCAGAGCGGTTTGAATAAAAAAATTGGTGCAGTTACCCTCTTAGTCTTAATGTCTCTAGCCGTTGCGCTTACCCCTTTCGCTATAGTCTTTGGGCAAAACAGCCTTGGTGTAGAAATTTTACAGGTAACTCCGGCAAGCTCCTTAAATATATATAACGGACAAAGCCAATATAATGGGACTGCAGGTCAAGCTTTTAATCTTCAAGGAACAATTTACTACTCTAACAGTTCCTACCAAGTAATATTAGGCCAAAATGTTGTTGCAACTGGCATCTCTGCTGGATATTACGTTAATACAAACTTTACCGTACCTTACATTCCAAGCGGTAGTTATGATTTAACGCTTAGAGACGTCAAACTTAACGTAAATTCCACTGGCTCTACGCCTGAATCATTTCAGGTCTTAAGTGGCTACTCCATAAGTGCTGTCCCTTCACAAGCACAGGAAGGAAGTAGTGTAGCATTGACTGTCAGTGTCACCGGAGGGGTTCCAAACGCCGCCTACGCTGCGAATGTTTCTGTTGTACTTCCAAGCCCACTTAACACAGAATATTCAACTATAGTGTCAATGGGAACCTCTAACCAAGATGGAACTGCAACTGCGCAAGTCACTTATCCAGACAGTAGCTTCCAACCGAGTGGTAATACCACCGATTATGTAGGTACATACAATGTTTACTTTAACCAATCTGAGGGTTTGGCGCAAAACAAATTTTCCGTAGGCTTCCTTGATTCAACCACATATCACAGAGGGGACACAGTAACAATAGGAGCGACAGGTTACCAACAGGATCAGGCTGCGGCACTGAGCATCACCAACGATGCAACCGGTACAACTGTCGACTCTCAATCACTAACAGCTTCGGCTGATGGTATAATCAATGCAACATGGGTGGTTCCCCCAAACACTGTAATTGGAGATTATAATGTAACAATAACTCCTACAGGCATTCAGAAAGCGATACAAGACGTAGAGACCTTTTCGGTTCCAGGATACTCTATTCAAGTTGAAACAGTAAACCTAGCCAGTCAAGTTGTTCCTCAAATACAGGTTCAAGCCTTAGATCAATCAAGCGGCACAGTTTATAAGGGTACAAGCGGATCAGATGGTATAGCTGACTTGAAGCTTGAAACAGGCGCTTGTTCTTTGACTGCTTTTTGGAAGGGCGTTAAAGTTGGCGAAACCAACATAACTGTCACGGGCAATGGCGCTTTCACCCTGCTATGCCAATTAACTGACCTTAAAATAACAGTTCAAAACGAAAATGGAATTACAATGCCGTTTGTGAATTTAGCTATTACGTACCAATATCAACCGACAAGCGGTGCTGCTCAAACAGAAAACGTTTCAGCTCAAACAGACCATTCAGGAACCTACACATTAAACTCTACCCTGACTGGAATAAGCTATACTATAAACGCTTCATTATACAATCAAGTTTTCAACTCTGGCAACAATACCGTTAACAATCTTCCAGCACAGGCACTCTCAGAAGTAGTGATAACATGTCCAAACGAAGCATTAACATTCAATGTAGTTGGTTATAATAAAGCTGCAATCCCTGATGCCAGCATAAACCTCGTTGAATTAACAAATGGTTTATTCTATACTGCCACAACCGACAGCTCAGGCTCAGCCACTAGCCAAGTTACTTTTGGAATGTACAGGTTACAAATTTATAAAGACAACATTCTAATCAACGAAACAAACGTCGAAGCCTTCGGCGCAAGCCAACAACAAATAATTTGCAATCTCTATGGCATTCAAGTATCAGTATCAGTTGTTGACTTTTTCGGTACGCCTATTTCAAACGCTAATGTCACATTAAATGGGCCGGCGACAGAGCGCTTTTCAGCTATGACTCAAGGCGACGGAACTGCAACTTTCAATAATGTTGTTGGTGGTGACATGCAGATAGTAGCGTTTGCTCAAGGAGCACAGAATAGTTATCAAGCTGTAACTCTAACCGTTGATAAGCCAACTTCAGTTCAGATACAAATTGATAGGTACATTGTTCTCGGATCATTCTTGATACCAGTAAGTTCGCTGATAACCCTAATCATAATATTAGTGGCTATAGTTCTGTTCGCTACCGTGGAAATTTACAGGCGAAGAAAGGTCAAGCAATCCCGTGAAAGCTAAATACCTATTTCATCCCTGATAAGAAAAAAGTTTATATGGCTTCCAAATAACATAAAGAAACTATAAAGACAAAATATAACAACATATTTTGAATTGACAATTGAGGTGTATCTATTGGCTCAATCAAAAGCTTGTTCTCCAACATGCCCTTCTTTTAAGTGCAGCCAAAACTCTATCCTCTACAGACGAGACTCCATTTGGTGTAAACAGACCGAAGAAATGTGCAATGTCGCAAACTGCACCTATTCTATGTGCTTAAAAAGGCGGTTGTTGCCCAAAGGAGTATGCGGCGAAACCGTTAAACGTCAAACTGTTGAAAAAGACCTTGACGACGATTTCTTGGCTGAATCGATAAAACTTAAAGGAAAAGCTTTGCGGAAACTTGGAGACAAAGAAATCTATTAATGTAAACTAAAAACTGAGTTACTCGTGCTAAAAATACGAGTATCCCCTTTCTTATTTTGATTGAACACGTTTAACTACTGGGGGTTTAACTTTTTTCAGAATCCTGTAGCCGCAGATGATGCATTTGGTCTCTCCGCCACGCAGTTCTAATTCTTCGGATGGCACTCTTGCCCCGCATCTCATGCATTCATAAACAATTCCTGATTTTTCCATTAGAAACGCCTCTTCCTACAAAGAAAAGTATTTTGCTTTTAAACGTTTCCAATACCTTGCAATTAATGAGGATATAAAGTTGAGAAAAAGGCTTCGAAAAAAACTTTCCACCACCTTCTCTTCAGCAGAGTTAAGCCTAATTTACAACTCTTTTGACGTAATAGGCGACATAGCAATCATTAAAGTGCCAGATGGCAATATCGTCAATGCTGAAAAAGTAGCAAGCCAAATAATGGCTGTCCACAGAAACGTGAAAACAGTTTTTGCCCAAACTAGTCCCATCATGGGTGATTTTAGGGTTAGGGAACTAAGATTGTTGGCAGGTGAAGACAAAACAAGCACTAAATGTAAAGAATCAGGTTGCGTGTTTGGTGTTGATGTTGAAAAATGTTATTTTTCACCTAGGCTTTCGCATGAGAGATTACGGATTGCAAGCCTAGTTAAGGGCGGCGAGACGGTTGTTAACATGTTTTCAGGCGTCGGCTGTTTTAGCATAGTGATCGCTAAAACCGTGGGCAAAACTAAAGTGTTCTCGATTGATGTTAACCCAATTGCAGTTCAATACATGGAGGAGAACGTTAGAATTAACAGGGTTTACGGTAAAGTAATCCCTTTGCTTGGCGACTCAAAAGACATTATTAATGCTCAACTGCAAGGGAAGGCTGATCGTGTCTTGATGCCTTTGCCTGAAAAAGCCCTCGAATACTTGCCCTATGCAGTTTCAGCGCTCAAAAAACCTAACGGTTGGATCCACTACTATGATTTTCAACATGCAATGGGCAACGAAAAACCAGTTGAGAAAACCAAGTTGAAGGTAGCCCAAAAACTTGATAGCCTCGGCGTAGGTTACATTTTTGCTTTTTCGCGAGTAGTTCGAAGCACGGGTCCTAACTGGTACCAAACCGCTCTCGATATACAGGTCGCTTCTTTGCCAAGCAAGTTTTAATAGCTTAATAGTTAACTATCTATTTCGTGAAGAAAAATGAAGCGAAAATTAATGGAAATCTTGGCTTGCCCCATCGACAAGTATCATCCACTTGAACTTCACGTTTTCGAAGAAAAAGACGAGATAGTCGAAGGCTTAATCGTTTGCCCCAAATGTCTACGCTGGTACCCAATAAGAGACGAAATTCCAGAAATGCTGCCTGACGAGTTACGAAAGGAATCTGAAGACCTGCCTTTCTTGAAGAAATGGAAGGAAAAAATTCCTGAAAAAATAGTTTCTGAAGGAAAACCCTTCAATTTAAAATAAACTTTTTATTTTTTTAGTTGTATCGCTCTGTTTTTAGCTGAGGATTGCACTGCGGCTTGAGCAATTTCTAGGGCTTTTACGCCGTCCTCTCCTGTTATGAGTGGCTTTTTCTTTTCAAGCACGCATTCAGCGAAGTGTTGAAGCTCACATTTCAAGGGTTCTTGGAATGGGTATCTTGGTTGCACTGTCTCTTTTTGCTGTTCAATCCATAATTCTTGCGTTATGTAATCCAGTCTCATTATAGCGTCGCTTCCCGTGACCGTTAACGTTCGCGTTTTATAGGGTGTTAGCCAGTTGGATTCTATGAAGGCGCTTTCTCCGTTCTTGTATGTAAGCATTATGTGAGCATAGTCTTCGAATTTTAGGTGCCTCATGCTTCCCATTTTCGCGTAAACAGTAATAGGATCCTGTTTGGATATGAACCGCATAACATCTATGTCATGTATCGCTGTGTCTTTAACTACTCCAACATCGCCTATTCGTTCAGGCCATTGGGAAACGCGTTTTGCGTTTGCGCAAACTAAGTCGCCGATTTTTTTGCTCTCAACCGCCTCACGGATGATCTGTACTCCAGGAATAAACCTCATCAAAAAACCTACGGTTAAAAGAAGACCGTTTTGCTCTGGCAGTTTCACAAAGCTTTTCCGCTTGCTTTGTGTTTGTGGCCATGGGTTTTTCAACCAGCACATGCTTTGCCTGCTTTGAGCGCTTTGAGGGCTTCCTTTGCAAGGTGTGTTGACCATGTGCAAACGCTTACGGCTTCTATTTCTTTGTTTTTCAGCATTCGCGAGCTGTTAGTGTATGCTTTTACGCCGTATTGGTTAGCCATGATTTTGCTCTTTCAGGATTTACGTCGCAAATTGCAATTAGTTCAGTTGAGGGCAGTTCTTTGTAGACTCTTGCATGGTTTTTTCCCCAAGAGCCTGTGCCGATTACTGCTACTCCAAGTTTCTTCATTTTTATCTCTTTACCTCTTCCAAATCCACGGTATATGAAGCCTTCTGTTTCCACTTTTTGTGGTTCAAAGGCACCTGCCAAATCCACGATTACTGAGGGTGTCTTCGTTAATGGTTTAAGCTTCCGCAGGTTTAAGTGTTTAAACTGCTCCTCCCCCGTGAGTATTACTATGCAGTCTGCGCCTTCCACTGCCTCATTTAAGCTAGTCTTTACAACTCCCGAATCTACTGCATCTCTTTTTGATGCGGGGTCATAAAGGCTGGCTTTAGCGCCTTTCAACTCTAACATTTTAACAAAAACGACCGTAGCAGTACTTGGGTTAACTGTGCCTAAAACGGCAATCCTTGCTCTTCTCAACGTTTTGCCACATCTCCGCAGAGCATCTTGGGTTAAATTAACCGCGTGTTTAACCATGTCTTCGTTTATTTGCCTAGCCAACGTTGGGAGCCTAAGTTTAACATTTAAGTTTTCTGCGCTTTCAAGCAGAAGATAAGCTTCGCTTTTATTTTCTTCCTCAACAGTTGTGGGCCAAAAACTCGGGTCATTAAACTCCAACAATTTTAAAACTTCAAAGTAGTCTATGTTTGCGCTTTCACAGAAAACCGCCAACTCACTTGCTAACGCCGTGTTTGCCTCCTGTTTTGCCGCCTTAAAAAGTGTCGCTATTTCTGCTGTTTTCACGTCGCTTATTTGTTTAACGTTTTTTGTTATAGTTTTTAAAACGTTCATAGCCGCATCTTGGCTGGCTTTACCAATTGCAGCAACCTTTAACTCCAAGTTGGCTATCGGCTCAATGGGTTTGGCACCTGAGTTATGGATCGGAATGTAGGCTAAACCGAAATCCTGCCCAACCTTTAGCCCTGATGTGTTCTCCAATGTTTCCTTCATTATTCCTTCGGTAAAACCGAAACCCGCAACATCACCATAAATAACCAGTGTGCCCGAATGGAGTGCTGATCCAACTTGCTTGCAAGCGTTTAATGCTTCTGAGTTATCAATTTTTTTCTTATCATCAACTTTTGCTGGTACAGTTATGATAATTATGTCGCTTCGAGAAACAGCTTTTTTCAGCTCGCCGGTAACGCTCAATTGACCTGCGTTGATCAAACCTTTTATTTTAGCTTCAATTTCTTGTTCGGCGAATGGTGTTTTTCCTTTTGCTAATTTTTTTATCACGCTTGGGTCAGAGTCTAAGCATGTAACCTTAAAGCCGGCATCGGCGAAGGCGTTAGCGTAAAGAATTCCTTTTTGCCCGCATCCTACAACGCTAACCAGGTATTTTGAGCGTTTTTCTTTTGTATCAATTTCCTCTGGTTTTAGGTTTAGAACGTTGGGCATTCGCTAGGTTTCTCCAAAGCGCCATAGGTTTTGCTATATGGTTTCGAGGATTTTTTTAAGCCGTGAACTGTAGTCTTCAACTAGCTTTAATGCTTTTTCTTGGTTTTTCGCTTCAGCATATAACCTGAACACGGGTTCTGTTCCGCTTGGTCTAATCAGGATGGCGCTGTTGTCGCTGAACCAAATTTTCACGCCATCAATTGTGCTGATATTTTCGCCTTTTACTTGCTCGTACAGTTTTTGCAGCAATATTTCTTTTTTCTCGTCTGGGCAATCAATTTTTCCTTTCTCGATAAAGTATTGCGGTTGCTCAGCCACAAGCTTAGAAAGTTTCTCTCCCGTTTCAGCCATTATATTAAGTATCAGAGCGGTTGTCATTGCTCCATCCCGAACTGCTTGGTGTGGGCCATAGAAAATTCCGCCGTTTTCTTCTCCGCCCAGTTTAGCGTTTAACTCTTTCATTTTCTGCGAAACCGTGACGCTTCCAACTTTAGTCCAGATTAACTCGCCCTTGTAAGCTTCTACTGTATCTTTGATTAGTGTAGAGGAGCTTACAGGCGTAACTATTTTTGCTCCTGGGTTTTTGGTTAGAAACTGTTTTATTACTACTGCAAAGGTTTTGTCTCCCCAGTAAATCACGCCGTTCTCGTCAACGAAAATGGACCGGTCAGCATCACCGTCAAAAGCTACGCCTATGTCTGCGCCAATTGCTTTAACAGTTGAAGATAGATCGGTGAGGTTCTCAGGTCTCGGTTCTGGTAATCGTCCTGGAAAAGTGCCGTCAATGTTAGCGTTGATAGCTGGTTACTTTGCAGCCAAGTTCCCTTAGCAATTGCGGCGCTGTGAGGCCGCCGACGCTGTTAGCCGCGTCAACCACAACGTGAAAGTGCTTTTCGGCTATTTTTTGAGGGTTAACATGTTTTTTTATTGCTTGGACGTATTCGTCGTTGATTCCAGGCAGCTCCTGAACATGTTCCAAGTTTGTCCCATTCTGCGAATACTATTTTGTTGTCAAAGTAAATGTTCTCTATTTCGACTTCTTGCTCATGTGACGTTTCTATGCCGTCGCTCCAAATTACTTTAATACCGTTATATTCAGGCGGATTATGCGAAGCAGTAATTATCACGCCGCCATCCATCTTATGGTTTTTAACAGCATACTGCAGCGCGGGCGTTGGAGCCATCCCAGCGAAAAACACGTGGCATCCAGTAGCGGTTAAACCTGAAATCACTGCTTTAGCAAGCATGGGTCCGCTGGTTCTAGCATCATATCCAAAAGTAAATTTTTTCTTCCAAAAAAAGTTCCGATTGCACAGCCAACTTTTATGGCCATTTCAGGCGTCAATTCTACGTTGACTAGACCTCTGATGCCGTTTGTTCCAAAAAGTTTTCTTTCGCTCATAAATTTCAACTCATTGCTTACTTAACAGTTAGTCTTGGGGTTTAAAATGTTTTCAGAGACTTCTTTTGCTGGACAGACAGTATGCACATCTGATAGGTGTAGGTTATCTTTGATTTTTGCATGGTCGCCGATTATACAGCCGCTGCTGATTTTAACATTTTTTCCAATTCGTGCTCCTTCGCCGATTAATGCTCCATCTATCGACACAAATTCGCCGATTTCGACATTAGGAAAAATTACCGAGTTACTTATTTGCGCGTTTTTGCCAACCGTAACATTTTTTCCCAAAATGGCGTATGGTCCGATAACTGACTTTTCCGCTATTGAAACGCCCTTGTCGAAGGCAACAGGATTCTTTAACTCAAAGTTTTTTGCGTTTTTCTGTTTGAAAGTGTTAGCTAAGTAATCAAGTATTATTTTGTTTGTTTCCAGATACTCTTCTGGTTTGCCTATATCCATCCATAAGCCGTTAACGAAGTGACCGTAAAGTTTTCCTTCTTCAGCTAGTTTGGGAAAAACCTCTCGCTCCATGGAAACTGCTCTTCCCGGAGGAATATAATCGAAGACTTTGGGGCTTAGAACGTAGACTCCTGCGTTTATGAGGTTGCTCGGCGCTTTATCTTTAGGGGGCTTTTCAATGAACCTTTTTATGCAGTTTCCATTTGCCATTTCAGCTACACCGTATCTGCATGGGTCTTCAACTTTGCAAAGTGCAATTGTTGCTAAAGCCTTCGTTTTAACGTGTGTATCCAGCAGTTCTCTGTAGCTTAAATCCGCAAAAATGTCGCCGTTCAAAACAATAAACGGCTCATCATGGCCTAAGAGTTTTTCGGCTTTTTTTACTGGTCCTGCAGTTCCCAGTGGCATTTTCGGCGGGTCAATTGAAAACTTTATTTTCAAACCGTGTCTATGCGGTCGCTGCTGTTTAATATAAAATTGTGTTAGCGCGTTAACTGCCAGTATGGCTTCTTCAACGCCGTTGTTGGATAGTCTTTCAAAAATCCATTCAAGTAATGGTTTGTTAACTATTGGAAAAAGAGTTTTAGGCCTAGAGCAACTTAGTGGTCGTAGCCTTGTTGCGAAGCCGCCTGCTAAAATCAACGCCTTCAGGGGTGTCACCTTTTATAGAGAAGTAATGTATTGACTTGTTTTTATTTAAACACTTATAGGGAGCTGTTTTATTCCCACTCGATTGTTGCAGGCGGTTTATGGGTGATATCATAAACTACGCGGGTAACCTGCGGAATCTCATTTGTGATTCTGGTTGAAATTTTTTCAAGGACTGGATATGGGATTTGGGCAAAGTTTGCAGTCATGGCTTCTCGGCTTTCTGCAGCTCGAACCGCCACTACGTATCCGTACGCTCTTGAGTCTCCTTTCACGCCTGTTGCTTTTGTATCAGTTAACACGGCAAAGTATTGCCACAGTTTTTCTTCTAACCGGTTTTTCTCGATTTCTTGGCGGACGATAGCGTCGGCTTTTTTGGCAATGCTCACTTTTTCTGGAGTTAATTCGCCTATTATTCGGACTGCCAAGCCTGGTCCAGGAAACGGTTGTCGATTAACCAGTTCCTTTGGTAATCCGAGCATTTTGGCTACTTTGCGTACTTCGTCTTTGTAGAGGTCGCGGAGGGGTTCAACTATTTTTTTGAATTTTATGTTTGTTGGTAGTCCAGCAACGTTGTGGTGAGATTTTATTACATCTGAGTTCTTTCGGATGCCCGATTCAATTCGGTCTGGATAGATGGTGCCTTGGAGCAGGTATTGTGCACCTGACTTCTCGGCGATTTCCTCAAAAACCCGAATAAACTCTTCCCCAATTACCTTACGTTTCCTTTCAGGGTCAGCTACGCCTTTGAGTTTTTGCATGAAGCGGTCCTGCAGCGTTTGCCATAACGAAATTTATCGGGAATTTTTTGAATGTTTCGCGGATGGCTTCAGGTTCCCCTTCACGCATGAACCCGTGATCGACGAAGACGGCTGTGAGTTTGTCGCCTAACGCTTTGGCTGCTAGTGCGGTTGCAACGCTGGAGTCTATGCCTCCGCTTAAGCCTATAATGGCGTTGGCTGAGCCAACTTCCGGTCTTTATCTCTTTAACCATTTTCTCGATGATGTCTTCGACTTTCCAGTTAGCTTCACACTTGCAGACTTTAAAAATGAAGTTACGCAACATGGCGGCGCCGTTTTCGGTGTGGATAACTTCAGGATGCCACTGTAAGCCGTAGATTGGTTTTTGCTTATGCCTAAAGGCGGCAACTGGGCAGTTTTCCGTGTGGGCTAGCGTCTCAAAATCTGGTGGTAATGCAAAGACTGTGTCGCCGTGGCTCATCCAAACTTTCTCTTTCTCGCTTAAACCTTCCAGTACACCTACTGGCTTGTCAATGTCTACTTGCGCTATTCCGTATTCTTTGCAGGCTGCTGGCTTAACTTTGCCGTTGGTTAACTGAGCTAACAGTTGGTGTCCATAGCATAAACCTAGAATCGGCAGATTTACCTCTAAAATGCGGGGGTTAAGTTTAGGCGCGTTTGGTTCGTAGACGCTTGAGGGTCCGCCTGAAAGAATTAAGCCTTTAACATTGAATTTTTCGTTTAGAGCCTTAATTTCTTCGGGTGATATGTCGTGGGCAACAATTTCTGAGTAGACGCCGTTTTCTCTGATTCTTCTGCCTATAAGATGGCAGTATTGCCCCCCAAAGTCCAGTACAAGTATCGTGTCGTATTTTACTTGCATTGCAGTGGCTCAAATTATTGAGTTTAAGCTGCTGGTAATTTAAGATTGCTATCCGTTTCGCGTCAAAGTCAAAGCAGGTTTTTAAACCTTAAAATGGTTTTCCTTTAACTTTAGCATTCTTTGGTTGACAGATGAAAACTAAACTTTTATTAATATAATCATATGATAATTAAAATAATGTTTCGAAAAAGCTGGTTTAATTGAAAGAACGTGCAGGGGGTTATAATTTACGGATTTAAATGAAACTGATTTAAAAATTCTCAAAAGTCTTTTAGAGGATGCAAGGTTTTCAAGCAGGCAAATAGCCAAGAACGTCGGCGTATCAGTTGGAACAGTTTTGTCTAGAATTAAAAAGATGGAAGATGAGGGTCTCATCAAGGGCTATTCTGTTCTGCTGGATCATGAAAAACTTGGTTACCAATTGACAGTTGTAACTGAAATTACGGTTTCTAAGGGCAGGCTTGTGGAAACTGAAAATGAAATAGCTAAAATTCCCAACGTGTGCTGTGTCTACGACGTGACAGGCTTGACGGATGCCATTATTGTTGCAAAGTTTAAAAGTCGAGAGGACCTTGGGCAGTTCACTAAGCGATTGTTATCTTTGCCGTTTATTGAGCGAACAAACACTCATGTAGTTTTGACTACGGTGAAGGAAAACTTCCGTCTGCTCTAGTTTAAGTTTTTTCTGTATGATTTTCTTTTTTATAGTTTTGTTCTGGTGCCGCAATGGTTATTGTTGTTCCTGAGGCAACTGGTGAGGTTATCCAGACATTTCCGCCTATGACTACGTTATCGCCGATTACTGCGTCTGGTCCCAGAAGAGTTGCGCCTGAATAGATAACTACGTTGCTTCCCACTGTCGGGTGCCTCTTTCTTCCTTTGATAATGTTTCCTTTCTCGTCTTTCGGAAAACTCAGCGCGCCTAAGGTCACGCCTTGGTAAAGCTTGACGTTGTCGCCTATTTCTGTGGTTTCTCCAATGACTACTCCAGTGCCATGGTCGATGAAGAAGTTTTTGCCGATTTTTGCGCCCGGATGAATATCTATACCAGTTAAGGAATGAACATGCTCACTCATTATCCTCGGAATCAACGGTACGCCCCTGAGGTAAAGTTCGTGGGCTATCCTGTAAGTCGTTATCGCCAATACACATGGGTAGCTTAGAATGACTTCTTCTATGCTTATGGCTGCTGGATCTCCTGCGTAAGCGGCTTGGATGTCTCCGCTTAACATTGATCTTATTTCAGGCAACTTTTCCAGCAGTTCTTTAACTACGACGTCGGCTCTCCTTTGGCATACGTCTTGTGGGCAACCGTTCATTTTTCGGCAAATGTACTTGAGACTTTTCTTGACTTCTTCGGTGAGTCGTGTGTGAACCGAGGTTAAAGTGGTGCCAAGATGATATTTTACGTTGGCTTTGGTTATTTCTTCCTTGCCCAAGTAGCCTGGGAAAAGAATTGTGAATAAATCTTCTAACACTTCGGTAACTACTTTTTTTGATGGAAGGTCGCGTCCTTCAAGGTGGTCCATGCCGCCGAAGGTTTGGTAATTAACCATCATTTGGTCTACTAGTTTTGGTAAGCCTTTTTCAACCCAGTCCTGCTCGACTTTATCATGGTTGTGCATTAATGCATCCAGCATTCTGTCTGGGTTCCAGCAGTCAACTTCCAAATTTTTATCTGCGCATTCTTGGCAATCTTTAGGACGGGGCTGGTCAACTTTTGGCGTCATTTTTGCTTCCCTTTCTCTAATTATGAGAAAAGGGAGAATATAAGAGAAGCGTCTTGTAAACGGCGACTTAAATGTTAGAGTTTGTGCTTGTTGGTGGTTCTTGGAATAATACTGTGCTAAGGTAGCGTTCGCCTGTGTCTGGGAGAATAACGACTATGAGTTTGCCTTTGTTTTCTGGTCGTTTCGCTATTTCTAAGGCTGCGAAGGTTGCTGCTCCTGAGGATATGCCTACGAGTAATCCCTCTTTTAGAACAAGTTGCCGTGCGGTTTGTATGGCGTCGTCGTCTTTTACTTTGAATATTTCATCCACTAAATCAAGTTTTAGCACGTCTGGTTTGAAGCCTGCGCCTATTCCTTGGATTTTGTGTGGTCCTTTCTGGCCACCGCTGAGGACTGGCGAAGCTGCTGGTTCAACTGCTACGGCTTTAAACTCGGGTTTAAGCGGTTTGATGTATTCGTGCTATGCCCGTTATTGTTCCGCCTGTGCCAACACCCGCGACTAATATGTCTACTTTGCCGTCTGTGTCCTTCCAGATTTCTGGTCCAGTGGTTTCTCTGTGAACTTTGGGGTTGGCTAGATTTTTGAATTGCTGTGGAACGAAGCTGTTTGGTGTTTTTGCAGCTATTTCTTCGGCTTTTTTGATGGCGCCGCTCATGCCGTCTGGTCCTGGCGTGAGGACGAGTTGTGCGCCGTATGCTTTGAGTAGGTTGCGGCGTTCGATGCTCATGGTTTCTGGCATGGTAAGTATTAGTTTGTAGCCTTTTACGGCTGCTACCATGGCTAAGCCGATGCCTGTGTTGCCGCTTGTCGGCTCTATGATGGTGGTGTCTGGTTTGATTAAGCCTTGTTTTTCTGCTTCAACTATCATGCTTTGGCATATGCGGTCTTTGACGCTTCCGCCTGGGTTTCTGGATTCAAGTTTGGCTACCACGGTGGCGTTTGTGCCTTGGGTTAGCCGGTTTAGTTTTATTAATGGTGTTTTGCCTATGGTTTCAAGGACGTTGTTGTATATTTTTGTCATAATTAATTCGCCCATATTATAACACTGTTATATTTATCGGGGGAAATAAATCTATCCCCTACCCAAACTATTCAAACCTTCAAGTTATAAACAAATCTAACACTTAACACGCCAGTTCGCAAAGTAAAGCCTTTAAATGTCCTGACTAATTCTATATTTCGCACCCGCCTCAAACAGCAAAAAACATGTTCGCGGAGGTCGCCCAGCATGGTCAAAGGCGTAGGACTGAGGCTCCTATCCCGCAGGGGTTCGTGGGTTCAAATCCCACCCTCCGCACTTTGCCCCATATGAAAAAGAGCTTTGAAAATGGATAAAGTGGCTTAATTGCAGCCTTTTTTTTTAAGATAGAATTCTTTTTAGATTTAGGCTTAAATATGGCGACTCATCACAGAGGCAATCAGGCGGCTATAATGAATTTATTCGAGGAGTAAGTTGCCTTGGCAGAGGCTAGGAATCGGACAGACAGGCTCTCTGCTAGGAACTTGCCCACCGTGGTTCAAAGGTAGTTGTCGTGGATATCAAGAGCTAGATGGCGCAGAACGGGTAGCTTTGGCATCACCAAATCAGGTGACAAAGCTTGCGCTTAATCACTTGATGTAACAAAAGAGGAAGATTAGCATATCTTGTTGGTGAAACAGTCTCTTCTTTGTTCATCTTTCTATTTTTTTTCAAGTAAAAGAGCAAAACAACTACAATTAACATAGCCGCAACTATGGTGCCGATTATTAGTGCTAAAACTGAAAAGTTTAGTGGTTTGCGTGTGCTAAGCGTTTGTGATGGTGAGGGCGTAGGCAAAGGTAGGAACGTTTCTGTTTTAATTAAGTAGATATTAGCTTCTGTGAGTTCTGCACTTGTTCCAGTTCCAATGCCCGTAAGTGCGCCATCCGACGTTTCGATAAGGTAGGAAAGGCCAAGGCTATTATAAGAGCCTGAGCCTCCTAGAAAGCTCAGTTTTTTTGTCCATTGTAGATTGCCTCTTGAATCAGTTTTTATGATGCCCCCAAATGCGTAAACATTTGAGTTTTGAATCCCCGCAAAAGCAAATCCATTATCGCTTGTCTGAATTAAAGCTGAGGGAATATAATCAAACGTTTGGTTCCACTCAACATTGCCTTGCGAATCGGTTTTAAACATTATTGCACCAGCTTGATTTTGCGGGTAGCTCACTCCTATGAAAGCAAAACCGCCATCTGAAGTCTGAACAATGGAAGTGCCTTCATTATCACCTTCTACATTTCTGTTAAGGCCGCTTGAAAAGCCATAATTTAGGGTCTTATTCGCGTTTATGTTTGTTGGGCCATATCCGTATTGGCGGCTCAAAACTATGTTTCCTTGGGAATCTGTCTTTAAAAGCCACAAATACAAGTTCGGTGTGTCATTTGTACCGTTGTAACTTGTTGAACCAATAAAGGCGTAACCTCCGTCATTGGTTTGAATCATTGAGCTAATAGCGCTAAAATTTCCTTGTATGCTGAATGTTTCGAACCACTGTATTATACCCTGAGAACTCGTTTTTGTCAAAGTTCCTGCTTGGCTAAAACCTTTCACGCTGTTGTCAGGTCTGTAATTCAAGTTTGTGTCTCCGCTCAGTATGGCAAACCCGCCATCGTTTGCAAGCAAGAGTTCTTTAGGAGAAGAAATCGTATAGTTTTCTGCCCATTCTGTTCTGCCTGCGGAATCCATCCTAATAAGCGTAGCTACGCCATTCTGATACTCACCCAATACTGCGTAGCCTCCATCGCTTGTTTGAACAAGGCTATCTGTCAAAAGCGAATTGAAAGTCTTCTTCCACTGCACATTACCTGAAGAATCAACTTTGTAAAATATGGATGGCCAAAGATTATTCTGATATGTCCAGCCTAAATCTAAGAACGCGTATCCGCCGTCGCGTGTTTGAATCACATTGGATGCCGACTCAACACGATTATTCCCATATTGCTGCTGCCATTCTGTGGTAGGGGCAGTTCCAGACAGGGCACTAGAAGTTTGACCTAATACGACCATGCTTGCTGCACTGGAACATAACAAGAGAGCTACTAAGAATAAGACCAGAAGCAGGTTAGGTTTGTTCATAGGACTCCCGCATTGAAATAGGAGCGGATTACGGATATTAAAGTTAGGGATAGCTCTACAAACCTTTTGCAACTAAAAACTGATGGTTTTGGCATAGTCTGAAGGAAGCCCAAGCTCTTTGAAATGTGCTATTGACAGAAAAGATGCCCTATTCAGCCCATCCCTGTTTGGGAGTAAGTTCGGTCCAACTCATACTTTGCGATTAAGAAATAAGGAGCCCTAATGATTGAGTTCGACAAGCTTTCTTGCGTGAACTTTAAACGTGAATGTAAACCTAACACTCTGCACCAACGATTCTTTCATTTAAGCTTGAAGTGGATTTCGACCATCCCGACGATGATTAAATTGCAACCAATTAGCCGTTCTACAATAGGAAGCGTGCCAGAATAATGCGGGTGGCTTGGCGAAGGTGATAGGGCAAGTTCTAATGCCGATTTAACTCTTTGAGCAAAACTTTGGCTTCAAGCGTCAGTTTTGGCTTGTTTCTTCGGCTTAGTTCTCATCCAACTTAACCGCGCTTCAAGCCCTAAACCAAAAAAACAACCCAAAACAAACCCTAACCGAAACCGCCTACCGATAGACCTACCCTACTATTTGTGGCAAAATTCCACCACAAAAATGGTAACTCAAAAAAGCAGCCGATCCCCCTCTCTGCTATTTACCGCTAGAAACTAAGGTAAGAAGCAACAAACAGACGTATTTGCATAACATTTTTTCCCATCAAAACAACTACTTTCCTTAAGTAACGGTTAAAAGGAAATGATGCACAGATATCTAAACACCAAAAAGGTTTGGTCATCAATATGCAATCCGCTAAAATCGAACAAAAAAGAAAATTTGTATCCGTTGACCCAGGCAAGTGCATTGGCTGCGGGATCTGCGAGTACGCTTGTACACTAGAAAAAGGCGAAGGCATCTGGAACCCAATGAAGTCCAGAATCCGAGTTGTTCGCATGGCGCCACTCTTCAACTTTGCACTGTCATGTCGAGGATGCAAAGACGCTAGATGTGTTAAAGCTTGTCCGGAAAATGCACTTTCACAATCAGAAGACACAGGCTTACTGATTATCGATGACAAAAAATGTAAAGGTTGCGACTGGTGCGTACAAGCCTGTGAACATGGGGGAATTACTATCAACTGTGACACGGGAAAAGCTATCGCATGCGACCTCTGCCAAGGTGAACCAAAATGTATCGATGCATGCCCAGAAGAAGCACTGGAAATAGTGGATTCAGACGAAGCTGCAGAAAAACTCTTCAACGGCGCACTAGAAAAACTTCCAGCGCAATGCGACCAACTGACAATCACCGTCAAAAACAAAGACTGGAAACCATTGTTAGCTGTTGCAGAGAAACGGTCTGAAAAAGTCACAAAGACACTTGAAACGTTAAACAAGAAGGCAATGGCTAAAAAACAAAAATAACCCTTTTTCCTAAATTACAGGTTTTCTTCGTAACCCCTCAAAAACATATCAATATCCAACCCAACCTTCTCACCTACATATCCACCCTCCAAAACAAAAAACGTGGGCTTCCTAAGCAGAGCAACTCTTTTGCCAATGTCCAAGTAATCTTGCTCAATTAAGCCTAAAGACGCTAAATCACCCAGATGCGTATCGAATCCAGCGGAAACCGCAATCACCTCAAACCTGCCCAAATCAACCATTCCTAAAGCTTTGTCAAGCGTCTCCAAATATTGTTTTCCACCACAATTTGCTGGCAAAGCAAAATTAACACAGTTGCCTTCAATGAAAGACCCGGTTCCAGGATAATTGGGCGATTGATGCAGCGAAACGTACAGGATTTTCTCGTCGCCTTGAAAAATCTCCTGCGTCCCGTTGCCGTGGTGTCCGTCAATATCCAGAATCAGCGTTCTTTTGCCTAACTTTTTAACAGCTATCGCGATGTTGTTGAGGTAGCAGAACCCACGCGTGTAAACACCCAAAGCAGCGCCATTTCTGCCAACATGGTGTCCTGGTGGACGCATAAGCGAAAAACCATTAATTCTTGAGGCTAAAAGTGCCCCACCAACCGAAAGCCTCGCAAACTCATAGATGTTGTCATATGCAGGTGTATCTGAATCTTCCACTAAGCCTTTCTTTAGGTTCCAAAGGTAATCAGGATCATGAACAGTTAACAAGTCTTCTTCACTTGCAGGTGTTGGCTCCAAAAACTCATAACCCTTCGCTTTCAGGATTTCAGATGCGATTTTTACTCGTTGTGGTCCTTCAATGTGCCATGTTCCATAGCCTAAACATTTTTCTGAATAGACTACCTTCGTTTTCATTCTATATCCATTAAACAGTTGGCACTCCCACATTTAAAATATGGGATTCTTGCATCCTCGACTAAAACTTGTTCCATTTTAAACGGAATGGAGGTTTTAAAATCAGAGGATTCTTTGCTGATTTTTTATAAGTCACGATTCCATTTTAAAATATAACTTAAACGAGACATAGTGTCTACAATACTCGGGAGAAAAAGGCTTAATGGTTTCAGAAAATCCATTCGATCAATTTCGCCAAGAATGCCAATCAGCATTGGCTAAAGCGTTGAAGACGGCTTTGCCTGAAATAAAGACGCCAAGTATAACGTTAAGTAAAACGCCAAACATTGAGTATGGCCAGTTAGCTTCCTCACTATGTTTTGAGTTGGCAAAGAAACTAAACCAAAAACCACTAGACCTTGCGGGGCATCTTGTCGCTGCAATCGACAAATCCAGCTTCAAACTGATTGAGAAGGTTTCATGTGCAGGCGCAGGATACATAAATTTTCATGTTAACTTCCCCAAGTTTTCAGCTTTAACTTTGGAATCGGTTAAGCAGTTAAAGTTTGATTATGGCTTTGTTAAGACTGCTGAGCCAACTGAAATTATCGTTGAGCACACAAGCGTTAATCCGCTTCATCCAATCCATATTGGACAAGCCAGAAATCCCATGCTGGGTGACGCTTTAGCACGCATTTTAGAGTGCAGGGGAAATAAGGTTTCACGCCATTACTACATTGACGATGTTGGCAGGCAATCATCTGTTGTCGCTTATGGTTACGAAAAGCTCGGCAGACCAAAACCAACAGAGAAACCAGACCTTTTTGTTGGCAAAATCTACACCGTTACCAGTTGTCTTGTTGAAATTAATCGTTTGAAAAAAACGCGTGAACTCGCTATTGCAATCCATTCAGGTGACGATTTAGTTAAGGCAAATAAGGAAATTGACGAGTGGATGTCAATTGCCGCTGAACTTAAAGAAAAATACCCAGTGCTCTTTGAAGCATTGATGGCTAAAATCAGTGAAGACCAAAATCCAGAGGAAGAAATAAACCGACTGAACCGTGCCTACGAGGATGGAGAACCCCGAGCTAAACAGCTTATCCGTGAAGTCAGCGACCTATGTCTTGAAGGTTTCAGAGAAACCATGAAACGCGTTGAGGTTACTTATGACTCGTGGGATTGGGAAAGCGAATTCGTGTGGAGCGCCCAAGTTAGTGAGGTTTTGCAGAAACTGAAGACTTCACCGTTTGTTTACAGTGAAAAAGGCGTGTTGGAGTTTGATGCCGACAAAGTTATCAAAGTCCTAAACTTAAAGGGCAAGTTGGGTTTAGGTGAGAATAACGAGGTTCCACCGTTAACGCTTGTGCGTGCTGACGGCACCACATTGTATACGACTCGTGACGTAGCTTATACGCTGTGGAAGTTTAAGCATGCCCAAAAAGTCGTCAACGTTATTGGTATGGAGCAGTCGCTGGCGCAGCTTCATTTAAAACTTGCACTCTACGCGCTGGGCTACAGTGAATATGCTGAGAATCTAGTGCATTTCGCTTACAATTTGGTTACTTTGCCCGGTTACAAGATGAGCAGCCGCAGAGGGCACTACATTACTTTAGACGAAGTTCTCAACGAAGCGGTCCAACGAGCCTACGAAGAAGTTTCGAAACGCTCGCCACAGCTCTCCGAGGAAGAAAAACGCAAAATCGCCAGCTTCGTCGGTTTAGGTGCTGTGCGTTACGCGCTTGTCGATGTTGATTCTTCAAAGCCAGTTATATTCACTTGGGAGCGCGTGCTGAACTTCGAAACCAACAGTGCACCATACGTACAATACACTCATGCAAGGGCATGCAGCATTTTGCGCAAGGCAGCAAGAGAACCAGAAAAACCAGCATTTGCGCTTCTCTGTGAAAAACTTGAGCGCGAACTCATCTTAAACCTTGCAAGTTTTCCAGATACTTTCATTGAAGCCACAGAATACCTAAAACCGAACTTAATTGCCGATTACACAAACGCGTTAGCAGACAAATTCAACACCTTCTACAACGCACTCCCAGTCATAAAAGCCGAATCACAAGAACTCAGCGATGCACGCATCACCTTAACGCAAGCCATACAAATCGTGATGCATAACGCTTTGACGCTGATTGGAGTTGTTGCACCCGAGAAAATGTGAACGTTTTATCATCGTTGTTGGTTTTGTTAATGGAACATCAATGAAAAAAATGGCAGGTGTTTTTCTTCTAACCGTGCATGCAGGCATTAAATGGCTTGTTTTAGGTTGCATTTTTGAAGTTTTCGGTTGTATCGGTGCTGCGTTTGTTTGATTGTAAAATATGTTTTGTCAAAAGAAGAAGAAAGTCGAAAAAACCATTTTTCTTCTTCCTTCCGGGAGGATTGTTCGTTTGCTTAGGTTGCTTTTGGTTTGGGGTTTGTTGAGTTGTGTTGGGTGCATTATTGCCTATTTTCTCTATGGCAAATTTCATATATAAGCCTATTAACATAAAACGAGGTGCATATTAATGAGCGATCCATATTTCAAAAAGAAACTTGAACCAATCAAAGTTAAACAAAAAAGCATTTCACAGCTTTTATCGGAAATGAGCAAAACCGCCTATCAAGGCAGAAAGCTTGGTGAAGCTGTTGATGTTTGGGAAAAAATGCTTAAAGAAAAAGACCTCACGATTGCCATGGGCTTTGCTGGTTCCATGAGCACCGCGGGTCAGTGGACAATTATCAATTGGCTCATAGAAAACCGCTTCATAGACGTGTTGGTTTCAACAGGCGCTAACGTTTCAGAAGACATCGTTGACGCCATGGGCTTAGGTTACTGGCAGGGAAGCCACATGGTCGACGACGAGACGCTACTAAAAGCGGACGTTAACCGATACTATGATGTTTTCGGGAAAGAAACAGATTACCGCAAAATGGAAGAAGTCGTCACTGACTTCGTTATGACCTGCAAAGAAGATTACAATTACACTTCAGCAGAATTCCTCTACCTGCTCGGCAAATATCTGGGGAAGAAAAAAATTCCCGCCATCTCCGCAGTCGCAGCAGCCAATGGTGTACCAATCTTCAGCCCAGCCATGGTTGACAGCGCCTACGGCGAAACCTTCCTCATGGCCAAAAACCAAGGGCCACAACGTCCACATTGACAGCGTCAAAGAATTCGACCAGTTCGTCAGTATAGGCACAAAAACCAAAGAAGTCGGCGTGGTCTACATCGGCGGCGGCGTCCCCAAAGACCTAACTCAGCTCATCGCCATCTCTGTTTCACCGTTTACCTGTGATCAAGGAGTCAAAGGCAGAAAAGGCGGCTTACGCAAAGGCTTACAAGAATACTACTACCCCCACAAGTACGCCATACAAATAACCACTGACTCACCCCAATGGGGCGGCTTATCTGGCTGCACGCTGGAAGAAGCAATCAGCTGGGGCAAAATCAACAGCCAAGAAGGAACACGAGCCGTATGCTACTGCGACGCCACAATCGCGCTGCCACTAATAGCCCACGCACTCTGCGAACGCGTACCAGAAAAACGCAAAGGGCCAGACATGAGCTGGCTATTCAAAGGCGTCCAATAAATGCCCCTTAACTTTTTTGCTTTCTCCGTTAGGGTAAGTAGTTTATCTATAAACTGTTTACTTTCTCGAAGTATGTTATCCATGTTCTCAACGATTTTTCTGTCTTCCTCTGTTAAACTGTAGCTCGTTCAATTTGATTCGATAATACATTGATTGCGTTTTCTACACGGTAATATAGTGTCAAAATTGGAGAAAATGTTGGAACAAACGAAATACTTGCGATGTTCCAGCTTTGGAACAGTTTGTTCCCTGAATAGACCTAAAAGTGACTTATTATACATATTAACCTATAATGATGGCAGGAAATGGTAAGCTGCGGTAAAGCTATCACTTTAGTGCTTGTTGCCCTCTTCTTAACATTGGCATTCTTAATTCCATCAATAACTAATGCACAAACTACAAGTTCCTATGGAAGAGATTCTGGTATTAACCCTGCTGCCTTCACTCTAACAATGTACAATCCAAATAACCAAACAGTTTATACTAGTACACTGCTCCTTAACTTCAATATAACATGGACGACATATCCCATCTTTGACTTCACCTTCGCCCCACCATTAAGCGGAGATTACGCTTACAGTATAGATAATAATCCTCTTGTTAGTATTGCATCAAATCAATCCGCAAGCGACCTCTTTTATGCTTCTCCATCAAACAATTTTAAAATTAATCCATCGTTTTCATATTTAGTGAACGTTTCCAACTTGACAAACGGTTACCATAAAATTGTGATAAAAGCAAGTCTGTACTCTGGTGCATACTTATTTTTCAATGAATCTTCTTTGCCTACTCTATTCTTAGTCCAAAACCCAACATCTTCATCAACGCCTTCTTCTATAATAGGTGCTTTGATTTCACCACTAACCCTTACCATTATTGTCACTGTTGTAGTCTTAGTGGTTATCGCTGTCTCCCTGCTACTTTATCGAAGGCATCGAAAGCACATGCCTTGACCTTTTCCCGAGCAGGTGTATGGTGTGTCCCTGCTCTACTTATTTACGGATGCCAAAGCCAGAAGAAACAGCTTAGGCGTGTTCCAAGAGTGGAACAGTATGTTCCATCAGTAGAACTAAATCTTACTTTGTTTAAGTATGTGAGGGGTAAGCTGGAATGAAGAAGTTAGCAAGAGTCTGCAAGGCTAAAGCACCCGTTATGAAGGGTCTAAAGAAAGCATCTCTTGCCTCAATTATAATCGCTATTGTTCTTGCTTTGTCAGTTGCCAGTGCAGTCCACGCCCTTGCAATAGTTGGCTCGATAACGGCGGTTAGCTCTCCTTCAAGCATCGCCTATGATTCAGGTAAAAGCGAACTTTTTGTTGTAAACGCTAATAATAATGGTAAAGTCAACGTCATATCAGACAGCAGCAATAATTTAGTTGCCAGCGTTCCTGTGGAAGGTCCAACGGCTATAGCTTACGATTCAGGTAAAGGCGAAGTCTTCGTGGTTAATGCGTCCTTCGGAAGTACTGGCACTGTTTCGGTCATATCTGACAGCAACAATACAGTAGTCGCTACTATTCCTATTGGAGGCAACCCTGGAAGTCTCATTCACGCAATGATTTATGATGCTGGCAAGGGCGAAATTTTCCTCCTCAACTCCGGAACAGTCCAAGTGATATCCGATAAAACTAACACTGTTGTAGCGACCGTGCCCTCTTCAGCCAACTTCAATCCATCTTGTCTTGCTTACGATTCCGGCAAAGGGGAGATCTTCGCGGTAAACAGCGGCAGTTCTGGAATGATCTCAATTATTTCAGATGCCAGCAACTCGGTAGTTAAGACTTTTTCGGTAGGGGGCTTTCCGAGCGATTTGGTCTATGACTCAGGCAAGGGAGAAATCTTTGTCTTAAACGAAGACGTAATCCAAGTAATATCGGACAAAAATAACGCTGTAATTGCAGACCTGCCTCTTAGCAGCCAAGGGCTAGTTTATGACTCTGGCAGAGGCGAGATCTTCACCATGGGTGCACACAACGGAATACTCTATGCCATATCCGAGAGCAGCAATAACGTGGTTGAGTCCTTGACTGTGGGACCCTATATGCCCTTTGGCTTAACTTATGATTCTGGCAAAGGTGAAATCCTCCTAATCGGCTTCGGCACCATAACCGTCATATCCGATGCCCCCAGCACCAATACCGCTCCTGTTCCAACCACACCTCTGCCCACAAGCACGACTCCGTCTCCCTCTCCAATCCCAACAACAACCGTTAAGGTAACCGCAACTATACCTGTCGGAACCAATCCTGAAGGGGTAGCTTATGATGCTGGCAAGGGCGAAATGTTCATAGCTAATTATCGCTCTAACACGGTTTCCGTTATATCGGATAGCAGCAACACCGTTGTAGCAACCGTGCCCGTGGGAATCGAACCTGCAGGGGTTACTTATGATTCTGGCAAGAGTGAAGTCTTCGTTACAAACGATGGCTCTGGCACTGTTTCCGTCATATCAGACCACAAAAACGCCGTTATTGCGAACGTAACCGTGGGTGCCAATCCTGTAGGCGTAGCTTATGATTCTGGTAAAGGTGAAATCTTTGTAGCAAATTGGGGGTCCAACACTGTTTCCGTCATATCGGACAGAAATAATACCGTGGTGGCAACAGTGCCCACGGGAACTAATTTCATAGGCCAATTCTATCCCTCAGGCCCATCCAATCCCATAGGCGTAGCTTACGATTCCGCTAAAGGCGAAATCTATGTAGTAAATTCCTATCCAGATAGTAGTTGGGCCGGCACGGTCTCAGTCATATCAGACAGCAATAACACCATTCTTGCAAGCATACCCGTGGGAGGCTATCCCTATTACGCAGCTTATGATTCTGCCAAAGGTGAAATATTCGTAACTAACAGTCAGGACGATTTTATATCGGTAATCTCTGACAACACTAACGCCGTCATTGCTAACGTGACCTTTCCTTTTGAGGAAGCCTATGGCTCTTGGGGCATAGCGTATGATTCAGCCAATGGTCAGATATTTATAGCTAATCAGCGAGGCACAGTCTACGTCTTATCAGACAGCTCAAACGCTTTAGTTGAGACTGTACCTTTGGGAAGCAATTTTAATTCCCACTGCATAGCCTATGATGCTGCCAAAGGAGAAATGTTCGTAACCAATAATGGTAACGGCACGGTCTCAGTCCTATCAGTTTCCCCAATCGTATCGCATCCAACTGTACTGGGGCTTAGCGGTGTGGGTCTCATTTTAGTGGTGGTAGCCGTGGTGGCTGTGATCTTGTGTGCGGTTGCATTGGCTGTTAGAAAATCAACCCGAGCTCGCTCCGTTACAAAGCAATAGATCTCTTTTTTCTTGTTCTTGTTAGCCCTCAGCTTCGGGGCACAATTGTAATGGACGATTATTTTCTTTTGCCAAGTCTATCCAGAAGTGCGCTGGTCATTATGGGCATTATTACTGTGGCGTCGCCTTCGATCATTATGCGTTTGGCTTTTTCGTTAGTTTTTCCCCATGAAACGGCTTCGCGGGGTCTGGCGCCGCTGAGGCTGCCGTCCCCTCGTCTGACGTGGTAATGTACACAACATAGTTTAAGCCATTTTTGAGCTGATTCCACCAAATCTTATGGGAAGCTTGCCTTTTAAAAGAGGTTTTTGGTATCACGCGTCCGAGATTTTACTTGCTTCATTCTAACAAAAATCCTCTCGGCGGCGCCACTCCAGCCCGATTTATGCTGTTGCCGTTTGCTGGATTAATCTTTTTTATCTTTTGTTTTTTTCTTTAATTTTTTATTTTCAGCTTCAATTTGTTCGATGGTTAGTGTTTCGGTAGCTTTCCTTAATTCAACGACTGAATCGCCGTAGCATGCCCTGATTTCACTTATAAACTCTATAGCTCTCTTGGCACCGAGTTCCTTGACCAACGCTTCAAAGGGGACTTCAACAGTTGCAACTTCAGAAGTCATTTTTCATTCCCCATCTTCTTTCACGTAATTAATTGGGTTTCTCACTTTTAACTTGTATCCTTCTTGGGCAGCAAATTTCTCGATACGCATAGTAGCGTCTATAATTTCGTCGTCGCAGGTTAATAGAAAATCAGCCTTGCCTACGCAAGCTGCCGCCATGTGCAAAGCATCTAATGAGCCGAGGTTGCATTGGGTGACGAATTTGCGGGCTAAAATGCTCAGCCGTTTGCTGCTGGAAACATTTACTTTGCTTAGGATTCTTTCGAAGCCTCGGACGTCTTTCCTCTTTGAATCGTCCTGTATTCGTTCGATTTCAAACTTAACGTATTCTGAGCTTATTATCACTGTTTCACCATTCTCAGTTGAATCAATGATTTTTAGGATGGCTTCGGTTTCCGCGTGTATTCGTCTGTCTTTCTGCCAGTCGAGTGGTCGGCAGTAAATGTTTGTATCAAGATAGACCCTTGTGACCTGTTTCATTCTTTGATCTGAACTCACAGATTTGATGTTTGCTTGATTCATTTTAGTTTTGCTCAAGAACTAGGTTGAACAAGACTTATACAAGAAAAAAATTTTGAGGACACCGAGCATTGCCTGGTTCATTCGGCGATTTAGGTTTTTTATTGTTTAAACTATTGAAGAGGGAATGTCTATGCCAGTATTAGTGGCGATGATCTCGGTCTTCTCTGATTATGTCGGCAGAGGATTCTGTAATTCTTGTTTTTTTGTTTAGCCTATCCAAAAGTGAGGCTGTCATTATTGGCATGATTACTGTTGCGTCGCCTTCAATCATTATGCGTTTGGCTTTTTCGTTGATTTTTCCCCATGAAACGGCTTCGCGTGGTCTTGCGCCGCTGAGGCTGCCGTCCCACTCGTCTGCCGTGGTGATGTAGACTACGTAGTCTAAGCCGTCTTTGAATTGGTTCCACCAAATCGTGTGGTGCTTGCTGATGCCTCCGCCGACGATGAGGGCGCCGCTTTTTTTGGCGTCGAAAACGATGTTGTTGAGGTCGCCTTCGTCTTTAAGCAGGTTAATCCTGAAGTCGTGGTGGTCTTGGCTGAAGAACCAGAGTTGGTAGCCTACTGCGCCGTCAGTTATGCCTGGCACGAAAACTGGGATGTTGTTTTTGGCTGCCCAATAAAGAATCGAGCTCTCATCGCAGCAGCGCAAACCTATTTCACGGCACAGTTCGCTGGTTGAAAGTTCCCGTTTGCCTTCCTTGTACAAGTCTTGCAAGCATTGCTTGGATTTTTTGCTCTATAATTATGCCGTAGCTGTCATTTGGGACAAGCACGTTTCCGAGGCGGTTTAGGCCTTCTTGGTGCAGTTTGGAATCGTTCATTATGAAGCTGCCTTTGTAGTAGTCTTTCCAGCAGCGTGCCACGTCATGGTCAAGTGTTCCACAAGTCGTAATTAAAACGTCAACGAGTTTGCGTTTAACCAGTTCTCTGATTACGCCTCGTGTGCCAGTGGCCACTATGTCGGCGGTGAATGAGAGAAACTTTACACAGCCCTTTGGTGTTAATCATGGATTCCATAATGCTGACGCCTACAGCAAGCTTGCCCGCGGTGAAACCCCATGCTTTATCCATCTGGTTGACAAGCTCATCTACGGACATGTTCTCGGTAAATTGGTAATCTTTCACTGCTTCTTTATGTTCCTTATGTGCTTCTTTAGGCATAACGGCAATCTCCTATGCACTGGATAAAATGAGCGTTATAATAAATAGGTGTCGAAAGCGCACTGAGGCTATTCTGATAGGTAGCTGATGATTCGCTGGTAAATGTCGTGGTCCATTGAGTCTTCGTAGCCAGCGTAAATGCTTGGGTTATCGTTAACTTCAACCACAACGTAGTTGCCGTCTACTTCTTTGATGTCCACGCCATAGAGCCCTTTCCCAACAACACTGCACGCCTTCAATGCTACTTCCCTAAGTCTAGCTGGGATTTCTTGTTTCTTCATGCTTACAGTTCTGCCCCAAATCACGGTTGGTTTGCCACGGAGTTTGGCGCCATGCTTCCATTTACCCTTAGGAATCATATACTTACACACGTACAGTACATCGTTGTTTAATACGCCGATTCTCCAGTCGAAAGCTGTTGGCGTAAACTTTTGAATCGCTAAAACGTCAGATTTCTTAAAGAACCGTTTAGCAACGTCTCTAAAGTTTGTTTCGCAAGCAGCCTTCTCCACATAACGCGAGAAACTCGTGTACGGTGCCTTTATGACAACCGGCTTTCCGAGTTCGTCGAATATGTCGCTGATTTTTTTGTGGTGCAGTTCATCTTTGTTTAGGAAAATAGTTGGTATGTATGGAACATTATACTTTTCAAATAATGCGTATTGATGGATTTTGTTACCGCAAATAGTTATTGATTCAGGGTCATCAATAACTTTCAAGCCCAGTTCCCATGCTGTTTTAGACACAACGTACGCCGTATTCAATGGGTCTGTTGTTGCCCTAATGAAGACAGCATCATATTTTGCGACGTCTGAAATGTCTTCACGGAACAGAAAATGGAATTCTTGCCCTTGTTTTTCTGCGGCTAACTTGAAGTTTTGGAGTGCGCCTTCCTCTCGGGGATCAGTAAAGTTATATTTCTCAACAAAGCAGGCGATTTTAGACACCGAAGGGTTCACCCTGCTCAGAAATGAGCGAGACCTCTTTGGAAATTATTTGCAAGTCTTGTTCGGAAAGCTCCTCTCTGTTTAGGGGTTGCAGTCCACAAAGATAAGCTTTGTCTACTGTTTTTTGTATGTGGAGTTTGCATAGTGGGATTTTGAAGGTTTTGTAAACTTTTTCTGCGATTTTTTGTAATTGAGGGTCTGTGTTGGTTGTTGTTTTGCCAAAGAAGGTTTTGACGGCGAAGAGTTCGCCTTTGATGGGTTGGGCGCAGACAGCGAATTTGTAGTTCATGCCTAAGCTTTTCATGCCGCGGTAAAGTGAGCTTTTGTTGTGGGCGACTTTGTAGCCGTCGTAAATGAAAGGATTTACCGCGAAGAGGATGACTGGGAAGCCGAGTTCGTTGGTTATTTTTTTAACGGAGTCTGTGACGAGGAAGGGTAAGGTGGGCACACCAGCTTTGGCTGCTCTAAGAAGGAGAATCGGGGTCCTGCTTGAGTCAATAATGTTTTCGCATGATGGAATAACGCGGTTGCCGAGAATTTCAGCGTGCATCGAAACATAATAGCCTGTTTTGAGGTATCGGTATTCGTTGTTGATGTTGA
>CAWAUU010000036.1:0-85678 GCA_963785215.1 Candidatus Bathyarchaeota archaeon
TGAAGAGGCTCTCCGAGGTTGGATTACTAGACTGCTTAGTCACAACCATGACTAAGTATAACATCAAGCACATGGCGCACCCTGCAGCACTTGCAGAGGAATACAAAGCCCGCATGCTTGTCTACCATAACCTAGTTCCAGTTGGCAGAGCAGGAAGCAATATGCCTGACTTGGCACCGACACCTGAACAATATGAGGAAGCTTTTAACGAAATATACGACATCCAAAGAAAACTTATGGGCAAAGTTAAAGTCAACGTTTACTCGCCGTTCTACGCCAGAATCGTACGTCAGAAAAACCCAGTTGACTTCTGGGACTGGTATCATGAGGGCTATCTCGGCAGATGCACCATCGGCGGCAACTACGTTGGCATAACTGAAAACGGCGACTACCGTAGCTGCGGTTTCCATGAAGGCTACCGCTTAGGCAACGTCAAAGACAAGAAACTAACCAAAGTTTGGGATGAACTGCAACACAGCGAACTGCACCTGAAGTTGCGTGACAAGAGCAACATTAAGGGCAGATGCGGAGTTTGTGAGTACCGAGAAATCTGCGGCGGATGCAGAACACGCGCTGAATACTACACGGGCGACCTGTTCGAGTCAGACCCAGCCTGCAACTACATACCAAAACTGCTTCAGGAAGACCCAAAAGCCCTCAAAAAACAATAAACACCGATTCTTTTCTTCTTTCTTCTGTTACAATTCTAGCCTGATACTCCGATGAAGAGAAAAAAATCGACCGCTGCTTGAAATAAGTCTCAAGATCGATCGAAAAAAGTCATTCTGGGCTTAGGAAAAACATCTTTTTATTTTCAAGTTTGCGTTTGATTGTAATTGCTTAAGATTTTGAAGATGTCGTACCTATCGTTTGAATAAATTAGTTCTAAAAATGGGCAGCTGGCTATATTACTATTAAGTTGGTTTTTGTCATAAACGATGAATTCAATGTTATTTTCTGCGATGTAGTCCTTAAAGTCTGAGGTGGATACTGTAAATTGGCCTGGGTTTGAAATTGAAGAGGCTTTCCAGCCCGTTTGGCTGCAATGTTGGAAAACTGTTTTTTGAAAGGGTAAGAACTTGATACTGTCGTGTAACTGTCTGGTTGACGTTGATTTCGTTGAATTGATATTGAAATCGCACAGCATCTATTTGTCTACTTCCTAAGGCACCAATGTTTCCCCAGTCTGGCAAATCAGTAAAGTTAAAGGCGTAAGCAATTTGGTTTTTGTCATCGTAGAGACCTATATAGTTATCTGTTAAGTTTGAATTTGTAAAACTAACAACCGCCCATTCGTGTTCCGTCAGTGGTTTTTGAAGGTACATCCCACGGGTTAACCCAATTCATCAGTTGAGGTATCTGCGCCTTAGTAAAGTCAAATTGAAGGTCAAAATAAGTGGTTAGGTATAATGTCACATTTGAAATGTCGCTTTGCAGCGGAGTCACAGCCCATGAAACGTTGATTGGGTAACTGTCATTTTGAACAAGCATTGTCTCCGTTAATTCTACATAGTCATTGGAGTACAGGAACTCAACCTTTGCGGGGTAACTTTGTTCATCAAAAGATATCTCCCTGCTTAAATCAGAGAGGGGAAAGTTGTAATTTGTGCCATTTTGGGTGAATGAGATGAAATCTCCAGCGGTAGAAGAATAGGATACGCGATACCAGATTTGATTTATGGAGACGTAATTTTCTTCGTCAATATCACCGTTCGCCTCGTAAGCCTTTACCAAGTTTTGCGGATCCTGAATTGAGTATGATAGACTCAAAACGGACTGGGCAATTTCATTAGTTCCTTCGCCCGCGCTGGTTTGCGCAATTACGGTTTTGCCAGAAAAGATTGAAAACCAAAAGCCGGGAATCTGGGTATCCACCACTGTTGCGTCGCAGGGATAGTTTTGTTCAAGCCACACTCCGGCATCATACGCTTTTATGTCGGTTGTCGAATAGAAAACGCTGAATTGCATGATTTTTCCATACACAGCATTTGAACGATAAACAAGCGTTAAACACATCAATACAACTATAGAGACCGTAGCTATGGTTAACCAGTTTTTACGGAAACTTTTTTTGTTTTTGGCATAGTAAACTACGAACTTTTCTTCTATAAAGACAAGTGGAAACAGCCGCGAAAATTGCCATTGGAGGCGTCAAATAGTAAATGAACCATTGAAAAGGCATGTACAAACCAAAAATGTAAGATTCAGCGAAGAAAAGAGGAACAAAGAAAATAAGCATCAATATCACATAAAAAATCAGCTTCTTTTGTATTTTTAAAAGATAATATGAAATAAAAATGCCGCTTAAAGCAAAGAAAAATATGAAGCCGAAATTAACCACGAAAGAATTAAAACTTACTGCTGGAATCTTGGTAAGCATAACTTGTTTCGAGCAAAAAACACGTACTCGATGACAAGGCCAAGGTAAGGCAGCCATAGCTTGGAAATAATAGAGGAAGAACGCTATTCCTCCGCCTAGGATTAACGCTACTACAACTTTAAGGTAAGCACCTTTGGATTTTATTAGCATATAGAGCAGGATTGGAGGCAACATAAAAACGGCAAGAAACGCAGCAAGCTGATGAGACAAAACAAGCAGCAAAAGCCGCAAAAAAAGTGACTACAAGATACCCGAATTGCTCCATTGCTGAAGTTAAATAAAGAAATACCAAGAGAATAAACGTTATACCAAGCACTGTCGTGTAGCCCCCCCACGCGTTGAGCTCGTAGATAGGCAAACACATCAGCAACAAAACAGCGGCCACAGCGCCGATTTTTTTGTTAAAAAATTTTCTGCCAATCAAATAAACAGAGAGGAACAGCAGCCAATCAATTATTACCGCTAAAGCCTTTACTAAAAAAATCTGTTGCCCAATACCCGTTGCACCACTAAAAGAAATAAGCATTGCAAGCAAAAGCTCGTAAAGCGGAGGAGTCCAGCCTAAGTTAACTAAAGGGATTTTTCCTGTTTGCAGGAAGATTTGGGCTTTTTCTAAATGAACAGCAGGGTCGTTTCCTAACACTACGCCATTCATTGATATGAGGGTGTAGAAAATGATGAGAATAAGCACAGAGAAAACAGTGATAAAGGCGATTTCAAGTTGTCTCTCTGTCAATTTACCCATCAAGGCGTTCAGCTATCCCCCGACTAGAGTGGCATTAGCTTTAACCTGAAAGATGGCAACTTCATTGTTAATAAATACAAGGTTAAATGTGGGATCGTCTGCAAATTTGGGGTTTAATTCAAAATCGCGATTTGCAATGTAAGAAATTGAGTTTGCTTGTATAGCTGCTTGGTAGTCGAACGTGGTCATGGGCAAAGCAACAGTTGGTTTTTGGGCGGTTTGAACATTATCGGTTAACGTTTGGTTGAGGCTTGCTGGGTTTTGTATGTCAGTTTCGGAAACTGGGAAGATTCCAACTAAAATTTGAATTTCTGCGGTAGTTTTGCCTTGTAGATTGTAGGATAATTCTGTAATGCACGGATTTTCTGAATTAAATGAGGAAATTTCTGGCTGATTTCCAACAAAAATTAATTGACCACATTCCTTCATGCCAACATCTAACATTGCAACAGTATTTCCACTTGGTTGTAGAAATTGGCCTTGGGAGTTTAAAAAGAAATTAATCCAATCCAAGGAAGCATTCTGATTGTTACTCTGGATTACTATGGTCATATTTGCGAATGTTACTCCTTGTGAGACGGTTAAAATTTCTGAGTAATTGAAGTCGCTGTTTCCTTTGTTAACGATAATTGATGGACTATTAGTTTGCGCGCCCACGAGTTGCATGTTAGTTACAGGTATCTGTGTTATGTCAGTGGATTGAACAGATTCACCATTCTGAGAAAGCAGATTAATCTCGCTATCATTAAACTGAAAGAACGAATAGGGAAAAGGGGTCCAGTTAAGGTCAGCTAAAAACTCGGGATTGTGTCTACCAATGTATCCGCCATCTTCCCTAACCTGAATGTAACCATTATCAATTATGTAATCCGTGTCAAGCAGATTAGCAGCAACAGTGGCTACGGGCAACTCTTGGTCAACTGTTAAATATTGCGGGGAAACCGCGCTTAAAGTTGGCCGCTCAGCAAAGCCGCCAAGCCACCATCCGTAAAGAGCATCGGAAACAAACACTGAGCCAACTGGCGTGTTTTGCTTTGCCCACTGGATTGCTTGGTAGCCAGGGTTGTTCATAACTTGGTAGAAACTTTGAATCGTGACGCCTTCCCATGGAGTCAGAAAGAGCGGAAAGACGAAGAGTAAGATAAGCAAGAAGCCCAATAAAAAGGTAGAATAAATTGTTTTATGAGTTATCCGAGTTGAGATTCTCGATCTTAGATTGTTTACGGTCTTCTTTGTTTTCTTTATTTGGCTAGTTAAAGCACGGTAGGTATCTATTGCTTGTGCGAAGTATCCTGAGGCGTGATCAATCATCACAGCGAAGAGTATTATGACTGGTAAAACTAAGAAGTATAGAAACCGATTATAATCCACAAAAAGCCCAAACATGAACCCTTGTGTCAACACTAAAGGAACTAAAAGCCACATGATAAGGAGAAACACTGGAAGCGAAAAAAATCGTCCTTTGTATTTTTTTGATAATAGAAAATACGGCAAAAAACAAGCAAAAAGTGCTAACACTATATCAAGAGGAACCACTCGCGTTGCAAGCAATGCTTGGTTAATTTCAGTAACTGCGGTGAATGATGAGTTGGCACTTAAATATGCGGGCACTGCATTTGCTAGAAAAGGCGAAACAAGGACGGCTCCGCCAAATATTGGCAGCAACCAATAGAGGACATTTTTTCTTGATGTACTGAACGTTTTAGGTGAAACCATTACACAGAGCACAGTGCCCACTGTTATAGCCACGAAAATAGCGGCGCTTAAAGAGTGAGTTAAAAATATTGAGCCAACTAAAATGGAGGTTGATAAGAGAAAAGGCGTTAGCGAAAACCTGTCTCTTTGAAGAAACAGGTAGAAAGTTAAAGGAATCAGAAGCAATGTGATTACGTTGGGGTAGCCTGCCCACATGAGCATTTCTATATCAAAACTTGAGATTGCCACTAAAAACGCAACGATTAAAGCGGCTGATTCACTCCATACAGTTCGAGTTATCAAGTAAGCGCACAAAACAATAAGCGAAGAGAATAAAGCCACAATAATCGTCTGCGCCAGATAATTAGACATTCCAGTCATCAGTATTATTCCTGCTGCGAAAATGTGGTATCCTGGAAAAGTCAAGGATAAGCCTCCGCCCATCTGGTAGTAATCTGTTAGGAAATTTGTGTTGCCTGACTGTGTAATTGAGTTGATGACGCTGGCGTGTAAGCCGATATCAGCACCTGGCGGAAATGTTTGCCAAAGCATTAGAATTATTCGGTAAATAAATGCGAAAGCGAAAATCAACAATAGCAAGACATGCTTTTTGTTTGCTTTGAACATTTTCCCCCCGCCTTTCCGTAGTTATCCTTTCGCATTTGATGAAATTATTAGTCAAGCTTAAATATGAAATTCGAGTATAAAAAGCCCAGAGTAATAAAAAGGAAAAAAGGTGTTTAAATGTCATGGCTTAAATCTATGATGGAAAAAGAGCCTCCAGAACCAGAGAATCCATTGGGAATAATCGTAATAGGCAACATTGAACCAGACATGCATGACACAGCAAAAGAAGCAGTCAGAAGGTCACTAAAACGCGCAGGATTCAAAACAATTGACGTTGGCAAAAGCGTTGCACCACAAGTTTTCGTTGATAAAGCAAAAGAAAACAATGCGAACATAATTGCAATTTCAGTAAACACAGTACCTGCAAAAAACAACCTAGCAAAACTAGATGAAGCATTGAAGGCAGCCGGATTAAAAGGCAAAGTCGCAATAATCATGGGCGGCGCTGCAGTCAAAAAAGAAGACGCTGACGCATTAGGTGCACTATTTGGTAAGAACAAGGAAGAGGCCCCAGAGTTAGCAAAGAAAGCTATGGGTATGGTCAAAAAATAAATCCATCAGATGTGGAAAAATGTCCTTTAAATTCAACACGAAACAAAATATCTACACTATTGGAAGAGCGAAAGTAGGCGGTCAGCCAGGGGAACTACCCACTTTTCTGATTGGTTCTATCTTTTGGCTAGGCCAGAAAATGGTTCAAGACGCAAACAAAGGCATTTTTGATGCGAAAGAGGCAGAAAAAATAATTAATACAATGCAAACTCAAAGTGACATTACTGGTGTACAATTCGCTTTTGACATTGTTGGGACAACTGAGCTAGCTTTTGAGAAGTACATTGACTTCGTATCGAAGCACAGCGATGCACCACTTATGCTTGATGCAATGAGCCCAAAGACACGTATGGCAGCAGCTGACATGGCAAAGAAGATGGGTCTTTCAGACAGATGCCTCTACAACTCAGTCTACAAAGGCGTCACCGATGCTAGAATTGGCAAAGCTGAAAGAAAGCGGAGTCAAGATGTCAATAGTGCTTGCTGACGACCCAAAAGATACCACTCTTGAAGGCAAAATGAAGGTCATTGAAGAAGCATTAGCATTAGCCGAAAAAGGTGGAATCACAAAGCCATTGATTGACACAGCAATTCCCGCATTCGCTCCAGACATGGGCACTGCAGTAAGAACCATACCGATAATGAAAGAGAAGTATGGTCATCCAGTAGGCTTAGGCAGCGGAAACGTTGTCACAACCATGGGTTGGGTTAAAGCGAACTTCGCCAAAGAATTCCGCCCCGGATGCAGAACCGCAACCAACGCGATAATGCAAGTAGCAGGCGCAAACTGGCTAATGATCGGACCCGCAGAGCAAGCAGAATGGGTATTCCCAGCCGTTGCAGTAACCGACACATACATTGCTTCAGCAGCAGGCGACCTCGGAACAAGACCAGTAGACGAAACTCATCCAATCTACAAGGCATTCATGTAAACTTCTTCCTTTATTTTTTATTGTTAAATTTTTGAAGTGTTAAAAACTGAAACCAGTCAGATGGCTTGAAATTATCGTCGCTTTCACAGCTTTAACCTTACTGGCAACTTATCTCATACCAAGCAACTCATTGTTTGCCGTTTTTCGTTACGTTTTCGGTTTTGTTTTTGTCGCATTTTTGCCAGGTTACTGTTTAGTTAACATTCTGTTTATGAATAGAAACAAGCTTGATTTCGTAGAAGAATTAGTGTTGTCGGTTGCGTTAAGCTTTGGCTTAGACGGGCTTGTAGGCTTATTTTTAGGTCTCTCACCTATCGGGATTAACTTCACTTCAATAACAATTTCGCTTAGTGCAGTAGTGTTAGTTTTTGCTGTAGTTGTGTTTGTAAGAAGATTAAGAGAGCTTAATGCCCAAGCGCCTGAGCAGGTAAGCGCCTGAAGTTTTTACTGCGGATATGCCATATGTTCCGCCTCTACGCATCATCTTAAATACGTATCCTGGGCGCAGGTAGAATTCTTGGTAGGCTTTGTAGCGGATTTCTGCAAGTTTCTCCATGTTTAGAGTTGGGGTTTCAAATGTTGGTCCTGCCGTGTCATATTTGTCGAAGTCGGTGACTCTTAGCCAACCGTTTTTCTTAACTTGCTCGTACATTGGAGTTCCAGGGTACGGTGTGGCAACGTAGAAGCCCACGTCATCTGGGTTTAATTCTTTGACGAAGCGGATTGTTTCCCATGCTGTTTGCTCTGTTTCGCCTGGAAAGCCCAAGACCACGTTAGCAATCGTCATTAATCCAACGTCGTGTGCTGTTTTGTAGGCTAATCGTGTCTGGTCAAGCTTGATTTTCTTGTTCATTTTGCCTAAGATGGCTTCTGAGCCTGATTCCACTCCAAGCCAGACAGCTATGCATCCCGCGTCATGCATGGTTTTGAGCAGTTCGCGGTCAACCATGTCTACGCGTGTTCCGCAGTCCCACAACATGTCTAGTTTTCTGGCGTGGAGTTCTTCGCAGATTTTTAGGACGCGGTCGCGGTTGACTGTGAAGGCGTCGTCGTAAAATGTGACTTGACTGATGCCGTAGTTGTCGTGAATGAGCTGCATTTCGTCGACGACGTTTTTGGGGCTTCTCATGCGGTAGCCTCTGCCGAACATGCGTACTGTGCTACAGAAGTCGCACCAGTAGACGCAGCCTCTGCTGGTGATCAGTGGGAACAGGACTTTGCCCATTCGTTTCAGCGATTCAAGCGGCAGAAGGTGGTGAGCTGGGAACGGCAGCGCGTCTAAGTCCTGTATGAACGGTCTGTCTTCGGTGCGCACTACTGTGCCGTCTTTCTGGCGGAAGGTTACTCCTAAAACGTCTTTGAGGCTGCTGTTGGTTTGCAGTTTGTTGAGCAGTTCGATGAAGGTGATTTCGCCTTCCCGCCGCACTACCACGTCGAGGCTTGGGTATTCTTTGAGGGCGTTTTCATCCCAGAAGGTTCCGTGGCTGCCGCCGAGCATCGTTACGGCTTGCGGGTGAACTTCTTTTGCTGTGTTGATGAGTTGCATGGCTGACTTGTAGAGCAGTGTGGTGGCTGTTACGCCGATGACGTCTGGGTTAACTTGGCTGATTCTCTGCTTGAAAGTTTCGTACGTGAGTTTTTCTGCTTGGCAGTCGATAACGTTTACTTCATGACCTTCCCGTTCAGCTACCGCGCCGAGGTAAGCTAACCCCAGCGGGATAAAAGCTGGATGTGAATGCACATGAGGCGGGTAAGGAGGATTAATGAGAGTAATTTTCAATGCCGTATTCGTCCTTTAGGTGTGTGGTTGTACGTTGAGACAAATTATATAGTTTTCTAAATAACCCGCAGAAATACAAAATAGGAAGGTTAAGGAGTTTTGGGGTTTGGTCACAATTTCTCTTGCGCTTTTTGTGGTTGTTTTTTGCCACAAATAGTAGGGTAGGTCTATCGGTAGGCAGTTTTGGGCAGGATTTGTTTTGGGTTGCTTTTTTGATTCAGGGCTTAAATGTTTGCTGGTTATGTGTGTCTCTGGGTGTCTTTTTCCGTTTTTTCTCACTTTGCTAGCTTTCCCGAATACATGTGACTTCTGCGGCTACTTCCAACTGTTGCCGCCTCTAAAAAGTTAAGTATAAGGTAAAAGCAAGAACACATATACCCTGAGAACCGCTTTTCTATTATTGAAATAAGAAAAAGGAGGATGTACCGCTTTTGGCGAAAACTGAATCTAGCCATTGATGTTCCAAAAATCGTTACCCAGATTGCCGAGCGATACGACTTGAATTTGCCCTCAAAAATAGTGACGTTTCACTACGACGATTCAGCAGATATTCTCTACGTACATTTTGAGTACCCCGCAAAAAGTGTTGACAGCAAAATCGTAGACAAATACGGTGAAATTATACTAGGGCTCAACAGCAAGGGGAAAATAGTTAACCTGACAATAATAAACGCAGCAACATACAAAGGGTAGGAATATCAAAAAATAAGTTAACCTTTCATCGTTAGTGGCAGTCAAGCGTTAGCTAGAATCCTCCTTATAGCCGCAGCCTCATTTTTTTCTTAAGACGTGAGCATGATAAACAAAGACATGAGTATCAAACACTCGTATCTTAATTAGAATTGTTAGAGGTTTTATGCCGATGGTATCGTTGGTGTAAATCAGGAAACGAGATTGATCAGACTTATCAGGAATCCATTCATTGTATCGGATTTGGCTTTCAACCCATTCCCTGCTGGCAAAGCTTCTATGTTTTGCAATCCATGTTCTGACCTGAGGACCTAATTCTATTTGTCCAGTGAAGATTCGTTTTTTCGGCTGGAAGAAAGCCATGTGGTTCTTTTTGTGGGTTTCTAGTATTTATCACTTAATTGTTTTGGAATATTCCAAAAAACTTATACCTTAAAAGTGCCTTTAATAATGCTATAAGATCAAGTACTATTGATTTAAACCAAGGGTTAGATGCAAGTTATGCAGGAGTTAACTAGAAACAGAAGAGGGGTCGAATCAGACAAAGCCTTAATAGATGTCATAAAAGATTACCCTGGGCTTTCTCAGTACGAACTCACAAAGAAGCTTAATTGGCAAAGCGGACGGGTTGATGGCGCCATTAGAAGACTATTCAACCAGAACCAGATCGTAATCAAGAGCATTGAGAGGACTGGTAGACGGGTGAATCTTATTTACCCAAAAGACACCAAACCCCCCGACATAATTGAAGTACCAGAAAATCTATTGCAATTTGAAAATGGGCAATGGCTCGACTGCGCATTTGTCTATGCGCTAGACAGCACCACGATTGGAATAGCAGGCTGCGAAATACCAGAATGGAAAGAGTTCGCCTCCTTTACGGCAGAAATTCCAATAAAAAGACAAGAAGGAAAAATAGTTTTGCAGATTCCAGAGAAATTCAGCGGCTTTTATGGCATCGGCAGAAGGCACATAGCTGTTTCTGTCAATGGAAACGCTGTTCTAATAACAATCTCAGGAAACATCGTTGAAGAAAAGAAATATCCTGCCTGATTAAGCAAAGCACAAAAATTAATAAGAAAGAAGGGTGGGATGCTATGCTTTTAGCATCTTTTCCCATCGGTTGAAGAGTTCTAGGACTTCGTCGCCGCCGTGGCCTTTGAGGAATTCTCGTGTTTCTTTGTCTGCGACTGCGTTCTTTTGGAACTCTTGTATCCATTGGGCTTTTTCTGCTAGGAAGATTATGCCGTCTATGCCTGTTCTTGCCGCGCGTGTTGCAACTGTCATTATTTGTTTAGTTGGTGCGACGGTGTCCCATGTCTCGTTTGGTCCTCGGACGTAGAAGTTCACGAACACTGGCTTTTTGAGGAAGCTTTTGTAGCCTCTTGCGATGGTTTCCCAGTACCATGGAGTCGGATAAGACTTGCTGAACATGGGTATAACGAAGTAGTCAGCGTATTCTGCCATGGCTTCGAAGTCGTAGCCGAAACGTGATTTTCCAAGCAACGGGTCAGGCAGACAGTTTACGAATAAGGGCTTATTTTTAACTACATCTCGGACTTCTTTTAGGAATTCCGTTACAGTTTTTGCTCGCCAGTCAACCCAGTTCAATCCGCTCTGGCGCCATTGTTCAACGCAGCGTGGGCACGTGCAGAAGTCGCGTTCAGCAAAGTGTTGGCTGCTGATGCTTATTCCTGGAGTTTTTTTTGCGGATTCAGCTATGATTTTTAGGTTGTATTCTCTGGCTTCTGGGTTAGTCATGCATACGACGTCCCAGCGGAGGTTGTATTTTTTGTTGGTGCGTAGAGCGGGTCCGTCTTTGCTTATAGAGACCCAGTCTGGGCGCTTCGCCGCCATGAAATTGTCGCCAAAGCATGCGATGTTAGTGTACATTTCAGGGTTAGGTTTTCCAACGATTCCAGACTCTGATTTTAAACGATAGAAGTTATAATCGACGCCTTCAACAGGCTCAGGTTGATACAGAAATACCCCAAATTTCAAGGTTTAATACCCCATTCTAACTTTGTTTTACCTACCGAATAAAATTGCAAGTTATTTAAGTCTTTTCGGTTTACCCCTCAGAAAGAGCATCCATTACAATTTTAATTAATGCATGTTTTAGGAAGGGCGGCAAATCAACTGCTTCATAACCGGGCACTTTAGAGCAATCCAACTGGGAGCGGGCAAGATTGCCAAAGCATTTACTTAACTCAATTGCATCTCCAAACTCTGCAGGTAACAAGTTCTTTTTATAGTCATCATCCAGCTTCGCCGCGGCCAGTAAATAAGCGTTAGCAAGGGGTTTATTTTTTAAAATTTCAGCCAAAGCCTTCTCATCAACATTTATGCCTTTGACTTTGGATAGTTCGGCAGCTAGTTTCGCCAGCGGAAGATGCCTTTCTTTAAGCCTGTCCACTACGGTTCGGCAAGCCCAGATTGGCTCCTGCTTGATTAAGGCTTCAGTGACCGCTTTTCTTGTGCAGTAGCCAACTATTTTGCCGAGTTTTGAGGCTGGACCGCCATAACTGATTGTTTTGCCCTGATGTGTTGAGGCTATGGTGACGCTGTCAGTTATTGACCCCGTGGCTGAGTCGCCAGTGTAGAGGCTTCTAACGTCTAAGTCTCTGAGCGCTGCCGACTTTGCTTCGGTGGCGGTGATCAGTGAGGCTACCATGCAGCTGTCCGTCGGGTTCGCAGTCGATTAGGACTATTATGTTTATGGTGCCGTGGATTTCTTGAACGTCCATTTCTTCGCCTGAGGATTCCCCGTGTTTGCAGCCTGCGGTTGCGGCAACGCTGACTGAAAAATCATCTGCCTTCTTGGTTACGAGGCTGTAGTTTTTGATTTTTGCAGCTGTAACCATCGCAAGATAATCTTTTGTGAACCCCAGCTTTGCTGCGGATGAGGTGATTAGTTCAAGCGGGTCAAGGTGCAAGGAACGGTCATTATACCCTTCCGGCACGCCTACATTGAGGACAGCTTTAACCTGTTTGCGCCCGCCATTATAAAACGCTGAACTTACAGTCTTTAAAGCATTATCACAAAATACGGCTAGCACGTTATCCTTTACGATAAGTTTAGCGTTGTCTGCAAGGTTAATTTGCTCCAAGCCCGCCAGTTCCCCTGACGACTATTTTTGGGGTTTACTAGGATTTATAGTAATGGCTTTTGATGGGCACAGGTTCACGCAGACGCCACATCGAGTGCATGTGACAACGTCAATGACTTGGGGCTTTCTGTTTTTGCCCTCCTCTAAAACGCCCTGCGGACAAACGCCCACACAGATAAGCCCTGCGCAGGGAGCACATTTAGCGGTATCAATGATAATAAAGGATTTATCCTGCTTGCCCATGCGAATCAACAATTAAATAAGCGCCAAGAATATATTGTTTGCGCGCATCTGAGTAAGAGACCATGAAAGTAGGTTTAGTCACCTATACGCCCGAAAAAGTCGAGGGTTTTGATCTTCACGTTTACTATTCAAAATGGGCAGATGGACAAGCGTTTCCAGCCGCAAAAGGCATGCAGAATGACGTTACCGTGTTTTGCGATGCTAAAGCCATCAGGGAAGACCCAAGCATAGTTGCTGTCTCAAACAGTGGTCCAGCGCTTCGCAAAAATAGGAGATCTAATTTGGCTTTTGACTTTGTTTGCCCTACAAACCCAGGGTACAGAACCAAAGTGTTAGACTACATTGATAGCCTAAGCAAAGAAAACATTATGGGCGTAACCTTGAACCTCTACCACTTTCCAGACCAAGAATACTGCGTCTGCCCCAGATGCGTCGAATTGTGGAAACAGAGCGGCTTAAACTGGACGCAATGGAGAGCCCAAACAATAACAAAATTTGTTCAAGAAGCCAAAGCACGGGTGAAGGCAGACTTTTGCGGTTGAAATTTATCCTGACCCAGTGCTTGCTAAAGAAAGATTCGGCTTAGACTTAAATGCCATAGCGGATTTTGTTGATTATTTCCATGTGCCGCTTTCATCAAGAGACTATTTGACTATGTACTGGGTGGATATGTTGGCAAGAGATTTTGCCGCGTCATTGAAGAAGCCTGTTGTTTTAGAGTTAAGCGCCGAAATGCCGACCGACGAGAAACTTGATGCGCTGCTGAAAACGGTGGCTTACGTTTCAAGGCACAAGTTGGATGCAGTGCTGCTTTTAGTGCATGATTCAGAGAATGCAAAACAGATCTGCAGGTTTGCTGTTCAAAACAGTGACTTCCGAAATTGGCTTGAAAAATACAACTTTAACGGAAATGAGCCGAATCGTCGATGATTGGGCTAAGATTTACTGAGCTTTCTGCGGTATTCTCTGAGCCGCTGCATGTCAAGGTCTCGCAGTTAATATTGAGTCTTCAGGTGCATCGGTCACTTCGCCAAGTGTGCCCCATGGAGCAATAATTGCGCTTCTTCCACCTCTCATGCTCGAGCATACATTTCCAACTTTGAGCACAAACAAGCCATAATCGGAAGAAACCTTCTCAGTTAACGGGTGACCATTAACGCGTTGGATGAGTACCCATTGCAGCAACAGGCAAGCGAAATTATTTCAGCGCCCAAATCGGCAGTTCGTTTTACAAGGACAGGATCAAACGTGTCAGCACACACTAAAAGACCAATTTTACCGATTTCAGTATTTACGACAACAGGTTGGGTGCCTTTGGCAACGCCGGCTTTGATTTCAGCCTTGATAGGGTTGATTTTTTTGTATTTAGCTAAAAGGGAACCGTTTTTCCACAGGGTGCTTGTGTTGTAGTATTTTCCGTTGTCTTCTTCAAGCACTGAACCACCGAGCAGGTAAGATGTCTGGTATTTCCTTAGAAATTTCTTGCAGAAAATTCAGCGTTTCTTGTGCAGGTTTCTTGTGATATTTTCTGTGCATCGGTGAAATCTGCCATGCAGTTTGGAACAGTGAAGTACTCGGGAAGAGCAATTAGGGCTGGTTTTTGTTTGGCGGCTTTTTGGATTGCTGCTTTGGCTGCTGCTATGTTTTCTTGCAGTGAGTTGCGTATTTTCATGTGAAGTAAGCTTGTTTTCAATGCTAAATCCTCTGTGAGTATATTTGAGTGGTTATGTTAATTGAGTTTGAGTTTTTAACTTTTAAATGTGCTGTTTTGAGGCTAATGAATTATTGTTGTTCGAGTGAACCTCGTCTGTTCAGTATTTTGGTCACTTTCCTCACAGATGTTTATTATTTTTTAGCTTTTGTTTGCATACGGATAACCTTAAATAGCCGATGGATGACAAACACTGTATTACGAGGGAAAGATATGACGCTAGATCCTTCAGAATACACCAAACTCTTGCCAGAAGTCAGAACTTTAGTAAACAAAGTTGTTAAGAAAAACATGGCTGACGGCTTCTTGTTTTCAGCCGGAACAGACACTCAAATAATTGCTTATGAAGCAGTGAAGTACAAACCTGACATTCCATGCCTCACCTTAGCTTTTAAGCATGGAAACCCAAAAGACACCGAATACGTAAAGAAAATGGTCGCTCTCTTAAAGCTAAAGCAGGAAACTTACGAGTTCGGCAAAGAAGATGTACTAAAATATTATCCGAAAGTTGTGGAAGCACTCAAAAAATTCGACCCCATGGAAATCAGAAACAGCCTACCCGTCTACATTGGCTTAACCATCTTTAAAGCTAAAGGAATAAAAAGCGTATTCACAGGCGACGCATTAGACGAGCTTTTCGGGTACCCATGGCAATTCCACCTAACCGAAGCGGAATTCGCAAAGAAGCAAGAAGAAATGTGGGCAGAAATGGGCTTCTCCTCACTTCCCATGGCCGCGTCTCTTGGAGAGACCATATGCGCACCTTACATGGATCCATTGTTCATGACTTGGGCAAAGAAACTACCCATCAAATTCAAGATAAACATGTACAACGGCGTAAAATACAGCAAATGGATACTTCGCAAAGCCTACGAAGACGTAATACCTAAAGACGTCATTTGGAGACCAAAAGCACCGCTTGAAGCAGGGAACAGGAACAGAAACGCTCAGAACATACTTCAATGACATGATTTCTGACAAGGATTTTGAAGAGAAAAAGAAGGCAATAAAAGAGAAAGACGACGTCGAAATCCAAGACAAAGAACAATTACTCTACTACGAAGCACTTCCGCAAGAAATTCGGCAAACCAAAAGACGTCTTCCCAAAAGTTGCGGCGGAATACAGTGTCCAAAATGCAACAGCTACATTAAAACAAAGATCCAGTTCTGCAAGGTTTGCGGAGCTTACCCAATCTAAAACTTTCTTTTTATTTTTTGGAATCCGAGATTTCTGCATTTTTTGGGAAAGACTTAATTCTTTAACTTAGTACTTGTGGACAACAAAACGAGAGGGAATAAGTTGGCTAGTCTAGCACAATTAAAGTGGGCAATGGCGACTTCTATTTTCTTAGCCGCGTTCATATTTGGTCTTCTCGTGTTTGCAATTGTTTTCTTCTTGCAATTAGGTGTTTTTACTGGTTTACTTGTCGCTTTAGGCGGTACCGCACTCTTCATACTCTTTGAGTATGCAATAGGTCCAGTTATGGTTAAAGCGTCAACAAAGCTGCATTACCTGAAGCCCGGCGAGAATCCCTGGCTTGAAAAAACAGTTAAAGAATTAGCTGACAAAAGCGGTTTACCAATGCCTAAGTTAGCTGTAGTTCCGAATAATACGCCGAACGCGTTTACTTTTGGCAGATCCCAAAGCAGCGCCACTTTAGCGGTGCATGAAGGGCTTTTGAGGAGTTTGAAGGAAGATGAAATTAAAGGCGTAATAGCTCACGAGTTAGGTCATATTAAACATAAAGATTATATTGTGATGACTGTTCTTTCCGCGCTGCCGTTAATTGCATACTTAATTGCAGAGGTTGCGTTGATAACAGGCGCGTTTAGCGGCGGCGGAAGTTCCGGAGGAGGAAGAGGAGGAAAAAACCAAGGCAATGCAGGTTTAGTATTAATCTTAATCGGCGTAATCTCGTTTATAGTTTATATATTAACATTCTTAATTGTTAGGAGGCTTAGTCGACTTCGCGAACATTTTGCTGACTCATACTCCGCTTACGTGACAGGTTCGCCTAGGGAATTGGAAAGTGCCTTGGCGAAAATCACTTATGGCTTATCCATTTCACCCAAGCCACCAGAAGGAGCTAGAGCGTTTTACATTGCGGACCCAGCAACGGCGAAACAGGAAGTTAAAGAAATCATGGAGAAAAAAGATCAGTACGACTTAGACAAAGATGGCGTTTTGGATGAGCGTGAGTTGGAATTAGCGATGGAGAAAGAATCCAAAAGTACATGGCACCAATTGAACAGTTTGTTTTCTACTCACCCTCCGACGTTTAAGCGCATTTTGCTTTTGCGTGAAATCGAACAGGAAATGGACACAGGAAAATACACCAGCGACAAAATGTACACTCACGTCTAAGAATAACCGATTTTTAAGTTAAAAGTATTCAAACCTATGCGAAGACTAATATCTCTGCAAAAGCGATTTACTATAAAACCTCCCTGAGAGAATATAAATGATATATTGTCCTGAATGCGGCGGAGAAATGCATTACGAAATAGGCACCAAGCACTATATCTGCAAAAGCTGCGGGTTATCAGTGACACAGCAAGAACTCAATGATTTGCGAGATAAGAACAGGCCGAGCGAAGAAACAGCGGAAGAAGAGAAAGAAAACCGCAGAAAAGAATACCTCAAATGGTGGCTTAGCAAGAAATAAAACGGGCATAGCCAAGCGTTATACACGTTTAGTTAGCAAACACTATAAAACATATTTTTCTAATTACTTGGACCTATCGAGTGAAGGCTATGACTGTAGACATGGAAATAATTTGTGCAGGCAACGAGTTACTAATAGGCAAGATACTTAATACAAACGCTCATTGGCTCGGTAAACAGGCAACAAATCTCGGAGCCAACGTTAAACGAATAACAGTAGTACAGGATATTGTTGACGAAATATCCAATGTTATCCGCGAAGCCATAGAGCGAAAGCCACAGTTTATAATTACCACGGGCGGGTTAGGGCCGACTTTTGACGATAAAACGTTAGAGGGCATAGCCAAAGCATTAAACCGCAAATTGGAAATCAACCAGAAAGCGTTAGCAATGGTTAAGGAAAAATGCGAAGAATACGGCAGAAAAAGGCAGTTCTCAACAATAATTGAATTGACTCCGCCCAGAGTCAAAATGGCAACCTTACCAGAAAAAACGGAACCAATCAACAACCCAATCGGCACGGCACCCGGAGTGCGCGTAGATTTGGGAGGAACTGTTCTGTTTGCCCTGCCAGGTGTGCCTTCAGAGATGGAAGCGATTTTTACGGAAACTATAGCGCCGTTGCTAAAACAAGCCGTTGGTGACAGGGTTTTTTGTGAAAGAAGCATGTTTCTGGATAACATGATGGAATCGCATTTGGCGCCATTAATCGACAAAGTCATGAGTGCCAATAAGGGGGTATACATAAAGTCTCATCCGATGAGTGTAGGAAATAAGCCGCATATCGAAATTCACTTAACAATTGCAGCCAAAGCCAAAGAAAAGCCAATGGAAATGCTTGAGAAAGCCCTGAGACAGCTTTCAATTTTGGTCGAGGAGAATGGTGGAAAACCGTCGAACAATAACTATCATTAGCATGACTGAGTCCTTTCCTCAAGAAATAACCTACCTACACGATGCTTTAGCATCAAAATATTCTCGTTTTTGGTTCATTAGAATTTTGAATAAGTCTTGACGATAATCGTAATTTAACATCAGAAAAGTTTGAGGTTATGGATGATTTTTGCGTTAGAATTCAGCGGTGAAAATATTAGGAAGAGTCCGCTTTTGAAAGCTCATTTTTTTATTTTGCGCTATGCAGATTTAAGACTTTTGACCATTGAAAAATTGCTTAAAAGAAATTATTTCTTGATTTCTTTTATTTTTAAAGTATTAAGTATAACTTCTTCAGGTTTCAGTTTCAATTTTAATGCCAAGTTTTTCTGTATTGTAGACAGAATTTTATTAACATCAGCACCTTCCACATATTCAAACATAAAAGTAATATAATCTGAGGGTGGAACTGTTTCAGTGCAACCTCTACATGGTATACAAGAATTCGCAAGTGCTTCATGTATAATTTCGCTAATTTGACCCTTAGAAGGTTTAGCCTTTCTTAAAGTTTCAGCATCAATTTGTATAGTGGCGAGATACTCTTTTTTCACACCAAATTCCTTCTAACACTTTTTCATTATTGAGTTAATGCAGTTTTAAGTTTTTGCATCGCTTGCTTTATCAGTATTGATTGGCTCAATTTTGGAATCAGCGTTACTTTGTGGGTTCATCATATTTTCCATTTCATATTTAATTTTGCCTAGTTCCCCATTTATTTTATCTAATTCTTGGAGCTCTTTTGAAAACTGCTGTTCTACTCTTTGATAAAACCAAGGGTAAAACTGGTCTATAAGAGCTTGGTATTGGTTTACTACAACTTTTAAATCGATTTCTGGATTTGTAAGAATATAGTTTTTTGAACCAGCTTTCCATTCTTTCCAACTTAGCAAGCTCTCTTTTCTTAAGATAATTTGTGACCTGAGACCTACGTTATGGTTTACGGGAGAAACGCTTGCTGTTGGTCGTGGTAAACCAGCATGTTGGGCAAAGTTCCGCAAGTCTTTGATAAAGCAAACACAGTTATTAGAGTTAAAATCACCAACTTTCTCATTGTAATCTTTCTTTAACTCGTTACACCTTAAATCCTCACACAGCCTAGAAGTGTGTCTAATCAAGCTAAAAGTACTAGAAAGGTAGTTGTGAAGTAGCCTTGAAATCTCTCTTAGAAATTGGTGAAGTTCGTTTCTCTTTTTAATATCCCATATCGCTATGTTGCCCTCATAGCTAGCAATCGCTTTGGATAATTCTTGATAATTTCTATTAACGGCATAATTAGTGGTGACAAGGTTCATTAACATTCTATAAATCTTCATGCCTTGCAAATTTTCACGTTTTTCCGCAAGTGCCACTAATCTTTGAATCTGTTCTTTGCTCATTTAACAATCCTATTTAGGATTACATCAATTTAGCTTTTAGTTTTTGCGTCTAATTACATAGCCTACTGTACCCAACAGCCCTCATATTTTTCAACAATCCTAAAAGGGGTATACTTTTTGTCTGGTCATTTCAGTATCAAAAAGCGGGTATACCCTTAGATCGCCAGATTCCGAAACCGCTTAAAATGCTAACCTGATAATGAACACATGAAAAAAGAATGTTAAAAAATGGGAAAATTTAGGTTTTTTTGGCTTTTTCTAGTTCTTTGCGAAGCACTTCTGCCTTATCGGTCTGTTCCCAAGTGAATTCTGGTTCTTCTCTTCCGAAGTGGCCGAACACCGCTGTTTTCTTGTATATTGGTCTTAGCAAGTTTAGTTGGTCAATGATTGCTTTAGGCCTCATGTCGAAATACTTCTTCACTAACTCGAGAATTTGCTCATCAGGCAGTTTCCCAGTTTCATAAGTATTCACCAGCACAGAGATCGGTTGCGCTACTCCGATTGCGTAGGAAATTTGGATTTCGCATTGGTCTGCCAAGCCAGCGGCGACAATGTTTTTGGCGATGTATCTTGCCATGTAGCAGCCTGAACGGTCAACTTTTGATGGGTCTTTACCGCTGAAGCATCCGCCGCCGTGGCTTCCAACTCCGCCGTAAGTGTCAACGATGATTTTTCTGCCAGTTAACCCAGAATCTGCAAGTGTTCCGCCGATTACGAATCTGCCTGTGCCGTTAATGACGTATTTTATGTCTTCAGCTATCATGTTGGCGGGTATAACATTCTTGATTACTTTTTCAATAATATCTTTCTTTAATGTTGCATCGTCGACTATTCCGTTGTTTTGAGCCGCAATAACAACAGCTTTAACGCATTTTGGTTTGCAACCGTCATATTCCACTGTAACCTGAGACTTGCAGTCAGGACGCAGATAAGGCATAATTTTTGTTTTTCTGCATTCAGCTAAGCGTTTAACAAGTTTATGCGCCAGCATAATCGGCAGAGGCATAAGCTCTTTTGTCTCGTTGGTTGCGTAGCCGAAAACCATTCCTTGGTCACCAGCCCCCTGCTCGTGTCCTTCGGATTCGTTTACTCCCATAGCAATGTCTGGGGACTGCGCAGTTATTGAAGTCAAGATGCCGCATGTTTCCCAGTCTAAGCCATCCTTAGCATTGTCAAACCCAATTTCTTTCAGGGTTTGGCGGACAACTTTTGGGATATCAATGTAGGTGCAAGTGGTTATTTGACCCGTAATCATTACGGTTCCCTGCATTACCAGGGTTTCGCAGTCAACGCGTGCTTTGGGGTCGTTGCAGAATATTGCGTCTAAAACGCTGTCGGATATTTGGTCTGATACCTTGTCTGGGTGACCTTCTCCGACTGACTCTGAGGTAAACAAGTATTTTCCGTTTTTTTTCATGGGAATCTTTCCGTTTAGATTGTAATAGGGACATAAGTTACTTGGCGTTTTTCTTAAAAGGTTTTCTGTTAAAAATATTCCGCTAAGAAATATCAATAGGCATATTTCTTCTTGCAAAAATGATTTTAACCCCAAACAACACAGACAGGAAGATGAATGACATGAAGGCACCTGTATTTACTGAGAAAGCGCCAAAACCGTTAGGTCCATACAGTCAAGCGGTGAAAGCAGGCAAATTCCTGTTTGTCTCAGGGCAACTGGCAATTGATCCAAAGGAAGGCAAAATCGTTGCCAAAACCGTGACGCTGCAGACAAGACAGGTTATGGAGAACATAAAAGCCATCTTGGAAGCTGCAGGTTATGGTCTGAAAGATATTGTTCTATCCAATGTGTATCTTTCTTCTATGGCTTTATTTGACGAGTTCAACAATGAATATGCCAAGTACTTTGATAGCAGAATTTCCTGCTCGCGCCACAGTTGGCATAGAATTAAAGGCAGATGCGCTTGTTGAGGTTTCAGTTGTTGCTTACAAAGACTAATCTGCATATTCTTTTTGGCAAATTATAAAAACCTAAGCAACGCTTAGTTAGATTAGTGCAAAATATGGCTGCATCGCTAAAAAAGTTTATACAAGAAATCGCTGGAAAAAAAGCTCCAGGACCATCAACCACCTTCACTGTTTTCCATGTTTTCTATGCTTTAGAGCTTATGGCGCAGAAACCTCTTGGCAGAAACAAACTGGCTAAGAAACTCAATGTTGGCGATGGAGCAGTACGCACAATAATAAGCAGACTTAGAAATGCTGGTTTAATTGAAACCTCAAAAGAAGGCTGCAGTTTAACAAAAAAAGGCTTAGACGTTTGGGGGCAATTTGAACAAGTTTTTCCTAAACGGGTTGAAATTCCAAAAACTGAATTGATTGAATCTGAATTTAATTTTGCTTTTTTAGTGAAAAACAGCGGTCAAAAAGTTCGGTCAGGAATTGATCAGCGGGATGCGGCCATCATTGCTGGCGCACGCAAAGCTTTAGTTATTGTTTTTAAAGATGGACATTTGTGTATTGAATCAGTCAGTAACTCTATAGAGAAGGATTATCCGAAGGCAGCAACCCAAATTCTTAAGGAATTAACGCCTGAAAATAATGACGCCATTATTATCGCTGGTGCTGATTCAGCTTTGAGGGCTAAGCGCGGAGCCTTTGCAGCAAGCTGGTCACTGATCAGCGCTTAAGTTTTTAGGTTGTGTATTTTTCTCCTTCGTTTAAGATTCGTTCAAGTGTTGTGTTAATGTTAGTCATGCCTTCGTTTGTTTTGGAGGAAAGGGGCATCAGCAAAAACTGTAAGCCGAGCTTGTTGATGGCTTGCATCATGTTGCGGCTGAAGAGGCGTTTTGTGCCTTCAAGTTTCTCTTCAATCGCGTCCTCCAGGGCTCTAGTGTTAGCTGACCAAGTTGACAATTGCCTGTACATCCTTTTTTGGTAGCAAATCGGTTTTTGATAGAACATGCAGCTGCGGCTGGAAGAAGCGGTTGTAAACTGCGGCTGAAAGAAACATGTTTGAAACATAGTTCATCGGATTAGCTGAGAAGACAGCGTCGAAGAGGTAAATTAACGCTTTAGGCTCCTTTGTTAACTCATCAACTATGTATGGTCCGCTTGCTCTGAAAGCAAACAGCTCCATCTGTCCAGGAGTATCCACCAAGACGATGTCAGCGTGTGCTTCTTCGATGTCGCGGGTTAAATTTTCGATTTCGTCAGCGATTAAATCAGCCGCCATAATCAATGCGCCGTTGGGTCCTAAACCATATTTCTCCATTATATCGCCGACATCCACATAGTTGCGCACGTCAACATCCGGCGAATAAGGAAGTTTCAATGCGCCAGGATCCAAATTAACTACGGCGACATCTTGCTTTGACATTTTTAGCCATTCGCTGAAGGCTGCAGTGAACAGGGATTTGCCAGAACCAGCTGTTCCAATAACAAATGCGAGGGGCACCTTTTTTTCTCTCCGCTTACGTGTGAATGAATCTAAAAGTAATAACCTTTCTGTTAGTATGTGCCGAGAATTAACCGCTCAAAGCAGACAACGCAAAACTCGGATTTTTTGTTGAAAGTTAGCGCTAAATTTTGAGGAGAGAGCAGCTTTGTTCTTAATCGCCCTGGAATTTTAGGCAACAAAAAAGTTTTGATGGTAGGATGCGTGTTAATATTTTAGGGATGTGCGAATTACTTTTTGGTAGGTGTAAATGAAGTAGATTGCTGTGAATGCTGTTAGTGTCATTTCAATTGTGAGGATTGTTGGGTTTGTTTCTATTGCCCTGAAGTATCCTTGCATGAAGATATCTGAGAAGACGAGGGTCTGGAGGAATATTGCGCCGCCTAAGCAGCTTAAGCCTAGACTGTGGATAACTAGGCTGATTCTGTGATTTAGCTTTGGATCAATGGTCATTTGTGCATCGAGATACACTATAGCTTATTGAGACTTAAGATTTATGAAAATCCAAACAGAATCCAAAATAATTAACATAAAGAGACCTTTTGGGTAACAATCGCCTCGGAGGTCTTCACCTTTCAAGCCATTTCCAAAAAGGCTCAACATTCAACACAGTAATTGAATCTTTTTGACTATCCGAATTTGCCACCTATGTAATTTGCAGTTAACTCACTTCTCGGCTTCTCAAAAAGAGTTTTAGTATCATTAAACTCTACAAGTTCGCCTACATACATGAAAGCAGTGTAATCCGAAACTCTCATCGCTTGCTGCAAATTATGCGTCACAATAATGACTGTGTATTTTTCTTTGAGGACTCCGACGAGGGATTCGATGCGAGATGTTGCGGCTGGATCTAAAGCGCTGCAGGGTTCATCCATGAGAATCAGTTCAGGCTCTACCGCCAATGCACGTGCTATGCAAAGCCTTTGCTGTTGCCCACCTGAAAGGGAAAAGGCGCTTTCATTTAGGCGGTCTTTAACTTCATCCCATAACGCCGCTCCTCTAAGACTTTTTTCGACAACTTCTTTGAGCTTTTCGCCTTTTGCGGTATTATGGATGTGTGGACCAAAAGCCACGTTTTCGAATATTGATTTTGGGAAATGGGTTAGGCTTTTGAAATACCATGCCTATTCTTCGCCTCAACTCATAAACGTTGCAGCTGTCATCTCCGTAGATGTTTTGTCCATCAAACATTATCTCTCCTGATGTGCGGCAGCCATTGATGAGGTCATTCATTCGATTGATTGACCGCAGAAGTGTTGATTTCCCACATCCTGAAGGACCCATTATGGCTGTAACAGCGTTTTCTTTAACTTGAAAGTCGACGTCTTTTAGGACATGATTGCTTTTAAACCACAGGTTAAATTTTTTAGTTTCGAACTTTCCCCAAGTTTTTCCTCTCCTGCCTTAAGGTAGACGGATTGCAGGAATTGTGCAGACTTGTTTTGGCTGAGATATGTTTTATAGCAAAACTGAAGCTGTTCTCCTTGGGCAAGTGAATGTGGAGAGGTGCTTTGTTATATTGGTTTCCACAATAGCCGACATAGACTATGATTTAATATATAATCTCTTTAGATAAGGAATTTATTATGTAATTCACCTATAGGGAATTGTTGCTTATTAGCTAGTAGGGAAGGAGGGGTTGATGGTTGTGGCAGGCAAAACTGGATGAAGAAACAAGAAAAGTGCAGTTTACTGGAGGCTCCACCTACATTATATCGTTACCTAAAAGGTGGATTGTTGAAAATCAAGTAAAAAAGGGAAGTTTCATAAAACTCCGCACAGATGAAGGCGGATTGTTAACGATTGTTCCCCCGAGCTCCTACACTACAGAAAAGGCTGGATGAAGCTGCAATCATGGTTTCTCCGAATGATGATACTGATATGATTGTTAGAAAGATTGTGTCAGCTTATTTGGCGGGGTATAATTCAATCCACATTAAATCAGATAAGCAACAATTATCCACCAAGCAAAGGCACGATATGAAGATTTTTGTTCGGCGCATGCTTGTTGGAACTGAAATCGTGACTGACACTTCTTCTCAATTAATGTTGCAGGTTCTTTTAAGCTACCCTGAATTGACTATTCAAAGCGCTTTGAGAAGAATGAGCATAATCACAACTTCAATGCATAAAGATGCAATATTAGGTCTTACAGCAAGCGATAATTTGCTGGCAAAAGAGGTAATATCAACTGACAACGAGGTAGATCGATTCAATCTCTACGTGACCAGACTGTTAAGGGCAGCAATACAGAACCCTCGAATAACCAAAGAAATTGGCCTTGCAAGCGGCAAAGACTGCTTAGGCTACCGCCTAGTAATTAAGTCAGTAGAACGAACCGCAGACCATGCTGTCAACATAGCAGAGAACGTGTTGGCGCTTAAACACGGTTTGAATAACGATACTGTGGAAAAAATTGAGAACATGAGCTGCATGGCCATTAAAATGTTTGACACTGCCATGGAATCACTGTTTAGGCAAGACTACAACGCAGCCGAAAATATTATAGAAAGCATCAAAGAAATCGTCACCTTAGAAAGGGAGGCGATTGAATCATCTCAGCTGGACACTCGAAGATGGCGCCACTTCGCGTTTAATTATTGAAAGCATTAGAAGAACAGCCGAGTACGCCTGTGACATCGCTGAAATTGTACTCAATTTGACTGTGGATTCAATACTTGAGTGAAAAAAATGCTAAAAGAAGTACAAGACTATTTTTCGCCAGTTACTGATTTGATAAATAAATTTAGAAAATATTTATCATATCGCACGCTTATCACGGATTTAATTAGCAAATTAGTCATAACATTTGGCGTGGTTTTAATCATCGGCGGACTTTACCTAATGATAACGGCTTCAAGTCAGCCGCCCCAAACAAGTTCAGCAATCAATTCAGTGCTATCAATTGCAGATTGGATACCAGGAATACCTTTCTACATCAACGACCTGGCAAATGCTAGTTTAGCAACCATTGGAATGGTATCATGGTTTATCGGCTTAGACCTTCTGCTCGTGGGCTTAGGGCTTTGGGTTAGACACAAGCTTGCTCGCTTCACTGCGTTGATAATATTTGTGTTAGCCGCCTGCTTCCAATTTATTCAATTTCTCTATGTGGGGATTGTAGGTGCACCCACATCGGTTATAGAGTTATGCGTGGACGCAATTTTAGTTTATCTTCTCTTTTCAAGATTTGACTCACAAACTGGCCTAAAACAAAATTTATCATGTTAATGTAATCGCATGATTTTTCTCTTGTGCGTCATGACAGAATAGTGAAGTTTGCAGTGCTTTCCGGCGCTAAGGGAACATCCGTTGAATTAGAAAGTAGGCAAAGATACGCTGTTGCTTGTCCAGGGAACGCCCACGATGGAATGTTGATTGATGCGTCAATGACAGTAAGGCTTTGTGTTTGTTGAGTTGCGGTTATAGTTGAGGATCCTATGGGAATTCCTGCTTGATCAAACAACGTGATGCTTAACTGAGTCCATTGCGTAGAGAGTTCTTGATTGTTTATTGTAAGTTGAATGGGGAGAGTTTCATTTCTGTTGGCAGTGGCGGGGATGGTTACGTTTTCTATGCCGTTTAGATAGGTAAAAGTGAACTTTGTAGTATCATTTACCGTAACTCCTAAAACGTTAACTGCGGCGGTAATTGACCAGGTTCCAAAGCTTGTTTGGGGAGAACCAAAGTCGGGAGCGGGAAGTCTAAAACTGGGTTGAATTGCAGCGATGCCGGTGTCGTTTGTCACCCCTTGCCGACAATAATATGTTCCGTTTGCATCAAGAATGCTGAATAAAACATTTTCGTTGGGCATCGGCGTATTCTTGTATGTAACTAATGCGTATGTTTGCACTTGTTGAAGAGGTCCGTAAGCCCCGCTGCTTACGCCTTGGCCGACGCCGCCTTTATCGGTGAATACATCGATGGCGACGGATTGCAGGTTGGAAACGACAGCAATGAAGTCGCTTGAGCTGCCTGTGCTTTCATAGCTTGGGCTTGGAGCGGCTGCGACGTCATTGGCGGTGACGATAAGTATTACTTGGAATGTTCCATCCACTGTTGCGGTGAATGTTGGGGCTTCGCCTGTTAACGAAGTAAACGTTGTACCATTAAGGAACTCGACGCTCCAAACGTAACTGGTGATATTACAGGCTTGTGTATCGTAACCTGGCTGTGATAAGCTCGCGTCTAACGTAATTGATGAACCTAACTTGAAGGTTGATCCATCTGTCGGAGTAAAAATGGCGGTGGGACCAAAAACAGACGGGGGAGAGCTCGATGATGGTCCATATTGTGCGTTTGCTGTTTCTGTTCCCGAGACAGCGCGGCTAAATGTTTCTCCCTCATCATTAGTCTGAGGAGCCACTAGGTATGCTACGCCTTTTTGGGGTTGAAGAGTAATGGGGCTTGAGCCAGAAGAGAGAACCTGAAACTTAATAGTAGCAGATACTGAACCGGTAGAACTGTCAGCGGTTGTGAATGGGTTGGCAGTGTTGAAAGCGATCTGACCGATGGTTAAATTTCCGTACGCAACATAGTTTAGTATGTCGCCTGAGCTTGACTGGTCCGGAAGCCAAGAGACATCGGGGGTTTTACTTATGTACTCGAGCACAGCGGGATTCCAAAAGACCTCATAGCTAGCTCCACTAACGCCATTATCTTTACCCCCAATATTGACACTGGCGTAGTTGTCCACTCGAACATCAACCGAAAAGGTGGTGCCGACTGCCTGGGCTGGAATATTGGTAATAGTACCAGCAGTAGCGCCGGCTTCGCCCGTTGGGACAATACTTAAAACTGCTACGCTTGCAGCGTTAATGAAATGCGTCGTTACTGAGAAAAGGGAAAAAGCAATGAGAAAAGTCAAAACCAGACAGATCATTGATTTATGCTTCATTAGCTTTAACTTTCGCGCGGTCATTTTTTTCGCCTCATGATAGTATTTGGAAGTTTGCTGTGGTTTCGGGGCATAATGGTACGCCGCCGGATGTAGGATTGGCTGTTAGAATGTTAACATACACTGTTGCTTCTCCGACGAAAGCGTATGTGGGAATGGTAAATGTTACTTTAACTGTGGCGCCGTCTGCTGCGTTGATATTGTTGGTTATGCTGGTGTATATTGGTACATCGTTTTGATCGTAGATTGTGATTGTTAATGTTGAGGTTAAGGAGATGTTCTGAAGGTTTTGGATAGACACGCTGATGGTTATTGTTGAACCTCTGGCTGCGCTTGCGGGCAGCGTGATGCCGTTGTCGATGACGTTGACTAAATAGTTATATTCGAAGGTAACCTTGTCAGTCACAATTACTTGATTAACCTCTACTGAAGCTACAACAGTCCATATTCCAAAATTGGATGATCCAATGTTTGGTGTTACATAGTTCACGGAGGCGTAGCCGGTTGAGTTAGTCAGTGCCGTTCGCACAGCGATAACTGTGTCGTTTGGGCTTATGACGGTAAACGCAACGTTTTCGTTGGCTTCGAATCCCCCGTTGTAGGCGACGTACGCGCATAGTTGAACTAGTTCTTGTGGTCCGAAGGGACCGCTGGGCGCGTCTGGTCCTATTCCGCCTTTATTGGTGAAGACGTCAATTTTGGTTAGCTGCTGGGGTGATTCAACATTTATCCAAACGCTTGCCAAGGAAGTATTGGTGTATTGAGGATTGGGTGAAGTATTAACATCGGGCGCGGTAACTATCAGAGTAATCTGAAGCCACCCTACACCGCCCACAACAACTGCTACACCAGAACCGCTGTAAGCGCCAAAGACGGAGCCGTTCTCATATTGGACTTCCCAAGCGTAATTTGATACCGGACACGATTTTACACTTTGTGCATCATACCCAGCGGTTGAAGAGCTGCCGTCCAGAACTACGTCATCATCAGTCGCGTATGTTGTGCCATTCTGAATAGAGATAATAGCTGTGGGACCGTGGGTTGGTCCAGTAGGCGTTGGAGTAGGAGTTGGGGAAGGCGTTGGAGAAGGCGTTGGAGTAGGAGTAGCGGTTGGGGTGGGCGTTGGAGTTGGTGAAGGTACTGGAGTAGTAGACGGTGTAGGTGTCGGAGTTGTGGTTGTTGGATTCACCGTAACTGAAACAGTGTTAGAAGCAGGAGACGTAACTGGAGTAGTAGCGCTATCTGTCACCTTGCAGGTAACTGAGTATGAACCAGCCGTTGACTCGCTGAAGGAGTAAGTCGAAGCAGTCGCGTCGGAAACAGCCGAGCCGCCCAAGTACCATTGGTAAGTAATCGTGCCTGAACCGCCACTTGGAGTAGCTGTAAAAGTCTGAGACACACCAACATCCAAAGTAAGCGGGCCACCAGGAGCGATAATTACAGTCGGCGAAGCACTCACCATAACCGACGCAGCAGTAGATTGAGCCGAAATCGCCGCTGAACTATCAGTGACGGTCGCAGTAATCGAGTAAGAACCCGCGGAAGCAGGATCAAAACTAAACGTTGATGCAATCTGACCGCTCTGAGCCGTCCCACCCACATACCACTGGTAACTCGTGTAAGTGCCTGAACCGCCGCTAGGCGTAGCGGTGAACAGTTGATACTGACCAACATCCGAAGTAGCTGACGTAGGAGAAATGGACACTGTTGGAGTTGATACTTGTTCATATTGTACGTTCTCTGTAGTGACGTCAGGCACCGCATGCCCCGATGTTAGGCCTCCGACCGTCTCCGGAGCTGTTAGGTATGGAACGTTTGTTCCTTGTTGCTCAAGTCCAATAGTGGTTCCTACTGTATTGCTGACCACTTGGAACTCAATAGTAGCGGAAACCGACCCAGCAGAGTTGTCAGCGGTATCCTCCGCGCTGCTTCCGAATGCCGATTGGCCGATGGTTAATTCTCCGTTCGCCGTATCAGCTGTTATGTCAACGTTAAACTGGGACGGAAGCCAAGTGACAACATCTGTGTAAGATACAAACTCGAGCGATGCAATATTCCAGGTGACAACATAGCTGGCTCCGTTGATACCATTGTTTGTTCCGCCAATATTCACGCCTGAATAATCGTCTATTCGGACATCTACGGAAAAAGTGGCGCCGACTGCCACAGTTGGAAGAATGGTGATGCTGGTAGCACCTGGATCACCTGTTGGTACAATGCTTATTATCGGAGCGTTTTGGGTGGTTGCGGCGTTTATAAGATGCGTCATTACGGCAAAAACGGAAAGAGCGAACATGAAGATTAGGGCTAAACTGATAAGTTTTTTATGTTTCATTTAGCCACCTTCATAAAAGTTAGCGCTTGTTTCGGCGAATGGTGTGAGACAGTCCTAACACGTTGTTTATGTAACAAACAAAGCGCTCTCCTTCTAAGGGAAATAATAGGTCGATAATTATTTTACCTTAGCCAAATAGATTATAGAGTAAATATAGTTTTTTTTAAAATATATAAAAATGGTCGGGTTTGAGAAAAGGCTATTTTTTGTTGTGTTTAGCCTTTCGGGTTAACAGTAGCGTGGAGGCAGTTGCTGCAATGATGAGAAGCATTATGATTGAGAAAGCTGGGAATTCCGGGGCTTGCTGCATTTTTGGTGTGGGAGTCGGTGACGAATCTGGTGTTGACGTGGAATCGGTTGAAGGTGAAGAGGCGGTTGGTGATGAGCTGCTTGAGGGCGAATCTGCTGGGCTGGATGTGGGGTTAGTTGTCGGGGTAGGTGTGGCGGTGACGGGGCCTAGGCTTATGTTTGCGTTGATGTTTGTGCAGGGGATTGTTTGAAATATGGGGTCGGTTGAGGTTCCTATGTTTTTGTCGCTGTCAAGGGTTGTTCGGGTGAAATTTATTTGCGTGCTACCTAAAGACAGCACTGTGAATGTTAAAGTTGCAAGAACGCCGCTACCACTTTCAGTATTATAGGAAAGCAATGTATCCGCCATATCTGGAATGATACCGATAGCGTACCACGTTGGGGTATTTGATGACCATATGAACAAGTCCTGTCCTGCTTTTTGAAGGAATGGACCCTTACTGACGTCTGTTATATTCAAGTATGCTGGATTAAACGTAAAATTACCTATGTCCCATGCCCAAAGGCCTTGCACGTTGCTTATTTCAATGTTTACCTGTATTGTGGATCCCACTGTGGCGGAGGGAAACTGCTGAGTAGACGAATCAATGCTTATGGTTGTTGCCGCACTTGCATGTGAAATGTTAACGGCGACTATGCTTGTTAAAGCGATGACTGCGAGAAAAATTGCTAATATGAATTTTTTCATATAATATCTCTCTCCCTTTCTAGCGTTATCTTTAGACTAAAATTATTTAGCCCTATCCAAAATATAATATTGAGAACTGTATTATCTATATAGAGATGGCTGCTGGAACTGAATTTTCGTTAAAAATGGGAAAGGAGCCTTTTTTGGGGGGTTTCGCTAAGTTCTTTTTCTCAGCCAGACGGTTGATCCAGCCAAAACGAAAATGGTGATGATTATCGTGATTGTCAAGATATCGGGGGGGAGACCTCCCTGTGGATTGTCGTTTGATGTGGGGGTTGAAGTGGGGTTTGTCGTTGCTGTTGAGGTGTCGCTGGGAGTTGATGTTGGGGTTGAGGAGGTCGAAGTGGTTGTTGTAGGGGTCGAAGTTGGGCTTGTGTTTGTGCTTGGAACAACGGTGATTTGGGTGCTGATGTTGTTGTTCTGGTTGGTTGCGTCAAAAACCGTTAAGGTAACGTTGTAAGTTTGTGATTTCAAACCCGACGTTGTCGACAGCGTAAAATTATATGTTAAGGTAGCGGTTGATCCTATTGTTGCACTGCTGGTGGGCGGTTGGCTGGTTGTACCACCGGTGGTTGTTTGTGAGATTAATTTCGCACTCCACAGGTATTTAGCTATCGTTCCGCCGTTGGCTTCGCTGCTTCCTGTGCCGTTAAAGGTGATTTCTTGTCCTGATTGAACTTGCCCCTGGCTGACTCCCTCTACAGCGATTACGGCGACTGGTTTGCTGTTGCTGTTGACCGTTATCGTCACTGTTGCTGGGGTGCTTGCGCCGTTTGAGTCTGTAACTACTAGTGTGACGACATATATGCCGGGTATTGTGAAGGCGAAGGTTGGGTTTGCACCTGTAAGTGATTGAGTGGCGCCATTGTACGTGAAGGACCAAGCGTAAGTTGTGCCGGTTCCGGAGGAGAGTGATTTTGAGCCGTCAAATGTTACTGTTGCGCCTTGTTGGACTGTTTGGTCTGGTCCGGCGTTGGCTGCTGGTGCTCCGCCTGCAGCATAGTTGATTGTTGCTGTTGAAGTAGTGGAAGTTTGTGTTATTATATTATAAAGGGTTGATGCTGCATCATATGTCGGTGGAGCTTACTAGTTGGTCAACCAGTTGAACGGTTGTTGACGGGCTTTGTGCTGTTACTTGGAACTCGATTGTTGCCAAGAGTCCGTCTCCGCTTGCTCCAGTCTGACTCTCTAACGTGTCACTAATTTGCTCTCCTGTTCCGGTTCTTGATAATGGAGCGGTGAGAAAGAGTGTGTCGCCGCCTTGCTGCAGGAAACTTCCTTCTATTGCAGAACCAACCAGTGTAAGAACCGTTGGATCCCAGGTGATATTGCAGTCCCAAGACCAAAGATTTTGCACATCAGATATTGTGATGGTTAGATACACGTATTGATTGACCTGTGTTACCTGAGTTGTCGCTGGGGAAAGTGAAACGGTCGGCGATCCTGATTGAGCTTTGATGCTTGGAAAAAAAGCTGAAGTAAAAAGGGTTAGGGTGAGGAGGATTAGCATTAGGCAGATTGTTTTTTTTCTCATATGTTTTATGAGCTCCAAGCTAAGATGTAGTATCCTACAAAGAGGGTGATATCGTTGAAGTTTATTGTGCCGGTGTGTAGAAGGTCTATCTGTTGACTGTACACGTGGCTAGTGAAGTAATTTATGTATAAGGCGACAAAGGTCGTTATGTCATTGAAGTTCACTTGGCCGTCGCCGTTTATGTCTGCAAGCTCTCCGACGCCGAAGGGTGTGGTTGTTGAACCTGAGACGCCAAGGTAGCTTGCTGTGGAGTAGACTTCGTATGTGCCAAGTGCGCAGTTAGTATATTGGGGTAGCCTGAAGGTGATGTTAAAATTGTTGTAGGGGGAGCCGTTGTAGCTGTTTGTTGTGACGGGGGTTCCTTGGAATGCTGATCCGCCCGTTATTGTGAACTGGAAGGCTTTTTCTTGGCCTGTAGGAACGCCGCCTTGCACAGGAAAAGTGTTGTAGACATCGACGTAGGCGTAGGCTGTTCCGTAGTGTGCTGATGCTGGAATATTGAAATCAAGTATGGACTCTTCTGAGGTATATGCTGGTACGCTACCCATGTTCTGGGAAGCAACGGAGATAGGTACCCCATTGCTGTCGAATACGTTGAGGGTGACCAAAACTTGTTGCGCTGTGGCTCCGTTATTATAAACGCTGAAGTAAATCTGTGTAACGAAGGGATTTGAAGCAGTCGGTATTGGTGTGCTGGTGATTTTGGCTTCGTTGCCGTTGCATAGGTATGCTTGGGTTATTGTTACGGGTATGCTGCCTGGAATTGAGGTGCCCGTTGAAAGAGTTCTGATCACCATTGGGTTGCCGTTTGAATCTTGAATTTGTAATCCCACAAGTCCATCAGTGGGGTACTCATTAGTCACCACATCGTTATACACCATGGTTTCATTCAATGTAACTAGTGAATACGCATCGAAGGGGTACTGAATAGAATTCGCTTGATCAGGGTTAACTATTAAAGTTACTGTTGAAGTGTTGATGGCTCTAACCTCGACTACTATGCTTGTTAAAGCGATTGCCATAAGAAAAATTGCAAATATGAATTTTTTCACAATATATCGCTCCCTTCTGACAAATTATGTCTTAACAGAAATTATTTAGCCTATCCAAAATATAATATTGAGAATAGAAAGTTCTATATAGATAAAAAAAACGGGAAAAAATCGTTTCTTTATATTTCGGATGCCCCAGCGGCACCTCAACAGCAACTACAAACCCATGTTTCAGGGGAAGCACCTGCAGCAAATGATGGACCAAGTGCATCGATTCAAAGGTGACGGGGAGGACTTGACTTCATCTTGAAGAATAAGGAATTATTAACCTTGAGCTGTTCGAATAGAAATTAATTTGATGCTTATGGTTGGTTAAAATTTTAGTTTGAAAAGAAAAAAGAAAAGAGAGATGGTGTTTTATTTATTTACCATCTTTAACTTATTCGCCGACTGGTATGTTTATTGTGAAGGATGCTGTTGCTAGTGGGCAGTAAGGTACCGCTGTGCTGAGTGAAGTGACTGGGTTTGCGTTGAAGATGTTAACTTCGATTGTTGCGCCGCCGACGAATGCATATGATGGGATTGCGAATGTTGCTCCTGTGGAGCCTGTGCTTGCAGTTACGACTAATGTTCCTGTGTCTGTGTATGTTGCTGCTGGCATTGTTCCTTGGACTACTCCGTTTGCAACTGGGACGCTTCCTGCATCTATTACAGTGTAGCTCATCCAGTAGCCTTGTGTCTGGTCGGAGATGCCTGAGAGACTAACGGTGAATGAGTCGCCGCTTGGGGTGGTTGGTGTGCTTCTTGCTACTGGGTTTGAGGTAACTGCTACGCCTTGGATGCTTATTATGTCGCCGAAGTCGAATGGCATGTTGTCATTTACGATTGTCTGTTGAACTTCAACTGATCCGGATATGCTCCATATGCCGAATTCGCTTACTGGACCAGTTTGGTAGCTGCCGTCAAACCATGGAAGTCTGTAGCTAACGGTTGCGATTCCTTGTTCGTTGGTCATTGCGGTCAACGTTGCGATTACTACGCCTTGATTGTTTACGACTTGGAAGGTTACTTCTTTGTTTGCGACTGGTGCGCCGTTGTATGTTACGAGTCCGTCTAAGGTCATAAGTGCTTGTGGGCCGAAGGCATCACTATAGGTGTTTGGTGTGTATGCACCTGTGCCGGCTGCTAGTGGGTTGCCGTTGTTTCCGTTAGGACTGTAGTTTGGATTGGTTGTTGATGGGTTTGTGGGGTTGACGACGTAGATGTCTAATAATGCGCCTGCGGTCGTGGGGGTTATTGAACCACTGACTGAGAATGAGAATGTGACTGGTGTGCTTGTATAGACATAGCTTCCGTCATTTGGGTTTGATGCTGTTGATACGACGAGTTGGATGGTATAGGTTACTACACCTGACACTCCTGTTGTCGGTGTGCTGAAGGTTTCTGTTTGTGGTGTCGGGTTTGTTATGCTGAGTGCTGGCGCTCCTGCAGCTAGAAGTATAAGTCCATGTGTATCCGGTGATTGGGTAAGTCGGATAAGCTAAGTTTGCAGAGTTCGGGATAACGTCCATTCCTGGTAGTGAGTTTATTGCGCTCAAGTCAAATGTAAAGGGCATGCTCACAGCGAAAGCTGGTGTTATGACTTGGCCGTTGGTGTAGGTTGTGCTTGTGTCTGTGTTGGTGATTTTTGCAACGGGGCTTACTGGTGCTGCTGGTGCAACTGACACGTAATTCGCATTGTTTAGTACTGGGGCTGGTGAAACGGGTGTTGGTGTTGTGCCTACGAGTGTTTCAAGTGATGGGATTCCTTGAACCAAGTTTATGTTGCTGTTGGCGAAGTTTATCACTGTGAAGGTTAAAGTGCAAAGGACACCTGAAGCTGAGTTAGTTGTAGAGTCTGATAGGTATACGTCGCTGATTCCTTGTGGAATGTCGCCTGCGTTGTTGTCAACGAAGCCTGGGACGAATATGGTGCTTGCTGCTGGACCTGGACCACTGTTTAGTGGACCTGCGCTTAGGTATGTTCCTTCAGTGATGCTGGTCAGTTGGATTGCTGCTGCATTCCATGTTACGCCTAGGTTCCATCCCCAAATTGAGACTGCGTTGGGGTTGTTGATGTACATGTCCATCTGGAAAGTTTGTCCTATTGGGTCTTGACCTGCTGCGAATTGGATTGTGTTGCTGCTTGTTCCATGCTCATATAGGCTGATGGTTGTCAATGGGTTGTATTGTGCGTTTGCTAGTAATGTTCCAGTTATTGCGTGGCCTGATGTGAGTCCTCCGACTGTTTCAGGAGCAACAAGGTATGGGACACCGGTCTGTGGTGAGAGCGATATTGCTGATGTACCTGCAGAAGCTACTTGGAACACGATAGTTGCAGAAACTGATCCTGCTGCGTTGTCTGCTGTTGCCATTGCGTTGCCAGTGTTGAAGGCTATCTGACCGATTGTCAGTTGTCCGCTTGCGGTGTTGCCTGACAAGTCACCTGCGTTTGATTGGTCTGGTAGATAATGCGCCATCGGTGTAACTTTCGAATGTGAGCACTGCTGGATTCCAATTGACTATGTAGCTGGCTCCACTGATGCCGTTGTTTGTTCCGCCAATGTTGAGGGTTGAGTATCCATCGATTCGGACATCTACTGAGAAAGTGGTGGTGACTCCCTGCACTGGAAGATAGGTAGTGCTGCCTCCAACTGCACCGCTTGCGCCGGTTGGCACAATGCTGATGGTAGCTGGGCCGCCTACCTGGGCTGCTTTAGCCATGGGAACCGCGGCAAAAAGCATCGGCACGACCATAAAAAGAGTCAGTGCCAAGGCTACTATATGTTTTGTTTTTAGTTTTTTGAGGTTCACGTTTGATTTCTCCTTTCATTGCTGTTTTTTAAAAAAAATTAAGGGGGAAGATTTAGGGTGGGTTGTATGATGTGTAGTATGCGATGTAGTTTCCGACGAAGAGGCTGATGTCGTTAAAGTTGATGACGCCGTTTGCATCTTGGTCTGCGTATGGGTTGTAGATGTGGTTGACGTTGTAGTTGATGTATGCTGCAACGAAGTAGGTAATGTCGTTGAAGTTGACAACACCGGTTGGGTACGATTGGGTCTGAGTTGCGAGCTGGTGTGAACGATGTCTAGGTTAGAGTCGACTACTTGTCCGCCTGCCATGTCGTCACGTTCCAGAGGAATGTAGTTATTGTCTTGGGCAAAGTTGCTGTTTCCTGAGCCTGGTCCGCCTGCTGCTATACTGCCTGCAGTTGTAGAGGTTGCTGCGTTAGTTGTTCCGTCTGCCATCATGTATGCAATCCAAACTCCTGCTGTTAAGGTTGGACCTGAAGCTTGGATTGGACCTGGAACAACTTCCCATAGCCATCTCCATGCATCGTATTGACCGGTTGCTGCTGCGCCTTTGATTCCAGAGTAAGAGTAGATGACGTTGGCTTGTGTTGGAGTAACGAATGGACCCCAAGTTGGTGGATTAACAGGGCTTCCGACGAATGCCTATGTGTTTGATGTGCCATAGTAGTGGATGACTGGGGATGTGGTGCTCCCTTGATGGTGCTGCAGCCGTGTTGTAGGCGATGTTTAGGCCGATCATGTTCGCGCCGTTGTCACCGTAGGTCTGTAAGTAGCCTAGTGATATGAAGCCGATGTAGTCGCCGGTTGTTGGGTTTCCTGCTTTGACTGTGTTGTAGATGTTTATGTTTTCCTGGCAGTATGTGTATGGAGCCATCTCTGCGGAGCCGTCTACTGAGCCTGACTGTTTTGTGTTCAAAGTGTAGCCGTTTGGTACTGCAAAGTAGTTGTTGAAGCAGTCGAAGGTTCCGGATGTTGGATCTCTGACAGCGCGGTTAATGTTCTCAGTTAAGACTGCCGATTGGAACTGTAGCTGGAACGTGTTGCTAGCTCGCCGTAGTATGCATCGAGGAAGTCACCCCAAGTGCAGTATAATGGTGTTGCGCCTGTATTGCCCTGGATTCCTTGGTTTGCCTGTTGTAGCTGGGCTGTTGTCTGCGAATAGTTGTGCGACTTGGGCTGTGGTTAGGTCTGTTGGGAACCATGTCATGGTTGGATCGACAACGATTGCGACACTGTCAACGCCGACGCAGTATTGTTGCATGTTGGTCATAGAATGCGGTTGCAAATTCTCCAGTCGCTTGGTGGACGTGACATTTCACCGACGTCAGCTGTTCCTGTCGTTTCTGCTAATGCGGGAATGGCTGTTCCACTGCCTTGTGTTTGCAAAGTTGACAGCGGTAATTGGGGATGAACTTATCGTGCCTGCGGTGATCAAGCCGTTGAAGTAGTTTACGAAATTGCCTTCGCCTATTTCTTCAGTTGCAATCGGACCGACTGTACTTGAACCATAAACGGTCAAAGTACCTGGACTGACCAATTGGTTACTTGCCCATGGCAGTCCTGAATAACTTGATGGTGCTGCTGCGACTGTTGCTATTAATGCTCCTGTCGAAAATGCTAGCATTGCCATAACTAACACTGATACAATTATTTTTTCTATTTTATTCAATTTTTATTTCTCCTTTCTAAAGTGAACGATTTCTCGTTCTAACCATAAGTCTAGGGCGAGCAGATATCTAGCTTGCCGACGTAGTTTATGGGTAACAATTTAGCCTATAGTGAAAAAGGAGGGACAGCGTGTTCTCAGTAGATTTCTAATTAGACTATTAATAATAAATAGAAAAGCGTTATCGTGACAGTTTAATTTTTTTATATGTTCATACGCGAAGTCAACAAACGCCAAATCGGCACAGCAACCCCGGACCAGTCACAAAGAAGCTGATGGTGGAGTTCCAAAAAGTAATTGAAGACCCAATAGGGCACAAAAATCTAGTCTTTATTTTTCCATGTGACCATAACCCGCTAGCCTATATAGTATTTCAGCCATTTAAAAAAGAAAGCTAACTCGTAAAATATTTCAAAAAATTAACTTAAAAGAAGAAGAAACTGAGAAAATGGCGCTTCTTCTTCTGCCCAGCAAAGTTAAAACTATAGAATCTGGGTCAATCCGCTAGTTGGTTATTGAAGTATGGTTTTTTTAAATTGCTTAAGGGCAAAGAAGACTACTTTTAGCTAGGTGTTGGGCTGCAAAACAGTATACCCTGTTGGTTTTTGGTTTCGTTATTGGGAGAAAACTCACTTTGGGGGGGTTGGTGTGAGCAAAAAGCGGGAGCAAGCATGATGTTATGGTTTTTTGCTTTTGCTTTTCTTCAGGAAAGCTTCTAGCGCGTTGTAGGCTGCATCCAACTCGTCAATCGGCGGCAGGAAAACTATTCTTGCGTGTCCTTTGCCGTAGACGGGGTCGAAGCCTGAGCCGTTAACGATTCAACATTTTGCTAATGAAAAGAAAAGAGAAAGAGCAGCTGCAGTTGCTATTTACGGTCCAATGTAGGAGGTGCTTACTATTACGTCATCAATGTAGAAAGCGGGTAGAGAGGAGCGGATATGCAAAAGGTTCAATGTTCGCATCGATAAATTGTCCAGTAGGTCCGTCGGGAAAAGTTCCAGTTACAATCGACGCCCCATTATAGTATAAGGTAAACGTTGTCGGAGTGAGAGCTAACTCTAAACAGAACCATGAGTTAGTCGTTACGTTTTGAGCTGAGGACTCATACGAGTAGCCCTCGCCATAATTGTTGTTGTAATACATTACTTCAAACTGTCCCGTAGCTAAGTTCATGCCGATTTCCATCTGATCACCATTAGTGGCATCACAGTTCTGTAAGTCCATCGAACCATCCGCTGCCAGTTTTAGCGGCAAGATTCATGTAGAAACGGAAGTCTATGGTTGATTGAGGCGTGAAATCGGTGCCAAGACATGCAAAGTCTCCCTCTGGTTCTGCTGGGAAGTAGGCGCTGTACTTTCCTGTGTGAGCTTCAGCTGAGGATATCTGTGGTGCTTCACTTGGCGGGTCCCCGTAAGCCCAAGTTCCACATTGAAAAATCTCCGCTTTCAAAACCGTCGCTGAAAATGTAATGTGACGGCGTGTTAACAGTGACAGTGCCGTTCCACGCATACGAATTTACACCGACGTTATCGTTGCTGCTTGCGTATAATTTGGCTCCAGACAGGTTGATGTCGGCATTCCCGTTGCCTGTCACGTTAAACCACAGCGTCGCCACTACACCTGAAGAGTCCGTTGACGTGCCTACGCCTTGGATTTCTCCGTTTAATCCACCGATAATTGTCCCATGTATGTTGTCAAATGAGCTTGGTGAGTTGCCAGTCAAAACTATTGGGTTTTCGCCAGTGTTAGCGCGAAAGGAAGGAGCCTTCAGTCACCCCAGTCAACTGCAAGATCCGCGGGTTCCATGTCACGCTGGACATAGCCCACCCCCAAACGTTCGATGCACCGCTTATTCTTACGTCGACTCCGATTGTTGTGTTGATGGGATTAGGAGTTGGACCGACCGACCAATATTGGTTGGTGGTTCCCTGCTGGACTGCAGCGAAAGTTCCAGTGGGCGTCGGGAGCGGTTGAATCTGCAAGTTGTTGTTTACTGTGCAGGGTATCTGCTCGATTCCGCTTCCAGTGTAGGGTGACTCAAGCTCGCTGCCCGTCAAAGTAATGTTTACCGGCGCATTGCTTAGCACCTTGAAGGTTAAAGTTGCAAGGTTGCCGCTGCCGCTGACGCCTGAAGAAGACCACAGCACATCACCCATATCCCGCAGAGTACCATTAGACACCTCAACTGTGTCACCCAGCGAGTTAAGGAACAATGTTGATCCAGCTGGCGGCAAAAACTGACCCTCCGTAATGTTCGTTAAAGCAAGCACGCTGGGATTCCACGTTAAGCCAGTGCCCCAGCCCCAAAGATCAGAAACGTCATTCACATTCAAAGTAACGTTAAAGCTGCTGCCCACACTAGGCAAAACCGCAGGACCATCAAGGTTAAGAGAAGCAGTCTGACTTAAATCATCCTGATAGCCGCCCAAGCTCCCGTTTTCCCCTACAACCGCAGTTTGTGCGCCAGAATTGCTGTACGTTTGTGGTTCCCATGTTGAGGAGTAGTATGCTATGTAGTTGCCGACGAAGAGGCTGATGTCGTTAAAGTTGATGACGCCGTTTGCATCTTGGTCTGCGTATGGGTTGTAGACGTGGTTGACATTGTAGTTGATGTATGCTGCAACGAAGTAAGTAATGTCGTTAAAGTTGACGACACCTTGTGGATACGACTGAGTCTGAGTTGGAAGTGGTGTGTGTGGTTGCAAGTAAGAGTCAAGCACTGGCCCGCCAGCTATGTCATCACGTTCAAGTGGAACGTAACCTGAGTCTTCGACAAAGTTGCTATTTCCCGTGCCTGGTCCTCCTGGCGCTAAGGACGCAAAAGTAGTTGGAGTTCCCGCGTTTGTAGTTCCGTCTGCCATCATGTAAGCAATCCAAACTCCAGCGGCTAAGGTTGGACCTGAGGCTGGGATCGCACCGGGTACAACCGCCCACACATACGTCCATGCTTCATATGGATCGGTGGCTGCAGAGTCTTTAATGCCATAGAAAGCATATGCAAGGTTATCGTCTGTTGGAGCAACGTAGTTTCCCCAACTATAGACACTATATACTCCTCCGTTATCGGCTCTGTCTGAGGGATTTATAAGCTGTCCGTTTGTTCCTGTGTTTGCACCGGATGTAGGTATACCGAATGTGTCGCTTGGACCATAGTATGTCGTGAGTGGTGATGCGGTTTTAGTCGCTGGTGGTGGAGCTGTGTTATATACAATGTTGAGGCCGATCATCGTCGTGCCAGCGCCGACTGGATTCTGCGGACCTCCGTAGGCCTGTAAGCGGGCCAGGGAGATGACTCCGATGAAGTCTCCTGTGATAAGGTTTCCTTGTTCGACCCGTAAGTAGACAGCTTGGTCTCCGTAATGGTCAAGTGCCGTGTTATAAATATCACCTGCCATATTCATTGTGGCATCAACTGAACTTGGATTGCCTGATTTGTCCTCAAAGTGGTAGCCGTTTGGTACCGCAAAGTAATTGTTGAAGCAGTCAAAAGTTCCCATATTCCCCTCATCCAAATCAGGAGTTGGACATGCACGTTGAATTGTCCCACTCGTGATTGCATTAGTGATATTAACTCCGTTAATGCTGGTCGGGAGGTCGCTGAGCGATGAAACGTTGTAATAAGCCATGAGGAAGTCGCCCCAAGTGTTGTACAAGGGGGCATTGTAATTTCCTTCTAGGTTGGCTGTTGGATTATTGTCTGCAAAGAGTTGTGCGACCTGCAATGTAGTGAGGTCTCTTGGGAACCAAGTCATGTCTGGACTAACAACAATCGCAACGCCGTCAATACCGACTGCATATTGCTGCATATTACTCAAGTCTGGGGTAGCCCATTCTGATGGTTGTGGCGAGTTTGACATTTCAGCAACATCAGCCCATACCACGCCCTGATCCTGTGCCAATAAAATAAGAGGGGACGTTTGGACCTGCATGAAGTTAACTCCCCCGTGAGGTCCATCTGCGTTTAAAGGGTCAGAACTTATTGTGCCAGAACTTATCAAGCTGTCGAAGTAGTTTACGAAGTTACCAGTTTGTATTTCTTCATTACCGATTAAATCAACCGTGCTTGCAACATTCAACTCATTTGAATAACTATCACAAAGCTTAGTCAATTGGTTACTAGCCCAGGGTAGCTGCGAATAACTTGCATTAACTAATGCGCCTGCTGCCGAAAAAGCTATTGAAACTATTAATAATACAGAAAAGAAAAATTTTATTTTTTTATTCAATTTTTTTCTCCTCCATAAATTTGGATCCTTCAAACGATTATTTGTTCGAAACGTTAGTATCTCAATAGGAAATATATCTAGCTTGTCGATTTAGTTTATAGATAACAATTTAGCCTACAGTGAAAAAAGAAGGATAGCCTGTTCTCAGTAGAATCCTAATTAGACTATTAATAATAAATAGAAAAGCGTTATCTTGGCTGCTTTTGCTTTCCTATAATGCGCAGACAATGAAAACGGGGGAATGTTATGAGCGGCAAACTTCTAAAGGAGAAAATAGTAAAGTCAATCCTGTTCATCTGCGCAGCATTCTCAATAATTGTGGTTTTGGCTATAATCAGTTACTTGGCGTACATCGGTGGCCCCGCAATAATCGGTTTCTTTTTGCATGGAGCGCCCATATTTAACGGAACCCCAGTCGGCCCAGGCAATGCTGTTCTAATAACAATGGGTGGAACTGTATATCTCGCAGGTGGGGCAACCGTACTAGCAGTGCTGATTGGCCTTCCAAGTGCGATTTATATGGCAGAGTTTTCTGATATGAGGCTAAGAAACCTTACTAAAACATCTCTTGAAGTTTTAGACGGCTTTCCCTCAATAGTTATTGGGATATTGGGCTTTGGACTCCTAGTCACCCCCACCGCATCAAAATATACATTCACTTATATTCTTCTTACTGCAACCAATACGCACGCTGAAAGCTGTGACTTATATGCATGGATAATTCTGCTAGTTATGTCCTTCCCGATAATCGCCACAATTTCAGAGGACGCATTAAGATCAGTACCTCAAGATTTGCGGGAGGCATCTCTGGGACTTGGCGCCACAAGATGGCAGACGGTTAAAGAAGTTTTGCTGCCCAGCGCAATGCCAAGGATTCTCACAGCAATTTTGTTAGCGCTCGCCGCTGCCATGGGAGAAATGATTGCAATCAATTGGGTACTTGGTGGTCCGATCACCTCGGCTCTAGTTCAGTCGCCATCTCTCTTAATTTTAAACCCGATGGTTACAAGCAAAACATTGTCTATAATCATGGAAAACGCGTACTCCAGCGCAATGGATTCAACAGGCGCCGCCCCACCTACCACTTATGCTATAGGATTTTTTCTGTTTGTAATGATAGGCGCAGTAAATATTGCTGCAAGAATGTCGCTGGCTAGTCGGAGTAAAAGGGTAACGGAGTAAACAAAAATGAATTTTATGGCACCTGCAACAGGATTGATCAAATTTTTTAAAAAAAGGAAAAAGGGAAACTTGTTAACAGGAACCCTTCTTTTAATTTCCGCGGTAATCTCACTGATTCCGGGTGCACTTTATCTTATCAATGGCATGAACAGCATGACCTATTCCATAATCTTAGTTGGCGATTACGTTTCGGTTATAATATTTTCAGTGCTTATGATGCTGGCAAGTCTTATTCTGTTTTCTACAGCATATCTGCTTTGGGAAGGACATTCGCTCGGCTGGAAATTGTCAATCGCAATCTGTGGAATAGCATTATTGGTAACTATCACAAGTTCAACATCTACATACTTCGCACTTCCAATCGCGATCTTAAGCGGCTTAGCTGCATCCCTTGAAATTCTAAAAGGAAAAAAACTTGGAAACCAAACAAAAGATTCCCCTGTGGTGACTGAAAACTTAGTGAAGTTGGGCTTACGCGTTGCTATAATCATTTGCATAGGTATCGTAGTAGCAATGGTAATTTTCGTAGTGATAATGGGTACACCGTTTTTAAATCTGCAGTTTTTCACTACAATGCGCCTTAATTATCAACAAACTGCCAGAATATGCTGGGGACTAAAACCAACTGCCCCAGTAGGGGGTATATTAAGTTACGTCATCGGATCAGTGCTGTTGGTGACCTTCTGCGAATTCATAGCCGTCCCAGTTGGTATCGGCGCAGCCATCTATCTTGCGGAATACTCGCCTTCTCAAAGTAGAGTAGTAAGCACTATTCGCTTGTTTATTGAAACCCTTGCAGGTTCACCTTCCGTTGTAATCGCAATAATCGGGTTTGCCATATTCATCGTAACATTGGGATGGGATCAATGCTTATGGTCTGCTGCTATATCATTGTCATTTATGGCTCTCCCATGGAATATTCGAATAGCGGAAGAAGCCATGAGGTCAGTGCCGAGATCTTACAAGGAAGCATCTTTTGCCCTCGGAGCCACTCAGTGGCAGACAGCAAGACTAGTAACACTCTACGCCGCATTGCCAGGCATTATAACTGGGATTTTGTTGGGAATCGGAGTCGCCCTTGGAGAAACCTTAGTTTTACTGTCCACTTTCACAGGAGCCAACCACTTACAGTTTACCCGGTAATTTGTGGGACATTTTTAGTATTCGTCAGCAACTCCCATCGTTAACCGTCTTCATTTTAAATGCACCCGGAAGCATCAACGTAATGGGCAACATCGCAGCAGGAGGCAACGCGCAGAACACAGTATTTTATTCATATAGCCTAGCCTTCGCCGCCGCCACGGTTCTCATCACAATGTACCTTGCACTATGCATAGGGGCATTGTTGCTGAGAAACTACCTAAACAAGAGAATGAAAGGAAGCTGAAAAACAAGAAAAGGGAAAACAATGACACACCAAAAAACAAAAAAGTTGTCCAGAAAATTGGTTCAATTTCTGCCAATCGTAATCTTAGCCCTCGCTATCATTCAAACAACCCAAATAACAATTGCAGCAACAGCCACAAGTAATCCTTGGGCGATAAAGTTGCTATTATTAAATGATCAAAACGTAAACGCCAGCGTTTTCCAACCTTTTGATTTTATCCATCTATGCGCGGATGTCACGTATAATGATGCATCGCAACCCGACGTGTTAGTCTCTTTTAACATAGTTGGTCCTTCAACCAGCCCAATAAACATCGCAAGAATAGAAACGACTAATGCAACCGGTATGGCTGAATTTTCCTTCCGGCTGCCAGTTGAGGCTGAAAACGAAGATTCAATTATTGGAAAATGGAACGTCACTGCAACCGTCACCGGCGCGCAGCCACAAAGCTCAAGCTTCATTACGCGATGGGGCTTAGAAACCGCAGCCATAAGCCTTCTAAATTCGCAAGGGAAAAACCAAACCGTCTACTCCCCAGGCAACAACGTCGCAGTTGAAGCAACAATACAGAACCTGGGACAAGCCCAAACAGCAAACGTTACCTTCAACATGCAAGAGTCAGGCCAAATAATTAACCAAACAGAAGTTCTAAACAGCCAAATTGGAAGCACCAATCAAACTCAAGTCCAAACCACAATCCAAATACCAAACAACGCAAGCGCAGGACAAGCAGCAATCATTGTAGCATTATACGAAGGAGCCTACAACGGCACAGATATTCCAGCCGCCGAAAACCAAACCGTCTACTTCACCATCGCAGGCAGTAATACAACCACAACGACACCTACTCCTACACCGACAGCCACAGTTACGCCAACTCCGCCGCCTACTGTTCTCCAAAACAGCGTAAGCCTTTTCTCATGGCTTCTTGTAGCAACAGGATTCTTCACCTTCACGTTACTGTACGCGTTTTTGAGAAGAAAACCGATACTAACCAGCCCCAGCCCGCAAATGCCAAACATGCCAGGCGTTAAAGCTACGCCTTCAACTATGCCGCCAGCCGGCTCAACCAAACAACAGCCGACCGCTAAACAATCCACAGCAGCAGCGCCAACAGCTATGGTAGCCCCGGAAAAAGTAATCCAAGCCACAATGATGGGACAGGTACCGCCTATTTACGAAACATGGCAAAGCCAAACAAGCTCCAACCCAGATGAACCAGACAAACCAGACGGTAAATCTCCTGGACCTCAGGAACTATCACAGGCAATAGCAACTCACTTAGGCAAAATCTCGGAGACTGGAAAGAAAGTCCAAGTCTTAGAAACAGCACTTAAAGTTGAAAGGGAACACCTCACTAAAGAAGTAGGCGACCTAAACAACATACTTGAAGAGCAAGAGAGAGCGATAAAGAGCTACTTTGACTCAATAAGACAAGCCGTAGCAGCAATAAACAACCAACCCGCAGAAGATAACGACAAACAAAACAGCCAACCAAAAGACCTCAACGATAACCCTCCGCCAGCAAAAGAATACAGCAAACAGAACACCCAACAAACAGAACCAAGCAACGCAACCCCCAACTCAACGATAAACACTCAACCTATAGGGTTCAACAACATCCAAAACAGCACGCCAGCAGAAGTCAACAATAAGCCCAACCCGCCTCAAACAGAAAACAGCAACAAACAAAACCCCCAGCCAACACAACAAAACTTCGAGGACAAAAACGTAAAACCACCTGAATCCAAAATTCGAAGACAACAACGCACGCAGGAAGAAGACATCAAAATAGCTGAGCACAACAGAGAAGACTGAAAGCACGAATTTTCTAAGATGTGAGAGCGTTTTTGCCGTTTCTATATAGAACACGGTATTTATGCAGAAAAGGGTAATTAATGAAGAATCCAAAAAAGGACGTTTAAGCTCAAATGTTTGGGGAGAGGGAGAGGGAAACTTGAAAAAGAATTCTAAAAGAATAATCGTTGCTTTTTTAGCAGTCATCTGTACGGTAGCTATCGTGAGTGTCTTATTCCTTGACGCACCAACTTCCGCAGCAACAACTTCAAAAGTTTTAACTCCGACAGGCTACGCTGTCGGTCAAACTGCACCCGGTAGCGCACTACTTGTTTATGATCCACGCTCAACAACAAACGTAGCTAGCCAAATAGCAAGCGTTCTTCAAGCGCAAGGATACTTCGTTTACTTCGCAGGCATCGACAGCAAAGTTGCAAAAGCCGACCCCGATCAGTATCAGGTCATAGCGGTTGGCGGCCCCATAAACAACGGAGAAGCATCCAGTCCAGTACAATCATACCTAAGAAACCTAACCTATAACGGAACACTGGGAGTTTTCGGAGTCGGCACCTCTAATTCACCAAACAACCAGATAGCTCCACTACCAAACAGCAGCAACTTGATACTCAAAGAAACCCTTGAAATAAACCCCAACCAAGACACCACCACCCAAAGCACCGAATTCGTAACCCAACTGCTCAATTAGGAAATGACCATAATTTGAAATATAGAAAAGTAGAAGCCATAATTTTCTTATCAGTACTCCTTGTTTTAGCCGGCATGGTTGTCGTGTTGGCTTCTCCAACCTTCACCGCCTTTAACCAAAATGAAGTTTCAGCATCTATCTCTTGGTCAACTACATCATATTACCCCGGCGACTACGGACAAGCCAACATAACTCTCAGTAGTAATTGCGGTCAAAACATTCAAATTAACGTGATAGGAATTCACTTCGACTGGAACACTGCAAATACCTACTTCTTTAACGACTTCAATACGTCAATAAATCTTCAAAGTAACAGCAATTACACCTTTGCTCCAGTTGTCTTCTATGTTCCGCCTCAAGAAAACGTCAGTTTACACACTTATTATGTACACTTTGAAGGAACACAAGAGGGCCAACCCCCACAAAGCATCACGTGGAATTCACAAACATTCACGATGCAAGTTTACACGGCTGAAGTAGCGTATAATCAGCTACTGCCGCAGGTCATGAACAAAATAATGGAAGCCCAAAAAGCCAATTACCAAAATCCCGAAGCAAAAACCTTGCTTCAAAACGCCACAGCCACGTATAATCAGGCAACCTCATTAGCTAATCAAAGTCAATGGCAAGCCGCAACATTAGATTTACAGAATGCTTCAACCTTGCTCGATAATGCATCCGCAAAAGAACAAACATACGTGGCACAGCAAACTCTCATAGAAGAAACCATCCTTACCATTGCTGTTGCCATAGTAATTTCAGCAGTTCTCATATTAATGCTAAAGAAAAGAAAAGGAAAAACACATAAAAAATTTCTCCAGTAACCGCTTAAATATTGACACTTGGGCTTATGTTCCGCAGCTGAGATTTAACTTCACGTTTCCTCCAAGCGAGTTCGCATTATATGTAATCCTCTGAGAAAAGCTCTAAGTATTGATAGTGGTCTCAATTATTGATGAAGGAAAAGTCGCCATTACCGTAATTAGAAAATGGCGTTTATGTAATGGCACTTTCCCCTCACCGAGCCTTCTCCGTTTTCTCCTGGGTTTAATTAAGAATGCTATCAGTATATGATATTTGCCGCTATAGAAAATATTGGGCAAATAGTTTCTTTGAATCTATTTAGTGCGCACGACCTGGAAATTAATGATGGATTGGTTATTATTTTGCAATCAGGTTAACGCTCCATTTTGTATTCAGATTAAAGAAAAGCTGGAACAACCAAAAAAGCCGGCGTTTTTGGGCTATTTTAGCAATCTATTAGATGCGCTGTGCCGTCGGGACAGTAACATTTGTCTCCAACCATGGCTTTAGCAAAGCGTCGCTTGCACTCGGATAATTGCCTCCCGCAGCCATTGCAATCTCGACTTAGCATTTTGTTTCTTCATCCTTAAGATTCAGTCTGCAATTATCCATCGATGAAAGAAATAAAACTATTCTATGGATACAATATAGGGATATTAGATTTCGTTAGGTCCCAAACTTAAAACCGCATCTGACAATTTTTGATTTTAATGATAAGCGGGGCAAAATCTTGCGCTAAAACATGGCCAGTTTAAACCTTTTTTTGCAACAACATTGCGTTGGAACGTCAAACCCCGAAGTTAGGCTATATAGATAATGATCTTGTAGGTAGATTATGCTGCAAGAGTTTATTTAATGCATTTTAAGTAAGCAGATAAACATGGGTACCTGTACAATGCGTGAATCCCCGTGCAAGTGTGGGGGCAGATGGTTCAAGACTGAAGCGGATGGAACACGCAGATGCATTAAATGCGGCCAACCCAGATAAAGCCGGCAAATAATGAACCGCTCTTACAGGCAAGCTTCAAAGCTAGAAACTGTTTTATCCCATGCTTTTGTAACGTTTTAGGCTTGAGCGAGTATAGAAACAAAGCATTTTTCTATATAGTTAATACAATCTACCAAGGTATTTCTTAAGTTCGCGGAAGTTCAAATGTAGTATGGGAAGAGGAACGATGCAAAAAATCAACGGTTCAATAACCTTTACTTGCCCAGGATGCAAAGAAACCTTCGAATTCGATCCTGTTGACGAATACCAATTAGTTTCATGCCCAATCTGCGGAAGTAACTTCATGACCATCCGAAAAGGCGGCACATTACTGCTTGAGTCCTTTGAGTTTAACCCAAATGAAACTTCCTATCTGGTCGATCTAAGTGAGGTGACAATGGTTGAAAGTTAAATGCGAAGGCTGCGAAAGAAAATTTGATGTTTCTCCAGAAAACTTTTCCAACTATGAAATAGTCTTCTGCCCAGTCTGCGGGCTAGACCATCAAGTCATCAAGAAAACAAGCAACGTTATAATAAAATCATTACAATGCGCATAAAAGTCAAAAACACCCTATAATTCTCAGTTTTTTAAATCTCCACGCATATTTTCAAGAATTATTCGATGGCATGTAATAGCGCAAGCTTTTAACTCTTAAAAGCTTTCTTAGCTTTTATGAAAGAATTGGAAGTAAAAATTTTAGAAGTCAATAGAAAAAATATTGAAGAAACCCTCACCAGTTTAGGCGCCGAAAAGGTTTTCGACGGTGACATCCAAACCTTGTTTTTTGACTTCAAAGATGCCTCAATAATTAATGCAAAAAACGTGTTACGCTTAAGGAAAGAACAAGATAAGACCGAATTAACATACAAAAAAGTCCACATTACAGAAACAGCCAAACTGGCGGAAGAATATTCCGTTGACGTTTCAAACCTGGAAACAATGAAGAAAATCTTGGAAAACATAGGTCTATCCATAACCGAAAGCATGCAAAAACACAGAGTCAGCTACACAATCGACCACACACGCTTTGACATCGACCGTTACGCTGGCAACTACGGATACATTCCTGAGCTTCTGGAAATAGAAGCCGAAAATATTGATTTAATCCACAAGTACGCTGCTCTTTTAGGATTCCAAGCCAAAGACTGCCTGCCATGGTCAACTGACGAATTAATCCGCCACTATTCTTTCAAAAAAGGCAAAACTGAAGATTAACAAAGTCCGATGTTCTAGGCAGACTGGCGTTTTCAAGGCAAAGGATTCGACCGTAAATCACAGAAATTTACCTAACTATATATTCTATTTACAACTATAGATTCTATTTTCGGAGTCCTTAATGACAACTTCCATTCAATTGAAACACAGGTAACGCCAGATGCACAAAAAAGTTCCCCTCTTTGAATATGAGACATTTGCAGTTCGCAAAACAAAATGCGTAGAATCTCACGATTTGCCAAGGAAGCGCGACCGCTGAAGGTAAATAACTCGGCTTCAGTGAGGAATTATTTTTTAACAGATCACTTGATAAGTCACAAACACCATTTTATAGCCCAAGGTAATTAATCTACGCCAAAACAAATGAAAATCCATCAGGTAAAAGCCCTTGTCAGCTCCAAATACCCTTGATTCAGAAGCAAACAATGCCTTGAGCCAGAAAAAACTCCTAGATAACCCAAGCTATTTCATTAACAGGGAACTCAGCTGGATAAGATTTAACACACGCGTCCTTGAGGAAGCACAAGATCTGTGGCATCCCCTACTTGAAAGGGTAAAATTCATCGCCATCTGTGGCAGCAACCTTGATGAATTCTTTATGACACGAATCCCCAGGCTCATGAAAAAAATCAAGGCAGGATCTGACGAAAAATCTATGAATGGAATGACAGCCATCGAACAGATTGAAGCCACAAGAAAAGAAATAACCCCTCTTATCGAAAAGCATGCCGCTTGCTGGAGAAACGAACTTCTTCCCGCTCTTGCGAAAGAAAAAATCTTCATTTGGAAATTTAACCAATTAGGAGTAAAAGATAAGGAAAACTTGCGTAAATTTTTCAAGCAATCCATTCTTCCGTTCGTCAAAACTCATAAGGAAGGCCTCGATGGCACACCAATTGAGAATCTTCACGTCACACTCTACGTATCAGGCTTTGCTAAACAAGATTTTTACTGCTTAGTTGATGTCCCGACCGAAGAGTTTGGAAGGTTGATAAGAATCCCAAAAAGCGTATACAGCCAAGACATAGAGTATAACTTTGTCTTTGTTGAAGATTTGATGGTAAATAATTTAGACCTGATTTTCCCAAATGAAAAAAACCTGACAGCGTACCAATTTAGACTTACACGAAATGGAGAAATAGACATTCTAATGGATGAGTCAGCAGACTTCCTCAATTCTGTAAAGAAGAGTCTGTCGACCAGAAAAGCTGGGTTCCCAAGTAGGCTAGAATTTGAAAGGAAAGCGCCGGCAGTCATTAAAGAAGGAATAGCTGTAGCCTTAGGCTTGCCAGATTATTTAATCTACGAGTTTGATGGACCACTCGGGTTCGTGGATCTCTGGCAAATGCTAAAAATAAATCGCCCCGACCTTAAAGACAAAAGTTTTCTCCCGTGCATTTCGCCACTTCTGACCCCTGAAAAGGATATGTTTGCAACCATCGACAAACAAGACTTTGTTTTATATCACCCCTATGACGGCTTTGAAGTAATCATTGATCTGTTAAGAGAAGCAGCTAGGGATAGTAATGTTTTGGAAATCTGCATAACAATGTACCGTATGGATCATAACTCGCCGGTTGTTGGCGCATTGATAGAGGCTGCCGAGAAAGGCAAAAAAGTAACTGCAATAGTAGAACTGAAAGCTAAATTTGATGAAGAAAACAATATCCTTCTCGTTTCAAAACTCAGGCAAGGTGGAGTAAATACCGTTTATAATTTTCCCAATTTTAAGGTTCATGCAAAACTCTGCCTAATTGTCAAAAAAGAAAAAGATAAACTAATAAGATACTCGCACATCGGATCAGGGAACTATAACGCGGTTACAGCGAAAATTTACGGCGACATAGGCTACTTAACAGCAAACCCCGAAGTGGGAGCTGAACTTGAAGAGCTTTTCAACATAATTATAAACGGGCTTCAAGAAAAAGATTTCAAACACCTTCTTGTGGCACCTAAAACGCTGAAGAGCGAAATTCTCGACCGAATTGACAGGGAAATAAGTTTTCACCAAAAAACAGGCAAAGGCTACTTAGCTTTTAAACTTAACAACTTAGAGGAAACTGAAATTATTCAAGCCCTATACAAGGCATCCATGGCTGGAATCAAGATTGACCTCAACGTCCGAGGCTTATGCTGCTTAAGACCTGGAATAAAAGGAATAAGCGACAACATTTCAGTGATATCCATAGTTGGACGCTTCCTTGAACACGCCCGAATCTATTACTTCCATGATGATGCTGAAGAGGAAGTGCTTATTGGCAGCTCAGACATGATGTTCAGAAACCTCAACGAAAGAGTTGAAGTTCTCTTGTCAGTGCCTGACCCGCAGCTGCGCCGCGCTATCCTTGAATACATGCTTAAAATCCACCTTCACGACAACGTTAAAGCAAGAAGATTACTGCCTGATGGGACATACGAGAGAGTAACACCTAAAGAAGGCGAAAAAGTCATCAACTCTCAAGCGTGGCTCATTCAGAACAGAGGCATTTGGAATGAACGCTCCAATTAATTCTCAAACATGCCAAAGTGACACAAGCTACTGCAAATTCGGCTCTGAAACGCTCCTAAAACTTCTTCCAGTTTTTGAAGACCAAATTGAGGGCGTGATGAAAAGCGACGATATCGAATATGTTCATAAAATGCGTGTTACCTCCCGCAGACTGAGAGCTGCGCTGCCCCTTTTCAGGTTCTGCTTTCCTGGAAAAGAATTCAAGGAATGGGCAAGTCAATTAAAGAAAGTCACGCGTCTACTTGCCGATGCAAGAGACCTTGATGTTCAAATAGCCTTCATAGAGCAGTACACGAAAAAACTGAATTCTACAACTGAAAAAGCATGTGTAGAAACACTGCTTAAGGATCATAAAGACCGCAGAAAAAGCATTCAATCATCCGTTGTTAGCGGATTAGAGAAACTAGAAGCATCAGACATTTTACAGGATATTCGCAAGTTTTGTGAACAAACCATCACAGAACAATCAAACGCCACTTTTGATTCCAATCAGGTGCTTGGAAAAAGCTCATTGGCACATATCCTTTAGACTAGACGATTTCCTATCGATGGAAAAATACGTTTACTTGGAAAATAAAAAGCTAAAGCACCACGAGATGAGAATATACGCCAAGAAACTCCGCTATACTATGGAAGCCTTCGCACCACTATACAAAAACAAACTCGCAAAAGAGATTGAAACAATAACAGCTTTTCAAGATGTACTAGGAGAAATGCACGACTGCGACGTCTGGGTAGATTATATACCTAAATTCATTGACAAAGCAAAAACCAAAATAAAATCTAAAGGAAACAAAAAAGAAGATACCACAAAATTTGAGAAGGCACTTTTCAACTTCTTAGCTTATATAAAAGAACAAAGAAGAGACCATTATAACCAATTCGTTCGTCTTTGGAATAAAAATAAAAACAATGACTTTTTTGTTCAACTTAGGAAGACAACCAACGCTGGATTAACCATGACTAAAGCAAAAACAAAACAATTACTTGCAAATCCCGACGTTAAAATTGCTGTTTTGTCGGATGTTCATGCTAACCTGCAAGCTCTGGAAAAAGTATTCGAAGATGCTGAAGGACGAGGTGTAGAAATTTTTCTCAACGCAGGTGACTCGATAGGGTTCGGTCCGTACCCAAATGAAGTAATAGAGATGTTATGCGAAAAAAATGTGCTAAGCATCGTGGGTAACTATGATTTGGAAGTTATTGAGGGCAAAGCCAAAGCTAAAGGCGAAAAAAAAATTGCTTTGGAATTTGCCAGAAAAGAGCTGGCAAAGTCATGCGAAGGTTATCTTCATTCTTTACCGCGTGAACTTAGGCTTGAGGTCGCAGGCAAAAAACTGTTTGTAACACATGGGAGTCCCCGGTCGATTGAAGAGCACATTTACCATGACACGCCAGTTGAGCAGCTAAAAGCTCTTGCTGATGCTGCCAAGGCTGATGTGATAATCGTGGGGCATTCGCATGATCAATTTTTGAGACAGGTAGGCGAAGTTTGTTTCGTCAACCCTGGAAGTGTGGGGAGGCCTGGCGACGGAAATCCTCAGACAGCTTATGCAATCTTGAGCTTTAACCCCTTCAACGTTGAGTTGATTCGGTTAGACTATGATGTCAAAGCTGCTGCAGACGCTCTTAGAAAAAAGGCGTTGCCTGAAAGTTTCGCTCAGATGCTTCTTCGCGGCGTGTCTCTCGATACTATTATGGGAGAGGATGGCACCAAAAAGGATGCCATGGTTCAAAACTGCAAAGAAATTGCAGAAGCCTCTCAGAAGATTTCGAAAACCTACTGGCAAGATACTGAACATTATACGCAGGTTACTCGACTTGCTTTAGAGTTCTTTGACGGTTTAATCAATGTGCATCAGTTGGGCGAGCGGGAACGATGCTGGCTTGAATGCGCCGCAATTCTGCATGATGTAGGCTTGTCAAAAGATAGAGGCGGTCACCATAAAGAATCAGCCAAGCTCATCCTTAACGATACGCAACTGCCATTCACATTCTCAGGAAAGACGGATAGTGGCAAGCATAGCCCGATATCACCGCAAAGGTTTGCCCAAACCGAAACATTACAACCTTGCGACGTTGGACCGCGTAACCGTCCACAAAGTAAAGATTCTGGCCAGTCTTCTCCGTGTAGCAGACGGTTTAGACTACACGCACCAGTCAATAGTAAAAAGTTTAAACATCAAAGTGGACACCAAAAAGAATTATTGCGGAATGCGTATCCGAAACTGAATCGACGCTGGAAGAGCAGGCTTTTAATAAGAAGAAGGATTTGTTTGAAAAGGTCTTCGCTAGAAAAATGGTGCTAGTATGGAAGCGACAGTAAAAACTGCTGGACATGTAGTCGGATTTGTCGACATCGGGACAAACGCTGTGCGTCTTTTAGTGGTGAGGATAAACCCCAATTTCTCTTACACCATCATCAGCCAAGAAAAAGAAGTTATCAGACTTGGCGAAAAAGAATTCAAAGACAACATTCTAAGACCAGAAGCCATGGAACGCGCCATTTTTGTCTGCGGAAAATTCTCTGAGCTCGCCAAAACTTATGGTGCCACTGAAATAATAGCCGTCGGAACCTCTGCCATTCGAGAAGCGCTAAACCAATCCGATTTCCTTCAAAAACTTCTCAGCGAAACAGGACTCAAGGTACAGGTGATTTCGGGACAAGACGAAGCCCGCTTGATTTGGTTGGGCGTTTCAAGTGGAATAGATATCGGCGAAGAAAAGGCTATTTTCATAGATTTAGGCGGTGGCAGCACCGAAATTGCCATCGGAAACCAGCACGAATGCTTTTACGTGAACAGTCTTAAGTTAGGGGCAATTAGGCTAACAACTCAATTCATCGGCGAAGGCTGGACTGGACCCATAACAAGCAATGACTATAAGGAGATGAAAAATTACGCTTGCAGCAAGGTTCACGTGGTTAAAGCGACGAGTACTCGAGTACGGCGTCAGGCTGGCGTGGGGTTCATCAGGGACAGTCATAAACTTGGCAGAAATCGCGAACAAACTTTTCAAGAAAAACGGCAATGGAGGCGTTCTCACTCTATCAAGGAAGAACCTGAAAAAGTTGGCGCAGATTCTTTGCTCTCTTTCGCTCGAAGAAAGAAAAAAGTTGCCTGCTATTAATCCTGATCGAGCCGACATCATAATTGCTGGAGCAGCCATAATTGAGGCGATCATGGAAGAGTTCGGTTTGGAAGAAATCTGCATTAGTCACAGAGAACTGCGGGATGGTCTGCTTGTTGAATATTTGTCGAATTTTGAGGGCTTTCGAGAACTACAAAAGGCGCCGATGAGGAATAGGAGCGTTTTGCACTTAGGCAGATCTTGCAACTTCGATGAGAAACATTCGGAAACTGTGGCTTCTTTGGCGTTGCAGCTTTTCGATAGCGCAAAACAAATTGGGCTACACAATTTGGGTGAGACAGAGAGAGAACTCTTGAAGCATGCTGCAACGTTGCATGATGTCGGCGATTTTCTTTCGTTTAATGACCATCAGCTTCATTCTCACTATATCATTAGCAACGCTGAACTTCTGGGTTTTGACCAGAGAGAAACCCAAATAATGGCTAATATAGCACGTTTTCACAGGAAAAAGTTACCTTCCAAAAAAGCACTGAAAATCACAGGATTGGACGAAAAAACGAATGACGCCATTGCCATTCTTTCCACGTTTCTCCGATTCGCCGAGAAACTTGACCGAAGCCACTGTGGACTTGTAAAGAAAGCAGAATTTGTCAAAGTCAATAAAGACCAAGTGCTGCTCTCGTTTTATTCAGATTCAGACTGCAGCTTTGAAGAATGGAGTATCATCCAGAATCAGCAGGCGTTCTATGAAGCATTCGAAAAACAGCTGGATGTTCACTGCATAGTTACGCCAAGCACGTAATTAAGTGCTGGAGCTCTAAACGAGTTTTTTAACCCTACATTGCAAATAGGATTCCGCTTTGTTTCCTGCCGGATAAACGGTTATTCTTTTTCCAGTTCAACCTTAGCCTTGTCCAAAGCTGCATATTGCTCTGGGCTCAGAACAGGATATTTCAAATCCAGCTTCTTAATTTGAGACACTATAATCTCAGAGATTGATGCATGGGTAACCCATTTCTTATCTGCAGGGATAACATACCAAGGCGCCCATTCAGTGCTTGTCTGGTTAAGCATATCTTCGTATGCCTCCATATAATCAGCCCATTTTGAGCGCTCTGAAAGGTCTGTGAGCGAAAATTTCCAATTTTTGTCAGGGTCTTCGAGGCGTTTAAGAAAACGCTGTTTCTGCTGCTTCTCTGAGACGTGGAGGAAGAATTTCAGTACCACCGTGCCGTTCCGAACTAAGTGCCGCTCAAACATGTTTATGTCCTCATATCGTTGATTCCAGAACTGTTTTCCCTCCACTCCTGGAGGTAGTTTGGTCTTTTCTAAGACCTCGGGGCGAACCTTAACGATGAGCACATCCTCATAGTATGAACGATTGAAGATGCCTATGCTTCCCCTTTCTGGAAGAGCTTTTGTGTTACGCCATAGAAAATCGTGATTCAGTTCCTCTTCAGTTGGAGTTTTGAAAGCAGTAACTTGGCAACCTTGAGGGTTGACCCCCGACATTACATGACGGATTGTACTGTCTTTTCCGGCTCCATCCATCCCTTGGAGAATAATCAACATGGAATAGGTGTCGCTTGCCCAAAGCAACTCCTGCATTTCAACCAGTTTCTGCCTGTTCGCTTCAAGAATAGCTAATGCCTGTTCTTTAACTGCTTTTTTGCCCTCTTCATCTTCCTTTTTCTTAGCCCATTTCGGAACCCAACCCGAATCAAAATCCTTCAAACTAGTCTTTTTGCCAGACGACACTTTGAAATCTTCTGAATCCATCGACATCTAAAACAGCCTCATTGAGAATAGGTTACGCTGCCTAATAATAGCTACTCTGTCAATTAAAGAGCCGTGCAATTAAGATAACCAACCCCAAAAAAAATCTCCCAAGATGGGTATGCGATTGTTAACCAACCCAAAATAAAGGGGTCTTATTCGAAAAAAGCCTCATATTAAAACAAGAGAACCAACTAATCAAAAAAAAAGGAGAGAAGAAGATAGTTATGAATCTTTATTTTAAGTTTTTATTTCGCTGTCTGAAGTTTTTGCCTTTTCTGGCGTTTCTGCTGCAGTGTTCCTCTTTGCTTGGCTGTTCCGTTTTGGCTGATGTTTCCATTTTTGCTGCTGGTTTCTTTGTTGGAACGATTTTTGGCTTTGGACTGGGCTTTGTTACTGGAGCTAGCCATAGCTTTCGGAGTGGCGGCTTTGGTCTTTAAAGCTGGCGCTTTTTTTGTCTTAAAAGCTGGAACTTCTTTGGGTTTAACATCGAGTTTCTTTTTGGCGTTCCAGATTGGGAGTTCACCGTGATCTGCTTTGAATTTGGCGAGCAATTCTTCTTGCATAATTCTTGGTTTTTCGGTCAGAATCCAGCCTACAGCTGCCTTTTCTATATAGCCTTCGTCGAAAAGCATCTGGTTGATCTTCTTACTGTTTTTTCCGCCATATCCTGCCAAATATCCACCCAGTATCTTTTTGACGGGTTTTTTTGTGCGTCCTATGTATAGAATATCAGTTTCTGGTTTTCCTGAGAGTTCCTTATTCACTATTATGATGACGCTGCCTTTGTCTGCAGGCAAATTTGAGTGTGTTAGCGTTTTCAGCGGGAACCATTCGGAGAATCCTGTTTCGATTAAAGTTTTAGAATTCATAATTCACTAAGAACCATTAGGGGAGATTTAACTATTTCCAATGTAGGTAAATGGGCAACTATATAGCACTTTCAGACCGCGTTTACGAAAGGGTTATGTGGAATGAAAGAGACAAAAGACGCGCAAGCTTTGTTTACCACATAGAGGTTTATAACATGAGCATTCGCTTTGACCCTAACGGCTTCACGACAGATTCTAGCTATTGCCGTTTCGGGGCTGAGGCTCTCGCGAAGCTTCTTCAAATCATTGAAGCCCAAATAGAAGGGGTTGAAAAAAGCGAAGACATAGAGTATGTTCATAAAATGCGGGTTACTTCCCGCAGAATAAGAGCCGCCATGCCTCTTTTCAAAGAATGTTTTCCAAAGAAACGATACAAAAAATGGCTAAACGAAATCAAGAAAGTTACTCAGTTCCTCGGCACAGCAAGAGACCTAGACGTGCAGATCGCGGTAATAGATGACTACATTAAACAGCTTCAACCCACCGAGCCCAAAACGGGAATGGAGGCTCTGCTCGAGTGGCACATTGACCAGAGAACATCTCTGCAATCGAACATAATTAACGGACTACAAGAGCTAAAAAACTCAAGAGTTTTGCAGCAAACATCCTGTTACTGCGAACAAATCATCAAGGAAACAGCAAGCACCTCTTTCGACTTGTTCGCCGTTCGCGAAAAAGCCTTCTGGCAAATATCCCCAAAACTTGACGAGTTCCTAGCCATGGAAGATTACGTCCATAAAGAAAACGAAATCCTCAAACACCATGAAATGCGCATTCGAGCCAAATGGCTCCGATACACTATGGAAGCGTTTGCACCGATCTACCAAGAAGAACTTTCGGAAGAGATAGAAATGATGAAAACTTTTCAAGATACGCTTGGCGAAATGCACGACTGCGACGTATGGATCGAACGTATTCCAAAATTCATAAACGAGATCGAAAACGAAATCGCAGCATTCCCAGAAAACGAAAAAGCAATCGCCGAGGGCAATCAAGATCTTCTCAAGTTCCTCGACCACATTAAAGAAAAAAGAAAAAACTACTACGAAAGTTTCGTAAGTTTTTGGGATAAAGAGAAAAGCGAAAACGTCTTTGAGGAATTGAGGAAAAATGCGAGCGCAGGTTTCGTAGCCGCAGGGTATAGAACGAAATCAGAACTGGAAAATCCCTATGTGAAAATCGCGGTAATTGCCGATGTTCACGCCAACCTGAATGCTCTTGAAGCGGTACTGCAAGATGCAGAACGCCGAGGAATAACTGTTTTTCTAAACGCCGGCGACGTAATAGGGTTCGGAGCTTTTCCCAACGAAGCCATCCAGACACTATACTCGAAGAATGCTCTCAGCGTGATAGGAAATTACGACCTCGAAGTCTTGGACAAGAATAACAAGGGGAAAGGCCCTAAAAAATTCGCTCTAGAATACGCTAGAAAGACACTGGCAAAGGCTTACGAAACCTATCTTGTGCACCTTGCCTTTCAAACTCAAGCTTGAAATCGCTCACAAGAAACTTCTCATGATTCACGGAACCCCCGACTCGGTTGACGAACATCTTTATCATGACACACCGGAGGAGAGATTTCAGGAATTAGCCAAAACCGCGGGCGCAGACATAATTGTCTTTGGCCATTCACATGAACAATTCACAAAAAAAGCTGGCGGAGCCTTATTCATTAATCCTGGCAGCGTGGGAAGGCCTGGGGACGGAAACCCTCAAGCCGCCTACGCAGCGATCACCGCAAGCCCCTTTTCTGTTGAGCTGGTAAGGGTTAATTATGACGTGGAGGCAGCGGCCGATGCCCTTAGAAGGACGGGAGCTCCTGAAAGTTATGCTCAGATGCTGCTTCGCGGGGTATCCCTTGAGGACATAATCGCGGAAGACAAGGCTCGAGAGAACGACATGGAAAGAAAATGCACTTTGATAGCGAGAAGCACCCGAAGAGTCGCAAGGAAATATTGGCCAGACATGAAGCATTCAGAGCAAGTGAGAAAACTGTCTCTGGAACTCTTTGACGCCTTGCAAGACCTGCACAAGCTCGGCAAGAGGGAACGTTGCTGGCTCGAATGCGCGGCGATTCTTCACGATATAGGCTTGTCGCAAGGACCGAAAGCGCACCATAAGAAATCGCTGAACCTAATTCTAAACGAGACGCAGCTACCGTTCACTTCTATCGAGAGGCGAGTCATAGGGAACATAGCCCGGTATCACCGCAAAGGTTGTCCACAGTATAAGCACTATAACTTCAAGTCGCTGAGCCGTGAATTAAGGCGGAAAGTGACGACTTTGGTCGGCATTTTGCGCTTAGCGGATGGTTTGGACTTCTCTCATCAGTCTATAGTTCAAAATGTGGAAGCCCACGTGGATTTCGAGAACGTGACCATTCAGGGGTCGGTCCTTCTGAACCCAGTTCTAGAAGAGTACGCAGTAAACAAGAAGAAGGATGTGTTCGAAAAGTCCTTCAAAAAGAAAGTAGTGGTAACATGGAAACAGATCCAACCCCTTCAGCAACAACCAGGCCAGCAACCACAGATAGAAACCCAACATCCAACTTACAATCAACAGAAACGTAACCATCTCAACCAAGCTCAGACGCTAGCAAGTTTTTTAGCTAAGAAAACAGTTCATTCATTACATAGATGAGGTTTTTAATTATGACTAAAGCAAACCAAATTATTTGGCCCAGTCAATATGAACCTGCAAATTGTCCAGTTCACGTCCGAAATGAGCTTGCAATGGCTTCCACCCCAGAAACGGTTTGGGCATGGCTTATACGCGCGCAACTTTGGCCAACATGGTATCCTAACTCAGCAAACATTGTATTTCTTAGCGGTCAACCTCCAGACCTCACTTTAGGCACACGGTTTCGCTGGAAAACCTTCGGTGTAACCATCGAATCAACGGTGCTTGAGTTTGTGCCCTACGAAAGACTAGCTTGGGATGCTCACGGCACGGGTCTTAACGCTTACCACGCATGGCTTATCCAAAAAACAGACCAAGGCTGTAACGTCCTCACAGAGGAGACGGAGGGAGGCGGAATTGCAAGACTGGGAAAAGCCCTCAGACCAAACCGTATGGAGCAACAGCATCAAATCTGGCTTGAAGGGTTACGAGACAAAGCTAGCCACGGTTTGCCGCCTGCTCCGTAGACGCAGCATTTTGCTTATGGCTGTTGACTTCTTGCTTTTTTCCACATTCAGGGCAAAATTTTGCTGTTACCGGAATCCGGTTGTTGCATCTGGGGCAGATTTTTAGCAAAATTGGTTGACGCAAGGGAACGCCGCAGAAGTTACAGTAGTTAGAAAACGATGCTACTAGTGACCCACAATTTGGGCACCTTAAGTACTGGGAATACTGCGGATAAGATGGAACAGGAACCATAATAAAAGCTGAAAGTATAGTTAACACCAAATTGAATATGCTACAACTTGCTCTTTTCTTTTGTGTTGTAATCACCAAAACAACTCAGCGTAGAGAAAGAATATTGCTCTATTTGATGGAAGGAGATTGGCGCGTATACAAACCAACGAGTATTGGGTCAATTTCTAGGTTTTTTGTTGTACCGGCTGGAAAGAATGAATCCTGCTGTTTTTTTTAGCTTTCTTTAAGCAGGGTTAAAACAAAACCCTTATGCCTTTGAACACATTAATTAATACTAAATAATTGTGAAAGAGGAAGATGACCTTTTAGCCCAAAAAAAAGAGCACCAAGAAACGCAAAAAACAAACGCGGTAAAGGAATAGATTACCCATTTGAAATTGGAGATGAATACGAAGTAGAAGTAGAAGATATGACCCCGAAAGGGGAAGGCATCGCAAAAATCAAAGGCTTCCCAGTCTTCATTGGCAACGCAAAACCTAACGAGCACTTAAAAATAAAAATAACAAATATGTCCAGCGGTTGTGCAGACGCCGAAATAGTCCCTTCGTAAAACGGACAAATTGAAGCGGTCGGAAAGTAATTTTTTGAAGCCGCAAAATGATGTTTTTAGTTAAATTAGTGCGGTCACCGGGATTTGAACCGGGGGGTCGTCAGCTTGGGAAGGTTTAGCCTAAATATTCCTTTGCAAAGGGGAAGAAAGAAAACGAAGTTAAAATGTTTTCGCTAAGGAGTTCCTCTTAGGAACCAGCGCCATGCGGGAACAACAGCGATAGTTTTTCCCAATATTTCTAGTACATCTTGCTGGTCGTAGGTTAATATCAATCCTTCTGATAAATCAAACTTTTCTAGCGCTTCTATTAACCCGTCAATTTCTCTCTTTTTATTGTCTTCATTTAAGTCATAACAAACTTGAATAGCCTGTGTAATTGCATTTTTTTCTTTAACAATAAAATCACATTCATTCTCTTCTTTAAAATAAAATATTTGTTTTCCGTCTCTTTTCAGCTGCAAAAAGACGCAGTTTTCAAGCATTCTTCCCTTGTTTGATGAAAAAGAAACTGAATTAACAACAGCCAATCCATTATCTATCACATATGTTTTTTTGGGATTTACTGCCTGTTTTTTTATAGAATAGTCGAACTTGGAAACTGTAAACAAGAGATAGCTGTCTTCTAAATATGAAACAAAAGCTATTGCACTATTAGTGGAACCAAGTCTAAATGCCTTTGCTAGGCTATTGTACGAAAATTCTACTCCAACGTTCGAAATCAAAAAAAGCGCCATTTCCTTTATGGCTTTCGGGCTTCTGAGCTTGTGCCGTACTACAATATCTCGCATAACTATATCGTTAAAAAGTTCTTGAAGAATATCGCTTCTGCCGTATTTTAGATACTCTGGAAATCCACCTTTCAGCAGGTATTCACCAAAAGAATCTGCCCCTTCTTTTTTCGAGGCAAAATTAAGAAACTCGAAGTAAGAGAATGGAAAAAGTTCATACCTCAGATGTCTTCCTGTAAGCCTTGTTCCAAGCTCTTTGCTCATAAGCGATGCATTTGAACCAGTTATTAAGAAATGTTTTTTCTTATCAAGTGAGGCCCTTACGAAAAGCTCCCATTTTTCAATATTCTGAATTTCATCAAAAAAATAATTATCGCTTTCGCCGTACTCTTCTCTGAAAATTTCGTCTAGCTTCTGGAAATCGCTAAGTTCGAAGCTGGTCGCTCTTGGGTCCTCGAAGTTAAAGTAATATGAACCGCCCTCTGCCTTCATAACTTGTCGCAACAAAGTGCTTTTTCCACAACGTCTTATGCCAGATAAGATTATGGCAAAGGGCACCTTAAGGTCTATTTTTTTTGTGAGTACTCTTTGTACGCCATATTCTGAGGATTCAAGATCTCTGTTTTGTGCCTTGACTATGGTTTTTAATGTTTCTTTCAGTATCACATGGAGAAAGTGTGCATTATTAAAATATAAGGTTATGCATTACTAATGCATAAAATATTAATTTATCTTCATATACCACCAATCTTTTTATGAAGTTAATGCTAAAGGATATGCTGGCCGAATTTTCTGAGCGGTTAAGGTCTTTTATGACATAAACAACCTGTAAATAAGATAGCTGTTCATTTTTATCAAAGAAGCTTAAAGTGCGGTCACCGGGATTTGAACCCGGGTTATCAGCTTGGGAAGCTGATGTCCTACCAAGCTAGACTACGACCGCAAACGCTTTTTGCATTTAAACCTGTTTGTTTTAGGTTTGCGTAAATATATTGATTCTCATACTATTCTGATGCAGTAATAATGCGTCAGGCTTTGTAAGCTGTACTTTTTGAAACCGGTAAAACCTCAAGAACTTCTTTCAATAATTGATGAAAAACCAAAGAAAAATGACGATTAAAAAAATAAGTTGTTTCTTACTTCTAGCATCCGAGCAAGCATAATCGTTATCTCTAACTAAGCAGAAAGAATATCGAGGAGAAAAACAGCTTTGCCTAAAAGTTACACTTACACCGACGCAGGCGTAAACCGCAAACAACGCGCAGAGTCCAAAAAAGCCCTAAAAAACCTCCAAGAAACCTACAAGTACAGCCGTTACGGCGGCGTCATGCATCTACCATACGGTAACATTTTTCCAATTGGAGAAAACACTTTTCTGGATCTCGTCATCGAAGGTGTAGGCACTAAAGTTCTCATAGCGCAATTGGCGCAGAAATATGACACTATAGGCATTGACGCTGTAGCCATGGCGGTCAATGACGTTATTCGTTCGGGAGCTAAACCGCTCGCCATAGCAGATAATATTCATGCACAAGAAAGCAACCCCGCGCTTGTAAAAGAGTGGCTAAAAGGAATCATCCAAGGCGCCGCTCTAGCGGAATGCCCAGTTACAGGCGGAGAAACAGGCGATGTAGCTGAAATAATAAAAGGCTTAGCCGAAAACGCTGGCTTTGACATGGTTGTCGCTTCCGTTGGCAAGGTTGAGCGGCAAGAAATCATAACTGGAGAAAACATCAAACCCGGCGATCCGATAATAGGCTTAGCCAGCAGTGGATTGCATAGCAACGGCATAACAATGGCGAGAAAAATTCTCTTTAAGCAATGGGGCGGAAAATACCAGCCAAATGACATTCCAGAAGGCTCAGATAGGGAAATTGTCCTCGAAGCCCTTGAACCAACAAAAATTTATGTTAAACCGCTCGTCAAACTAACCAGCGAAGTAAAGGTCAAAGCAGCCGTGCATATCACTGGGGACGCCTATATGAAATTCAATAATCTTGCCAGTTCCTCGCCAGGCATAGGCTTTGAATTCAACAACTTCAAACCCCAACCCATATTCAGTTTGATTCAAAAAACAGCCGCTGAGCTAGCCTACACTATTACAGATGAGGAAATGTTCAAAACCTTTAACATGGGCTGGGGGTTCGGCATAATCGTTGACAAAACAGAAATCGACAAAGCCATGAATACACTAGAGCAAGACAACATAAAACCTGAAATAATAGGAAAAGTAACAGACAAACAAACCGTAGAAATAAAGTACGAAAACAAAATGATGATATTGACGTAAAGTTTTGCTTTTTTTAGTACAAAAGCGTTTAAATCTTCTAGCTTAATTTAAAGGCTTTATGAAATACCGCGCTAAAATAGAAGTTAGCCTAAAACCAGGCCACAGCAATCCTGAAGGGGAAACAATAGCCCGTTTACTGAAAGAACTCGGCTACAAGGTACAAGCCGTGGATGTGAGTAAAGTTTACACTGTCACCCTTGAAGCGCCAACACTGCAAGAAGCCAAGGCAAAAGCTGAAGAAATGAGCAAGCGTCTTTTGGCAAACCCAACCAAAGACAATTACACGATAACCGTTGAGGAGCAGAAATGAACGCTAACCTCTACTTCCACAGCAAAGCCGGCTATGCACTCTACGAAGTTGCTTTAGCAAAAGCCAGCGACCAACAACTCATCGAAATCAGCAACGAACTAGCCTTAGGATTAAGCCTGCAAGAAATGAAGACTATACAAACCTACTTCAAAGCGGAAGGCAGAAACCCAACGGATGTGGAAATGCAAACCATCAGCCAAACATGGTCAGAACACTGTTACCACAAAACCTTCAAAGGAAAAATCCAAATCGGCGGCAAAGAAATCGACAGCCTATTCAAAACCTACATTGCAAAAGCCACAAAAGAAATCAATCCGCCATGGTGCTTCAGCGTCTTCGAGGACAACGCTGGCATCGTGCGTTTCGATAAGGGCTATGGAATAGCAGCAAAAGTGGAAACGCACAATCACCCTTCGGCAGTTGAACCCTTCGGCGGTGCAGCCACAGGTGTTGGCGGCGTAATTCGAGACATCTTAGGTGTTTGGGCTGACCCAATCGCATGCACAGATGTTTTAGGCTTCGGACCACTAGATTACGATTACAACAAGCTTCCTGCAGGCGTAAAACATCCCAAATACGTGTATATGGGCGTCACTGCAGGCATCAGCGCGTATGGCAATAACATGGGCATCCCAACCGTCAACGGAGCAATATACTTTGACGAAAGCTACACAGGCAACGTCACCGTATACTGCGGATGCATAGGACTGTTACCACTAAACAAGTTCACTAAAAATGCCAAACCAGAACACATAATCGTCTTGGCGGGCGGAAAAACAGGACGCGACGGCATCCACGGCGTAACCTTCGCCTCAGCCGAACTAACCGAAAAATCAGAAGAAATCTCCCGTCCAGCCGTACAGATCGCTGACCCGATAGAAGAAGAAAAAGTGAAACGGGCAATAATAGGAATCCGCGATCTACAACTGGCATCGGCAACAACAGACCTTGGCGGCGGAGGCTTGTCCTCGGCAGTCGGCGAAACAGCCGAAAGATTCGATTGTGGAACAACCATTGACCTTGATAAGGTCCCATTGAAGTATCAGGGTTTGGCTCCGTGGGAAATTTACATTTCGGAATCACAAGAAAGAATGCTCATAACAGTGCCGCCGGAAAACCTTGAAAGGGTTATGTCAATTTTTGAGAAAGAGGACGTTCAAGCCACAGCAATAGGCAAACTAACAACTCAGCGCCGATTACAGCTTAACTTTAATGGTGAGAAAGTTGCTGACATGGACATGGCTTTTCTGTTTAATCCTTGCAAAAGCACGAAAACAGCAACCATTGAAACCTCAAGTTTCACGGAACCAGAGTTTCCGCAACCAGAAAACTTAACTGAAGTCCTGCTGCAACTTCTTTCTGCCCCAAACATTGCAAGCAAAGAAAGCGTCATACGCACTTATGACCATGAAGTAAAAGGAAACACTACGCTTAAACCCTTACAAGGAGAGTACGCTGGACCAAACGATGCAGCAGTACTGAAACCGCTTGATGATTCATGGAAAGGCTTGACTATTTCGTGCGGTATGAACCCGAATTACGGAAAGATTGATGCTTACTGGATGGCTGCTTCAGCTATTGATGAGGCAGTGAGAAACAACGTTGCCGTCGGGGGAAGAAGGATTGCGCTGCTGGATAATTTTACGTGGGGTAACCCTGAGAAGCCAGAGCGATTGGGCTCGCTGGTAAGAGCCTGCGAAGCATGCTATGACTTTGCTAAGGCGTTTAGGACACCGTTTATCTCTGGAAAAGACAGCCTCTACAACGAGTCCCCGCTGGGTCCAGTTACGCCAACGCTTCTGATTACCGCCGTAGGCATAATTCCTAACATTCAATTTACCACTTCTATGGATTTGAAAGCACCCGGCAACCTGCTCTACATCATTGGGGACACATTCAATGAGCTTGGGCGGTTCAGAATACTACAAGCTCAAAGGCTACTTAGGCGCAAACGTGCCCAAAGTGAAAGGAGCCAAAGCCAAACGCACGTTCAGAGCTGTAACTAAAGCCATCGATTCGGGCTTAATCAAATCATGCCATGACCTCTCTGAAGGCGGGTTGGCGGTGGCGGCGGCGGAGATGGCGTTTGCAGGTGGCTACGGCTTAGAGCTGGATTTAGGTAAAGTGCCTGGAAGAGCGTTAGAGCGAAATGACTTTGTGCTGTTTTCAGAGTCAAACAGCCGCTTCCTCATTGAAGTCTCAGAAACAGATAGGCAGGAATTTGAGGCTCTAATGAAGGGCAAAACCTGCGCTCAAATTGGCAAAGTAACCAAAGACGAGAAACTGCTCATTCACGGGTTAAACCAGAAAATAGTCGTTGACGCTTCACTTGCAGAGTTGCGGCGCAGCTGGAAAAAAACGTTAAGCGGGGAACCCTAAATGAACCAAGAAGAAATCAAAGTCTGCGTTATGCGCGTCGGCGGAACCAACTGCGATGCAGAAACCCAGCGGGCTTTTTTGGAGTTAGGCGTCCACGCGGAGACTTTGCATGTTAACGAGTTAATAAAACGCAAAAACCTGCTTGATTATCAGGTGCTGGTTTTTCCAGGCGGCTTCTCATTCGGCGATTATGTACGTTCAGGCGTAATTTTCGCACGATGGCTCAGCGCTAAATTAGGCAAAGAAATTGAAACTTTTATTGATGAAGGCAGACCGATTCTGGGAATATGCAACGGCTTCCAAATACTGGTTGAGTACGGTTTGCTTCCAGGCTTCGACGGAATGAGCACTTATCCTGAGGCTACATTGACAACAAATGAGCCAGCGGGCTTCAAGTGCCAGTGGGTTTACCTCAAGCATGAAAATAGGGGAAAATGCGCGTTCTCAAGCAAAATCCCAGCTGGAAAAGTGGTGAGGATGCCGATTGCCCATGGAGAAGGCAGGTTACTGTTTCCCAAAGAGAAAGAAGAGGAATTACTTGCAAAACTAATCGATAATGACATGGTTGTTTTCCGCTACTGCGACAAAAACGGCAATGTTGCAGATGGCAAGTATCCAGCTAATCCGAACGGCGCCTTCCATGACATCGCAGGCATCTGCAACAGGGAAGGAAACATTTTCGGTTTGATGCCTCATCCGGAGAGGGCAATGTACTGGTGGCAACAACCCGACTGGACACGGCAACATCAAATGCTACAATATGGCGACGGAAAACTAATCTTCCAAAGCATAATCGACAAACTAATAAAGAAATGCTAAATCCTTAGCGTAGGGCAAGCCAGCGCGGGCACCCATCGCCGTAACGCTTCTGGAAGCTACAAAATTGCCCAGCCGACCGCATTCGTAGAGGCTTTTGTTGTTGATTAAGCCGTAGAGGAAGCCAGCGCAGAAAGCGTCCCCAGCACCAGTCGTGTCAACCACTTTAACTTTGAAGGGCTCAATTCTTAGCCGCTCTTGACCATCTGTCACGTAGCAGCCTTGGCTTCCAAGTTTAACTGCGACAATTTTAACGCCCATCCCAATCATTAAATCGGCGCCGTCGCGGTAGTCAGCTTCTCCAGTTAAAAGTTCAAGTTCAACAGCGTTAGGCATCAAAACATAAGAACTTCTAATTATTGGCTCTATAGCTGCAAAACCCTTCTGCGCGTACACTGAGCCGGGGTCAAAGCTAATTTTAACGTCGCTGGGCAAGGCGGCTAAGAGCTTTTTTTGTGCACGGAAAGATTTTTCTCCAACGAAAGAGGATTGATGCAGAAATTTTGTTTGAGAAAGCGTAACTGTAATTTATTTCGCGGGGCTCAATTGTGTCGTTGACGCCTGAGTTAATGTACAGGGCTCGTGCACCTTTCTTGTCCACGAAACCAAGCACTGAACCGCTTTTTCCCTGTTTTGCCTGAATGATGCCGCTGGTGTCGACGCCTTCATTGTTAAAACAGTCAATTTGCAGTTTGCCTTCGCGGTCATTGGCTACTTTTCCTATGAAGCCAACTTTGCATCCGAGCCTTGCCAACCCAACTATGGTATTCGCGGCTGAGCCGCCGCAGGCTTCAGTGTAATCTTCGATGAAGCTTTCTTCTTCCGCCCTCGCGAGTCTGTCAACTTTGAAGAGCATGTCAACATTTAGCGCACCGAAACCGACAACATCAAATTTAGTCATGAAAATAACTCCCGCAACAATATTTTGTATTCGCCTAGTTTGCCGCCGTAGTTGCCAGCGGAAACCTTCACGACCCCATCAATACCTAGCACTGCTTCGATTCCTGCTTTGGTGGCTTGTTTAACAGCATCTAAAGAAACGCCGTCAAAGACTATTTCAGCTATGTATTCTACGCCTTCGGGAACACGGGATTCTTTGCCTAAACGCTCCTTAAGAGAGGGACAATACAGGTGGTTTGTTGTGGGACCAATCTTTGGAAAATGAGTTTCTGGCTTAGAACCTGCAGAGCACACATCAAAGGGCGTAACTACACCAGCTACATTGTGGATAGCGGCTAAGGCTTTTTCTCCCGCTTGCTTTAAGGCTTGTTTTGTTTTGCACATAACCCAAAAGTTGCCGCCCATAACACCACGACCATAGCCTAAGAACCGCTCAATGACGAAGTCAGGAACCATCAAGGGGACAACGATGACTTCTCTGCCGTGACGTTTTTCAACCCATTCGTAGCCGTCACCGCAGTGCCCAACAGTCTCCATCATATCTATTTTGCCTTCAGCACTCGGCAAGGCGTCATAGACAGCGGTGAAAGGCTTAACTAAGATGTCTTGGCGGATGCGGTAGGAAAGTTCAGTCTCAAACTTTTTCAGCGATTGCTCGAAGGTTTTTTTGGGGTTTATTTCTCCCCAGAACTGCAGTAACGCGCCTTGGCGTTTGTCAGGGGTTTCTTCTGGGCTGAGGTATTTTTCGACTCCCCCTTCTGTTCTGCCGATTACAACCGATGGCGTTGCAGTTGAATCTTCAGCAGCCTTGTGCAAGGTTTCTTCATCGTCTGCTGTAACTATTACTCGGCAAAAGATGCCTGAAAGGCTTCGGCATAAGTGTCCTCTATTTCCGCTTTTGCCATTTACCCAAGTCTCCCAACAGCTACTCCTCGCACTTTCTTTCTAAACTCACTGCTTTCTTTTACGAGTGCTTCCATATTTTGGGCTGTTACTATTTGAGCTTTAGGCAACGGCGTCAGGATACAAACTTGAGAGTTGTTCAAGTAACAGCTTTGTCAACGCCGCTTTTTTTGAGCCCTTCAATACTCCAAGCTTGAAGCGCCTCAAGTGTTTTTTCTTTCCCAAACCTGCAGAACAAATCAGCGAAAATAGCTGTGGTAAGGTTGCTTTCGGATAAAACTGCGACTTCAGCATTTTTAACTGCGTAGCTGTTACCGTTGAATGAGACGGTTAAGCCTCCGTTTGCTCGCACCAGTTTGAAGGCTTCCACGTCAGTTATGCTGTCGCCCACATACATCACATCGACTAATTCAGCACCCAAACGCTTCACAGCATCGCGAATTGCCTCGGCTTTTTGTTCCCCACCAACCGTTACCACGTCACCAAGGAATTTGCCAACGAACATTTTGGGGATTTCACTCCAGAAAATCTCGTCTAAACGCTGAATTAACGCTTGGTCAGCTACGGGAAAAATCTTCAATTTTTCTTGCCGCTTGCGGAATATCAATTAAGCGTCATTTGACTGATTTCTTGCGCTATTTCTTTTAGACGCTTTTTCTCTTGCGGTGTGATGGCGCATTTGTCGAGGCTTACTTGGGTGCAGTACGTGTTTTTGTATGGAAAACTGAGTGCTTTGCATAGTGCTTTGATGTAGTGTTCGTAGCTGGTGCTGACGATGAAGGCGTCGGCTATGGCTTGTACGTGGCTTAGGGTGGTTTGGCTGTTAGCGATTAAGATTATGTTTTTCGCGGAGAAACTCTTCCATCTGCTTATCGGTTACACCGTATGCTTTGAAGAAGGGCAAAATCAGCTTCAACGTGCTGCCAGCCGAGTAGCCGGGTTTGCGAAGAACATCCGCCAATACGTCATCGTACTTGCTTATGTTGGCAAAGAGTTTGTCGCCGTTTGGAATAAAGTTTGCCGCTAACTCGAAGGCGTTGTCATTTTTTGAGATTGGTCCTTCGCAGTCGGATATGAAGATGCGCTTCACGCCTTGCGCCTCAAACTCTCCATGTGGCTGATGCTTTTGGCTATGTGCTGCTTTGAGGCAACGTCGGTTCGGTTCCACAGTGCTCCGCCCGTAATTGCTTCGGCTCCTTCAAGGCTGATGCTGCGTGCTTCCTCAATGCTTTTGCCTATGCCTAAAACTCCGACGGCGCGGGATTTCAAAGCGTAGTTTTTGCCGTCACGGGTTTCCATTGAACCAGGGTAAACGCGAATGCGGTTGCCATATTTCTTGGTTAGCGCGAGGGCTTTTGAGAGGTCAACTGGACGTGTTAACTGCCGCTTTATCCACTTGGCTGGGGAACACGTCTGCGTAGCCACCGTAGTCTTGTGGAACCTTATAGGTTAAAACGGACGCAGCCTTTTCCAAGTCGACACTCGTTAAGTTGCCTTCAATCATTTTGAAGCACACGTCAACAAAATCATCTTTGATTAATGCCAGATAGGTTGATTATTTCTGGGTCGCCAGGGCGACTGTTGTTCTCAAGAACCTTAATGCCCTTGCCAGTGTGCATGAAGGCAAGATATAAGGGCACGCCTCTGAGCGCGGAATCATCTTTAATTTTTGCTTTCCAGCCCTTGAAAATCTTGTTAGCCAATGCAAGTTCCTGCTTCACGTTCAGCCGCAGTCAAGAATGGCAATGTATCGCCTGCGTCTTTGTATGAGCCCATACCGCCTGTGTTTGGACCTTTATCGTCGTCGAAGGCGCGTTTGTAATCGCGTGTATCCGGCAGAGGGATAAAGTGTTTGCCGTCGCAGAAAGCCATGAAACTGGATTCTTCCCCATCTATCTTTTCTTCTATGATAACCGAGCCATACTTGAAGTTGGACATGAAATGCTCAAAAAGTTGCTCTCGGGTTGCGAAGTGGTCGCCCCAGACGCCCACGCCTTTTCCCAAAGCTGGCTTATCAGGCTTCACCACTGCTTGATTGTCCAGTTCATCAAGCCAACGGTACACGGCGCTTTTAACGTCCGCTTCGCCTTTGTAGTCGGCTGGGTTAAAAATTTTGAAGCGCGGATTCGCTTCTGGCGCAATCTCTTGAAAAAGCAATCGCTGCTCTATTTTGCTGGCTTCAATGGCGTATTGTTGCTTTGGACAGATGACCGGTATACCTGTGCGTTTCTCAACGAGGTCGCGGAGACCTTCAATTATGGGTTTTTCTGACCCGACCAGAACGAAATCGATTTTGTCCTTGTTTGATTCAGCGAACTTGCAGATTTCTTCAACAGCCAAGTTTGGAATGACAACGTGTTTTACGGCTTTTTCAGCGTTAAAAGGGTTGCTTTGCTTATCGGCTATGTAGAGTTCTACGTGATAGTTTTTGCTTTGCAGAAGGGCGTCGACCATGGCAACTTCTCTTGCGCCGTAGGAAACAACTAGGACACCGATTTTTTCCATCCAAATACACCGTTACTGCATAGAAGTAGAGGAAACACTTAATTTGCTTTATCACTAGCGGTTATGGCTGAACTTCATCTAACTCGTAGATTCTCGTTGTCTCCTCGTAACCGTTGAGGAATCTCTTTTTCATGGCATCAGCCATTTTTTGAGCGCACGGGGTGGGATACTTTCCTGTGATGCAGGCTAAACAGAGTTGGTCTTCTGTTTGACTTGTGGCACGTACTAATGCTTCAATGGATTGGTAGCATACGTCGTCTGCACCTATGATTTTAGCTATTTCCTGAGCGTTATGTCTTGAGCCGACAAGTTGCCCGTAAGTTGACATATCAATCCCGTAAAAGCAAGGACCAATAATTCGTGGAAAAGTAACGAAGACGTAAACTTTTTTGGCTCCTGATTTTCGTAATTTATCGATGATTACTTTGGTTGTGTCGCCTCTGACTATGCTGTCTTCGGTTACGATAACTCGTTTTCCATTTACTTTTGAACCTAAAATGTTGATTTTCTTATCAATCGTTGAAAAGCGCTCTGCGTTTAGGAGTATGAAGGCTCTCTCGGTAACATAACGGTGCCGTCTTGATGCCCGTTCCCATCGTAAGCCTGATGCTTCATGGACTCCCATGGCTGGGTCATCGCCTGTTTCAGGCACCGACAGAATTATGTCACTATCCTTTACTATTTCAGGGTATTCTTTAACAATATTTCTCCCGAAGTCTTCACGTATCTCATAAACGTATTTGCCGTCAAACCTTGAATCGGGCCTGGCAAAATAAGCGTATTCGAAAGCGCAAAAAGCTTGATGAGGGTTTGGAATTATTTGTGTGCGTTTGAAGCCTTCCTTTGAAACCGTGACTAATTCGCCTGGTTTCAGTTCGAAATCTCTTACAAAACTGTTCATGTCTAAGCTTACGGTTTCAGAGGAAAAAGCGTAGGTTGCCCCAGCAGGGTCATGACCAGCGCATAACGGTTTTATTCCAAGCGGGTCTTTGAAAGCGAAAAAGTCACCGTCTCCAGTTATGCCTGTTACGGAGAATGCTCCATCTAAGCTTTCCATGACGGAGCGAACCGCGGAGGCTAAGTCTTTGCCCTGTTTAAGTCCGAGGAGCAGTTTATGACATACAATGTCAGAGTCACAGCAATACTGAAAGTTTTGGAAGTTTTCAGTCATCTCTTTTTTCAGCGGCGACGTGTTAACTATGTTGCCGTTAAATGAGAGGGCAAGTTTTATCCCGTTTTCGCAAGCGGTAACTGGTTGGGTACCTTGAATAAGTGAGGCACTATCACATTTACCCGATGTGGTGTATCGAACGTTGCCGATGCCTATTGACCCAGGAAGCCGTCCGAACCATTCATGTATAGCCTCAGTTTTTATTTTCGGAACCAAATCCAAGTTTTTGTACACAAAAAATTGCTTGTCGCTGTATGTGAGGAAGCCGTGTGATTGGTGACCTCGATGGTTTTGGGCTCGGAGACCCCAGTAAACATACGGAAATACGGGTTGATTTTCATAATTTATTACGCCAAAGATACCGCAGCCTATTTTCGGTTCCCTTCTCGCAGTAAATGGGGATGTAGTGAAAGAAGGGGTTTATCAGCTTTTAGTACATATTTACTTAAAAAGTATGGAGTTTTTAACATATTAAAGTTTAAAGAAAGAAGCCATGAGACGGAGATAAAAGCTAAATAAAAGAAAAGAAAGAAAAGTTTATGGTTGCCATTTCTCGATGAGATATTTAGGTATCTCGCTGCTGTCGCGTGGTCCCACTTGGACTTTCCAGCCGCTGAGTTCTTCGATTTCGCCATGATATGTGGTGAGAATGAGTTGAATTATGAGATTATTCTGATTTTCTTTTTTGTGATTATGAGAAGTTTGTTTTGAGTTTCGGTTTTTCTTATTTTCTCTAGGGCAACATCGAGGATTCTGATTATGTTTTCGGCAGTCGTTGGGTTTGCTTTTACGAGTAAAACGGTGATTCTGCCTCTGAAGATGTTATGATATAACTGAGCAAAGTCAGAATCTAAGGTTAACACCTGCAGCTCATTTTTAGCAGCATATTCAGCTATGACTGAGTCTCTTGCGCTCTTAAGGAAATCTTCACATATACTGAGGGTCTTGAAACCCTTCAGGTTTAGGTATTTAGCGACGCTATTTGGGATATTTTCGTCTACTACTATTGTTTGCTTCAATTACTCAAAACTTCTTTTTAGAGAGTGACACTGACTTCGCTTTCAACAAGTTTAGAAGCATAAAGAAGTGCTGCTTTGATGTCTTCTTCTTTTAGCCGAGGGTATTCTTTTAGTATTTCTTGATTAGTCATGCCGTTAGCTACAAACTCAACGATAAGATACACAGGCACGCGCGTACCTCTAATAACCGGCTTTCCTACGAGAACATCTGAATCAACAGTTATCCTGTCAAGCAACTCTTCCATGTTTCCTTACTTACACCCTGTAAGTACTTACACCCCGTAAGTAAAAGACTTTTCCGGCAAATAATTAAAAATACGAAAAATAAGAAAAAGGGTATAGCTTATGGTTGCCATTTCTCGATGAGATACTTGGGTATCTCGCTGCTGTCGCGTGGTCCAACCTGCACCTTCCAGCCGCTGAGTTCTTCGATTTCGCCGCTGATTCTTGATGCTTTGCCGGGGATGATGATTTTTCTGTGTTTAACTTTGCTCTCAACGCCTGAGGCTTTGATTGCGTCTGCTACGCGTTCTGCGGTTAGTTTGCGTCCTGCTACTCCGCTGTCTATGGCTGAGCCCTCAGTTTCGACGACGATGAGGTATGCGTTTAGTTTGCTGCTTTCTAGGTCTGAAGCGACTGTGTAGTATGTTAAGGCAAAGTTGGAGGTGAAGAACACTGGAGAGTTTTCGTCTGGAGTTCCGAACACTTTGAGTCCTGGAGCGACCGCGACTGGTTTGCGTGGGTCAGTGTAAATGTTTTGTCTTAGCACAGTTATGGGTAGCAGTGACCATCCGTCATTGCCATGCATTACAAGTACGTCAGCGTATCGTACAACGAGCATTGCGGCTAAGTATGCTTCACGCCATTTTATGAGGTCTTCAGCTGTTTCGCCCTTGCCTAGCCAAGCAGCCATTGGAACACCCATTAATGGGAAGCCTGCGAGTTCTTCTCCGCCTTTAGTTGCCGCTCTGCGCAGCATAGTAAAGTTGTTAATTGTATCGGGTAATCCTTCGTTCGCGAATGTGCCGGGGTCTAAAACCAAGTCAGTTACGCCGTAAGCCATAATTGTTTTTGCGAGTGAAACCAGCGTGTTTAGGTCGTTTGGTGCGGAAACCACCAGTGGGCAACTGTACATTAAGGCTAGTTCCGCCATGTCTTTCCAGTTTTCTTTGGTAGCCGCATAAAGTAGTGGTCGTGCTTTTGGCGCCGCCATTAACCCAGCTTCAAGAACATTGGAATTCAATGCGCACAGAATCATGGGCAGTTTGGTTGTTTCAGCGACTTTTTTCACGATGGCTTTAAATTTTTCAGCGTCGCCTGATGTTGAGCGGACAGCAATCATGTCCAGCTTTAGCGTGTAGCCGATGTATTCAAAACTATAGTTTTCTGTGCGTTTAATTCGGCTTTCAACTTCCTGCGCGGTCATTTCGTCGGTTACGTCTATTGCGATGGCTGTGGGGTTTGTGTAGGTGAATTCATGGCGGTACATGACTAGTTTGCCGCCGAGTTTCCTAGCTTTGTCTCCGACGCCGACGGTGACTTCTTTGACCGCTGGCTTTAGCAGTTCTTTTAGTTGGTTGTAGGCTTTCTCGTTTTCTTTCTTTAGCAGCGGTGGGCACTGATCAATAGTTACTTCGCGGTTGACAATTTTTGTGGCAAAAGCCATGCAGTTGTCTTGACCGCATTCTTTACAGTTAATTTTTGGAAGAAGCTTGTAAACGTCTATGGGGCTTAATTCTTTTAATCCAGCTTTCTTTTTTTCGCTCATCCCATTCAAACTCCTTAAGCCTTTACGCTGACCCAATCAGCAAATTTGGAAGCATCTGCTTTTTTGCCGCTGGTCAAGTAGTTTGTAACGTCTTTTAGTGTTTTTACGGCTGCGGGGTGCATCATCATGAATAAGTCGACGCCAGCAAGCAATAGTGTTAAGGCTGTTGTTACTTCCCATAGTGGACCTCGGAGCTCGCGTGGTTCCCATTCAGCAGACATTTTTAGCCAGGCTTCACGTGCCGCCCAAGCATTGGTTGTTCCTGAAGACATGGGGTGAGCTAATTCAACGTCGCCCATTAATCCACCGAGCCTTGCACGTTCCATGTTAGTGAATGCGTAATCTAGGCCGTAGCCTAACGCGGCAGTGGTTAAGTCCATGACGATGTCTTCTCTTCCCAAGAAGTCGTATAGTCGCCTGTTAAGTTCCCGTGCCAAATTCAAGTCCATAGGAGTGAAAGATAGCGCGGCATGCCCGTTCTTTTTAACGAACTTGGCACAGCGCTCAACATCCATATCCCTTGTTATTGAGCTAATGAGGAAACGTTCGCCTGGGAAAGCTTCGCATATAGCCTCGAAAACGTTTGCGTCTTTAACTGGGTCACCGCAACCACCGATAACTAGTGGAACATCAACGGCTTGCAGAACTTTTTCAACTGTTTTCACTGCATCTTTCGGTGTAGCATCTTTGAGTAGCGGATCAATGCTGATCAGGTGAATTGTAACCATGTCTGCGCCGAACTTGTCCACCGCAAGTTTTGCCCATGCCGCTGGGTCACCGACAACGTCTTTGACGTGCATTTTGACTGCTTTGCTTAAGGGAACTTCCATGTCGAAAACGTCAAGAGTGATTACTGGTTTATGAGTAGTGGGTCGCTCAAAATTGTAGAATGCCGGCGAAGTCTCGCCGCCTACTATGACTGATTTTCCGCGTGTTCCGCCTTCGCTTCTGGTTGCCCCAAGTCTTACTTCAGTAATCTTGTTTGGATAAGTCTCGACTGGAGGTACAAAAGCTGCCTGCAACATGGCAGTTGGTTTTCCGCCTGCTAAGCCTGGAAGCTTTATTTTGGGCATTATTTGCCCAGCCATTCCCGGCTCAAAGATTATTTCCAGTTCCTTGACGTCCATTTGGAAGTCTTCCAGCTCAATTTGCTGGAATTTTGCAAGCGCTTCCAATAGGTCACTGCTGAGTTTTAGTCCCTCATCGTCTTTTTTCTTGGCGCCGTCTTGAGGCAATTGGGTCACCGCTTCTCTGATTCATTCTTCACGACTTGGATTATGACTTTGTTTGCGTAGATTTTTGCGTCTTTGAGTATGATTTTGAATCCGCCAGCCATTATTGGCAGTGATGCTGCTGTGGCAACTGGCATCATTGTGCCTGCTGCTTCTTCGTTAACTTGTACTGCTTGTGCTTCTGTTGCTGGTGCTTCTTCGGCTGTCCATCTTGCGACCACTGGGTGGTTCTTGTCTTTTAGGAATACTTTCAATGCGTCGACGCTTGTTGCGTTTTCTTCAGTGGCAATTTTGTCAACGACGTCTTGGGGTATGAAGTCTTTTACTCGTTCTTTAACTTCTTTTGGAAGCCAGACTATGCGGTTCCATCCGCCGTCTGCAGACAGGAACTTCTTGCTACGCATGTATTCAATTGACATTCCATGGAAGCCGTCTACTTGTCGTCCGCCAGCGGTGGAGTCAGCGATTGTTGAGAATGGTAAGCCGTTTACTGTTACGCCTTTGAAGCTTCTGTTTACTACGCCAAAGCCGTCTGCTTCTGGAATGTAGAATGCTACTGCTTCGAAGCATCCGCATGAAGTGTGTGGGTGATCGAATGCTGTGTATAGCCAGACTTGGTTCACTTCGCCCATAGTACGTTTTTTAGCCATCTCGTTAACGCCGCTAAACTCTCCCTTTTCAGCGTTTATTAATTGGCCCCTGTCTATTGCGAATACTGGTCCTTTAGGATCTATGTTTGCTGAGGCTTTTCCGTCAAACCAGCTGATGGCTCCGCAGTTGGAGTATCTTTGTGGTGTGATGACGCAAACATGGGTTGGAGCAAATGATTGGCACAGGGTGCAACCGTAAAATTTATCGACGTCTTCATCTTTGAGGCCTCTTGCTTTAGCGTCACGTGACTCGTATGCTTGCATTGCTTCTGGGTAGAGTTCTGATAGTTTCGAGGTGTCTGTTATGAAGGTTATTTGTACTTTCTCGATTATGGGGAGTTCGCTTTTGAATAGGCGATAGAGTACTTTTCCGATTGGTTCAAAACTGTTTAAGCCTTTTTGGAATGATTTTTTGCCTAAGCGTATCCAGATGTCATAGCGTTGGTTTAAGTGCATGAAGCCCTCGATGTAGTTTAGGTAGCCGTGAATGCGTCTTTCAATGACACCTTCAAGGCCTTGATCAAGAGTTGCGCCTGCAGCTTCAACAAGAATGCCAAGTGGGTAAGCGCCGCCTTCTTTCATGTCTTTAATGTCTGGACCGATTATGGTGATTTTTCCATCTTCGATCTCGTCCATGGGTTTTACTTTTGCTAGTTCAAATTTCTGTTTGACTGATGGTCCGCCAAATTCTACTTGCATGTCGTTTCTTCTTATGCGTTCGCCTTCGTAGATTACGCCAACATCAACGGGTATATCTTTAAACATTGACATTTTTTTATTGTCCTCCTTCAAATTTTGAAGTTATGACTTTGAGATTTGCAGCCCATTCCTCGAGGGTTGCGTTTGGGAAAGACCAGCTTGCATGCGGATGATACAAGTTGTCCAGAGTCATGGTCCTTTGGTCTGGAGCAAAGTTCATTAGTCCTGAAAGGATTAGTTCTTCCATGTAGAATGGGAGACCTACAAACATAACTAGGTCGTATGGGCCTTTGCCGTCAAGTCCTTTCCATTCAGGGTCAACTATACGGTTGCCTATGTCCATTGCAGACATGAAGCCTGCTGGTTGGTAACCGCGTTTTATGAATTCGCCGACCATGTGCGCTGTAGCGACCACTGGAACTTTTGATGCGTTAGCGAAATCAATCAAGTACTCGATTAATTGTTTGCCTTCCATCCAGCGTTCAGTAGCATAGCTACCCACGATAAGGATGGGACGGGAGGCTTTTTTGATCATTGCTACTGCTATCTCGGGTTTCTGTATGGGGTTTGCTTTCTTTGTTGCGGCTATTTCGGCACATTGCCAAGGTTCACATGCCATATCTTATCACTCCTTCATTTTACGGATCATTCTTGGAAGCAATGTCGGGTCAGGAATTACTGTTTCCTTCCAATCGTGTGCTTCCAGTATCTTGGTAAATTCATCTTTAAGTGTCATAGGCACATCAGCCATCGTTCTCACCAACAGATGCAAGTCTTGTGGCATGCATCCGTAGTGACGTTTGTGTAAGTCGACATAGTGGCTTAGTTTTATGCTGCGCCCTTTCCATGTGTCGTTTGGTCTGATGCAGAGCTTTGCGATGGAGACCATTGCTTCTTGTGGCGTTTCAACTGTTTGGAATAAGTGTTCAGGTGCTGGTCCGACGTTGACTTTGTTGCCTGTGCGGGCATCGTAGACTTCCCAATCTTCAGGTTTGTCTTCTCTGCCAAGGAGCATACGACGATATTTTACACCGTGTGGACCAACAAGCACTGGTACGCCTAAACGCCAGAATCCAGCTGCGATTGCCGCGGCTTTCTGTGAGTATGCACCCCATGCTAAGCCGACTGCACCAAGACGGTTGTATATGTAATCGGCGATTTCCTCGTAGTTGCCTCGGAGGTTACGTTTGGCAAAGATGTTTGCTACTTTAATGGCTGCGCCTGCTATGTGCGCTGTTTGCTACGCATGAGCCGACGTTTAGCACACCTCCAGCTTCAAAGCCTCCTGGGAATTCCTCGTAGAGTGTTTTGCCTTCGCTATTGCGGTAGCTGCCTGCAGTCATGGCTGCGCATCCTGATACTACAACTATGTATCTTCTGCTGGCGAATTCTCTGCATATGTCGTAGACGTCTTTGCCGCCGTGTGGATAGTTGCTGCAGCCTACTACTGCAAGTATACCTGGGATTTCTCCGAGGACTATTGGGCTGCCGACGTTTCGGATTTCGACGTCTTGAACTGCACCTCTGCCAACGCGGCAGAAGTTGTTTTCTTCATGCATGAATTTCTCGCCAGCTTTTACGATGAAGCTGTGGATCGTTGAGTTTAACTGGGCAAGCTTCTTCACATCTTCCGCAGCCAACACAGTACTCGTACAGGTCGGTAAGTGGGACTATATTGCCTTCGCCCGCTGCCTTCAGCGCCTGTGGGATTTGGAGGTCTTGTGGACAGCTTCTGCGGCACATGTTACATTGCCTGCAAGTCTTAGACAATTGCTTAATTTCTTCAATGCTTGGAAGACTGCTCAGTTTCTTTGCGTATTGGAGCGATTTGCTGTACTACTCTTACTGCGACTTCGCCGACTTTTTCTGGGTCAAGGATCAGTACGCCTGCTGACTTTGCCGCTTACAAGGTCAGCAACGATTTCGTCTGCCGGGTCGTTTGTGCGGTTCTTGAAGCCCATGCAGTTCTTTTCTGATGCGGCGATGACTGGAGCGTGAACTTTGCGTGCTTCATCAAAAGCATCTGTGCGGACACATTGCTCATCTAAGAACGACAACGTCTGCGAATCCAGCTCTTATAAATCGTAATTGCCAACTGATTGGTCCAACGATTTTGCCGCGGTTGTAGTACCGGGTGATGTCGTGTGCTGTGCAGCATAAACCGACTACTTCGATTTTGTCGTCAACTTTGTTGTCTTTTGCATAATCGATAATTCCGACTGATGGAATGACATTGTGGCCAATGCACATGATAACCGGTTTTGATGTGATCAACGCTTCCAATGCCCAAGTTTAACGAGCGGTGCTTCAGGTTCAGCTTTTGGGAAACCTAAGACGGAAATTTGAGCGATGTCTCCAACTTCCATACCTAACGTGGTCAATCATGCCAGCATGGAAAGCTTTGGATTCAAAATCAAGATTGTTGCCTTCTTGACCTGTATGTGCAACTGCGAGGCATTGGGTGATTTCTTTTTCAGCATATTCTAAAACATCATCCAAGTCACCGAGTGTTTCAGGCTTTATTCCTGTAACTAATCGGGTGATTGGTGCTTCAACTTTAATGTTTAAGCCACCGATGTCTAAGGGGTACCTGCTGCCGTATTTTTCGACCAAGTGATGAAGCATGTGACGGGCATGAGCCGTGTGGGTTGCTGCACCAATGCAACAGGCCAAAAGCACTATACGTGAGGATTGGGCACCGATGTCTAAGCCGCATGCACCACGTTTTCCAGCTGTCAAATCGCATTTTCCAAAAGTGCATAGACAGCAAAGGTCACAATCAGGCATGTAAAAGGGCTTGTACCTGGCGAGGAGTTTCATGTCCCAGTCTCGCAGGGTACTCATTGAGGGCATTGGGGTTGGACCCATGGGTTCAGTCCAGTTGTCATTGACAACTTTACCTATGGATAATTCAAGATTTTTAATGAGACCAGTGTTAGTCTTCATTTCGTCAATTTTTATATTAACGTTTTTAGTCGTCAAATTGAAACCTCTGTAAAGGTTTAGGTAAAGACGCCATTACAATCTTTTTAAACCTTTCCAGATTTTTTAGGACAAAAGTCAGGGAGTAGCCATAGAAATGCAAGGTTTCTATGAAATTGTGTAAAAAACTGAAGCCTATAAGTAGCCCAAGGTTTTCAGAATCGCTTTCACTGAAACATACGCTTTGTTATCGGATGGCAAGTCAAGCAGCGACTTCCCGTTGAGAACATAATCATCTAATTGTTCGTCCTCAGCGATTTTTCCCAAAAACTTAAACTTCAAATCAGCTTCAGCCTGTTTGCCTAGTTCGGTGGAAAACGGTAGCCGCCAATCAAATAAAAGTTGTCAAACTTCATGTCAACTTCTTTAACTATTCTGACAGCTCGTTTCACATGGTCAAAAGATTTCTTTGAATGATCAAGAATATCGAATATATCGTTAACATTTGAGGTGATACGCCTGTTCAGGTTTTCAAGTCCCGCTGGAGAGTCAATAAGCATGTACTTGTAATTTTTAGTTAACGATTCTAACGCACCTTTCAAAGCAGAGTTGGGCATGCAATAGCAGCCTTCAACCCACTTAGTGCCGACTGCAAGGAAGTCAAAATTTTTGCTTTCATATAAGCCATTTTCCCAAATCCTACTTTCAATGCGTTCCGTTGGAGGAACTCCGACTGTGGTGCCTCCTTGCTCAATGAATGTGCTGACAAGCAATTCGGCAATGGTTGATTTTCCCGCCTCTTTAAGGTCGATTCCAAGCATTTCAGCAAGATTCTGGTCAGGGTCAGCATCAACCAGCAGCAAAGGCGCTTGCCCAGACTCAATAAAGCCTTTAGTCATAAGAGCCGTGAAACTGGATTTTCCTGTTCCACCACGACCAACCGTTACTAGAGTTTTCATTTCTATAAACCTCAAAGTGTTATGCTGTTTTCTTAAGCAAAAGCTCGCATATATTATCAATGGTCTTAACCGCTTCAATTTCCTTGTTTTTAAGCGGCGTTTCACCAAACATATCAGCTTCAATAACTTTCTGGTCAAAGGGCACAAAAGTGAGCAAGGACAGACCGTTCTTTTCCGCAAAACTACGGATAGCTTCCCGCTGAGCCTCGTTCATAACCCTGTTTCCCACGAGATAGAGCTGATGCATCCCAGCTGCTTTAGCCATGTCATGTATGTGCTTGGCAATTTCCAAAGATTTTAGATTGGAATCTGCAACGATAAGTAATGCATCAACTTGTCTGGCGGTGCCTCTGCCAATATGCTCAACGCCAGCCTCCAAATCTAAAACAACCGCCTCGTCACGTTCTACAACTAAGTGCCTAAGCAAAGCACGGATAACAGCGTTCGGCGCGCACATGCATCCTGCACCCATCGACTGCACTGTACCCATAACAATCAAATTTGGGCCAAGTGGAGTGCTAACCGAGTAATCGCGGACTATGTCGTCAACGGTGAATTGTAAGCGGTAAACTCCCGAGTAACCCGTGCTTGTTTTAGATTCAACAAGAGCTTTGTTCTCTGAAATAGGAACGATTTTGCGGGTTTCCTCTGTGGATAAGCCTAAAGTTAAACCGAGGTTTGGAGACGAATCTGCATCAATCGCAATAGTTTTTAACCCACGTTCCACAAAACCGCGGGCTAAGCCGCCTGCAATCAGGGTTTTGCCGACGCCGCCTTTACCAGAAACCGCTACCTTCATTCAATTCACGCATACAAATACAGTTAACTAAACATTAATTTACATTTCTTCAGAAAAAAATAATTCAACCTGAACCTTTAGAGAAATTTTAAATCTCTGGACGCCAAAGTGATAATGGTACTAAACCAAACAAAAACTTTTTTTTAAGTCTTAAAAATGTAGGAGGTGACTTAGTTGTTATATGAAGCAACTCATACTCATCCTGCTGCTCAATGTCCCTTGTTGAGCACGGAAGGTAAAGCTATGCTTAAGCAACTGTTCTCCAACGAAAACATCAAAAAATCAGGCATCAATTTAGTCGCAGCTTACATGAGCTGCCCCGCGGATACATCAGTAGACCACAAAGGCTTCTTTACAATTGATGCGGACAGGGATGAAAAAATCGCCAAATTCTTTGGTCCTATGAAAGTAGAAATCAGACCAGTGCAACCCTTAAGCGAGGTAGCCAAAAAATTATAGAAACAAAACACAACAAAGTGTCTATTACGTAATAACGAATTTGAGGTATCAGCAGTAACTACCCTGAAATAAATCCTTTTTTTGTTAACAAATATTTTGGCATTAGATCAGGCTATTTAGTGCTGTTTTACGTTTTTTTAACAAATTTCGCCTAGCTGTGGGTCATACTTTCAAACGCTTCTTTTGCGAGAGTGCTTACAAGTTCCGATGTTAAGGCGTCAACAACAGTGTATATCTTTGCGTCAACAATTGAGTACATGCGTTTAGTTCCATCCTTTCGGCACCTCACTATTCCAGCATCTTTTAAGATTTTCAAGTGTCGTGAAACGAGCGGCTGGATAAGGTTCAGATGAGGAACTATCTCACAGACGCATTTCTCTCCGTCCCTCAAATAGTCTATTATTTCAAGTCTAATGGGATCGGATAGGGCACGGAAGACTGTTGATTTAAAACGGTTACTGTTTTCGGAATAGTTTGACATAGTTTGCTCTTATCGATAACAATATTTTAAAGTTGCTATAAACTCAAATGATTATGACGAGCCACAAAGTTTCTGCGG
>CAWAUU010000037.1:0-7682 GCA_963785215.1 Candidatus Bathyarchaeota archaeon
CTAAGACCGCTAGTTGTAACTTCGTATATTACACCTTGCGGCGTCATTGTTGCGAGACATTTAGCTATGGCAGAGTAGCCGCCTGCAGAAATGTAATCTTGAATTCTTAAAGGGTCAATTTTTCCTGCATTCCGCAAGACAAGTCGATGTTGCTTTTTGAAGTAAGCTTCATTTTTATACAGCATGTCCTTAGCTGGTAAACCAAGAACTATGTGGTCGCGGACTATTTCTTTCGCTAATTCCGGAGTAACGGCTTGGTAAAGGTAGTCTCCCGGTTCAATTAGCACTGCTGGACCGACAGAGCATGTGCCGATACAGCCTGTACGCGCAACTTTACATTCCTTATCCACGCCTAATTCCTTTACGGCATCTTCGAATGCTTTTAGTACTTTGAGAGCTCCGAAAGGAACACAGCCGCTTGAGCAGCAAACGTTAATGCGGTATTTGTAAGCTTTTTGAAAATCAAGTTCTTGCTCTGTTATTTTTTGAAGATCAGATAGTTTCAGCCTTGATTCCTCCAAGGGCGTTCTTTATTTTTTCTATGACTATTTCTTTTGTGGCTTTGCCTATAACTTCGTCATCAACCACAATGTTGGGTGCCATAGCACATGCACCGATACAACGTGTAATAAGCAGGGAAAGTTTCCCATCTGCAGTCGAGCCTCCACGTTTAAGATTAAATTCGTATTCAATTTCCTCGATGATTTCTTCAACACCTTTCACGTAGCAGGCAGTTCCTAAGCAACCGGTCACTATGTGTTCGCCTGGTTTTCTAAGTTTGAAGAAGCTGTAGAAAGTGGTTACACCATAAACGTGGCTCGGAGGGATGTTAAGCGACCCAGCAACATCCATAAGCAAATCCTTATCTAAATAACCGTAAATTTCTTGGGCACGATGCAGTATTTCTAGAAGAGCACTTTCTTGATAATTGTGTTCTTTCAAAACTTTTTCCAGCAATAAACGTCTATTATCTATCTCAACCAAGTTTTGATCCTCCTTTTAAGTTATGGGGAATCATTGTTAATCGAAGGCACCTCTGACGGTCCTAGTATAAAAGTGTAGGGGGTCAATTCAATCAAATCTTAACAAATAACCAATATAAAACCAGCTTTTCAACAATCAACCTGTGAATCGTTATGGATTGGAGAAATTAGGTGTTTCCTCATTCCTTTTTTGTTTTAAGACTAATTTATTGGTCCATTTGTGCATTTTTAGCAAGAAAATCGCTTACATTAAGCAAATGGAATAGACATAAAGAATGCAAACAGTATCAAAAGAAAACTTTACCGATTTGTAAAAAGTTAGACTAAAGCTACCTTTGGCTGTTCTTGGGCTTCACTTTTGTTTCTTCCGAAGCTTCTGCACCCCGTATTTTTTCTGCTGCAACTTTCGGAGAAATCTTCGGTCGGAGACATCGACCATCCACATCCATATTTTTGAGGTCTAAAACGCCTTTTACTGTGCCGTCGCTTAAGTATTCAAGGTTGAAACCCATTTTCTTTGTAAGGCTTAAAGCTCGATAATTATCGCGTAACATTATCGCATAGACGTTTTCGACGCCTTTTTCCTTAGCAATGTCAAGCACGTAATCAACCATTTTGGTGCCTAAGCCTAAACCCTGCCAGTAGTCAGTTACGATGAAAGCCATTTCACCGCTTTTTCCATCTGGCTCTATGCTTAAGCGTGTTACTCCCAATATTTTTCTTCGCCCATTATCGGCTAATTCAGCGACAATGGCTATTTCTCGGTCGTAATCAATGTTGCAGTAGCGTACTCGAACTTCGTGTGGTGTATCTTTAAGTATCTGGAAGAACCGATAGCGGATAGCTTCCTCAGAGAAGCTTTGGAACATCTCAAGCCACATAGGCTCGTCTTCAGGTTTTATAGGTCGCAGTAGCACTTCTTGACCGTTTTTAAGAGGCCAAAGCATCTCGTATTTTTTGGGGTAAGGACTAATCACCATATGTGCGTGAGGTTCAAATTTCTTGCAAACATTGTTTTTGTCGATTGCTATTGTTGCATCAAGGATGCAGGCTTCTTTTTCAGTTACCAAGAGCGGATTGATGCCGATTTCTTTTATCTGCGGGAAATCAATGAGCAACTGAGAAAAGAGCAGCACAGTTTCTTCAAGCCGTTTAAGATCAACGGGTGGCGTATTACGATATCCTTTCAGAAGCTGGTAAACCTTTGTTTCCTCCATCATGCGGCGTAAAAGAGTGGTATTTAATGGTGGAAGCCCGATGGAATAGTCCTTGAAGAGTTCCACGCCTACACCGCCCATTCCGAACAGTATCACTGGTCCAAAGACAGGATCAGTTTTTCCGCCTATTATTAATTCATAGCCATTTTTCTCAATCATAGGTTGGACTAAAACGCCGTTTATTTGGGCATTCGAATTGTAGGTTTTTGCTCTTTGAATTAATAATTCAAAGGCTTCACGTACCGTGCTTGGCGAATTTACGTTTAAGATAACTCCGCCTGCTTCACTTTTGTGGACAATTTGGGGTGAAAGAATTTTTAAAGCTACAGGGAAGCCAATTTCTTGTGCCAACGTAACTGCTTCGTCAACATTGTGGGCAACGACAGTTTTTAAAACTGGAAAATTGTAGTATTTGAGTACTTTTTGTGCTTCACTTTCCGTTAATTCTTCACGGTTTTCAAGCGAGGCATTTCTTAGTATAGCCATGATAGGGCGTTTGGGTGGTGAAGCATCAACTGGTAACTCTTCAGGAGTTTCATAAAGAAGCTCAAGATTGCGCTGGTAATTGTACATGTACATGTATGTTTTGACTGCTTGTTCAGGTGTGGAGTATGTTGGAATGTTGTTGGCGTTAAAAATATTGTTTGCCTCTTGCACAGCATCAAAACCCATGAAAGAGGTGAGGATTGTTTTGTTCTGGTAGGATTTGCCACGAACAAGTTCAACTATGCCTTTTGCTATCTCTACTGGTTCTGAACCTGCTTGCTTGGTAAAAATAACTAGTACTCCATCAATAGCATCATCGTTTAGGCAAGTTTCAACCGCAGTTTTATAACGGTCAACTCTTGCATCTCCAAGAACATCAATCGGATTGCCTTTGCTCCAGAAAGGGGGCAAAACACCGTTAAGCATGTCCATTGTTTTCTCGCTAAGCTCAGCCAATTTGCCGCCTTGAGCAATCAAAGCGTCAGTAGCCATTACCCCAGGCCCACCAGCGTTAGTTATCACAGCAAGCCTTGGTCCTTTCGGTAATGGCTGAGTTCCTAAAACCTCAGCGGCATTAAACAAATCAGCTATCTCTTCAACCCGAACTATGCCTGCTCGTTTGAATGCTGCATCATAAACGTCATCTTCTCCTGAAAGTGAACCAGTATGAGAAGCAACCGCTTTTGCGCTTTCGGTAAATTTGCCTGATTTTACGACGATTATGGGTTTGGTTCTTGCAAAGTGCCTTGCGGCGCTCATGAACTTGCGTGCTTCGGTTATTCCTTCTATGTACATGAGTATACTCTTAGTTTTTGGATCAGAACCAAAATAGTCAATCAAATCGCCAAAGTCAACATCAATCATTGACCCAACTGAAACAAAGTTACTGAAGCCAATGTTTTCGTGAATTGCCCAATCAAGGATTGCTGAGCCTAATGCGCCACTTTGGGATAGAAAGGCAATGTTGCCTGATTTAGGCATCTTGCCCAAGAAGGTGGCATTTAGATTTATTTTGGGATGGATTATGCCAATGCAGTTTGGACCAACTACTCGAATATCATGTTTCTTGGCTATTTCAAGAATTTTCTCTTCCAAAGCCTTACCTGCAAGACCTGTCTCCTTGAAGCCTCCAGAAACAATAATTACGCCTTTCACTTTTGCCATTCCGCATTCTTCCATAACGTCTGGAACGGTTTTGGCAGGCGTAGCAATTATGGCTAAATCAACAGGTTCAGGAATCTTATCAACTGTTTTGTATGTTTTAACTCCTAAAATCTCGGGCTTTCGAATATTCACGAAGTAAACTTTGCCATCATAGCCCAGTTGAGTAAAATTTTTTACTAAAGCATATCCAACTGAACCTTCAACGTCGCTGGCTCCAATGATGGCTACATTTTGGGGATTGAAGATCTTGTCAAGGTTTAATGTAACCATTTCTTAATTTAGCCTCTGAATTATTGGGTCGTGCAGGCATAATTAAGTTTGTTGTGTCACTATTTTTCTTTGACGAAACCGAGCATTTCTACTTACTGGAAATACTTTTTAATTTTATCAATCGAAGGAATAGCAACGCCATTTGCGGGTAACATTTGCTCTGCTTTCTCGACGCTAGTACACAGTATACGCACAATTAACGAGGAGTTGTCACCGTCTTGCTGGTTGAACAAAACATTCATCATTCATTGAAATATGACTGAAAGAAGCTACCAGCCATAGGAAGGAAGAATTGTTTTATAAGGAAAGAGGAGGGAACTTTTATCTAATAGCCACATAAAAGAAGTGTATCTAGGCCTTTGAAAAGAGCGAGGGAACAAAAATGGTAGAGGGCAAATACTGGAACGAAAAAATCGAAACCATGCCTGCTGAAGAACTAAAGGTATATCAACTTAAAAAATTAAGGGAACAGGTAAAACGTTGCTATGAGAACAGCGTTTTTTATAAGAAAAAATTTGACCGCGTAGGGTTGAAACCTGAAAGCATACGCTCACTAGATGACCTTCAGAAAATTCCTTTCACGGTAAAGAACGATTTACGCGATAACTACCCGTTCGGCATGGTTGCCGCTAAATCTGACGAAATAGTGGAGATTCATGCTTCAAGTGGTACAACTGGAAACCCAATAATCGGTGCTTACACAAAGAATGACATGGATGTTTGGCAAGAATTAATGGCAAGATCCATCTACACGGCAGGCGGAAGACGCCAAGATGTTATACACATAGCTTATGGCTATGGTTTATTCACTGGCGGATTAGGTTTTCATTATGGTGCTCAAAAGGTTGGAGCCAAAATTGTTCCTGCAAGCGGCGGAATGACACAGCGCCAAATAAAGCTCATGAAGGACCTAGGCGTCACAATTTTAGCCTGCACTCCAAGCTTCGCAGTTTACCTTGCTGAAACCATGGCTCAAGAAGGTGTTAACCCAAGAAAAGACCTCAAGCTTACAACTGGAATGTTTGGAGCTGAACCATGGTCAGATAAGCTTAGGGAAAGAATCGAGAAAGAGCTGGGAATTGAAGCTTTTGATGTTTATGGGTTGACAGAACTTTGTGGTCCAGGAGTCGCCGTCGAATGCTCGGAACATAAGGGATTGCACGTTTGGGAAGACCACTTTATTGTGGAAACAATTGACCCTGACACAGGCGAAGTTTTACCCGCTGGAGAAGAAGGCGAAATAGTCTTCACAACGCTCACTAAAACAGGCTTGCCAATGCTCAGATACAGAACACGAGACATCTCCAAAATTGAAACAGAAAAATGTGAATGCGGACGCACACACGCCAGAATGATGCGTGTTCATGGAAGATCAGATGACATGCTGATTGTACGTGGAGTAAACATTTTCCCCTCACAAATTGAGTACGCAGTTATGTGCTTCTCAGAATTAGCCACTCAGTACCTAATAGTTCTTGACAGACCAGGAGCCTTGGACACGTTTTTGGTCAAGGTTGAATTGTTGGAGCAAGCGGCTAAAAACCCACAACTAGACAAAAATGCGTTAAAGAACAGTATTCAGCATAGAATTCACGTTGTTACCGGTTTAATGGCTGATGTTGAAATCGTTAAGCCAGGCGAGCTTCCGAGAACAGAGGGAAAAGCAAAAAGAGTTCTGGATTTGCGCAATGGCAAAATGTAAAGGACTAAACATATGACTTCCAAGATTGCAGCAGATAAGCCTGGCAGTTTTGCTTTGCTTAACGGCGACGAAGCGGTTGCACGTGGAGCAGTAGAAGCCGCCGTTAAAGTTGCAACGTCGTATCCTGGAACGCCAGCGACTGAAATTTTGGAAGTAGTACAACGCGTGTTCGCCACCCGCAGCACGTCAGCCAACACAAAATCACTTTATGGATTCGACAGCGGTTGCGGCAAAGTACAAGGCGTGTTCGTCAAACACGAGCCGTTCGGAACTCATCGTCATTCCCCCCTCCTCGCTAGCTGGCCCCTTGGTTGGCTCCGCGGGCGGCCCGCTCGTCGAGTCCACCGGCGGCCGATTTGCCAGCTCCCCGCGCGGCCCGCGGGTCGTGTCCGTGGGCGGCCCTATTGTTGAGTCCAAGCGCGGCCGAGTTCCCGGGTCTCCCGGCGCGATCGTGGGATTGTGCGGCCGGGTGGCCGGGTCTCCCGGCGTGACCGTGGAATTGTTCGGCCGAGTTGCCAGGTCGCGCCGCGGGGTTGTGAGATCGTGCGGCCGAGTTGCCAGGTCGCGCCGCGGGGTTGTGAGATTGTGCGGCGGATTTGCCAGGTCGCGCGGCGGGGTCAGAGAGCTTTCAGGGGAAAATCCGTGAAGGGCGATTTCGAGTTCGGGGCGAAACGACGTCGCCGCCGCCGCCGCCGCCGCCACCACCAACCGCTGACGATCCGCCGCAGGTTCGCGAGCCCTTTTCGCCTCGTCATTCGAGCCAATGATGGACGGCTCAGCTTCTACGAGGCGTTTTTGGGCGTCCGCTTGTTTGGCCGTTGGCGAGAGGTCCTCCGGGGATTTTGGGCCGCTGCGTTCTCCCGGGGGAGTTCCGTTGGACTGGAGGGCGACGATTCTTTGAATGGCGAGCAATTGGTTGCGGAGGTCGGTGAGGATTTCGATGGAGGCCCGTTGTTCGCTCCGAAGGTCGGCGAGGCCTTCCGCCAGGAGCCTTTGATTCTCCTCCTGCCTGCGTTGCGCGTCGCGCTGGCGGTCGAGGTCCGCTTGCTGCTGTCGGAGGTCGGCCGCCAAGCCCGCGTCGATCTGAGAACGCGTCAGGGCGGCCAGATGATCGGTCCGCTGATCGTTCGATTTGACGAGCTGCTCGCGGGCGCCGGCTAGCTGTTCGCCCGCCTTGGCGAGCTGCTGCGTGGCGCTGGCCAGTTGTTCGGCCGTCCTGGCCTGCTCCGCCGCCTGCCTCTCCACCGACCGCTGCACCGACCGGCACACCGACAAAACCCGCTGCAGACGCAGCGCATCCTGCACCTGGCAGGTCGCGCACAAGCCGCCCGCCGGCGCCCCCAGCGCCAGCGGCCGCGCAGGGTCCGAACCGCGGACGAGGGCAAAACACGCCCCGCAAGCCGTGCGCGCAGTCCCCCCAACATCCTCACCGCCGCCGACGGCCGCTAGCTCAACATCCCCTCTCTGAGCGCGCGCGGCCGATAACTGAGCCGGCTCCGCTCCTCGCTCTCCTCCTCCCTGACCTCGTTCTAAAACATGGCCGAGGCCGCCGGTTTCGGGTGCTTGCGGCGGCTGCCGGCCGGGCGGGAGTTGTGCCATTGCGGAGCCGTACCCCCCCGTGGGCGGGCCCGGCAGGAGTGGCGGGTCGGGTCGGCGGGCATCTGTCCCGAACGCGCAGCCCATGGGCGCAAGCGAGGGCGTTACTGCTGGCAACGAGTACGCTGGCTCTCCCACTTCCACCCTCTTTCCGTCTCGCCGCGCCTGAACGGACCCCTCGGAGTCTGGCCTGTGTGCCGGGACCGCGTGAACGGCCCCCTCGGAATCTGGCTTGTGTGCCGGGAGCGCGTGAACGGCCCCCCC
>CAWAUU010000038.1:0-5171 GCA_963785215.1 Candidatus Bathyarchaeota archaeon
ATAACTACTCTTCGATACTTCAGAGATGAATACATCAAACATATCGTTGAAAAGAAGTGTGAAGCGGGTAAATGCTTCAAGAAGGCTAAGGAGGAAGAATAAACATGATTGTTTCAAGTGTTAAACTCAAAATTGACGGCATTGAAGTTTCAGTTCCTGAAGGCACCAGCATTCTGAAAGCTTCTAAAGATAACGGTATCATAATTCCCACATTATGCAACCTAGAAGGTTTAACTGCGTATGGCGGCTGCCGCATGTGCCTAGTTGAAATTAGCGGCTCACCAAAGCTCTTCCCTGCTTGCACAACCCCAGTAGGACCAGGAATGGAAATTACAACCAGTTCAAACAGGCTTAAAGATCACCGCAAGATGGTTGTGCAAATGCTTCTTGCTGAGCGAACTCACATCTGCTCAGTCTGTGTAGCTAACGACCACTGTGAACTGCAAGCGCTGGCAAACCAGCTGGGCGTTGACCATGTCATGTTTGAGCGAAACTGGAGCAATGATCAAATTGATTTAACTCATGACTTCTTAGTTATTGATCGGAACCGCTGCATTTTGTGTACTCGATGCATTCGTGTCTGTGATCAAATTGAAGGTGTTCACACGCTTGATCTGAAGCTGCGAGGTAAGGATGCCCAAGTAATCATGGATCTTGATGAGCACTGGGCTAATTCTTGCTCATGCACTTCATGCCGCAAATGTGCTAAAGTTTGCCCTGTAGGAGCAATCTACATTGAAGCAGAACCCATCGGACACACCAAGCGTAAAGATATTGCCGAGTTTATCTTGGAAAGGAGGAACCGCAAATGACCGGAAAAGTTAGAGTCGCCACCGTTTGGCTTAGCGGCTGCTCAGGCTGCCACATGTCATTCCTAGACCAAGATGAGCGACTTATTGATTTAGCCCAGAAAATACAGTTAGTTTACAGCCCAATAGCTGACGTAAAGGAATTTCCCGAAAACGTTGACGTAACACTTATCGAAGGCGCAATAGCAAACGAAGAGCAACTGCACATGCTCCAGAAGGTAAGAGCTCGAACAAAAGTTTTGATTTCACTAGGTGATTGCGCCGTAACAGGAAACGTTACCGCATTGAGAAATTCATGGCGTCACAGTGATCAAGCAGTGCTGGAACGAGCATACAAGGAAAAGTCTGATTTGAATGCTGCAATCCCAACCGATGTGCCTAAACTTTTGATTAAGGCTCGTCCACTTCACGAAGCTGTTAAAGTTGACTTTTTCATTCCCGGGTGTCCGCCATCTGCAGACCTGATTAACTACGTGTTAACTGAGTTATTGGCTGGTCGAACACCTAACATGGAGGGTAGATCAAAATATGGTTAAAACAGAAAAAAACGGTAAAGAAATCGTAATCAGCCCTATTACAAGAATAGAAGGGCACGCTCAAGTAAGTATCTTCCTAAACGACGACGATTCAGTAAAAGAAGCCCGTTTCCAAGTAGTTGACTTTAGAGGCTTTGAAAAATTCACTGAAGGACGACCATTCTACGAGATGCCCAGCATTACGTCTAGAGCCTGCGGAATCTGCCCAGTAAGCCACCTGCTAGCATCAGCTAAAGCATGCGATGCAATCGTCGGAGTTAGCCCACCACAAACCGCCATAAAGCTACGCCGTTTAATGCACATGGGCCAAATGATTCAGTCGCATGCATTAAACTTCTATCATCTCTGCGCTCCAGACTTGCTCCTAGGCATGGACTCAGACCCTGCAACAAGAAACATTTTTGGTCTAATAGAAAAACAGCCTGCACTCGCATTGCAAGGTGTTAAGCTTCGAAAATTCGGTCAAGAATTAATCGAGAAAATCGCTGGCAAAAGAATACACTCAAGCGAATGGATTCTTCCAGGAGGAGCCAAATGGCCACTAACCAAGGAAAGAGCAGATTACCTGAGAGCTAACCTGCCTGAAGCATTAGACATCACACTAAAAACATTAGCCTTGTACAAGAAATGGTTAGAAAACTTTGATGAGGAAGTAGAAAACTTCGGAAACTTCCCAACTTACTACATGGGTTTGGTGACTCCTGATGGCGGACTTGAACATTATGACGGCAAAATCCGAATAATGGACAAGAATGGCAAGGTAGTGGCGGAATGCGTTGACCCTGCAAAGTACAATGAATTTATCGGTGAAGCAGTTGAACCATGGTCCTTCATGAAGTTCCCATACTTCAAAGCAATCGGTTACCCAGACGGTGCATACCGTGTCGGACCATTAGCAAGACTTAACGTCGCTTCGCACTGCGGTACACCGCTTGCAGACCAAGAACTAAAAGAATTCAAGAAACTAGGCAAGAACGGAGTTGTTCAAAGCACTTTCCAATATCACTACGCACGTTTGGTAGAGTTGCTGTTCTGTGTTGAAACCGCCAAGAAACTGCTTGAAGACCCAGAAATCCTCTTCGAACACGTTACATCCAAAGCAATGGTAAACAAATATGAAGGAGTCGGCGTGGCTGAAGCGCCAAGAGGCACACTGATTCACCACTACAAAGTTGACCCGCAAGGACTAATTACATGGAACAACATGATCATCGCCACGGAACATAACAACCTCGCCTATAACATGGCGGTAACTCAGGTTGCCAAAAAATACGTTAAAGCAAAACAGTTGCAAGAAGGCATGCTAAACAGGGTTGAAGCGGTCATACGAGCGTTCGACCCGTGCCTGAGCTGCGCAACCCACGCTGTCGGCAACATGCCATTAGACGTGAGACTGATAGATGCAGACGGAAAAATAGTTGACCGTAAAGTAAGATAACCAGTAACTTTTCTGACACTTTATTTTTTCCTTTTCTTTTTGTTTTATCTTATTGTCTCACTATGGTCATTTTCTGCTTCAGAAAAAACGTAAATCGCCGGCGGGCGGCGCTAAAAGGAATACCAAGGTTTTTGCGTTGATTCTTTCGGTTTTGAATTGGAATGGCGCGCTTAAAGCTTGTATAACTCACCCAGAATTCTCATTGTGTGACGATGAGTTTGTAAAAGCTTAAGCTTCTTTGGGCGTGCTCATAACCTTACCCTTTCGATTTAGCATATGCTCCAATCTCTCTTTATCCAACTTAAAGACTAATACTGCTTTGTAGCTAAAAACAAAGCTCAGGAAATAACCAAGTACCAAACAGGCAGGACAAAAGAGAATATTTGACTGATGCTAACATCGGTTTTAGACCTAAGAGGCTGGTTTTGTACAATCAAAAATTTGAATTTTCCCGCTAAGTTAATGAGCATTTATTGCATTAATTCAAGAGAGCCCATAACAAAATAAAGCGATTAAAATAGAATTTAGCGTATAGCGAAGAACGTAAAATGAATAAAAAGAAATTAAGATTACTGGCGATTGGGTTAGCCATTCTGATTGTATCATCAGGAATAGCAACATTCTTCATTTTTGATATCGGAAATAAAAACCCCTCATCAGATGAAATTCGTGTTGCATGTGTCGGCGATAGCATCACAGAAGGAACCGAGTACCCATTTGACCTTTCGATGCTGCTTGGTCCAAATTATGTGGTTGGCAATTTTGGTGTTGGCGGATCCACGGTTTCTCTTAATTCTCAGAACCCGTATATGCGCACGAGTGCATTCCAAAACGCTACGGAATTCCAGCCTAACATAGTAATCATTATGCTGGGAACCAATGACGCTCACCCAGTCCTCGAGCAATACAATACAAGTTTTGTGGACGACTATGTGAAGCTGGTTGCCGCGTTCCAAGCGCTTAGAAGTAAGCCGAAGATATGGATTGTATTGCCACCGCCGGTTTTCAACAATGGAACTGGCATAAGCCCCGAATATTTCGCGCACAACGTAATTCCCAGCATCGAACAGGCGGCAAACGAGACTAATTTGCCAGTAATTAATGTGTATTCGGCTTTGGCTAACTATTCTTATTGTTTTCCTGACGGAGTCCATCCCAATAGTGAAGGCTCAAAACTAATCGCTGACGAAATATACAATACTATAATCTCTAAAAACACACCTAGCATAGCGACGTAGCTTTTTTGTATTAATAAAATTAACTACTTAATTTTGAGTATTTCAAAGCCGTTTCCCAAAACAAACCATTCGCTAGTTTGACGGCATTTTGGAGTATATTGCAAAGTATAATTAACAAACGGCACTTAGAGGAAGAAGATTGAGATTAAGAGACTGAAATTGTACCGAAAAATGGGGGTATTACTCTTGCCCGTTGATGCTACCTCACGGTTGCCAAAGTTAGTTAGTTTTTGCTTCATGCAGCCATCGAGCCTTATCAATTGGTTTTCAGATTAGAGGAATTTGCCATGCGCTTAGCGAGTGCTGAACATTGAAAGAAAGCTCCCTTTTCCTACATTGTAAGTCAACTTTTATTAGCATAAAATGCTCCTAGAATGTGATTTGGTTTAAGTGGAGAAGCTGAATCAGCTGAGAGGGCGCGCTGTTCCCGTTGACCTAATTCGGACGATAGCTATAGTAGGAGTTATCTTACTTCATGCTTCAAATGACTTAACAATTCAACAAATGAACCAGTTTGAAATTATTCGTTGGACTACGGTTGATATTTACCAAACTATTGGAAGAATTGGAGTTCCATTATTTGTGATGTTGACTGGCGCTCTTCTGCTCCAACCCTCAAAGAATGAAAGTCTCAGCGTTTTTTTTAAGAAGCGATGGGCTCGAATAGGCTTACCTTGGATATTTTGGGGCGGCGCCTACTTTGCTTGGGACTTTTTAGTTGAACATCAAGCCTTTACTTCAAGCGCCATCATCCAAGGCATACTGAATGGTCCTTACTACCAGTTTTGGTACCTCTATCTGCTCGTTGGCCTTTACCTTTTGACTCCAATCTTACGTATATTTTTGGCTCATGCAGATCAAACGATTATAAAATACTTTGTGATACTGTGGTTTTTGGGTGTAGCCATTATACCCGTTTTCGGCTTGTTAACCACTTATCAGTTGAGTAGTAATGTTTTCACAATTACCGGGTATGTAGGATACTTCGTTTTAGGCACATACCTTCTTACGGTACAAATACGTCGCTCAACTCTTTCGATTTTTATGATTCTTGGAATAACTTTGACTGCATTTGGCACTTACGTGCTGGCTGCCACTGTTGGAGGGACGGAAATGTTCTTCTTTCAACAGTATTTTAGCCCAACACTTA
>CAWAUU010000039.1:0-35717 GCA_963785215.1 Candidatus Bathyarchaeota archaeon
GGCCTAAACAGATGAAGCCGGTACTATATGCGCCGTTACCCCAAATATAGGTAAGACTTGTCGGAGTCGGAGACATAGTTACTCGGAATACATTGGCACCGTACCCAGCAGTCCAAACGGAAATGTAGCCGTAGCCGTTACAATAAGTGAACATGTGTTCAGCCGCGCCAAGATTAATGTTTTTACTGTACGAAGAAATGCTGAACCAATTCCAGTTGGATTGAATAAACAAGTTGGCTGGGGTTGCGGTTATTATGTAGCCGTCATCGGTCGAAGGAGAACCATCAACCGCCGTTATGACAAACTCGTTAAGAGAAGAAATGTAGTACATTTGAGTAACATATAGGCAACCAGAAACAGCTTGCAATGTAAGAGTATTTGAGCTAGTTGAGAAAGTTCCGACAAATCCTTCTTGAGTCGAATTAGCAATTTGCCCACAGATATAAATTGTGTTTAAGGACAATGATGGGTAAGTGTAAACGTAAAGGTCACAGTAACCCAAAGCAGTCCAGCTTGTAGTTGCTAACATTGAAACGGGTTGCCAAGCACTATTAGCGCTCCATACTTCTACAGCGCCTCCTGCATCGCCACTTTGATAAACATAAGATGACGAATTAAGAACCACAATGTAGTTATTGCCATTCAACACCGCAGGTTTTTGGTCTTGTGTGGTGAGTGTAGTAGTCCCTAATGAGACGCCATTTCCTGAAAAACCTGCTTCAGAGGCAGTATAAGATTGAGAACTCTGCTGATTGTTAGTAAAAGTTATCGGAACATAATCCAACACACCTGACGGAACCACTGACAGGGTAGATTGACCACGAACTACTGGGAACTCTGGGATCTTCACTAGCCCAGCAAGCATTGAAACACTAAGCAAAACAACCAAGCAAATAAGCAGTTTCTTATTTTTCTTATCCATTCAGCAAAGTCACCTGAGGATGCAATTCTGGTCGTTGCAGGAGTAGCGTTGCCTTAAAACTTGTTATCTTTGCAGTATGCAACATAATGGTCGAGGGGAAAGGGGTTTGAAGCTTGATGTTCGGAGAATAATAAACCAGAGCAACAACTACTAACACAATCGCGACAACAGCAATAGGCAAGGCAAGTTTGGGCATGATTTCTGAATTGCGTATTTTACGGATATAGCATTTATTAATTTCTGATTAAGATTACGGATAAACCTGAACATGTCTGAGGTCATACTGCTTCAGGATTCAAATGGTAAAAGTCATAATTACTCGGTAAGTAAGCAGACGAAATTTCACACAGAGAATCAACAGACGAAGACTTCACAGAACCCTATTTTGGAAAAAGAGGGTTGCCCGCTGGTCATAATCAAGTTGGAGTTGGGGTGGCGTTCTGTCCGCATTCTAACGATGCTATGTATGCGGTGGAGAGTTCTCAAGATGAAACCGAGAAATGCTCTGATGTGGCGTTCTAAGGTGTAGCATTAAAATAAGTGGCGCCTCCTAAAGGAACGAGCACGAGTTATACTGGTTTAAAGAATGAACAAAACTTTAACTATCGCACTAATAGTAGTTCTCGTTTTTTCAGCTTTCCTCAATGGTCTCTTATACATCCAGACCCAAAACGAACAGCAAGCAGGCATAATGAAGCTGCAGCATCGTAAACGTCTTTAACCGTCTTACCTAACAATTCCATGAACAACCTCTCCTAAACGTTAGGTAATAAAAAGTGAGAATCAAAAAAAGAAGGGAAGGTGGGCGCGGGTGACTTCACCACTTTTGGTATTTTTTTTAAAAGTTTAAATGATGGAAAACAAACTAAATGGAATAAGCCAGCAAAAAAAGTGGCAATTTGCCGGGGTAGCCTAGCCTGGCTAGGGCGCCAGACTCATAATCTGGAGAACATAAATGGTGGCCAAACGCCCATGTCCAGAAGTCGCGGGCTCGAAGCTAAAATAAAGCGAGAATCCCGCTCCCGGCACCACTTATTTTTGATGCTTATGCTTTTTGTGTGGAATTTCGTCAACAAATAGTAGGGTACCCTCTACCCACGTTTGTGTTTGCTTGTACAGCCTACCCCTCGGGTCTACCATGTGATCCAAATAGGCAAGAGTATTTACTAGTAATTATCACTCGCTTGTCTTCGATTAGACCTGTCTCATTTGTAGACGTTTTTACGATGGCCAACTGCCAAGAGGAGAATTTTCTCGCCTTCGATTCGGTATAGGACGCGGTACTTTCCAACTCTTGTTGAAAATACGCCTTTGAATTCTCCATGCAATGGTTTATCTACTTTAGGGTTGTTTTCCCATGAATAGACTTCTTTGATAATTTGAACCTGAGCTTTCTGGTCAAGAGTTCTGATTTGTTTCGAAAAACGATGAGTCAGCTCAACTGTGAACTTGTGTTTCAAGGTGCAAATCCCGCACTAGCTCATCTAGCGTCATGGTTTTTCCCTGTTTAGCTTCGCGCAAAGAAGCCCGTAGGTCTTTTACCAATTTTTTGTCCTGCATGACTTCCAGCGTCTCGAGCAGTTCTTCCATCAGGATTGCTGCTTTCGTAAGCAGTTCTTTTTCGTCGGTTGTTAAGAGAGTCATAATTGTATGCGCCGTTGTTAAAATATGAGCGATGGGGTTCTTATCTTTTGCTTTCCCTTAAGGAAAAATTGTGAAAAGTTTTAAACGTCTTAATCTGGAGCCTTAGGCGGGTTTGTGTTTGCTCGTACAACCTACCCCCTCGGTCTACTACATGCTTCTAATATGCCCCAAATATGATTCAACATAGAACTGCATAGAAGTGATGTCCCGCACTTTCAACATAGAAACGTGTTTTTTCATGTACTTTTTGGCGCAATTAACATGGATTTTACTGTTAGATATGGCTCTAAATAGGCTCAGTGCTCTGATTTGAGCAGAAAGCACTAAAAGAAAAAGCAAGAGCTAAATTCGCACGGTTTGTGAAATCTTATTAAGCACTTGCTACAGAACTTTCACGTGGGCTGAAATCAATGAAAGATTACGATAATTTCCACCAAAATTGTCTGAAATACATATATTTTTAATGTGCAAACTTGTTCGTCTAGAAATGGTGATTTAAACGGCTGCAGATGACCCTGTGAAAGCTACCCTTCGTGTGAAAGAGTCGTGATTTTTTATGATTGACCAAAGTGCGGTTCTTTTATTTATTACAGTAGCATTGGCTAGTGCGGTTGAAGCGACTGAGGCTCTGACCATTATTCTGGCATCAGGTATTACTAGAGGCTGGCGTTCGACATTTGAAGGCGCATTACTTGCCCTAGCTTGTTTGGCTGTAATTGTGGGGGTAGCTGGTACTGCACTAATTCAATATGTTCCCCTTTTTGCTTTGCGAATCGTGGTTGGAACACTGCTGCTTATCTTTGGGTTGCAGTGGCTCACAAAAGCTATACTGCGCCAAACGGGGTTTAAGGCGCCGCATGATGAACGCGACATATACAACAAAGAGGTAGCGACTCTTTCTAATGAGAAAGGGATTCTTCGGGGCCAGCGAGATTCCTTAGCGTTTGCAATCAGCTTCAAAGGCGTGCTTTTGGAAGGCATGGAAGTCGTCATGATTGTTATCAGCTTTGGTTTAGCTAACGGAAGCCAGAATCAGCTGGGAACTGCCGCCTTAGCTGCTCTTGTCGCGGTAGCGGTTATGACGGCAATAGGCGCTGTGGTCGCGAAGCCTCTGACTAAAGTACCCGAGAATTATATGAAGCTGGGTGTAGGTAACCTGCTAACCGTTTTTGGCCTCTTCTGGATGGGCGAAGGCGTCGGCGTAAAGTGGCCCATGGGAGACATATTCCTATTAGTACTCCTAGCGATAATCTTCCTGACAACATTGGGATTGACTGCTTATTTCAAACGAGTTCACGAAAGCCTGACGGAGGTTAAGCTATAATGCCCTCCGGTAAAACATTAAGCGCAGTCTGGAAAGGAGTTAAAAACTTTTTCACATTCTGGAAGGACTTTCTAGTTGGTGATTCCCCAGTATTGGCATTGGGCACAGTAATCATCCTATGTGTCGCTTATCTGTTGCACGGCTCTGCCGTCTTAGCCCCAGTATCCACCATCAGTCTGGTACTGGTTTTGATAACATTTGCTGTCTGGCAAAAAACCAAGGCACGATGTCGACACGCCCACAATTAACGCGGACAAATGAAACAAAGCAATAGCATAAAACTCCGCAAGGTAATTTCACAATCAACATGCGCATCAATAAAAATCGGTCTTTTGTCAAATCTTATTAATAACTTGCCACAGAACTTCATTAGGCGAAATTATGAAAGATTACGATAACTTCTTCCTGCCAAGCGGCGATCTAAAGAAAGGCAAAGAGTTCTACCAAGACCTGTTGGGCTTGCCAGTTAAGTTTGACTTCTCAAACATGGGCATGATCGCCTTCAAAGTCGGCGACAATGAACCTGCAATCATCTTAAAAGACACCAGCAAGTTCCCAGAGGCTAAACCGACCATTTGGTTTGTAGTAGAAGACGTGCAAGAAGAGTACAAACGGTTGAAAGCTAAAGGGCTAAGTTTTCTCTCTGAACCCTTTCCCATTCACACTGGGATGGCTGTCGAATTTGAAGACCCCTTCGGCAACAGACTAGGCCTAACAGATTATTCCAAGCCTTGAGCGCAAAAATTATATTGATACATTAAATCTTTGTACTATTGGAGAACAATGCAGACAGTTAAGGTTTCAAAAAAGTATCAGGTTTTAATTCCAAAAAACTTGCGAGAAAGCGCAGGAATTAAACCCGGCGACAAAATGGTTGCCATAATCAAACATGGCATCATTCAGTACATCCCTCTGCGCCCAATTAAAGAAACCGAAGGATTTATCCTTGGACTTAACACCGAAGAACTCCGCGATAAGTCTGACAGAATTAATTAGCATAGACGGTATCCTCTATTTAGACGGTGGCTTGGTCTCCAAAATGTCCCAAATTAAGCGCCCAAAAAGGAAAATTAAGAGCCTTTAAGGCTGATAGGATAAGTTTTTTACCTGTCCCTTCATATGGTAACGCGGTTATGCCTTGCCCCAAAAAAATGAGCCTTGGTTTAACTTGTGGCCTTCCCGAGTGCCAAAACACTTAGAACTTCCCAGGGTTCCTCTCCAAGATATCCTTCACAAAAGCGCCGAGAATTTTCCACAAAAAGTTGCCTTAGTTTACAGCGAGCAAGAAATCACTTATTCCCAGCTGGAGTTGCTCTCTAATCAGTTCGCAAATGCCCTTGCCAAATTAGGCGTTAAAAAAGGCGACCGAGTGGCACTTTTTTTGCCCAACATTCCTCAGTTCATAATCGCTTATTTCGGAATCCTTAAAGCAGGTGCGGTTGTAACGGCGATAAGTCCACTGCATCGGGAGCGAGAAGTTGAGTATCAACTGTGCGATTCAGAAGCCCAAACCATAATCGTTTTAGATACCCTTTATGCCGTTGTGGAGAATGTTTGGGCTAAAACTAAGCTGAAAAACGTTATAGCTACAAGCTTAGACGAAGCATCCGAAACAGCTACTATCCCGAGCAAACCGAACCTGTGGGATTTTCAGCCTCTTCTAAAAGAAGCCCCAAACACACCTCTCAAGGTCGAAATAAATCCAGAGGGGGATTTAGCAGCATTGCAGTACACGGGCGGCACCACTGGAACAGCCAAAGGAGCGATGTTAACACACGCCAACTTGGTTTCAAACGCGCTCATGTTTGCCGCTTGGATAAAAGGCGCAACAGCAAAAGAAACTTTTCTGACAGCTTTGCCTCTGTTTCACATTTACGGCATGACCACCAGCATGACTGTGCCCATAAGTTTAGCGGCAAAAATGGTTCTTATGCCCAGATTCGAGCCAGCCAAAGCCTTAGGAGCCATCCAGAAGCATAGGGTTACGGTTTTTTGCGGCGTCCCAACCATGTACTCGGCGCTTTTAGCTAACCCAGAACTTGGCAAATATGACTTAACCTCGATTCGCGTCTGCATTTCTGGCGCGTCATCTCTGCCGCCGCAAATCCAAAAGAAATTCATGCAAATCACAGGCGGACTTTTAGCTGAGGGCTACGGGTTAACTGAGGCGTCGCCAGTTACCCACTGCAACCCCGTCGACAGAACGATGAAAACGGTGAAAGTTGGCTCAATCGGCTTGCCCCTGCCAGACACAGACGTGAGGATTGTTGATTTAGCTACAGGCGAAAAAACGCTGACGCAGGGCGAGACGGGTGAGCTGGCGGTGAAGGGACCACAGGTCATGAAGGGTTACTGGCGCAAGCCCGAAGAAACCGCTTTGGTTCTGCGTGATGGGTGGCTTCTCACAGGCGACATCGCACACATGGATGAGGATGGCTACTTTTACATTACTGACCGCAAAAAAGACCTCATAAAATACAAAGACTACAGCGTTTACCCACGCGAAATCGAAGACATCCTCTACGAACACCCAGCCGTAAAGTTGTGCGCGGTCGTCGGCAAACCAGACAAGTTGGCAGGCGAAGTTCCGAAAGCTTTCATAGTGCTCAAAGAAGGCACGGCTGCATCAGCCGAGGAAATACTTGCTTTCGTTAACGATAAAATCGCGCCATACAAGGCACTACGCGAAATCGAATTCAGAACTGAGTTGCCTATTAGCTCAGCTGGAAAAGTTTTAAGGCGCTTGCTTCAAGAGGAAGAAAGAGCAAACTGAGCAGAGCGTAACAAGATTTTGTTTAGTTACCTTCTTCTACCTCGGTAGCCTAGCCCGATGGGGCGTTACCTTGGTAAGGTAATGGTCGCGGGTCCAAATCCCACCGAAGGCTCCATCCTGTCTCATTATCAACGGTTTTCCTTTGTTTGCGCAAAAATGCATATATATGCATATGCACATAGATTTTGCTATGACCAAAGTTATTTCTCTGTCTGAGAAGGCGTATGAAACTCTTAAGAGTCTGAAAAGGTCCGGCGAATCTTTTTCAGATGTTGTCATTCGTGTAGCAAGCAAAGAAAGGAAAAAGTCAATCCTTGAATTTGCGGGAACTTGGAAGGGTGACGATGCAGATGAAGTTCTTGCGCAAATAATGAAGGATAGAGAACGCGTAAAGCCAAGAGAGTTTGTGATTTAGCTTGACTATTATCGATACAAGCGTGATGATTTCATTTCTGAACGGATCGCCTGAAGCAGTGAATAAGGTACGTGAAGTATCAAACGTGAATGACCAAGTTGTAATTACGATTATCACAGCCTACGAACTGCTGAAAGGTGCGCGCCTCTCGTCGAAACCGGAGAACAATCTGAAACATGTTAAAGAAGCGATTTCCAACATGCAAGTTCTTGATTTGTCTCTAGAAGCATGCGAGGAAGCCTCAAGCATATTTTGTGAACTAAAAAAATCGGGCAAAATGATCAGCGAATTTGATATTCTAATTGCTGCAATAGCTAAAACGAATGGGCGAAGCTATCCTGACTCGGGATCAGCACTTTAAATCCATTAAAGGAATTGATCTGATTCAATGGTGACTTGCAATAATCGCGGGTCCAAATCCCGCCGAAGGCTCCAAATAACTCTGATCTTTAGTCTTCTGTTGTCGAAACGTATAAGAGAAAATCTATGTTTGAAATAGCTAAGGCTCACGTCTTTGCGCGTAAAAATCAACGTCACCGGTATTGTTCAAGGCGTCGGTTTCCGCCCATTCGTCTACCGTTTAGCCACAGAAAACGGTTTGGCAGGGTACGTTCGCAACCGAGGCGACGCTGGAGTAGAAATCCTCTTGGAAGGCGACGCGCAAAGCATCAAGAATTTTACGCGTGACTTGACTGAGAAGAAGCCGCCTTTAGCGCAAATAGACTCAGTTAAATCGACTGAGCTTTCAGGCAAAAATGAGTATGACAAATTTACGATTTACAAAAGTTCTGAGGAAGCGGAGCTTTCAGGCTCAATCATACCGCCAGACATCGCCATCTGCAACGAGTGCCTCGCGGAGCTGCGTGACCCAAAAAACCCACGTTACGAATACTTCTTTATCACCTGCACCAACTGCGGTCCACGCTTCACAATCATCGAGCGATTGCCCTACGACCGCGAAAACACCACCATGCGCGAGTTCCCCCTATGCGGCTTCTGCCAAAAAGAATATAGTGACCCAGCAAACAGGCGGTTTCACGCTCAAACCGTGGCTTGCCCAGCATGCGGTCCAAAAGCTTACTTAACAACAAAAACCGGCGAAGCAGATCAACGCTGAAGGATCCGGTGCGTGAAGCGGGAAAACTGCTGTCCGAAGGCAACGTGCTGGCGATAAAGGGCTACGGCGGCTTCCACATTGCAGCCTCAACCATGCAGGAGAAGCCTTTGGAGGCGCTTCGAGCAACGAAGCATAGGCGCGAAAAACCCTTCGCAGTCATGGCAAAAAACCTTGAAGCCGCCAAAAGCTTCGCCGAAGTAAGTTCGAAGGAGCAAGAACTGCTATCTTCCCCTGCACGCCCAATAGTGCTGCTGAACAAAAAGCGCCAGTTACAATCTTTCGCCGTTGGTTGCGCCGAACCTGCATAACGTCGGCGTCATGTTGCCCTACACTGGCTTGCACTACATGCTCTTTGACCGTGTTGATGACTCGGCGTTTGTGATGACCAGCGCCAACCCGCCAAACCAGCCTATCGTAAAAGACAACGATGAAGCACTCAAAACTTTAGGCGGAACGGTGGATTACTTTCTGTTTCACAACCGCAAAATCGCCCATCGATGCGACGACTCAGTCATGCGGGTTCATGGAAGCCGCCAGGTGTTTCTTAGGCGAAGCCGAGGTTACGCTCCTGCCCCAATCAGGCTTAAAGCCAAGTCAAAACGATGCGTCGTCGGGTTAGGCGGCGAACTGAACAACACAGCCTGCGTCTTGCTTGACGACAAAGCATTCATCAGCCAACACATCGGCGACGTCGAAAACGTGGAAACACGCGCGTTTCTTGCAAGAAGCCACAAATCACCTCTATCAATTAACCAACTGCCACGCTGAAATCGTGGTTTGCGATTTGCACCCGAAATTTACCACAACCAGCTTTGCCGCAAGAGATGGCGGAAGCGGACGGTTCACCGCTTATTCAGGTGCAGCATCACCATGCGCACGCCGCGGCTTTAATGGCTGAGCACAATTTGGAGGAGGCTGTTACTGTTGTTTGCGACGGATACGGCTACGGAACTGATGGCGGGGCTTGGGGAGGCGAAATCCTGTTTTGCACGCGTGAATCGGCGAAGTTTAAGCGGCTTGGGCATCTGGAGCCGCAGCCGTTGCTTGGCGGAGATGTGGCTAGCCGTTACCCCTTGCGTGTAGCCGCTGGAATGCTCGCTAAAGCAGGAGTAGAGGTTGAGCCTTGGCTGATGCAGAACAGTGTGCATTTGCCTTTCGGCGAAACTGAAGCCAACCTGATTCTAAGCCAACTTGCAAAAGGCTTGGGTGTGGTTGAAACTACGAGTTGCGGCAGAGTTTTAGACGCTGTCTCAGCTGTTTTAGGCGTATGTTACGAGCGCAGCTATGAGGGTGAACCAGCCATGAAACTGGAGTCAGCCGCGATAAGCTGGCAAAGATGTTTTGAACCTAAAGCCCATCTTGCATGGAGACACGTTGGATACGGCGATCATGCTAAGGTCAATCTTTGAAAACAAAGAAAAGTTATCCATAGGCGATTTAGCTTATTCTGCCCATGCTTACTTGGCAAAAGGTTTAGCTTCTTTAGCGGTAGAGAAAGCTTTGGTGCTAGGCGTTAAAGCCGTTGGGTTTTCGGGTGGCGCTGCCTGCAACCAGATACTTGCACAGGTCATGCGTGAGAGCTGTTGAGGAGGCTGGGCTGCGGTTTCTGGTTCATGAGGCTGTTCCAGCTGGGGACGGGGGAGTTTCTTTTGGTCAGGCAGTTGTAGGTGGGTTTTCGCGGTTTTAGACCAATTTCTTTTTATCGCCGTTCTAATGCGTGTTTAATAATTGATTAAGTATGTGTTTAGCAATTCCCGCCAAAGTAATGAATATTGACGGCAGCAAAGCCAACGTGGATTTTGGCCAAGGCGTACTGCGAGAAGTTAACGTGTCGCTTGTTGACGCTAAAGTGGGCGAATACGTTTTGGTTCACGCAGGCTACGCTATTCAAGTTATCGAAGAAAAAGAAGCCTTAGAAACCCTGAGCTTATGGAACAGCATTCTTGAAGCTACCCCCGAATAAAGCGGCAGGGAGCGAGTGGCATGGCTGAAAACCTAAAGTTCAGAAACCCCGAACTGGCGCAAAATATAGCGTCAAAAATCAAAAGCCTGGCGCCGAAGGTCTGGAAAAATAAAAATCTGCCACGTCTGCGGAACCCACGAGTGGACAATAACACATTTTGGCTTGCGTAGTCTTTTGCCGAGATACTGTTGAGGTTATTGCTGGTCCAGGATGCCCCGTTTGCATTGTGCCAGCGGCTGAAATTGATGAAGCGGTACAGTTAGCGCAGATGGGCGTCGTGGTCACATGTTTCGGTGACGTGTTGCGTGTGCCAGGAAGCAAAATGTCGCTTTTAGAGGCTAAAGCGGCTGGCGCTGACGTCAGAATTGTATATGCGGTTTCTGACGCGGTTGAAATGGCAAAACATGAGCCCCAGAAACAGTTTGCTTTTTTCGCGGTCGGTTTCGAAACCACTGCTCCGTCAACAGCGGTCGAAGCGCTCGGCAACCCGCCAAAAAACCTTAGTTTTCTAGTTTCTCACCGTTTGATTCCTCCAGCCATGGAGCTGCTGCTCGGCGTGGGCGATTTGGAGATTGACGGTTTCATTGCGCCGGGACATGTTAGCGCGATTATCGGTTTGAAGCCTTATGAGTTGTTTCCAAGGGTTTATCGGATGCCAACAGTTGTGGCTGGTTTTGAACCCATTGACGTGTTAATGTCAATTTACATGATTGTAAAGCAATACAGCGAGGGAACAGCTAAGCTTGAGAATGAGTATCCACGCGTCGTTAAGCCTGAAGGCAACATAAGGGCGCTGGAAATGATGAATAAAGCATTCACTGTTACAGGCGGCAACTGGCGCGGCATCGGTAGGCTTCCAGACTCAGCGCTTGCAGCTGCGTGAATCGCTTGCAGATTACGATGCAAGGTTAAAATATGGTGTCCATGTGGAGCAGGGCAAAGATATCCTGCTTGGCTGCGAATGCCACCTCGTCATCATCGGAAAAATCAAACCCAACCAGTGCCCCATGTTCATGAAAGCCTGCACACCGGAGAAACCTGTTGGCGCATGCATGGTTAGCAGCGAAGGCACATGCAGGGTCTGGGCAAAAAACGTGGCTATCCAAGGTTAAGATTCTTGAATCGGGTCGCCTATAGGTCTTTTTAGACTTTATGGCGAGTTTCAACGCTTAAAGTGGTAAGAATAAGCGAATTGATAGTTGAAATCTTTGCATCTTCGTCTTCAAGGTAAAGCTCGATTGCTTCCCGCAAATTACCTAGAGCTTCCTCTACATTTTTCCCTTGACTTGCTATATCCAGTTCAGGGGACCAAGCAATTTGCAGTTTTCCTTCTTTCCAGAGTATCGCTGAAAACGTGATGCTTTCAGTCATGGCAGCCACACAGAGTATTCTATCTAAGTTGTAAAAGTAGTTTATGCAAAACGGAGAAAAATATTAAGCCAACCAATCCATGCTTAGCAGATTCTCGGCACTGGGTCGCCTATGGGTCGTGCGATTATTCTTTTGCCGCCGACCACCGTTTGCATGGCTACGCCTTTGAATTGGGTTGTGGCTTCGCCGATTATCTGCGCGTTTTTGCCCTCTTCCGTCTGCTTCAAAAACTCCAAGGCTTCCTGCTGCTTTTTCCGCGACGACGCCGATTATGTATTTGCCCTCATTCCCAACTTCCAGTGGGTCTAAGCCAAGCATGTCGCATGCAGTCTGCACGTCTTTTCGAATGGGAACTTTGTCTTCATGTGTTAAAATGCCAACTTTGGATTTTTCAGTCCACTCGTTGAGCGCATCAGCCAACCCGCCTCGAGTCGGATCTTTCACCGAAATAACTCCGCCTATTTCGCAAATAAGCGTTGAATCATGCGGTTGAATGGTCGCACATCCGACTTTATTTCACTTCCGAAAGTCAAGCCCTGCTGCGCCGAAAGCACAGCTAACCCATGGTCGCCGATTGTGCCCGTCAAGATGATTTTGTCGCCTGCCGCCAAATTTGAGTCAAGCGTCCAACGCGAGGCAACGCTTCGGAATTGCCGAGCCACTTTTATGTCGCTGTCTAAGGCGGGGGTTCTTTTGCCTATGCCTGAAACATTCATGACTAAGCCGCCTAAGGCGCCCTTCTCCACCACCTTCGTGTCACCCGTGACGATGCCAACGCCCGCTTCAATGCAGGTTTCTCGCATACTCACCAAAATCCGCTCCAAATCCGAGAGCAGCAAACCTTCCTCCAAAATAAACCCGCAAGCCAACGCATAAGGCATAGCGCCCATAGCTGAAATATCGTTAACTGTGCCTGAAATCGCCAAGCGCCCAATGTCGCCGCCTGGGAAAAATATGGGTTTAACCGCGTGAGAATCACTCTTAAACACGATGTCGCCGATGACTGCGGCGTCATCCATAGCTTCCAACGACACCTCAGCAACGTTGCCTATGCCGCCAAAATATTTTACAATGTAGTTTTTGACCAGGTTATGCATGACTGTGCCGCCAGCGCCATGCAGCATCGTTATTTTCTCGTTTTTGTTTGACATTGTTGCTTCCTGCTTGACGTGTAATAGCAAATACTCTGAGAAGTAAAACATAAACAAATCGCAGAATACAAAACAATTTTACTTTAACAAAACTTATTTAGCGACTGGGTTCATTATAAAATCCTAGGCGAATAACAAGTGACTGTGGCTATCGACGAAAATGAATTGAAGCTGGTTCTTGAAAGGCTTGACACGGTAAAACTTGAACTTTTACGTTTAAGAGCCATGCTTTTGCCCGAAGAGGAAGCAACTGACGAAGAGAAAAAAGAAATCGCTGAAGCCAAAAAAGAAATAGAAAAAGGATCGAAAGTCAAACTCGAAGAATTCATAAAAGAATTAAGTTTTGGTTAAGTTACTCGCTAAAAACCTTAGCACTTAAAAGCTTAAGCCAATAACAAAAAAATAATGCAAATTTTAAATTGCTGATTGCTCAATTAAGTTTGACTTAAGTTGAGTGAAAAACAACAATTTCAAGAGATTCTCTCTAAAATTAGAAGTGAAATAGAGTTTTTAAAGAAAGACATGTTCGCTGCTTTAATGAATAAACTACAAGAAAGTGAATTTCAAAATACACTTCAAATTAACCAAGAAGTCAAAGATTGGGTATTTGATGTTTATTTAGATAAATGGTATGAAACAGATGCTAAAATTAAGGGGTTTATGATGGATCTAGGTTTTAACATTAGCTCAATGTCTGTTGACAAAATTAGGCAAAGAGCAGAATCTTTGATTTTTGAAAATTATATTTATCCTTTTCAAGTAAACAATACTATGGAAGCTGTAAGAGTCTCAGTTGAAGAATATCAAGCTGCAACTGAAAAGGCGATGAATTTAATTAGACAAAAAATGTATGAAACTGACTGGAATCAAGTTAAGAAATTAAAATCAGTTGATTATATCCTACCTATACAACGGAAAAAATATGTAAGTGCAAGAGAGGAGCTTGAAAAAGCAAAACAAGCAGTAAGAGATAATCAGTGGAGTGAGGTTCTAAACCATTTGAGACCTGCAATTGACTTAGCCCTAAGAGAAAAGTTAGGGTATAGCAAAATTCATCCTATGTACCAGTTCTTAAAAAAAGCGGATGAACTTAATTTGCCTTTACCATCTTATACTATGCTTTACGATTATTTTAGCGAGGGAACGGGAAGAAATTCATGGGGGGCAACTAAACACTCCTTTTGAGTGTCAGAAAGCCTTGGAGTTTGTCGCTGATTTTATAGACAGACTTGAGGTAATGAATATACCAATAGAGCAGATTGAAGAGTTCAAGCAAAGCTGTAATTGTGTCGAATAGCAAACGATCTAGAATTTATTCATTTATCTATATGTTTTGATGATGATAAATCTTAAATCTGTGTAGCTACCAAACGGCTAAAAAATGGAAAATAGTGAAAGTGGAGAAATAAATATTGTCAGATGAAGATAAGGTTTTGAGAGATGTCTATTCTTCATTTGAAAATAGACTTAGTTTTGAAGAGTTTAGAACCAAATTCAATTTGTTGCCAAATGATAAATGGAATTTTGCGAGGGCAGTTTCACTCTTTCAGCATTACCTTAAATGCAAAGAATGTAACCCAAACATTGGAATGGTCGTTTTATGTTCTTGTGCGGATGCACTTCAGCTTAAAGGAAGCAAAGGTAAATCCAAAGCTAATTTCATAGAATTCTATTTACGATATTGCCCCTCAGAATATCGCAGGATGCCCATTGAACATCTTTCAAGAGAAAAGACGGACAAAGAAACTATAGCCTTTGATAGGAAAACTTTAGACTATATTTACCAAACATTCCGCTGTTCTTACATCCATGTGGGAATTGAGAACTTGTATTCCCTTCCTAAGAACATTTACTCACATTATCTTATTGGAAGATTTGAGAAAGAAAAGGACTTTTTCACTCTTGATTTGGTTGAATTTCCTAAATGGTTTGAAAAAGTTACATTTGAGAGTCTTTACGTAATGCTTACATTTGGGGATGGACAAAAATAGCTCCTACTGTTTTGGTTTCGACTTTTTGATTATAATTTATAGATAAGGAAAAAGGGAAGCGCACTAATTCTGTTCTGATTCTACCGTTTATAGAATGTTTTGAAACGAAATTTCCATAGGACAGTGAGTGCACATATCGCATAAACTCGTGCTTGTAAAACTTTAAAGCAAACAATGGCATATCATGCATTGGAGGTAAGGCTGAATATTGAAAAGCAAACGCTTCCCTGGTTTTATTAGCGCTCACAAATGGTGGAAGCGTGCTTTCATAGTTATTATTGGCTTGATTATGGGTGCAACATTCTCCTTGATGATGAAACCTGCTCCATTCGGCATTTTCCCTACTTTTCTCATTTTGAGTTCTATAACTATGTACATGTTATACGTATTTTTGGAAGGACATATAAAGAAAATAGGAAACATCCTGCCTCCGATTTGTAAGAAGATAGCAAACTTCAAAGTATTTTTTGGTTGGTTTGTAGCTTTGTACGGATGGCTATTAATTGGCAGTTGGTTTGTTCTAAATGTAAAGTCTGTATTGTTTGACAAACTTTGGCTTTTTTCGATTTATGGTCTTCTTATTGCTTACCCCTGCATCATATCTTTAGCAGTCTATGCGCCATCCTTTCTTTATCTTAGGAAATTAAGTGATGGAAATTCAGAAAAGAAATCAATTGTGGATTCCTTAACCATAATGACAATAAGTCTTGCAACCCCATGGATCTTTATCTGTGTTTTTATTCTTGCGTTCGTTGCTATTCCAACATGGGCCAATTTTTTAATAGCTCTGGCAATTTACATAACCACATTCTTTCTAGCAATTGATCTGCCTTACTATCAATCAATGGAAGAAATTAAGAATAGAAAAGTGGATGGGTTAAAAGCCGTCAGACAAGGAATCATTGAAAGCCTTTGCACTGAAAAAGAAATGGGTAGTAGACAAGCAATTGAACTTAATATTCAACGGATAGATAGAGACATTGAAGATATCAAATCTGAACCGTCACATCCTTACTCAGTATTAAAGCCAATTTTTGGATTTGTAATTGTAAGTATTCTAGCCAATCTTCTTGTAGAGATTTTGAAGGTTATTTTGAAAATCTAATACAATTTAATTTCTTCAAGGCTCCAAAATTAGTTCTTAATGATCTTTATATCCTAAGTTGACCAGTATGGGCCGCGGAGTACAGGCACGAATTTTTTCTAGCATTTAGAAAATTGCCATTTTTTTAGTTAGCGAGGGGATAACTTTTTTAGGTAAGAAAGTAAGATTGTGTTAGGTAATGTAGATGGCTCAGAATGAAAAAGCCGAGCTTACGATTCTTAGTGAAAAAGGCCAAGTTGTTATACCTGCAAAGATAAGATTGCGGATGGGCTTGAAACCTAAAACAAAATTCCTCGTCTATGAATGCAATGACTCAGTTATACTGAAGAAATTTGAAGAGCCTGACTTGTCAAAAGAGCTTGAAGCCATGTACAAAAGAGTTGATGAAAGAATCGCAAAATACGGCGAGTTAACCCAAGATGAAATAGAAGAGGAAATACAAAAATACAGAAAAGAAAAGGCAGAAAGGACTAAAAAGAAATAGGAATTAGACTTGATTGTCGTAGTCTTCGACCTTAACGTATTAGTTTCCAGTTTAATAGTCAAAGGAAAGCCTCAAGATCTTTGGCGCAAGGCAAAGAACAATGAGTTTACTCTTGAAATATCGAACGAGATGTTTTCAGAATTCGTTAATGTTGTTAGCCGTAAAAAGTTTGAAAAATATGTGACCGATGTTGATGTCAAGTTGTTCTTAGCTGACTTGAGTCGAATAGGTGAATCCGTGAAAGTAAAGTCAAGGTTTAAGGTAATATCGGCAGACCCTGATGATGACATTATTTTGAGGGTAGCTTATGACGGCAAAGCTGACTACATTGTTTCGGGCGACAGGCATCTGCTTGCATTAAAAGAATTCAAAGGAATCAGGATCCTAACTGTTGATGAAATGCTCCAATACCTGAACAGTTAATGTGCCCTGTTAGGATACTGTTAAGTTAAGTTACCCAACATATCTTTCGCAAACTTTAAGCCAACTTCTTCCAATTCTTCCTCAGAAGGTTTTAAGATGCCCAATGAAGAAATCAATAAGACAAAACAAAAAATTATGGATTGGTTAAAGGAAGAAGGCTTTGCAGCGGAAGAAAAGCAAGACCCAAATGCTTACTTCAATATTCAAGCGAGCAAAAGCGGAATGGGCGTGAACGTTGTCCAAAACCCACCTTTCAATGACAGTATCTTCATAGCTGGAAATATTGCTGTTGCTCCAGAGCAGCGAGCGCTTCTGAAATCAAGGAGCCGTGATAAAAGAGAAGATTTCATTTGGGATTTACAAATGACCCTCGCAGCGAATATTGAATTAGGCGGCGATTTTGCACTAAAACCCAACCCACCTGACGATATACAAATCATTTTTGTTTCCTCAAGAAGAATCTATTATGATGAACTGACTAAAGGGAAACTCCTTACTTCAATAAATATAGTCATTAAAAACGTCTTACTAACTATTTGGAAACTACAAAGGTTTCTTGGAATGCACATGCCTCATATGGTCACGAAAAAGCAAGATTATTCTACATAAGAGGGTTAACTCAATCTCACTTTTTGCTTTACTCTTTTTTCGTATTCCTCTTCCGTGATTATGCCCTTCTTAAACTCTTCAGCCTTCGCATGAGGGTGGCTCATCTAACCGAGGACCTGATAACTAGAGCGGGCGAGATAGCTTACGAAGGAAAAGTCACTCTCTACGATGCCTTGCCAGTTGCCATTGCAGAGCACAGAAAAACCGTCTGCGTCACAGCGGATGAGGAAACACAATACAAAAAACTTCAGATAAAAGGTTACCCTATTGAACTTTTATAAGTAGCGGCGGGCGGGGATAGGTTTGAGCCCGCGGGTAGAGGCACGAATTTTTTCTAACATTTAGGAAATTGCCGTTTTTTTAGTTAGCGAGGGGATAACTTCTTTAGGTAAGAAAGTAAGATTATGTTAGGTAATGTAAATGGCTCAGAATGAAAAAGCCGACCTTACGATTCTTAGTGAAAAATGCCAAGTTGTTATACCTGCAAAGATAAGGTTACGGATGGGCTTGAAACCTAAAACAAAATTCCTCGTCTATGAGTGCAATGATTCAGTTATATTGAAGAAATTTGAAGAGCCTGACTTGTCAAAAGAGCTTGAAGCCATGTACAAAAGAGTCGATGAAAGAATCGCTAAATACGGTGAGCTTTCAAACGACGAGATAAACCAGATAATCCATGAGCATAGGCAAAAGACTGATGAGCTACATTAGCGGATTAGCAGGTCCTTGAAATAATTATTTGATTATTTCGCCGATAGCCGTTTTTTCGCCGACTTGTGTTAACTTTATTTTCACGCGGTCTCTTGGTTTGGCTTTTGGCACCATTATGATGTAGCCGCGAATTTTTGACATTCCGTCTCCGCTTGGACATAGATTGGTGATGTTCACTTCTAATTCCTCGCCTAACTCGACGGGGGGGTTGCTTCTTAGCATAGTTGATTTTGTATTGTCCGCCTCGTACTCTTCTGTGAACCACGCAAAAACCTCGCTTATTTTGTGTGGTAAATGGGGACGAGGGCTTAAGTCTTCCGCAGCTTATTCCTTATTTTAATGCGCGCCGCACAAAGCTCCGTGTTTTAATTCTTGTTTACTTCTTCATCAGCCTTAAATTCGATTTTGCCACATTGTGGACATAAGTAAACTATGACAGGCAGTAATTCTTCTCCAAGCTTGCCAGAGTCATCGCCAATAAGTTTTGGATGCAGCCCACCCCATCCATCAATTCTAAACTTGGTTCGAGTCTGCGCCATCTCGACGTTACAAAAAGAGCAACAAGTAACTGGGGCGTTTTTCGCTTGGTATCCTTCGGATTTTTTGTCATTGTTAAAGATACATTCAGCTTCAGTTTTTTCAGCCTCAAGTGATGAGGACTCACTTTCAATATTTCCCAAAAATTTGCATTTTACCGCACATTCTCTTCTAGACAAGCAAAGGTAACAACAGGTCATCTTCTCGTCGTTTTGGCATCGAACCTGCCTGCTTGCCCTCGCTTTTTCACTGTCAGAGACAACTAAACATAATTTCTCAACTGTTAAATATTCACAGCTATTCGCAAAGTCCGACAAGTTGCTTTCTTCCTACCGCACAACACAAATTACGGTTTTTGCCTATGTGTGTTTTGGTCGGAATACAAAAAATATTGCCGATTCTTTTTTCCTTGCCTAAATTCACGTAAACCGCGCGCGATCAGTATGGTGGGCGAGGAGGGATTTGAATCCTCAACCCCCAACTTAGGCGGCTGTGCTCAAAGTGCCGCTAAAAATTCCTCTTTGGATAATCCTGTGTCTTTGATTATTTTGTTCAGTAGCCCTGTTCCTATATCTTCTCCGGGATGTACAGGAACAACAGTTAACCTGCCGTCTGGATGCTTGAGAACGACGTGACTGCCAGTTTTCTTACAATTTTAAAACCCAATTTCGATAGAGCTTAATTACTTTTTGAGGCGATTGAGGCTTCAAACTCATTTAGGCTTGAACCTCGACGAATTGAACGCCGACAAGTTCGCTGCGTCCCTGGCTTTTTAGTCCTTCAACCTCTAAACATGCCTCAATAGCTTCCTTGATTCTTTTCATAACCTCATCAAGGGTTTTAGCTTGGGTATGGCAGCCTGGCAACTCTGGAACTGAAGCGACGTAGTATCCGTCTTCATCTTTCTCAACAACGACACCGAATTTCATGAGACCACCCGATGTTACGTCAATGGGTAAACTATTACTAAGGCTTATTGCCTAACATCAAACAGAGCGCGCTAGTGACCTGACCTCAAAAGTCGCAACTTTCCAATAGCCAAAAGTCGCAACTTAATTATTTTCGCCATTAACCAATTCGCCGAATTTTTTCACTCAGATTTCAACCGTAAACATCAAAAACCAGCAACACAAAAAACGCCACTATATAGACCTAATACCTTTTTTTGGAAAAACTATAAATGCTTAAACGTTATCCCAAAAGTGTACACCTCACGCGTTCGAATTGTTCCCTTCGCAGGGAATGTAACTGGTCGGTTTAGACTAAAATCGTAGTTGTGATACGGAAAGCCATATAAATTGCTTTTACGTGTTTGATTGCGCATCGGAGATGTAATAATGCCAAAATGGGGATACTCAATAATCAACGAATTGCTTGATCCAGAAAAAACAGCGAAAGCAAGCGGCAGAGAACTCAAAGTATCCCATAAAGCGTCAAGAGAAGTCTGCAAAGCAATCAAGGGCATGATGCTGACCGATGCGAAACAGTATTTGCGGGATGTTGCAGCCAAAAAGAAGGCTGTTCCCTACACAAGATACAACAAAAAACTGCCTCATCGCCATGGACTCGTAAATAGCTTTTGCGGACGATACCCAATTAAAGCTTCACAACAAATCCTCGATGTCCTAGGTTCGGCGCAGTCTAATGCTGAAAATAAAGGTTTAGACGTGGACAGGTTGCGCATAATTCACGCAGCAGCATATCAAGGCATCAAATTGAAGCGTTATATGCGAAGAGCGCACGGTAGAGCTTCACCAAAATATGACACTACAACGCATGTCGAAATAGTCCTAGACGAGAAACCCACCCAAGGAGAACAATAAATGAGCATAGTCAAACGTTTTATAACAGAATCAATCAAAAGAACAGAAATAGATGAATTTTTACAAAAAAAGCTTGATCGAGCAGGATACGGCGGAGTAAACATTTCCAAAACTCCGCTTGGAACGCATGTTGTAATTTACGCTATGCGTCCAGGTTTAGTCATCGGCAGAGGCGGAGAAACAATAAAGGAACTCGCTTCAGCCCTAGAGCAAAGCTTCAAAGTTGCCAATCCTCAAATTTCAGTTTCAGAAATCGAAGTTCCAGAATTCAACGCCTTTGTAATCGCGTCACGAGTTGCCTCAGCGCTTCAGCGAGGTGTTCACTTTAGGCGCGCAGGTTTTTGGGCATTAAACCAAGTTATGGAAGCAGGCGCGCTTGGCGCTGAAATAGTTATAAGCGGAAAACTTACCACAGAACGAGCACGTTTTGAAAAGTTCAGAGCTGGCTACTTCCCACGATGCGGAGAACCAGCCCTAGTGGCTATGAGAAAAGCTGAAGCTCATGTACAATTAAAACCAGGCATTATCGGCGTGAGAGTAAAAATTATGCCGCCAGACGCATATTTCCCTGATAGAATCAAAATTCTCGAGGTAGCCCCCGAGGAAGAAAAAATAACTGTTCCAAAGCAAGCACCACCCCAAACTAAAGAAGAGTCTCAGGAGACCAGAAGCAGAAGTACAAGCAACAGAAGTCGCAGACGAACCAAAAGAGGAGGCAAAAAAGTAAATGCCCAGAATGCGAATCAAAGAAATCGTTGACATGTCCTCTGAAGATAGAACAAAGAAACTTGTTGATTTACGCGCAGAACTAGCTCGAATCAGAACCATGATTAACGCAGGTGGAGCAGTTGAAAACCCAACAAGAGTAAGAGAACTGCGAAAAACAATCGCTCAAATATTAACAGTGGAAAACGAGAACAAATTGGGCATTAGGAAAGCCTCTAAGGAACCTGAGAAGAAACAAAAGAAAAAAGCGGAGAAGCCAGCAAAGAAGCCTAAGGCTGAAAAAGAAACTGAGGAGACTTCCCAATGAAAGTAACCCCAGATATTATTCGTTATGAGTTTATTGGCGCTGAAGGCAAAGTTGCCAGAAGCCCTCATGAATGCTATGTTGGCTGTGGCGGCAAAGTCGTTGGCGAAACAAAAAACACTTTCACTTTCCTACGAGAAGGGCAAGCGAAGAGTGTAATTAAAGAATCAGCCGTCTTCAACTTTAAGTTTGATGATGGCACAGTTGTAGAGATTGACGGTAAACTTTTAGTCGGCAGATCTGAGGATCGACTTAAAAAAAGCATTAAGAGGTTATGGTAATGTCATTATCTTTTAAGCAACCTAAAAAAACATGCGATGACCGAAACTGTCCATTCCATGGGACTCTTGCAATAAGAGGGCGTGTGCTCGACGGCATAGTCCACACAGCTAAAATGGATAAAACCGTTATAGTTGACAGAGAATTCTTACAGTTCTCATCGAAATTCCAACGGTACGAACGAAGGCACGGTCACATTGCGTCCCACAACCCACCTTGTATCGATGTTAAAGAAGGCGACAGAGTAAGAATCGCCGAGTGCAGACCAGTCAGCAAAACCGTTTCTTTTGTTGTGGTTGAAAAATTAGGAGAGGAGAAGTAGAATGGCGGCGAAGGCAAAACAGAGAGCACTTGTAGCAAAAGGAATGCTTTCACACGGACAAAAAATTAGCCGTGGCCTTTTATCAGGTTCAGAATTAAAATGCGCCGATAACACGGGTGCACGAGTACTGCGCTTGATTCAAGCCATGGGTTATAAAGGTCGACTGCGACGTTACCCATCTGCCACTGTAGGCGATAAAGTAACGGTTTCTGTTAGGCAAGGATCGCCTGACATGAGGAAAAAGATTTTCCAAGCAGTAATTGTTCGTCAAAGAAAAACTTTCAGACGCGTGGATGGTGTTTGGGTTCAGTTTGAAGATAACGCGGCAGTAATTATTACTCCTGACGGTGAAATGAAAGGTTCAGAAATAAGAGGTCCAGTAGCTAGAGAGGCAGCCGAAAGATGGCCAAGAATTGCAAGTGCCTCAAGCATAATAGTGTAGGTGCAAAGATGATGCAAGATACTAAACGAGTAAAAAATCCTGGTAAACAACGAAAAAAACTTTTTAACGCTCCTGCTCACCTGCGTCACAAGCTTATGTCGGCTCCCCTATCAAACGAGCTTGCTGCTTCAAGAGGCGCAAAAACTCTTCCAGTAAGAAAGGGCGACACAGTTCGCATTCAACGCGGAGACAACAAAGGCTTTGAAGGCAAAGTTTCACGTGTTGACACGAAATTATACCGAATCTACATTGAAGGATTTACACGTGAAAAGGTTGATGGTACAAACATTTTCCTTCCAATTCACCCATCCAAAGTCGAAATAAGAAACCTCAACCTTGACGATAATTGGCGAAAAGACATCCTTGGCAGAAAGAAGGAAATAGAAAAGCCTGAGAAAAAAGAAAAGGCAAAAGCAAAACCGCCAAAGAAAATTGAAAAGGCTCCAGAGCAGCCGCAAGCAAAGGTTGAAGAAGTAGAAGAAGAAAAACCTGTTGAAGCACCGCCTGTTGAAGAAAAAGCAGTAGCGCCTGAAATTGCAAAAGAAGAAGCACCAGCAGAACAGGTTCCTGAGAAAGTAACAGAGAAGGCAGTGGAAAAAGCTCCAGCAGCAAAGAAAGCACCAGCTAAGAAGCCTGCAGCCAAGAAACCTGCCGCTAAAAAAGCAGCTCCAGCGAAAAAGAAACCTGCCGAGGAAGAAGCTCCAGCAGAAGAAAAGGCGCCTGCTAAAAAAGCAGCAAAGCCAAGGGCAGCAGCAAAGAAAACAGCTGCATCGAAAGAAGCACCAGCAAAAGAGGCGGACGCCAAGAAAACGGCGTCTAAGCCGCATGCTAAACGTAAAACCTCTAAAGAAACTGAGGGAGGACAATAATTTTGGGTAAAAAAGGAAAAACAGCAAGGCTGAAACGTAAGCCAGCTCCAAGGTTCTGGCCAATTCACAGAAAAGAACTGCCCTGGATAGTGAAGCCCTCATCTGGTTCTCACTCGCTCCAGAGTTGTCTACCATTAACGCTTGTTCTTCGAGACATACTTGGCATTGCGCAAACAAGGAAAGAAGGCAAATTGATACTTGCTCAAGGCAAAGTACAGGTTGACGGAAAAGTCAGGAAAAAAGATGATTTTCCAGTCGGCTTGATGGATGTTATCTCCATGCCTGATGCAAACAAGTATTACCGTGTAATGCCGTCAAATAAGGGGCTGGTTTTAAATCCAATCAGCAAGGAAGAAGCAAGCTTCAAACTAGTCCGCGTTGAAGACAAAACCACTGTTAAAAACGGCATGCAAATCGCACTTCATGACGGCTCAAACCTGCTCATAAAAGTTGCAGACCCGAAAAAACCTGCAGAGGTCACATACGACACTTTTGACATTCTAAAAATTGCTTATCCAGAAAAACAAGTAGTTCTTAGCTTGAAAACCAAGGAAGGAAACTTAGCAGTGATTACTGGCGGAAAAAACATTGGCAAACAAGGCAAAATAGTTGAAATAGAAAAGACTGAGGCTAAAAAACGAAGGCAAGCCCTAGTAGTTATAGAAGACGCGAGCGGTGTTCGTTATCAAACGATCTTAGACTTCATCTTTTCCATAGGTGAAGCTGAACCATTAATAGGTGTAGTACCGGAGGTATCTGCAGTTGTCTGAGGAAGTTGCTTTAGTTAAGAGTTGGGAAGAGCATCCAATGCTCAAACCTCGAATTGAAAAAGTTGTGGTGAACCTTAACGTTGGAAAATCAGGTGAGCCGCTTGAAAAAGCTAATAAAGTGCTCAAAGAAATAACGGGTCAGACGCCGATAAAGAAAAAAGCCAAGAAAACTATCCGTGACTTTGGCATACGTGAAGGAGAATCAATCGCTGTTGTCGTAACACTGCGAAAGCAAAAGGCAATTGATTTCCTAAAGAAAGTGTTACCTGTCGTGGATAACAAGATTTCAAAGTCTTCTTTTGATGAGCATGGTAACTTTGCTTTCGGCCTTAAAGAGCACATTGAAATTCCAGGTGTAAAATATGACCCTGACATAGGCATCTTTGGAATGGATATTTGTGTTTCTGTTAATCGTCCAGGGCAACGAGTGAAAATTCGACGCAAAGAGAAGCAAGGCATTGGCCGCAAGCACATGTTAACACCTGAAGAATCAATTATCTTCGTCAAACAAACGTTAGGAGTCGAAATCGTTTAAACAGAGGCTGAATGTATGGGAAAACAACAATTGAAGAAAACACGAAAATACGGCAAAGGTTCACGGCCATGCGTCAGATGCGGCTCTTATGGGCCAGTTATTCGACGGTACAATTTATATTTATGTAGGCACTGTTTCAGAGAGGCAGCCCCAAAACTTGGGTTCAAAAAATATGAGTAGGAGCTAAAAAGACATGGACACTTTAACAAATGGTTTGATTACAATCGTAAACAATGAAATGCGAAACAAGCGTGAATGCATAATTAGTCCTGCCTCTAAACTTTTGGGGCGAGTCCTACGTATAATGCAGCTTAACGGTTACATAGGCGAATTCGAGTTTATCGACGATGGACGCTCGGGAAAATTCAAAGTTCAATTATTGGGCAGAATAAACAAGTGTGGACCAATTAAACCACGTTACCCAGCTAAAGTAGGTGAATTTGAAGATTGGGAAAAGAAGTACTTGCCCTCCAGAGACTTAGGGATAATGGTTGTTTCCACTTCAAAAGGCGTAATAGCACACAAGGATGCGGAAGAAAAGAACGTTGGAGGAAGGCTGTTAGCCTTCGTGTATTAGGGGTGTAATTTATGCGGCTTCCAGAAATATCTAAAACTATTCAGGTTCCTGATAATGTAGACGTCAGCCTAGAAGGCAAAAAAGTCAACGTTAAGGGTGCCAAAGGGTCGCTTAACACGCGATTTTTCCTTTGTTCCAATCGCAATAGAAGGCGAGGGCAAAAATATTCGCGTTTGGGCAAAGTGGCCGCGCAAAAAGGAAGCCGCTCTGGTAGGAACAATAACCTCGCACATTCAAAACATGATTACTGGAGTAACAAAAGGCTACTCATACAAACTAAAAATCGTGTTCTCACACTTCCCAATTTCAGTAAAGATTCAAGACAAATCTATTTTGATTGAAAACTTTACTGGTGAACGCAGGGCACGCAGAGTAAAAATAATCGGCGATGTCAAAGTGAAAATTGAACCTGACGACATCATTGTTGAAGGCGTAAACTTAGAAGATGTAAGCCAAACCGCCGCTAACATTGAACAAGCTACAAGAGTAAGACGTAAAGACCCACGTGTTTTCCTTGACGGCATATACGTGTATGAAAAAAATGAGGGAGTTGCCTAATGACCGAAAAGACTGAAAAGAAACCGTCAATATCACAAAAAGCACTTAAACTTAGAGCACGCGCTAAAAACAAGAAACCAGCATTTGTAAGAGCTGAAAGCTGGAAGTATGATAGGTTCAGTTTAAGTTGGCGAAGACCCAGAGGATTAGATAATAAGATTAGACGAAAAATCAAGGGTTGGCCAGCTGGCGTAAGCGTTGGTTATAAGGGACCAAAAATCGCCAGAGGCCTGCATCCATCAGGATACAGGGAAGTTTTAGTTTACAATGTGAAAGACCTATCCACTGTTGACCCAAATACTCAAGCCGCACGTATAGCTCACACAGTCGGCAAAAGAAAGCGCGCCCTAATTGTTGCCGAAGCCAAAAAACTTAACATTAAAATCTTAAATTTCAAAGCTTCACCAGAACCCGAAAAGAAAGAAGAAGAAGCAGCTGAAGGCGAGGAAAAAGAGCAGGAGCAAACAGAAGAAGCAACCGAAGACAAAGAGGTTGAGGAAGAAGAAGAGAAGCCAAAGAAAGAAAAGGCACCAAAGAAAACCAAACCTAAACCTGAGAAGGAAGAAGAGGAAGAGCCTAAACCTGAGGAGGAAGAAGAGGAACAATGACAGACCTAAGCAGCCAGAGACGATTGGCGGCTCAAATCTTAAAGATTGGGCAAAACCGCGTGTGGATTGATCCTGAACGGATGGATGATGTTGAAGGCGCAATTACACGTGAAGAAGTAAGAAAGCTAATTCACGAGAAAATCATTGATTCTCTGCCTGAGAAAGGCGTAAGCAGATCCAGAGCAAAAATTATCCGAGAAAAAAAGCGTAAGGGCAGGCGCAGCGGTCCCGGCAGCATCACTGGCGCTGGCCATGCTAAGGTAACTAAGAAAGAGGCATGGATGAAAAAGATCAGGTCTCTTAGGCGCAAGCTTCGCGAGTTGAAGGCAAGCAGAATCATAACTGAAAAAACATACAGCCAATATTACAGGATGGCTGGAAGCGGCAGGTTCCAGTCTATGGCTGAACTGGAGCGCAATTTAAAAGCTAATGATTTATGGAGGAAACGTTAAGATGGCAAAAAGCGGCAATTACCGTGTGAAATTAAGACGCAGACGGGAAGGAAAAACTGATTACCAAGCGCGGAAGGCTCTGGTTATTTCTAGAAAGCCTCGGCTTGTTACTCGAGCATCATTAAAGAATGTCACAGTGCAAATAACGATTGCTAAACCGCATGGTGATGAAATTTTAGCTTCAGCCAACAGCCGTGAACTCGTCAAAAATTACGGTTGGAACGCTCCAACAGGCAATATTCCCGCAGCCTATCTTACAGGTTTGCTTTGCGGTTTAAAGGCGAAAGCTAAAGGCGTTGAACAAGCAATCTTGGATATTGGCTTGATTTCTCCCACAAAAGGCTCAAAAATCTTCGCTATACTGAGCGGAGTTTTGGATGCTGGCGTCGATGTTCCGCACAGCGAAGAGAAGATTGTTAAGGAACGCATGAAAGGCGAACACATAGCTAAATACGCCAAAAGTTTGGGCGCTGGTTCCGAAGAATACACGGCTAAATTCTCAAAGTACATAGCGCAAGGAGTTGCGCCTGAAAAAATCTCTGAACAATTCAGCAAAGTTAAGGCTCAAATTACAGATTCATTTAAGACTGGAAAACAGGTAGTTCCAAAGAAAGAGGCCCTTGCTGAGGCAGAAGCTCCAGTAAAAGCGGAGAAGGTACCTGAAAAAGCTCCTGCAGCAAAGAAAGCAGTAGCAAAGAAGGCTGCCGCTAAAAAAGAAGTTGCAAAGAAGGAAGAAGCTCCCGTAGAAAAGCAAAAGGCGCCTGCTAAAAAAGCAGCAGAGGAACCAACTGCACCAAAAGAAAAGGCAAGTAAGAAAGGTGGAAAGAAAGCATGAGTCGTACAGGTCAAATGCAAAGAGAAAGAAAAACTAACTTAGAAACATGGGTTCCTAAAACCCGTTTGGGCAAGATGATTCAGGAAGGCAAAATAACAACCATTGAAGATGTCTTTCTCAGCGGCATAAAAATTTCTGAGGCCCAAATCGTTGACTCGTTGATTCCTGATCTTCAAGAAGAAGTCATAAACGTTAACCTAGTACAGAAACAAACTGACGCTGGCGAAAAATCCCGTTTCAAAGCCATAGTTGCCGTTGGAAACAGAGATGGCTATATCGGCTTAGGCTCAGGGAAAGCCAGTCAGGTGCGAAACGCTATTGAGAAGGCTGCTGTGAATGCTCGCTTAAACATTATTCCAGTAAAACGCGGATGCGGAAGTTGGGAGTGCGGTTGCGGTAAACCTCATTCAGTTCCGTTCCAGGTTGAAGGGAAATGCGGCGGCGTACGAGTGGTTATTGTTCCTGGACCCAGAGGCTTAGGTTTAGTTTCAAGCGAAGTAGCCAAAGTCATCTTTGGCTTAGCCGGCGTGAAAGACTTATGGATGAGAAGTTACGGTTCAACACGAACAGTGCCGTCTTACGCATACGCGATCTTTGATGGTTTACGGAAGACTTATAATTTGATTACTCAAGTGGACTGGGTGAAGTAAAGATGGCGCAGAAAACTGAAGATTGCAAGTGCCTTGTCGTCGTTAGGATTCGCGGTGTTATTAGTGCCCAGCGGGAAACAAGAGAAACCCTTGACTTCTTGCATCTACTGCATACAAACCATGCAGTACTTATCGATAGCCGACCTGCCTATAAGGGAATGCTGCAACGCGTAAACAGCTACATCACATATGGCGAACCCACAAAAGAAACCGTTGCCATGATGCTTCAGAAACGTGCAAGGCTAGCAGGCGACAAAAAACTAACAGATGAATACATCCAGAAAGCAGGCTACAAATCCATCGATGACCTTGCAGAAGCCATAGTAAACTGCAAAGTGCAATTCCAGAAACTGCCCGATGTGCAGCCACTATTCAAGTTCCATCCGCCAAGCAAAGGCTACAAGGGCAAAACCAAGAAAGGCTTCAACGCAGGCGGCGAAGCAGGCTACCGGGGAGAAGCAATAAACGAACTAGTCAAACGCATGATCTAAGCTGCGTTCATCTAGCCATTTTGCCATCCTGAACCGCAAGTAACAACCTATAAAAGAAATGGTTGTATAATTGCTATTTCGCGTCATTATTCCATGTCGATGTTGCCTGTATTATTTATGCGAGCTACTTGCCACTCGTACTTGTAGGCATCAACTGCTTTCTTGATTTGCTTTCGGATGGGGGCAAGCGTTGCACATTGTTCTCTTGCCAAGAGAAGTATGTCGCTGATTTCTTCTTGGTTTGTCATGCCGTTAAAAGCGATGAAGTCTATTGGGTGGAATATTGCTTTGACATCGTAGGGGTTAAGTTTTAGCTTCTGTAGGGATGGGCAAATTGCTTTTTGGAATTGTTTTTCGGCTATTTTTCTGCCTTTTTCAGCAGCTTCTTCCCTCAGTGTCGCTTCTTTCTCTTCAAACTTCTGTTCCTTGTCTGATAGTTTTCTGGAGTCGGCATCAAACTCGTCTAGCCATGTTTTCTCTGCTTCAGCTTTTGATTTTAAACGTAAGTCTGAGACTCTCCTTAGTTCACCACAGCATGGGCAAACAGCGAGGATTTTTCTGAAAAGTTGGTATTCTTCAAAGACGCTCATTTACTCAAACACTCCATACGAGACTTTGTGGTCTTGAATGGCGTCTCGGATGGATTTCTGGTGTGTGTTCAGTCGTGCAGCCCCGCTTTTTACTTCAACAAAGCTTAAAGATTCAACTTTTCCGTTTGATAAGCCATTGAACACTAGCAAGTCAATGGGGTCACCTAAGAATTTGGTGTCGGGCACAACCCATTTGAAGTCTTTTGCTACAGGCAATACTTTTTCAAGGTTTTTGCCGATGTTAACTGCAGTGGAGGTTATTTGTGCTCTTTCAGTCGCTAACTTCAACCTTTTCTCTAGCATTTTGGCGCGGTCGTCTAGTTGCTGCTTAAGCTCTTCTTGTTTTTCTAATGCCTCTTCTGGAAAGGGCATAGTTCCATCAAAAAGAAAGGCGTCCGCTATCCTAAACTCCTGTCCGCAAGGGCATTCAGCAAAAAGCTCAGAAGATTTTAGGTTTTTTATTAATTCTTCAGTTTTCACCTTTACTCACTCTTCTGTTTGGGCTTATCTGTCGTTTTAGTTTTAAAATTATTGGTATCCCGCTAATAGGGGCTGTATTCTGTAACCTTTTCTGATGCGGAAACATAGCAGCACCTGCTACGGCTGGAAATTCAGCATATGAAGCGGACAAAACCAACAAAACCCACAAACAACCCTAACAAGCTACCCATACAAAACACAAAACGAAAAAATATACATCAAACGGCTTCTAGTTGCAGGCTTTGTAGTTTAGCCATAATGCAAGCACCCATGGTCTTATAACTAAACTGTTAATATTACAATACATGCCTAGAGAGCCAGCCCTTGGTTTTGACTATTAATCAAAACTTTCTGGACTTTTAGGATGGGCCAAAAGGTTGTGTTATTAAATGAAACTCGTATCAAAAGATATTTTCCTCAATGCTATCGCTTGTCCGACTTTGGGATGGTTGAAAAGGTCAGGTGACATTAATGAAATGCTGACTGAGGTAAGCCCTGCAGAAAAGTTTCGAATGGAGCAAGGGCTTGAAATAGGAAAAAGAGCAAGAACAGTTTTTCCTGAAGGTATCTTGGTAAATGACAATAGTCTTGCTTCATCAGTTGAGATGACAGCCGCTCTTTTAAACAACCCAAAAAGTTCAGTTATTTTTGAAGGCGCATTTATTGTCGATAATTTCGTTGCTAAGGCTGACATATTAAAAAGAAGCGGTAAAAGTTGGGAACTAATCGAAGTTAAATCAAGCGTTAATGATAAAGAGGAGTTTACGGATGATATGGCTTACACATTTATGGTTGCTTCTCGCTGTAACATTCCTATCTCTAAAGTAACCTTAATCGCTAGTATCAAAGGACTTTAAATTAGGTATGAACAATGACAAACTTTTCACTGAAATCGAGCATACAGACGATGTTCAAGCACGCGCCGCTCAATTCGAGGCTCTAAGACAACCGGTTGAAGAAGTCACCCGTAGCCAAAACAAACCTGTGCCCACGCTCAAGTTTGAATGTCGTAGTTGCTCAATTTTTGAACAATGTACTGGCAAGGATGTTGATAATCACATCTTTGATATCCCTAGACTAAGTCAGCGCAAGTTTAATGAATTAAATGAGCTGGGCGTAGATTGTATAGAGGAAATCCCGGAGGATTTTGAATTAACTGAAAACCAATCTCACGTAAGGCGGTGTGTACAAACGGGGAAAGCTCATGTTGCGGATGACCTTAAAAGCATGTTAGCCACGGCTAAGTTCCCAATTTATTATCTCGACTTCGAAACTTTAATGACGGCGCTTCCATTGTATCCAGATGTTGCACCATACACCCAACTACCAACACAATACTCGATTCACAAGTGCTCAGTTCCTGGAAAAATTGAAAATCATTACGAATTTTTATCGGATCCGTCCCATGACTCCAGAAAAGCGCTCGCTACAAATTTAATTGAAGCTCTTGGGAAAGAGGGAAGCATAATTGTTTACTCTAGTTTTGAGAAAACAATCCTTAATAATCTTGCAATACAATACCCAGAATTAGCCAAGGACCTTAGCGCTATAGCTACTAGACTAATTGATCTGAATGCAATTATATTGAAGAGCTTTTATCATCCTGACTTTCACGGTAGCACCTCAATCAAAGTAACTCTTCCCGTACTTGCTCCTGAATTATCCTATGATGACCTTGAAATTAAAGATGGAGGTACAGCGGTTGTAACCTTCGCTTACTTAGCACTTGGTAGGTTCAATGCGAAAGATGCAGAGCTAGCAAAGAAAAATCTGTTAAGGTATTGTGAACGAGATACTTTGGCGATGGTTGAATTACATAATCAACTGATGGCATTTACTTAACTCAGGTGCTTTGTAGTTAACCCGAAACCATACTAACCAAATCTCTTAAAGCGCTAAGGCCTTGGGGTGTGTCTTTTTCTCTTTGTTTCCCTTTTAGTTAACAGTTTAAACCTAAAGCATGCTAAAATGAAGTAAATGAAATAGGCTTAGCTTTATTTGAATGTGGAAACATGACGGCACCGTCCCTGAAGAAGGCGCTTGCATGCTACGGGCAACTGCCAGGGCTAGTGCCCATGTCATGTCGTCGTGGCTGTTTTGTGGGGGCTGAATTGTAGGTGTCCGTTTTTGGCGTAGGTGTATTGTTGCTCATTTAGTTGTTGTTGTAGCGAGCGGTGGTAGCGTGTGGGAAGGCGGTTTGTTCTAGGGCAATTTTTAAGCTGGGTAGCGAACGCGGTTGAACAACGCGGAAATAACCAAGCGGAAGAAGAAAAACGGTTTTTTTAGGCTTCTTCTTCTTTTGAAGAAAAACCACAGCCGCTGCCCATACCAGCAGTAAACCAAACCCAAAGCCTCAACCCGCAAAAGATCCAAACCCCAACCAAAAAAGCAACCCAAAACACAAAAAGCCAAGCCTGAAAGCGCAACTTTCGCCAAACCAAAAGTCGCGACTTAAAAATATCTGGTAACGGAAATCAAAAACCTCTAAAATCCTCAAATCGATCACAGAAGCCTCCAAAAACGAAAACTTACCCACAAATGAAACCGCGATTTCCACACAATCGTCATTTTCATGGGTAAACTGCTTTAGGGCTAATGCGTGTTTTCTCACTGTTTCTGTGCGATACGTTTTATAGTGGGAGTGAAGAAATTCGTTAGTTAATTGGAGGGGGAAAGACACGAGCGCAAAATGGCGAAGAAGCACAAAAAACCGTAAATGGCTAAATTTTAACAACCGAGCCAGCAAAAAGCAAAAAACAACGGCTAATTCAACCTGAGCATGCTTACCGTATAAAATCAATATCTGTTCCCTCAAGCTTTCGGCCATCTAAAAGCTTTGTCGAACGCAATATCCAAGAGCCAAAACCGTTAATCGATATATTCCAAGAAAATAATTATATAACGATTGTAGCGGAAATCGCAGGTTTCAATAAAGAAACCCTCAAAATTCACGTAAAGAATCAAAAAATTATCCTCTCGGCGAAATCGAAAGATCGCAGATACTATAAAAGTTTAAATCTTCCGAAGGTAGTGATTCCAGACATCATGTACACCAAATTCAAGAATGGTGTACATGATGTCTGGAATCACTACCTTCGGAAGATTTAAACTTTTATAGTATCTGCGATCTTTCGATTTCGCCGAGAGGATAATTTTTTGATTCTTTACGTGAATTTTGAGGGTTTCTTTATTGAAACCTGCGATTTCCGCTACAATCGTTATATAATTATTTTCTTGGAATATATCGATTAACGGTTTTGGCTCTTGGATATTGCGTTCGACAAAGCTTTTAGATGGCCGAAAGCTTGAGGGAACAGATATTGATTTTATACGGTAAGCATGCTCAGGTTGAATTAGCCGTTGTTTTTTGCTTTTTGTTGGCTGGTTGTTAAAATTTAGCAGTTTTTACAGTTTTTTGTGCCTTTTCTCGCCATTTTGCGCTCGTGTCTTTCCCCCTCCAATTAACTAACAAATTTCTTCACTCCCACTATAAAACGTATGGCACAGAAACAGTGAGAAAACACGCATTAGCCCTAAAGCAGTTTACCCATGAAAATGACGATTGTGTGGAAATCGCGGTTTCATTTGTGGGTAAGTTTTCGTTTTTGGAGGCTTTTTAGTGCCTGATCGATTTGAGGATTTTAGAGGTTTTTGATTTCCGTTACCAGATATTTTTAAGTCGCGACTTTTGGTTTGGCGAAAGTTGCGCTTTCAGGCTTGGCTTTTTGTGTTTTGGGTTGCTTTTTTAGTTGGGGGTTTGGATACTTTTGCAGGGTGAGGCTTTGGGTTTGGTTTACTGCTGGTATGGGCAGCGGCTGTGGTTTTTCTTTCAAAAGAAGAAGAAGCCTAAAAAAACCGTTTTTCTTCTTCCGCTTGGTTATTTCCGCGTTGTTCAACCGCGTTCGCTACCAGGCTTAAAAATTGCCTTGTGACCACCGCCTTCCCACACGCTGCACCACTCACTACAACAACAACTAAATGAGCAACAATACACCTACGCCAAAAACGGACACCTACAATTCAGCCCCCACAAAACAGCCGCGACGACATGACATGGGCATCACCTAGCGGTTCCCCGTAGGCATGCCCAACGCCTTCTTCAGGGACGGTGCGTCATGTTTCCACATTCAAATAAAGCTAAGCCTCTTTGATTTCTTCATTTTGGCGTGCTTTTAGGTTTAAACTGTTAACTAAAAGGGAAACAAAGAAAAAGACGCGCCCAGGCTTTAGCGCTTTAAGATTTGGTTAGTATGGTTTCGGGTTAACTACAAGCGCCTGAGTTAAGTAAATCCCATGAGTTGATTATGTAATTCAACCATCGCCAAAGTATCTCATTCACAATACCTTAACAGATTTTTCTTTCTGACTCTGCATCTTTCGCATTGAACCTACCGAGTTTTACCTAAGCGAAGGTTACAACCGCTGTACCTCCATCTTTAATTTCAAGGTCATCATAGGATAATTCAGGACAAGTACGGGAAGAGTTACTTTGATTGAGGTGCTACCGTGAAAGTCAGGATGATAAAAGCTCTTCAATATATAATTGCATTCAGATCAATTGACCTAGTAGCTATAGCGCTAAGGTCCTTGGCTAATTCTGGGTATTGTATTGCAAGATTATTAAGGATTGTTTTCTCAAAACTAAAGTAAACAATTATGCTTCCTCTTTCCCAAGAGCTTCAATTAAATTTGTCACGACGCTTTTCTGGAGTCATGGGACGGATCCGAATAAAAATTCGTAATTTTTTTCAGATTTTTCCAGGAACTGAGCACTTGTGAATCGAGTATTGTGTTGGTAGTTGGGTGTATGGTGCAACATCTGGATACAATGGAAGCGCCGTCATTAAAGTTTCGAAGTCGAGATAATAAATTGGGAACTTAGCCGTCGCTAACATGCTTTTAAGGTCATCCGCAACATGAGTTTCCCGTTTGTACACACCGCCTTACGTGAGATTGGTTTTCAGTTAATTCAAAATCCTCCGGGATTTCCTCTATACAATCTACGCCCAGCTCATTTAATTCATTAAACTTGCGCTGACTTAGTCTAGGGATATCAAAAGGTGTGATTATCAACATCCTTGCCAGTACATTGTTCAAAAATTGAGCAACTACGACATTCAAATACTAGACGTGGGCACAGGTTTGTTTTGGCTACGGGTGACTTTCTTCGAGACCGGGTTCTCTTCGAGCCTCAAATTGAGCGGCGCGTGCTTGAACTGGGATTTCAGTGAAAAGTTTGTCATTGTTCATACCTAATTTAAAGTCCTTTGATACTGGCGTTTCAGGTTACTTTAGAGATAGGAATGTTACAGCGAGAAGCAACCATAAATGTGTAAGCCATATCATCCGTAAACTCCTCTTTATCATTAACGCTTGATTTAACTTTGATTAGTTCCCAACTTTTACCGCTTCTTTTTAATATGTTAGCCTTAGCAACGAAATTATCGACAATAAATGCGCCTTCAAAAATAACTGAACTTTTTGGGTTGTTTAAAAGAGCGGCTGTCATCTCAACTGATGAAGCAAGACTATTGTCATTACCAAGATATTCAGATGTTCTTGCTCTTTTTCCTATTTCAGAGCCCTTGCTCCATTGGAAACTTTTCTGCAGGCTTACCTAGTCAGCATTTCATTAATGTCACCTGACCTTTTCAACCATCCCAAAGTCGGACAAGCGATAGCATTGAGGAAAATATCTTTTGATACGAGTTTCCATTTAATAACACAACCTTTTGACCATCCTAAAAGTCCAGAAAGTTTTGATTAATAGTCAAAACCAAGGGTCTCTAGGCATGTATTGTAATATTAACAGTTTAGTTATAAGACCATGGGGTACTTGCATTATGGCTAAACTACAAAGCCTGCA